>NZ_BAAGTL010000001.1:0-694345 GCF_054781935.1 Rheinheimera gaetbuli
TTGCGTTCTGCTAACACCTAAAAGCGGACTTTACAGCCTTAAAGTTGGAATGTCTGCAATTGGCACCAAGCGGACGTGTAGTAAGTAACTAACGAGGACAGCTGAACCGAAGGAATTAACGCAGTGTTTGCTTTTTTACCTGATTCCACAGCGCATCCATTTCAGCCAGGTCTGACTGCTCTGGGCTTTTGCCCTGTTCTGCAAGTGCTTGCTCTACCGCGCGAAAGCGTTTTTCAAACTTGGTGTTGGCGGCACGTAGCACGGCTTCGGGGTCGAGTTTATGCTTGCGCACCACGTTAACCAGTGCAAACATTAAATCGCCCAGCTCTTCGGCCAGCTCGGGGCTGTCGGCTGCGGTTTGCTCTACTTCGATAATTTCTTCTTTTACCTTGTCCCAACAGCCCTCAACATCGGGCCAGTCAAAACCGACATTGGCGCAGCGTTTTTGCAGTTTGTAGGCGCGGCTTAGTGCCGGCATCGCCTGCGGGATATTATCGAGCACACTGTGCTGGCCAACATCTTTACGTTCAGCGCTTTTTAGTGCTTCCCAGTTTCTAAGTACAGTGTCAGCATCTTCTGCGGTTACATCGCTGAAAATGTGCGGGTGGCGCCGCTCCAGCTTGTCACAAATAGCCGCAACACAATCATCAAATGCAAAGCGGCCTTCCTCTTTGGCAAGTTGGGCATAAAACACCACCTGAAACAGTAAGTCGCCCAGCTCATCTTTTAACTCGTCAAAGCTCTCACGCGCAATGGCGTCGGCCACTTCGTAAGCCTCTTCAAGCGTGTACGGCACTATAGTGGCGTAGCTTTGTTTTAAATCCCACGGGCAGCCGCTTTGCGGGTCGCGCAGGGCGCTCATAATACTTAACAGCCGGCTAATATTATCTGACACAGCTCTCTCTTTATGCTTAGTGGTGAAAGCGCTTGGCTTCTGCCACATCGTCTATCTGGCTAATTTTGCTTAACAGTTTATTCAGTGAGTCGAGGTTATATAACTCCAGCGTCATATTAATCACTGCGGTTTGCGCTTTAATGTCTGAGCTGCTGCTCATCTTGGTGACATTGGCTTTCTCATTGGCCAAAATACTGGTGATATCGCGCAATAAGCCGTTACGGTCATGCGCCACTATACGAATATCGACCTCATAGCCAGAGGCATATTTATCGCCCCAGGTGGCATCAACCACCCGTTCAGGGTGGCTTTCCTGCAGGGTTTTAAACTGATCACAATCATCACGGTGAATCGCAATACCGCGGCCTTGGGTGATATAGCCAATAATGGCATCGCCCGGCAACGGATGGCAGCAACCTGCCATATGGCTTAGCAGGTTGCCTACGCCCTGCACCACCACATCGCTTTTAGCCCGGGTCGCCGCCAGCGGTTTGGTGATTAAGCGCGGATCAATTTCAGGCTCTTCGGTTTTTACAGACTGGCTCTGAATAAAATGCACCACCTGGGTGACTTTAATCTCGCCACCACCGATACCCACCAACAGTTCGTCCATGCTGTTGACATTAAACCGCGTCAACACCTTGGCAGGATGCTCCATTACCAGATTTAGCCGGGTTAACTCCGTGTCCAGCAACTCTTTACCGGCAGCGAGGTTTTTATCTCTGTCTTGCAGACGGAACCAGTATTGCACTTTGGAGCGGGCACGGCTGGATTTTAAGTAGCCTAAATGCGGATTTAGCCAGTCACGGCTGGGGTTGGGCTCGCGGCCGGTGAGAATTTCGACCTGATCACCTGTTTTCATTTGGTAGGTAAAGGGAACGATACGGCCAGACACCTTGGCGCCAATACAGCGATGCCCCACGTTGGAGTGCACATAATACGCGAAGTCCAACGGCGTTGAGCCCATCGGTAAATCAACAATATCGCCTTTGGGCGTAAAAACGTAGACACGGTCTTCGATAACCTGATTACGCAGCTCTTCAGCTAAATCACTGCTATCTACCACGTCTTCCTGCCATTGCAACAGCTTGCGCAACCAGCCTATTTTTTCATCGTTGGCACCATCTTTACCGGCAGTGCCACCTTCTTTGTAACGCCAGTGCGCGGCCACGCCCAGCTCTGAGTCTTCATGCATTTGCCGGGTACGAATTTGGATCTCTACCGGCCGGCCCTGTGGCCCCAGCACGACGGTATGGATGGACTGATAGCCGTTTTGTTTTGGTGTGGCAATATAATCATCAAACTCTTTGGGTAAATGCCGCCAGCTGGTGTGAACTATGCCAAGTGCGCCATAACAGTCCTGCACCCGGTCGGTAATCACCCGTACCGCGCGAATATCAAACAACTGATCAAACGCCAGTTGTTTCTTTTGCATTTTCTTCCAGATACTAAAAATATGCTTGGGCCGGCCATAAACATCTGCCTGTATATTAGCCTCTGCCATTTTTTGCCTGACTGCGCTGACAAAGTCTTGCATATATTGCTCGCGGTCTAAGCGCCGCTCTTCCAGTAAACCAGCAATTTGCTTGTACAACTGCGGATGCAGATAACGAAAGGCTAAGTCTTCCAGCTCCCACTTTAATTGGCCAATACCGAGGCGGTTAGCCAGCGGCGCAAAAATAGCATTGGTTTCTTTAGCGGCAAGAACACGGGTTTCCTCGTCAGCGTTTTTCACCTCACGCAGGTAGCAAATTTGCGCCGCAAGTTTAATCACCACTGCCCGCACGTCTTCTACCATGGCCAGCAGCATACGGCGCAGGTTATCTGCCTGCTGCGGATTAACGCTTTGGTTTGGCCCGGTAGGAATGGTGCGAATGGCTTCCATTTGCTGCACAGCGCGCAACATGGTTTGCACATTTGCAGAGAAATCCTGCTCCAGTTGCTCAGTATTAACTAAACCAGCTTCCAGCAATGGGAACAGCAGGGCCGCCAGTAACGAGTCGGCGTCCATGCGTAATTCAGCCAGGATCTCAACCATCTCCCAGCCGGTGCGCACCGGCAGCTCGACATCAGACAGTTGCTGCTTTTTCAGCCACTCAGCGGCATGCATCAAGCTACTGATTTTTTTTTCAGTCAAACCAAGCGAACATAACCACTCCAGCGTTTCGCTGCTGTTGTGCTCATTACTGTGTGACTGACGAACCCTCACCATCTGCTGTTCCCTCTAGTTACTGCTTGCTGAACAACGCCATCACTTCCAGATGACTGGTATATGGAAACATATCAATACCTGCCAGCTTTTCCAAGCGATAACCGCCACCTAACAGCACTTTAGTATCGCGGGCAAAGGTGGCAGCGTTGCACGACACGTACAATATCTGTGCCGGTTTTATTTGCACTATTTGCTCTACAGCTCCCTGTGCGCCGGCTCTTGCCGGGTCAAGCACGACCTTAGTGTAGTCACGCTGATGCCAGGCTGTTTTTGGCCAGTTCAGATGCAAATCGGCCTGAAAGGCAGCCACATTGCTAAGACCATTTAACTCGGCATTAGTTGTCAGCTGTTGCACCATTTTGGCAACCCCTTCTACCGCCCGCACTGTTTTGGCGCGCTGTGCCAGCGGTAAGGTAAAATTACCCATACCGGCATATAAATCCAGCACGACGTCGTCCGGCGTCAGCTGTAACCAATCCAGTGCCTGATTAATCATCAACTGATTCACACTCTGGTTTACCTGAATAAAATCATCTGGTGCAAACTCAAGCGTTAAGCCCTGCCTGACGAGTTTATACTGCGGCACCTTGCGGTCCTGCTGCCAATAGGTAAAGTTACCTGGCTCAGCTTCTCCCAACCAGACAGCCTCAGGCCAGGCACGGACAAAACGCTGCTGTTCCTGATCGGTCAATGCTTTAACATGACGCACTATCACAAATGCTGTGCCATCAGCATCCAGTACTTCAGCATGGGTAACACAGCCAGGATCTGCCAAGGTCTCGACTGCATGCTGCAGGGCCTTGAACACCGGTGCCAATACCGGCGATAACACCATGCAGTTGCTGATTGCAGTTAACTGTTTATCACCACTCTTGCGAAAGCCTACGGTCAGCGTGCGCTGTTTTTTGTCAAACCATAAACCGATACGGGCACGGCGCCGATAACCGCTGTGCTGTGCACTTAGCATCGGCTGCCACGGCAAAGCCGCCATGCCGGTTTGGTGACGGATAAGCTGATCGATACCTTGTTGTTTCAGCTGTTGTTGTTCAGCTACCGCCAGGTGTTGTAGCTGACAACCACCACAGCTGGCCGCAAACTGACAAACAGCAGCAATACGTTCAGGGGCGGCCTGCAACACCTTAACAGTAGTCGCTTTGATAAAGCCGGCTTTGTCTTCAGTGACCCGGGCCTGTACCTGCTCACCTGGCAAGGCACCGGCAACAAAGGCAATTTTGCTCTGATAGCGGGCAATGCCCTGAATTTCATAATCCGCACTGTCGATTGTTAAACTAAGCACCTTGCCTTGCAGGCTGGGTTTAGCTTTGGCTTTATAGATATTAACCATGGGTTCTCTGTCGGTTATAGGCAAGCGAACGGCGTTGTGTCATTATCCATATAATGGAACTGACTTTTAAACCGCCTCAATGACGAAAATCAACTTGCGCTCTTTGTTGCTGCTGTGCAGCCTGCTGCCAGCCTTGCTGCTCAGTGTATTCTGTGCCGGTTATTTTAGCTATGTTCGCTATCAGGAGTTAGCATTTTCTTTTACCGGCAAAGCCCAGCAGATTGGCCAGACACTGGCACTCAGCAGCAACACGCTGCTCGGCCAGGGCAGCAAGGACAACATTACAGCTTTACTGATGCAATCGCATCAGCAAAACTCGCCATATATTAGTAATATAAGCTTAATATCTGCCGCTAAACCGCTTATCAGCACCAATGCACTGCAATTTAACAGTCAGCAATTATTGCCCCAAGATGTAACATTACCTGCGACAGGTAAAATGCTGCAGCAGCAAAACCTGTTGTTGCTATACATACCATTGCAGCCGGACAGCGAATATTATCTGCTGTTGCAACTGTCGCTATCTGAGCTGAAACTGCAGCAGCACCGGGCTATCTTATACGGTTTACTGCTGCCATTAGCCGCTTTGTTTCTGGTGTGTTTGCCCGCTTTCTGGTTGTTGCGCAGGCTAACTAAACCACTGGGCAATATCAGGCAACAGGTTAGCCAGTTAGCCGAGGGAAAAGTGCCCGGTGATGCGATAGTGAGTGCGGTAACCGAACTAACCAGCCTGCAGCAAACATTGCAGCAACTAGGCCATAGCCTGCATGAGCAACAACAGGAAACGCAGCAACAGTTTGAACAGGTAACCAGTGATCTGCAGCTAAGCATGGAGCAACTAGAGGTACAAAATATTCAGCTGGATTTCGCCCGGCGTAAAGCGCTGGAAGAAAACCGGCAAAAATCAGAATTCTTAGCCAAAATGAGCCACGAGCTGCGGACACCACTCAATGGTGTCATTGGCTTTACCCGTCAGTTACTGAAAACCCGGCTTTCTGCTGCACAACAAGATTACCTCACTACAATTCAAAAATCAGCCAACAGCTTGCTGCATTTGGTCAATGACGTGCTGGATTTCTCTAAACTGGAAGAAGGCCGGTTGTCTATCAACCCCGAACCTTTTTCGCTGCGGGATTTGCTGCACGACGCCACTGAACTGCTGGCGGCAAATGCGTTTGACAAGCACCTGGAGCTGGTACTGTTGGTTGAGCCTTCCTGCCCGGATGATCTGGTGGCTGATCCTGCCCGTTTTACCCAAATTTTGATGAATATCGCCGGCAACGCGATTAAATTTACCGAGCATGGCAGCATAGTGATCCGCGTCTCTGCAACCTTGCTAAATGAAGATCAACTGATCCTGCATTGTTCAGTGCAGGACACAGGCTGCGGCATCAGTGAACAGCAGCAAAGTTTGCTGTTTCAGGGCTTTAGCCCATCTACTGAACGCAGCCATCAAACCGGCTCGGGTTTAGGGCTTATGATTTCGCAGCGACTGGTCAAAGCGATGTCAGGCAATATTGGTTTTGACAGCCGTGAAACAGAAGGCTCTACTTTCTGGTTTACCATCAAATGTTTGCGCCATCAGTTATCGGTTGCTGACGGCCTGCCAACCGATTTGCTGGAAAACAAACAAATATTGTATTTTGAGCCACAACAACACTCACGTGAGGCCACCCTTAGCCTGCTACATAGCTGGGGTGTGCAGGTAACCGCCTGTGCCACCAAGGGCCAGCTGCAGCAAGCATTAGCCAAACAACAACGCTACGATATTGGCCTTATTGGCCGTACCATTGCCATTAATCAGGTGAATCAGGTTATTAGCCTGATCGAACAAATCAACGCGGTGTGCGACCACAACTGCGTACTGGTAAACACCTTATCACCGCATTTGCGTGAGACCCTGCTTAATAGTGGTGCCGACGCAGTATTGTCTAAACCACCCCATATCCGCAAACTGGCCGCCACCCTAAGCGCACCTTATCAGCAACAGCAGCAGGCGCAACTTTTACCGGTCAGCAGCACGCGCAGCAACCTTAAAGTTCTGACGGTAGACGACAACGAAGCCAACTTAAAACTGATCAACACGCTATTAGCCGAGCATGTACTGCAAATAGACTCGGCCCGCGATGGTGCAGTAGCCTGGCACAAAGCCACGCAGCACGCTTACGACATTATATTTATGGACATCAACATGCCGGTTATGGACGGCATTACCGCCTGCCAGCGTATCAGGCAAAGCTCACTGAATGAACATACGCCTATTATTGCTGTTACTGCCCAGGCTACTGACGGCGAGCGCGCCAGGTTATTAACTCTGGGCTTCAATGAGTTTTTAAGTAAACCGCTGGATGAAACCATGCTGTACTGCAGCTTACAGGAATACTGTCCGGCCATTCGCATGGCGGCAACAACCGAATGGCCTGTCAGCAAATTGGTAAACTGGGAACAAGCTCAGGAGCGCGCCAGCGGCAAAACAGCCCTGGTAAAAGATATGCTGCAAATGCTGTTGGACAGCATCGCCCCTACCTGTCAGTCATTGCAACAGGCGCTGCAGGATGAGAACGCTCAACAGGTACTGCAACTGGTACATAAATTACATGGAGCCTGCTGTTATACCGGGGTACCCCGATTAAAAAGCCTGGCCGAATTGCTGGAGACACAATTAAAACAAGGAAAGTCACTGGCAGAGTTAGAGCCTGAATTTCTTGAACTGGATGATGTTATGCAAGCGCTGTGGCAAGAAAGCAGGCTATGGAACTGGTAAAACTAACACGCTCTAGCACTCCAGGATAACTGTAGCAGCGGCATAGGCTTGTTCATCAGTAATAGATAACCAAATGTGCTTTATACCGCGTGTCGCCGCCAACTCAGCGGCGTAGCCGCTTAGCAGCAGTTGTGGCGCGCCGGCAGCGTTATTGCTGACATTAAAGTGCTGAAACGATACCCCGCGGCCAATGCCGGTACCAAGCGCCTTTGCTGCCGCTTCTTTAGCGGCAAAACGTTTGGCAAAATAGCGCGCAGCATTGTCCGGATGCTGCTGCTCAAGCTGTTGGAATATTGCTTGCTCATCTAATGTTAATACACGTTTTACCAGCGCCGGGCTGCGCTGCAGGCTTTGTGCAATTCGTGCTATTGCCACAATATCGGTTCCCAGCCCGGCAATAGCCATTTAGCGGCGCGCCTCTGTCATTAGCTGTTTCATTTCACGCACTGCGGCATCTAAACCGCTGAATACTGCTCTGGCAACGATCGCATGGCCGATGTTTAACTCATACATCTGCGGTATCGCAGCTATTGGTTGCACATTATGATAATGCAAGCCATGCCCGGCATTAACAATCAAACCAAGCGAGGACGCATAAGCTGCTGCATCACTAATTCGCTTTAGCTCAGCCTCCTGCACTGTGGCATCTTTGGTTTCGGCGTATTTACCGGTATGTATTTCAATGTAGGGGGCACCAGCTTGCGCAGCCGCGTCGATTTGGCTTTTGTCGGCATCAATAAACAACGACACCAGAATATTATGCTCACGCATTTGCGCTACCGCATCGCTGATGCGGCTAAGTTGACCAGCCACTTCCAAACCACCTTCAGTGGTTAGCTCCTGGCGTTTCTCTGGCACAAAGCAGGCAAAATGGGGTTTTAGTTTGGTCGCAATAGCCAGCATTTCATCTGTCACCGCCATTTCAAAGTTCAGCCGGGTGGCGATGGTATCGCGTAAAATAAACACATCGCGGTCAATAATATGCCGCCGATCTTCACGCAGGTGCACGGTAATGCCATCGGCACCGGCTTGTTCGGCAACCAGTGCAGCATGCACCGGCTCCGGGTAGTAGGTACCACGCGCCTGGCGCAAAGTAGCGACATGGTCGATATTGACACCAAGATAAATGGGATTAGACATGTCTTACTCCGGATTTCTGCTTAACGTTGTTCGAATAAAGCACGGCTGGCAAGGGGCTTATTTCCCAGCAGCGGCGCCAGTAATTGTCTGCTTAATTGTTTAGCACAGCGGCGGGTGTCATGGTGTTGCCAGTTATTCTCTGCTATTGCCAACAAATGCTGGCCATCAAACCCCTGGCTGGCAGCAACAAAACCGTGCTGATCTAACCACTTATAGCGGCACTGCGCTAAGACAGGCTGGCCGTCAACATCTGCTTGCCAATCTATCGGTTGGCCCAATTCGGCCAACAAAGCGAATTCAAAGCGCCTTAAGCAAGGCTCAAGTTCTTCCTGGCCCTGCTGTACCTGCCATAATTGCTGTAAACTGTGCTGATACAGGTTAAATAGCTGCTCTGAGGCCAGATTATCCGGCCACAACCGACACAGCAGCTCATTCAGATAAAGCCCGCTGTACAACACCATGCCGCTGAATAACATTGCCGGGCTGGCCTCGTCGATGCTGCGTACGGTTTTTAATTCTGTACGCCCGCTCAACTGCAGCATGAATAGCTGAAACGGCTGCAAAGCCAACCGTCGTTTGCCTTGTTTTTTGCGTACGACCGCCGACAACCGACCATGTTCAGCCAGCAGTAACTGTAATATCAGTTTATCTTCACCCAGCGCACGGCTATGCAGTATAAAGCCGGGCCATAGCGTGCTGTCTGTCACTGTGGTTAATCTTCACCATAACCCAGGCTACGCAGCGCCCGTTCATCATCTGCCCAACCCGATTTCACTTTTACCCATACCTGTAAAAATACCGGCTGCTCTAACATCGATGCCATATCAAGCCGTGCTTCGGTGGCAATAGTTTTAATGCGCTCGCCTTTATTGCCAATCACCATGCGTTTCTGGCTCTCGCGTTCTACCAACACTAATGCGGCGATATGATAGTGTTTTTCTTCCCACTTAAAGCGTTCAATTTCTACCGTTACCGAATACGGCAGCTCGTCGCCGAGAAAACGCATTAATTTTTCCCGCACAATTTCCGCAGCCATAAAACGCATTGAACGGTCAGTAACATAGTCTTCCGGAAAGAAAAACTCGCACGGCGGCAAATGTTTGTGCACAACAGCGCGCAGTGCCTCTACGTTGTCGCCCGTTTCAGCTGACAGCGGCACCACATCAACAAAATTAAGCTGAGTGCCAAGCCATTGTAAATGCGGTAGCAAGGTGTCTTTGTCGCGATATAAGTCGACTTTATTCACTACCAGGATCACCGGTTTTTTCGAGGCAATTAAACGGTTAAGCACCATTTGGTCGTCATCTGTCCAGCGCGTGCCTTCGACGACAAACAAAACAAACTCAACATCCAGAATAGAGCTGGCCGCCGCCTTATTCATCAACCGGTTAATGGCGCGCTTTTCTTCGATATGCAGCCCCGGCGTATCGACGTACACGGTTTGATAATTATCACGGGTGTCGATACCCACTATACGGTGACGGGTAGTTTGCGGTTTCTTTGAGGTAATACTCACTTTTTGCCCAACCAGTTTGTTTAGCAATGTAGATTTGCCAACATTTGGCCGGCCAACAATAGCCACCAGAGCCGCGTAAGTAGGCGTTTGACTGTTATTTGTCATGCTTAATTTTTTCCAACGCCATCTGAGCGGCGTCCTGCTCTGCCTTACGGCGTGAACTGCCGGTAGCGGTAAAAGGTGTCATACCAGCGATAGTGCAGCGTACGGTAAAGGTCTGCTGGTGTGCCTCACCAACCGTCGCTATTACGTCATATACCGGCAAGGCTAAGCGTAGCCCCTGCAAATATTCCTGCAACAGGGTTTTCGAGTCTTTCTGTTCACCAGGAGTAATAGTTTCGAGCCGGCTGCCAAACCACAGCAGAATGCGGGCTTTGCATGCTTCCATGCCGGCATCAAGATAAATTGCGCCTAAAATAGCTTCAACCACATCTGCTAAAATTGACTCACGGCGAAAGCCGCCGCTTTTCAGCTCACCGGGGCCAAGGCGTAAGTAGTCAGCCAACTGCAGTTCCTGGGCAATTTCAGCCAGCGTAACCCCCTTGACTAATGCAGCGCGCATCCTTGTCAGGTCACCCTCCCGGGCTTTAGGGAAATTAGCATACAAGGTTTCAGCAATGACTAAACTGAGTACGGCATCGCCGAGAAACTCTAAACGCTCATTATGCTGGCCTTTGCAGCTGCGGTGTGTCAGTGCCTGCTCCAGCAGAGCCGACTGATGAAACTGATGGCCCAACCGGGCCATCAACAACGTTAACGATTTTTGCATGCTTGTCTCTTAGCAAGATGACAGTGCGGGCTTAGTGAATAGCACCAAGCCGCTCAAACCTGACACCGGTTGGCACCCAGCCGGGCAACCAGCTGTTTGGGTCATCATTAAATTCAAAACTCATCCAGATAAATACCGCCTTGCCAACCATATTGTCTGCTGGCACAAAGCCCCAGAACCTGCCATCGCGGCTGTTGTCACGGTTATCACCCAGCACAAAATAATGCTCTGCCGGTACGATAAATTCATCTATGGCAGTACCATGTTGTTTAAAGAAAAACTCCATGTGTTCACGTTTAGCAGGCGTTTGCAAAATATCATGTTCAACTTCTGCCAACTGCTCGCTATAACGCCGCTGCGGATACAACTCCTGATAAAATTCGCCTTCATTTTTCAATGTCAGCGGTATCGCTTCCAGCTTGCCACATTCAGTTTGTACCGCTGCAGTACAGGCTTTTTCGATATACAGTTGCTTGTTACGGTAAATTACCCGATCACCGGGTAAACCGATAACACGCTTAATGTAATCAACTGTCGGTTGCTCGGGGTATTTAAACACCGCCACATCACCGCGCTGCGGGGTGTTGTTGCTGTACAAGGTACTGCGCCACACCGGATCTTTAACATCATAGGAGAACTTTTCTACCAGGATAAAATCCCCAACCAGCAGGGTGGGCATCATTGAACCTGAAGGAATTTGAAACGGTTCATAAAAGAACGAACGAAAAATAGTAATCAGCGCAATAACAGGAAAAATAGATTTGGCTGTTTCCACTAACTGTGGCTCTTTTAACACCGTTTCAGCAGCGTCTAACGACAACTGGCCACCGGCGGCTGCTTGTGCCATACCAAGTTGCTGCTGACGCTTAGGCGCCAGCACAAACTTATCCAACAGCCATATCAGGCCACAGGCTAGTGTTAATAACACCAAAAAAATAGCAAAATAACCTGCCATGTCAAACCCTTATGTTTATTTACCTACTTTCAGAATGGCGAGGAAAGCCTCTTGCGGCACTTCTACGTTACCCACCTGCTTCATGCGTTTTTTACCTTCTTTCTGCTTTTGCAGCAGTTTTTTCTTCCGACTAACATCACCGCCGTAACATTTCGCCAATACGTTTTTACGCATTTGCTTAATAGTAGTACGGGCAATAATGTGGTTACCTATCGCCGCTTGTATGGCAATATCAAACATCTGCCGTGGGATCAGCTCTTTCAGCTTTTCCGCCAGCTCACGGCCGCGGCCCTGAGCAAAATCAATGTGGCTGATAATAGCCAGCGCATCCACCCGCTCGCCATTGATTAAAATATCCACCCGCTGCATATTCGAAGTTTGGAAACGCTTAAAGGCATAATCCAGTGATGCATAACCACGGCTGGTTGACTTTAAGCGGTCAAAGAAGTCCATTACCACTTCCGCCATGGGTAGCTCATAGGTTACTGCAACCTGACGCCCGTGATACAACATATTGGTTTGTACACCACGTTTTTCGATACACAAGGTGATAACGTTACCCAAAAACTCTTGCGGCACCAGAATATGGGCTTCAACTATCGGTTCGCGAATTTCATCAATGTCATTTACCGCAGGTAGGCTGCTTGGGTTATCTACCAGCAACACAGTGCCGTCTTTCTTGGCAACCTCGTATACTACCGTAGGTGCGGTAGTGATCAGATCCAGATCGTATTCGCGCTCTAAACGTTCCTGAATAATTTCCATGTGCAACATGCCGAGGAAACCAATACGGAAACCAAAACCTAAAGATGCTGAGTTTTCCGGCTCATAGAATAACGATGAGTCATTCAGGCTTAATTTTGCCAGGGCATCACGGAAGTCTTCGTAATCGTCTGACGACACCGGAAATACACCAGCGTATACCTGCGGTTTTATGCGTTTAAAACCTGGTAGCGGTTTCTCGGCACTGTTTTTTGCCAGTGTGATGGTATCACCAACAGGTGCACCTTTAATCTCTTTAATACCAGCAATAATAAAGCCTACTTCACCGGTATTTAACGCACCGGTATTGGTCGCTTTAGGGCTGAAAATCCCCACTTTATCGACTTCGTATACCTGGCCGGTTGACATAATTTTAATTTTGTCTTTGGCTTTAATGCTGCCATGTTTAACCCGTACCAGTGACACCACACCCTGATAAGCGTCAAACCAGGAGTCAATGATCAGTGCCTGGGTAGGCTGCTCTGGCTCGCCTTCTGGCGGCGGAATTTTCTTTACAATAGTTTCCAGCACATCTTTAATGCCTAAACCCGTTTTGGCAGAGCACTGCACGGCTCCGACAGCCTCAATGCCGATAATATCTTCAATTTCCTGCGCTACGCGGTCCGGGTCGGCCTGTGGCAAGTCAATTTTATTCAGTATCGGCAAGACTTCCAGATTCATTTCCAGCGCAGTGTAGCAATTTGCGACTGTTTGCGCTTCAACCCCCTGTCCAGCATCAACTACCAGCAACGCGCCTTCACAGGCAGCCAGTGAGCGGCTTACTTCATAAGTAAAATCCACGTGGCCCGGTGTATCGATAAAGTTCAGTTGATAGGTTTCACCGTCATCAGCTTTGTAGTACAGCGTGACACTTTGCGCTTTAATGGTAATACCGCGCTCACGCTCCAGATCCATTGAATCCAGGACCTGCTTTTGCATTTCGCGGTCTGACAAACCACCACAATACTGAATTAACCGATCTGACAGTGTCGATTTACCGTGGTCAATGTGGGCGATAATAGAAAAGTTTCTGATGTGATTGAGTTTAGGCATGTTGTCCGCAAAACTGTAAGCATTAGGCGAGGCCGCAAACTGAGTAACAGCAAGTTGCATCCTCCTGCGCTAACGCGGGTTATTCCGATAAATTAGCGCGAATTGTACTCTATCCGGCGTCAGCTTGCTATGTGTTCTTCATCAAAGCACAGAGCAGCATGTGATGCGCCGCTAAGCCTGATTTACCGCCAATGCAGGTAACACCGACAAAATGTGAATTTGCTGCGCTACATCCTGGCGTTGTCCATACCAGCGGGCTATTACAAAGCCTGTTGCTGCCGCGACAAAAGCCAACACTATCACTTGTGTTTCAGGCAAGCCTGCAGCATTGGCAAGCAGTGTAGCGGCTAACAATAACAGCAGAGGTAACAGATAGACTACTAAAGCTGCGCTAACCAGACGTTGCTCGGCAACACCAATGCGCACTTGTTCTCCGGCTAACAGTTGTAGTTCGGTTGGCAAAAAAAACCGATGCTGGCGCGGAGTCAGCGCCTTTGTCACTATACCCGTGCCACAATCACTGCTTACCTGGCAAGCGTTGCAGGTGCCGACCGGGGTCGTTGTCAGCCAAACACCGCCTTGTTCTGTACCAACAACTGTTGCAATTTCTTCCACCATTAGCGTACAGCCGCAGCCAGTTGGCGGGCAGTATCAATACTTACCGGACCAATCACGGTAACTTCCAGCTGAGTACCGCTTTGTACGTAAATTGTAGTGGCCCCGTCGCGATAGGCTTGCGTTGGCAAGCGCTGCGAGTTTTGTACAAAAACCGATACCTGATGCAGGCCATCACTTAGCAGCCAGTAACTAAGCAAATTGCTGTCCAACTGGGGCAGTGTTGCCGGCTCAGACACTTCAGCATAACCTTGCGGCAGCCAACTTAACTGATGCTCTTTAACGGCGCTCTGTGTCACTGCAGCCAGCTCCGGCGCAGGTGGTAGTTCAGTTTGTAATAATGCCACTAAACCTTCGGGTAGCTCAGGTGCTATCTGCATATGGGTCACCAGCCAGCGTTCTAATGCGTTTTGTTGATCTGACATGGTATCAATACGCAATGGAAAACCAGTTTGATCGTCCAACCATAACCAGTAATCGTAACGCCCGTTTTGTTTTGCTGTCAGGCGCAGCAATTGCGCAGTGCGACCCGACATCACCGAGTTACTGCCAGCCACAGCATGGTACAATTTTTCAATATTTTCCCGGGGTTCAAACAATACGGCCGGTAGTTCGGCAATACTGTTGCTGCGGGTGACAAAAGGTGGCCGGTCGGCCATTAAATAATATACCAGTGCATCACGACGCAATATGTCAACGCCACCGGTATCAAGCGGGATTAAATGTTCAATCTCCTGTTCGTCTGTTTTGCCGTGCAGCCAGCGGTAGGTGTCTACTTTGCTGCCCTTTAACACGACAAATGACGCATCAAAGTTATACTGTTTTACCGCATGCTGTACTTTATCAAATAAAGCCCAGGCACCCTGCTCAGCATGCACTGCTGCTGGCAGAAAAAGAATAATTAAGGCACTACAAAAGCCAAAAAATCGCATGCTCATTGCTCAGGTTGCTGTTCACTTCTGTCCGTGGTCTGGCTAGCCTGACGTGACTGTTCCATCACACGCACCTGTTGCCTGTGCGCATTTAACAGCACTTGCAAACGTTGTTGTTGCTCCAGCATCGCCTGACGTTCCTGTTCAGCAAAACGATCCTCCACCGTAGTCTGGCTTAAACTAACCGGAGTATAAAAGCCACCTATTGGTTGAGTATGTAACACCGGTAACGGTGACGTCATGTCTAACTGCGGTTGCTGATATTGCTGCATACCAATCACAGCTAGTACGGCAACACCTGCAGCTACGGCGCCTTGCGCAACCGGCTGCAACCAACGCCCATTAGCCGCCACGGCAACGCGCAGGCGTATACGTTTCAGGAAGCTGCGATCGTTGCTCAAATGATACTCGGGTTCATCGGCTAGCAGGCTGGCAAAATCGCTGGCAAAGTCAGTATTTAACGGGCTGGTTTCCCGTCGCAATACGGCACCGGCAAGCTGATAACGCTCCAGTTGTCGCTGTAATTCGCTGTCGGCTAATAGCTGATCAAGCTGCGCTTTAGTCAGCGGCTGATTATCGCTGGCAGCAGAGAGCCATTGCTGATGTTCTGACGACATAATGCTTCCTGTATTTAGATTACTGGTTGTAGCCATAACTGCTAACTTATTAACGGCTTAAGTTGCAGATCTATTGCCTCACGCGCCCGGAAAATACGGCTTCTGACCGTGCCTATAGGGCAACCCATCACATCCGCAATTTCCTCATAGCTTAACCCTTCAAGTTCACGCAGTGTAATCGCAGTGCGTAACTCGTCCGGCAGTTTTTCAATGGTATTAAACACTACATTACGGATTTCATCAGACAACAACAGCTGTTCTGGTGAGTCCTGCTCTTTTAGCGCATCGCTGCCTTCGAAATATTCAGCATCTTCGGCGTCGACATCTGTCGCCGGTGGCTTACGCCCATTAGCAACGAGATAATTTTTAGCACTATTTACCGCAATACGGTATAGCCAGGTATAAAAAGCACTTTCACCACGAAAGCCAGGAATAGCGCGGTACGCTTTAATAAAGGCTTCCTGTGCTACATCTGCTACGTCTCCGTGGTTAGAGACATAACGGGAAATTAAGTTCGCAATACGGTGCTGATATTTTCGCACCAATACATTAAACGCCGCTTTGTCACCTTGTTGTACACGCTGGACAATCTGCCAGTCCAATTCTTGCTCGCTCATATCTGAGCTTATCCCCTGTAATACTGATTCTGATACGCACTGGCGCTGGTCTCGCGTTAATATAGGACCGGCTGCTACAGAAATAGTTCTGCTAACGATGACAAAAAAGCTACAATAGCCCGACTTAAACTGACGCAAGTGTATCGCATGATGCAAGCAAAAGAATATCTGTGTGATGTATTAATTGTTGGCAGCGGCGCTGCCGGCTTGTCGCTGGCACTGCAGTTGGCTGACAACGCTAAGGTAATAGTGCTAAGCAAGGGCCCATTGCGTGAAGGCTCAACTTTGTACGCTCAGGGTGGTATTGCGGCTGTGTTTGATGAAAACGACAGCATCGCCTCGCATGTTAACGATACCCTAATTGCCGGTGCCGGCTTGTGTGATACTGCAACAGTACAATACACTGCTGGCAACGCTAAGGCCGCGATGGAGTGGCTTATTGCCCAAGGAGTGCCCTTTGATCAGTATCAGGACGAAGATGGTAGCCTCAAGTATCACTTAACCCGTGAAGGCGGCCACAGCCACCGCCGTATTTTGCACGCTGCCGATGCCACCGGCCAGGCGGTACAAATTACCCTGGTCGATAAAGTTAAAACACACCCAAATATAGCGCTGTTAGAAAACTACAACGCCATTGACCTCATTAACGGCCGCAAAATAGGCCAGGACCCAAAGCACTGCTATGGAGCCTATGTCTGGAACAAAAATGCCGCCAAGGTAGAGCTGGTTCGCTCCCGTTTTACCGCCCTGGCTACCGGCGGTGCCAGCAAAGTGTATCTGTATACCAGTAACCCGGATGTTGCCAGCGGTGATGGTATTGCCATGGCCTGGCGTGCGGGTTGTCGTGTCGCCAATATGGAGTTTAACCAGTTTCACCCTACCAGTTTGTACCACCCTGATGCGCCCAATTTTTTAATCACCGAAGCCATGCGCGGTGAAGGTGCCTATTTAAAACGCCCCGATGGCAGCCGCTTTATGCCCGATTTTGACGAGCGCGCCGAATTAGCACCACGTGACATTGTCGCACGTGCCATCGACTACGAAATGAAACGACTGGGCGCCAATTGCGTTTATCTGGATATAAGCCACCAGCCAAAAGACTTTATTATTGAGCACTTCCCTACTATTTATGCCAAATGCTTAAGCGTCGGTATTGATATTACCCGCCAGCCAATACCGGTAGTGCCGGCGGCACACTACACCTGCGGTGGTGTAATGACAAACCTCAATGGCCAGACCGACATCGACAACTTGTATGCGGTAGGTGAAGTGGCGTACACCGGTTTGCATGGTGCCAACCGGATGGCCAGCAATTCATTACTTGAGTGTGTGGTGTTTGCCCGCGCTGCAGCGCAGCATATTTTAACCAAGCTCGATAGCACCAGCGAACTGCCAGCATTGCCACTGTGGGATGACAGCCGTGTTAGCGATTCTGATGAAGAAGTCGTTATTACGCATAACTGGCATGAGCTACGACTGTTTATGTGGGATTATGTTGGCATAGTGCGCACCAACAAACGCCTTGAGCGGGCGCTACATCGGGTAGAATTGTTAAAACGTGAAATTCATGACTACTACAGCCATTTTCGCATCAGCCATAATTTGCTGGAACTGCGTAATCTGGTTCAGGTTTCAGAGCTGATTATTCGCTGTGCCATGCAACGCCAGGAAAGCCGCGGCCTGCATTATAATCTGGATTATCCGGCTCAACTACCCGACGCTGTCCCTAGTGTGTTAACGCCCAACAAGTAGCGCTCAGTGCGAAGGCGGGCCTTTAGCGCTTGGCCTGCCAGTTGCATTGATTAACCGCCCGGGCCAGGGCACGAAACTCGCTGTCACTGCACTGATCGGCAAACACCCAACGTTGTAAAGGGCCGTCTCCACTGTCAGTTAACCAGCGTAGCTTCAGCATATGTTGGCTAACCAGGCCACCGCGACATAAAGTGACGCTGCCATACGCCGGTAAAAACCAGTGCAGTTTGTCCTGGTGCAGTGTCAGGCGCTGCAATTTCAGGCTGGCGACAAACACGCGATACCAACTGGCGTAAAACCACAAACATAGCAACAGCAGTAGCAACAATACTGGCCAGGGTGCCGGAGTTACAGCCATAATAAACAACGGCAATAAGGCCAGCAACACTAAGCCAGCCTGATAGCAGCGCGACGGCTTAAGGCTGATGTTAAACGCGGACACGATCCAGGATCAGTTTGATCAGTGCTTGTAATGCTTCATCGTCGGATTTAGCGTGGCCCATAAACCAGGCAAATAAATCCGGATCGTCGCACGCCAACAAACGCTCAAAATCCTGTTTTTGAGCCAGCGACAAGGCGTCATAGCCCTGTTCAACAAAAGGCGCCAGCAACACATCCAGCTCCAGCATGCCGCGGCGGCACGCCCAGCGTAATCGTGGTTTAATCATTAACTCGGTCATAGCATTCCTTAAAAGTGACAACCATACATCCAACGCCATTATTGGCACCGATTCTAACAAAAATATGGCTACGGGGTTGAGCTTTTACCGCTTTCCCCCAATGATAGTGCTATTCATCTTCAGCGCGATACTGATATTACCACTATGCATACATCCTGGTTAACTGCCGAACAATACGCTGCGCTGTCCAGCCAGCCACACGCTGCATTTATTTCACCTTTGCCGGCCTTTGATTGCCTTACCATTGACGGGGCGGACAACCGCAAGTACCTACAAGGGCAAACTACCTGTGATGTAAACAGCTTAACCGACGCTAACTTTTTGCACGGCGCCCATTGTGATGCCAAAGGCAAAATGTGGTCACAGTTTTTTTTGCTGGCCGCAGCTGACAAACTCATCGCCATCGCTTTTCGTGATGAAATGGCAGCCTCTTACGCACAGTGGAAAAAGTTTGGTGTGTTTTCCAAGGTCAGCTTTCAGCCAGGCCAACAAGACTATGCGGTGTTTGGCATAGCCGGCAATAACACTAGCCAATTGCTGCAACAGCTGGGTTTTACCCTTGATAGCAGCAGCCTTAACAACGGCCAGCTTTATCGTCATGGCACTTATACACTGTTAGTACTGGCCGCAGATCATTATCTGCTATTAACCAGCCTGGAAGAGGGCAAAAAGCTGATGCAACAACCGCTGCCATTTGCTGCCCCTACCGCTTGGTTGACACGTCATATTCAGCACGGTTTTAGCTATCTGGAGCAGGCTTTAATTGGCGAGTTGGTACCGCAGATGCTTAACTTACAGGCGCTAAACGCCATTAGCTTTACCAAAGGCTGTTATATCGGCCAGGAAACCGTAGCCCGGTTAAAGTATCGCGGTGGTAATAAAAGAGCCGCTTATATCCTTAGTGCACAAACCGACGAGTTACCCGTTGCCGGCAGCGCTATTGAAATACAATTAGGTGAAAACTGGCGCCGCACCGGCCAGGTCGTTAATGCTGCAAATATCAACAACCAGCTGTGGTTAATTGCGGTGTTGCCCAACGACATAACAGCGGCAGACACGTTACGGCTTAGCAGCGACAGTGCTCCGCTACTGCGCATTGAACCGTTACCCTATTCGCTAAATTAATGAGGTTTTCATGACCATTTCTCAAGACAAAGTTGTCGCCATGCATTACACCGTCGCCGATACCAAAGGCAACGAACTGGATACGTCCGCGGGCGGCGAGCCTTTAGTCTTTTTATTTGGCCACGGCGCACTGATCCCGGGCTTAGAACAAGCACTGACCGGCAAAACAGCCGGTGACAAATTTACAGCCAGCATAGCCGCAGCCGATGCATACGGTGAGCGCCATGATGCATTGACGCAAGCGGTACCCAAGTCTATGTTCGACGGGATGGACGTCGCTGTTGGAATGCGTTTTCGCGCCGCCGGCCCGGATGGCCACGAGCAGTCAGTTATCGTATTAGAAGTTACTGAAGATGAAGTGGTTGTCGATGGTAATCACCCACTGGCCGGTATCGATTTAAGCTTCAGCGTAGAAGTTGTGCTGGTACGTGATGCCACCGAAGAAGAATTGGCGCACGGCCATGTGCATGGTATAGATGGCCACGCCGGTCATTAAAGCACCATTTACACCGCCCACCCCGGGCGGTGTAAGCCGTAACAGCCGTGCAGCACTGCCGGCAAACCCGCTTATTGGCGCTGATGGCCAACCACATTTTGGCCATTTTGCCAGCCCGGTCACCGATCTAATGCTCCCGCAGTTTGACTACCGCACCGTAATGGATAATCGCGCCTCTCGCCTGGCGCGGTATTTTCATTACAAACAGTTCCAGTTTGTCAGCCTGTGTCATGCCGACTGGCAAATTGGTATCGCCATTGCTGACATTCGTTATGCAGGCAACAGCTTTTGCTACTTTTATAATCGCATTACGCAGCAGCTGGATGAAATAAGCCAGCTTAAGCCATTTAGTATTGGTATCAGCATGAGTGCCTCGCCAATAGCAGGTACAGCCAGCATAGCCGGTAAACAGCACATCCAGCTTACGCCTGAGGGCTTAAATTGGCATATCGCGCTTACAGGCAAGATGCTGCAAGGCCAGATTACACTAACGCCACCACCTAACAGCCTGCCACTGGCGCTTTGCACCCCCACCGGCTACAACGGCTGGACTTACACGCAAAAACACAACGCCCTGCAAGTGAGCGGTCAATTGCAGTACCGCAACACGCCGCTGGCATTAGCAACGGCACTGGCAGGTTATGACTTTTCGGCTGGCTATATGCGTCGCGAAACCAGCTGGCGTTGGGGCAGCATCAGTGCCATGCTGCCTCAGGGCAGCTTTGGTCTTAACCTTGCCGCTGGCGTAAATGAAACCGGCAGTAACGAAAACTGTCTGTGGCTAAACGGTGTCAAACAGCTACTACCGGCGGTAAAAATCAGCCTTAACCGGCAACAACCTGAGCTGCCATGGCATTACAGCAGTGACGATGGCAACATTAATCTGCGTTTTCAGCCACAGCAATGCCGGCGCGAACGGTTAAACCTGGGCTTGTTGGCCAGCAACTTCCGCCAATACTGCGGCAATTTCAGTGGTAATGTCACCTTGAGCAACGGTGAAAAACTGCAGTTAGATCAAATACCCGGCCTGGCAGAAGACCATTTTGCCCGCTGGTAACAGCCTGTTAGCACGGGCAGTAATTTCTTGACACCAGCGGCAAAGCCACATATTTTTACCCTCTTGTCCAACCTTTTACCATTGAGTTATTACAGGCCCGAATGAAAGATCGCATTATCATCTCCGTGTCGACGATCAATGGTACACGCCATTTCAATATCAGTAGGCTGTTTAAACGTAACGCCATCATAGCCATGTGGCTGTTGTTGTTCGGCCTGGTTATTACCGCAGGCGTCATTGATTATCTGCTACGCAGCGTGGAAAAAAGCCAGTTACAACGCCAGCATCTGTCACAGCAGGCCACCACCTTACGCGATGAGATAGCGCTGCTGCAAACCAGCAAATCTGAATTAGAACAAGAACTCAACCTTAAACAAGACGAAATGCTGCGCGTCGTCAACCGGGTTGGCGAAATAGAACTGGCGCTGGGGCTGGAGCAACAATACCAACAAGATCTTGAAAATCGCCTCGACACCGCCTCAATCAACTCAGTTGCCCGTCAAACCATGTTGCAATTGGTGCCAAACGGCTCACCTTTAGAGTTTAGCCGCCGCTCGTCGCGGTTTGGTTTACGCAGCCACCCTATCGTTGGTAAACAACAACACCATAAGGGTGTCGACTTATCTGCCAATCGCGGCACCCCCATCTATGCACCGGCCGATGGTGTGGTAGAAGTTGTGCGGCCCAATAAGCAGGGCTATGGCAACTTACTAAAAATTCGTCATGCCTTTGGTTTTTCTACGCTGTATGCCCACCTTGACAGCTTTAAAGTAAAGCCTGGGCATTTTGTCTACAAGGGCGAGCTGATAGCCACTTCAGGCAATACCGGGCTATCCACGGCACCACATTTACACTATGAAGTACATTTCCTTGATCGGGCGCTGAACCCACAGAACTTTATGGACTGGGATGCCAGCAACTTCGATCTGGTATTTGAAAAGGAAAGGAGCATAAAATGGGATTCTTTGGTAAGCATGCTGGAGACGAAAGCAAGCACACAGTTGCTACTGTCATCGCACAAGGATGTACAGTTAACGGCCACGTCCGACTAAGCGGTGATATCCAGATAGACGGCTATATCGAGGGCAAAATTGTCTGCGATCGTACCTTGGTTATTAGTGCATCCGGCCGTATTAAAGGCGAAGTAACAGCCGACAAAATGATCATTAACGGCTTGTTTGACGGTGAGTGCTACGCCAACAGCGTAGAAATTCTGCCACAGGGCAAAGCGCATGGCACTATTCATTGTGATGATTTAAGCATCGAGCGCGGTGGCAGCTTCCTGGGTAAAACCTTGCCTACCTCTACCGACGAAGTGGTTAGCCTGCCTAAAGCCGAACAAAAAAAACCTGCTGAGCTGGCCGATAGTAAAGCCGAACAAGGCTAAAACTTACGCCAGCCAGTGGCTGTGTAAAAAAACCACAACAAATCCGCTGCAATTGCGTCTGGCTCTGCTACAATGCCGCCCCTTTTGCAGGCCAAGGCCCGCAGTTTTTATTTTTGCGGAGCAGCAGCATGAGCAATACATCGTTTTCCAGCCTCAATTTACCACAAGCCTTAGTCAGTAATCTGGCCGACTTAGGCTATACCAGCATGACGGCTATTCAGGCACAGGCCCTGCCACCGACATTGGCCGGACAAGATGTTATCGCCCAGGCAAAAACCGGCTCAGGCAAAACTGCAGCCTTTGGTTTAGGTTTATTAGCTAAACTGGATGTAAAGTATTTTCGCGTCCAGGCACTGGTACTGTGCCCTACCCGCGAACTGGCCGATCAGGTGGCCGCCGAACTACGTAAACTGGCGCGCAGTATTCACAATATTAAAATTCTAACCCTGTGCGGTGGCGTGCCAATAGGCCCGCAAATTGGCTCACTGGAGCATGGCGCCCATATTATTGTTGGCACACCGGGTCGGGTTATTGATCACCTGGACAAAGACCGCTTGCGTCTGGATGACTTAACCACACTGGTGCTGGATGAAGCCGACCGGATGCTGGAAATGGGCTTTCAGGCCGATTTAGACGCAGTGATTGCCAAAGCGCCAACCGCCCGGCAAACCCTGCTATTTAGCGCCACTTACCCCGCGGCTATCGCCAAACTTAGTGAGCGCTTACTAAAAGACCCGGTGCGCATTACAGTGGCAGAGCAGCACAACACCAGCAGTATTGAGCAATTGTTTTTTCAGGTAACCGATAACACTGCCCGGCTGGAGGCACTGCGTACGCTGTTGCTGCAGTATCAGGGCCAAAGCAGCATGGTGTTTTGCAATACCAAGCGTGAAACCCAGGACGTGGCCGATGCACTGCATGACTATGGCTTTAGTGTGCTGGCACTGCATGGTGATATGGAGCAAAAAGACCGCGACCAAACGCTGGTGCAGTTTGCCAATGGCAGCGCCTGTATTTTAGTGGCTACCGATGTTGCCGCCCGCGGCCTGGACATCAGCAGTGTCGATGCGGTGTTCAATTACCAGCTGGCACATGATGCCGACACTCACACCCACCGAATCGGTCGCACTGGCCGCGCTGGCCAAAGCGGCATGGCACTAAGCTTGTTTACCGCCAGCGATGCCGGCAAGCTTATTCCGCTGGAAGATGGTTTAGGTATTAGAATTGATGCCAGCGAGCTGCCAGCTATAGATAGCACAACGCAAGCACCGGCAAAACCGCTGATGGCCACACTGCAACTGGACGGCGGTAAAAAGCATAAGATCCGCGCCGGTGATATTGTTGGCGCCCTTACTGCCAGCAAGCAACTAACTAACGATGATTTGGGCAAAATTCAGCTGCACGACATCTGGAGCTTCGTTGCCGTAAAGCGCAGCGCCGTAAGACTGGCACTGCAGTTAATTCAACAGGGCAAGATTAAAGGTAAAAGCATTCGCGCCCGGGCGCTGTAAACGCGAATGCAACATCAGCAATTGGCAAACCGCTAGTTATAGCTGCCGTTTTCAATCGTTTTAAGTTGGCTGCGAGAAGAATCATCACATTCCAGATAGTGTTTTTCTTCTCCTTGCTGCAGCGTCACACTTAAGGTGTTTACAACAGGCTCAAACTCGGCACTGAAATATTCACTTAGTATCACTTTGCTGCCGTTGTAGCTAAAGCTCAGGCTGTGTTCATCAACTTTAAACCGGTGATAACTGGCTTTACTTACCGCCGCCAACGGCACCTCAGCTTCAAGTTCGGTACTGTCAAAAACAAACTGCTGCAAGAAAAAAACATCATTTGCTTTACACACCGTCAAACTTAACGGCTGTGGCGCCATGGCGTTACAGCTAAATACCGCCGTTTCACATCCGCCGCTATTAGCGGTGCAGGCGGTACTAATCGCCGCCGCGCTGCCAAGCAGTAAAGCCTTTATGACGTTATTTTTTAGCATATCTGTCGTATGCCTCCTTCATTTTAATATCGTATTTATTCGCCGCGTATTCCGGGCCGTTATAGCCTTTTGCAAAACTGGCCCAGTCTTTGTACTTTAAATAAAGGTCTAACGAATGATGTTTAATAAAGGCAGCAAACGCATCAAGCTGTTTGCTTTCTGAGCTAAACATATCTTTGACAAATGCCTCAACCTGCGAGTAACCACACGCCTGATAATTAAAACCCATAATCTGGAAGCGCCCCCACGAAGCAGACTGTAACGCGGCAGATACATCTAACTTCAGGGCTTCATCCAGCCGGTTGTACTCTGCAATACCACCGGCATACAGTGAACGATTCCACGTTCGACTAGAAATATTAGGATGACTGCTGTCATAAAAACGGTGAGTTAACCGGGAGAAAATATGCGCTTCAAACAAGATTTTTGGCTGGCCATTGCTAAAGTACGCATCTCCTGCACTTTCAACCTCTGCAACAGCTTTGATGGCAGCCACCTCACAACCCAGTGCAGTGGCGATAGCCGCATAGTCAGCATCAGTGGGGGCGGCGCTTGCTTGTACCAGCGGCAATCGGTAAGGCGCACCAGTACCCGAGTTGAGTTTGTCGTCAATGCAACGATGCGTTCGGCCATTGACATCTATTTTGCCATCTGGCCGAACCATACCCACTACTTTATGCTGAAACAACATAATGGCAGCAACGGTCTTAGAGCTTTGCGGCCGGGAACCTAATTTACCATCAACAACTAATTTTTGTGTCGGAGGAATAAGGGCTAGTAAGCTGTTCAGCGCGGTTTGAACAGCTTTAACGTCATTGACACTGTTGTTTCCACCGATACCAACGGATTGAATAATACGCAAAGAGGACATAACATTTCCTTGGTTTATGAGACGCAGTAACACCAATCGCCATTGCTAAATTCAAACGGAATAGCTGGATAACACGCCACAATATACATCACAATAATTACAAATATTAAACCAATTTAACTGTAACGTTCATTCATGGCCAAAAAATTTGCTTAAAGGTAAACGCATTCGCGCCCGGGCGCTGTAAACAGGCCGTCTGAATTTTAGCTGCCTGAGTCGAGTCGTCTTGCCCACGCAAACACGCCGTGAATACATCCCTGTAGGCTCGACTCAGGCATCCATGCCTTCAACGGTTCGCTTAGAGCAAGCCGACTCTCTATTCATAGCACCTAAACCTGCGGCTTCCCCTGCCGCAAGGCTTTGGTGGCACCGCGCTGCTTTTTATGCTCCAGCCGCCGCTGCTGGCTGCCGTACGTGGCTTTGGTGGCCACGCGTTTTTTTGCTACCCGGGCAGCAGATTGCACCAGCTCAATAAATTGCGCCAACGCCTGTTCGCGGTTCATCTCCTGGCTGCGGCTTTGCTGGCACTTAATAATTATTTTGCCGCTTTGGGTAATGCGGTGGTCTGACTTTGCCAGCAATTTATCTTTATAAAATTGCGGCAAACTAGAGGCATTAATATCAAATATAAGCTGGGCAGCGGTAGACACCTTATTCACATGCTGGCCACCGGCACCGCTGGAGCGGATAAACTGCCACTCCAGCTCGTTATCGTTAAGCATTACGTTAGTTGAAATCTGAATTGCCATGCTGTTGCTATCTGTTACTGCGCTAATAATGCGATCAGACCACAAGCACCGCCCAGACACAAGTTTAGCGAATGGTATAGCCCCGACTCTACGCCTAAAGTCTATGCACCTTAAGTCTAAGTTCGTTAACAACGATTTTTAGCTACAGTACTAGCATTGTCGTTAACCGTTATCGACGCGAGGATGCAACTATGGCAAACACGTCAACCAGTCTTTATCAGCAGCAATTTAACCAAGCCATTACCGCACCTGAAGCTTTTTGGCAGCAACAGGCCGCAAAACTGAATTGGTATAAAGCACCAAACTCCATATTGCAGCAACAGGATGCCGACCATTATCAATGGTTTAATGACGGCGTGCTCAATACCGCTTATTTGGCACTGGACAGCCATATCGAGCAAGGCCGTGGCGAGCAAACGGCATTAATTTACGACTCGCCGGTTACCAACAGCCAACAGCGTTTTAGCTACCGCGAGCTACGCGATGCCGTCGCGCAATTTGCCGGCGTGTTAAAAGCGCTGGGCGTAGCCAAAGGCGACCGGGTGGTTATTTACATGCCGATGATCCCACAGGCTGCCATTGCCATGCTGGCAGTGGCGCGCTTAGGCGCGGTGCACTCAGTGGTATTTGGCGGTTTTTCTGCCCATGAGCTGGCCTTGCGGATAGACGACGCCCAGCCCAAAGTAGTGGTTAGCGCTTCCTGTGGCATTGAGATCAGCAAACTTATCGCTTATAAGCCACTGCTGGATGATGCGATTAACAAAGCCGTGCATAAACCAGACTATTGCGTCATTTACCAGCGGCCACAACTGCTGGCTGAACTACAAAGCGGCCGCGATCTGGACTGGCAACTTGCCGCAGCCAAAGCCGAGAGCGCCGGTTGCGTGCCGGTAAAAGCCACAGATCCGTTATATGTACTTTATACCTCAGGCACTACCGGTAAACCCAAAGGCGTAGTGCGTGATAACGGCGGCCATGCCGTGGCGCTTAATTACAGCATGCAGGCGGTATATAACGCCAAACCGGGTGACGTATTCTGGGCGGCGTCAGACGTTGGCTGGGTTGTTGGTCACTCCTACATTGTATACGGCCCGCTAATCGCCGGTTGCACCAGCGTGTTATACGAAGGAAAACCAGTGTTTACCCCCGACGCCGGCGCGTTCTGGCGCGTCTGTGCTGAATATAAGGTTAATATCCTGTTTGCTGCCCCCACAGCGTTTCGGGCTATCCGCAAAGAAGACCCGCAAGCCTTGCTACAACGCTATGATTTATCGGCACTACGCAGTATTTTTGTCGCCGGTGAACGGTTAGACCCCGCCACCTATCAGTGGGTAGCAGATAAACTGGCTAAACCGGTTATCGATCACTGGTGGCAAACTGAAACCGGTTGGCCCATTGCTGCCAACCCGGCCGGGCTTGACTTAATGCCGGCCAAACCCGGCTCATCTACAGTGCCGGTGCCGGGCTTTAATGTGCGCATTCTCGATGACAGCGGCAAAGTACTGCGCGCCAATGAACAAGGCTATATCGCGCTTAAGCTGCCCCTGCCGCCAGGCTGCCTGACAACCATCTGGGGTAATGATGCGCGCTTTGTCGACGGCTATTTACGTACCTTCCCGGGCTACTATGCCAGTGGCGATGGCGGTTATATCGACGAAGATGGCTATTTGTTTGTCATGGGCCGCACTGACGATGTCATTAATGTGGCAGGCCATCGCTTATCTACCGGCGAAATGGAACAAATTGTCGCCAGCCACCCAGCCATTGCCGAGTGCTGCGTTATCGGCATTCACGAGCCCATTAAAGGCCAGCAACCTTTGGCGCTGGTGCTGATTAAAAATGGCATTGACGTCGATGAAACCATCTTAGAAGCCGAGCTGGTCGCTATGGTAAGGCAGGAAATTGGCGCCCTGGCCTGCTTTAAAAAAGCTATTATCGTCGCCCGATTACCAAAAACCCGCTCGGGTAAAATACTGCGAAAATTGCTACGGCAAATTGCCGATGGCAGCCAGTACAGTATTCCATCAACCATCGATGACCCGGCCAGCCTACCGGAAATAGCCGCGCTGATGCACAGCAGAGGCCTGGTAAGCTCAGTATAAACCAGGGGCGCGAGCCCCTGCTTCCCCACCAAAAAAAGATTATAACGGCGGAGTATCTTTCACCGGCTTTTTACAGTGGTGTTTAAGCACGCGCTCAAGCTCCTGCAGTTTAACCTGCAACTGCTGTCCGTGGTCGGCATCATAAGGCTGGCGCAGCTGTTTGCGCACTTCCAGCCGCTGCGCATTCAGCTTTTGACATTCTGACTGGCTAAATTGCACCGCCGCCAGCAGCTGAAATGGCTGTAACAGCAAAAAGCAAAAAACAATCTGTCGCATAACAGCACTCGTAATCCGGTGTTTAAACACGTTAAACACCATAGCATTATTTAGGCGGAAGAAGGTGGCTGTTTACTCAGGTATAGACTGGCACAATAATGACAGTACAAAGCGGTTAAATGAAAGATGTTCAGCTTACGGCTTATTAAACTGCCTGTTCGGCAGTGAAGTTGCCAGTGGTCGTTAAGCCCCTTACCGTCAGTTTCTAAGCTGCCTGTGCGGCGGTGAACACAACAGCGAAGGTAAAAGCTCGCGTCGTAAATTTCTAAGCCGCCTGTGCGGCGGTGAACGCAACCGCATTGATTGGGCTGTGCAAACCAAATTTCTAAGCCGCCTGTGCGGCGGTGAACAGTGTAGTGATACTGCTCTTTTCTCCCATTTTTTTCTAAGCCGCCTGTGCGGCGGTGAACTAAACATCCCACAGATGAAAGAAGAGACTTTTTTTCTAAGCCGCCTGTGCGGCGGTGAACGTTAAGGCAGCCACTGCTAAAGCCTTTGTACCTTTCTAAGCCGCCTGTGCGGCGGTGAACTTTTAGCGGCCCCGCTGGGCCTGATATTGTGCTTTCTAAGCCGCCTGTGCGGCGGTGAACAGCGTCCAAATGATCTACGTAGTAACGGTAAACTTTCTAAGCCGCCTGTGCGGCGGTGAACGCTTTGGCGACTTCTGGCAAAGCGGTTCTCCTTTTCTAAGCCGCCTGTGCGGCGGTGAACGTTGTTCGCCTGCCATTGTTACGCCGACGGTTTTTCTAAGCCGCCTGTGCGGCGGTGAACTAGTTGATATTTACTACAGAATTAAATCAAAATTTCTAAGCCGCCTGTGCGGCGGTGAACCGTCTTAATAAACCAAGCGTCATCAGAAGTCATTTCTAAGCCGCCTGTGCGGCGGTGAACAGTCGCACCCTGATTGCGTAATGTGCAAAGATTTTCTAAGCCGCCTGTGCGGCGGTGAACCATGAGGGAAACCCCATTAGCCAACGCGAGCATTTCTAAGCCGCCTGTGCGGCGGTGAACTTTTGTACAGGTTTTCTCCATTGACGAAATACTTTCTAAGCCGCCTGTGCGGCGGTGAACTGTGTATTTACCGAGCTAACGGTGCTATAGACTTTCTAAGCCGCCTGTGCGGCGGTGAACTTGCCGTTGTCACCAATTACGCTGGCGTCATATTTCTAAGCCGCCTGTGCGGCGGTGAACTTCCTCGACACCATCCAGGGCAACCCGGCTACTTTCTAAGCCGCCTGTGCGGCGGTGAACCCGTGACATAACCACATACCGCTCGGCTGCCGTTTCTAAGCCGCCTGTGCGGCGGTGAACTTATTGAGGATAATGTCAATAATTCTCTGTATTTTCTAAGCCGCCTGTGCGGCGGTGAACTTCCAGCAGGCCTATTGGCTCGGGCTGGAACATTTCTAAGCCGCCTGTGCGGCGGTGAACATTTCAAAGTAAGGCAGTTCTACCGTCTTGCCTTTCTAAGCCGCCTGTGCGGCGGTGAACGCACGGCTGCGCTCTGCAATGCGGTTTTTGGTTTTCTAAGCCGCCTGTGCGGCGGTGAACAACAACCGCCAAGCCTTTAAAATCGCGGGGTATTTCTAAGCCGCCTGTGCGGCGGTGAACGGTTGCATAGGTTGTTACCTCGAAAGGTGGATTTTCTAAGCCGCCTGTGCGGCGGTGAACTACTATGACGCAGCCGGGCGCAGAGTTTTTGATTTCTAAGCCGCCTGTGCGGCGGTGAACTTTTAGTGTTGAGAGTCATGCTTGATTGCTGCTTTCTAAGCCGCCTGTGCGGCGGTGAACAGTTGATTTACCCGCTGCATCCGGCCAGTTCGTTTCTAAGCCGCCTGTGCGGCGGTGAACGGTAAACATGCCCCGCCAGCTGTTGCGTAAACTTTCTAAGCCGCCTGTGCGGCGGTGAACCTTTTCGGTATTCTTTGGCGATTTCTTGCCAATTTCTAAGCCGCCTGTGCGGCGGTGAACTGTCATGCTTTATGTGCGCACCATCCCTGTAATTTCTAAGCCGCCTGTGCGGCGGTGAACGACGGGGTAAGTCATAGACTGTCACCAGTGACTTTCTAAGCCGCCTGTGCGGCGGTGAACCATCAAACAACCCAAAAGCAAAACTAATTGAATTTCTAAGCCGCCTGTGCGGCGGTGAACACTTAAGGCAGATTGGCGGCGGTCCGGCGCTTTTTCTAAGCCGCCTGTGCGGCGGTGAACGAACAAATGCATCCAGGCAACGCCAGTTTATTTTTCTAAGCCGCCTGTGCGGCGGTGAACATATCGGTATGCTGCCAGTGTTGGCGCGTTAATTTCTAAGCCGCCTGTGCGGCGGTGAACGGCCTGTATTTTCCCTGGGAAATATTAGTGTGTTTCTAAGCCGCCTGTGCGGCGGTGAACAGCCAGTGGCCTGCTTAAAGCTGAAACCATCATTTCTAAGCCGCCTGTGCGGCGGTGAACGCCCGTACTCGATCCCAGGCACGGGAAAAAAATTTCTAAGCCGCCTGTGCGGCGGTGAACTAAACAGCTAACGGTTGGCTGCAGCACCAGCTTTTCTAAGCCGCCTGTGCGGCGGTGAACTAGGTTAAAAAATAGCTTGCAATAGTTCCCAATTTTCTAAGCCGCCTGTGCGGCGGTGAACACGAGCCGGCAAAGCTTACTGTTTTGTCTATGTTTCTAAGCCGCCTGTGCGGCGGTGAACGTCAGAGTGTGATTATCTGAAACTGGAGTTATTTTCTAAGCCGCCTGTGCGGCGGTGAACTTTCGCGGCGCTCTTGCTCCAACACTTCGTATTTTCTAAGCCGCCTGTGCGGCGGTGAACTTATGGAAAAAGCTCGTCGTGGTAAACCAGCTTTTCTAAGCCGCCTGTGCGGCGGTGAACGGCTTAGAGAATCCTTTTTAGGTGACTTGTTTTTTCTAAGCCGCCTGTGCGGCGGTGAACTTGCGGGATGTTTTGGCATAGCTAAAGCATTTTTTCTAAGCCGCCTGTGCGGCGGTGAACTGATCATTTATATTCCTGTGACATGTCTCAACTTTCTAAGCCGCCTGTGCGGCGGTGAACAAGATGATACGTATGTTTGTAAGGTTGCAGACTTTCTAAGCCGCCTGTGCGGCGGTGAACGCTCTCCCCCCTCAACATCGCCAGAATCATCTTTTCTAAGCCGCCTGTGCGGCGGTGAACCGCAGCCAGCAGTTGCACCTATCAGCATGCAATTTCTAAGCCGCCTGTGCGGCGGTGAACACGAAGAAAAGCGGCGAGGCAATGAAGTGGTTTTTCTAAGCCGCCTGTGCGGCGGTGAACGCACTCATCAATAAACGAATCCACCCAATAGATTTCTAAGCCGCCTGTGCGGCGGTGAACGATCAACTGTTCAGTGCGCTGCATGCCCTGCTTTTCTAAGCCGCCTGTGCGGCGGTGAACGACATAACAGTGTCAAGTATGGTTGGCTATATTTTCTAAGCCGCCTGTGCGGCGGTGAACTTAATGACACAGCTGCAAAGGTTGCGGGCTCATTTCTAAGCCGCCTGTGCGGCGGTGAACAAGCTTGCTTATTGCTGTATGGCTGTAATCAATTTCTAAGCCGCCTGTGCGGCGGTGAACGTCAGAATGTTGCAGGCTTGCGTCAGGGTTTATTTCTAAGCCGCCTGTGCGGCGGTGAACGCGCCCAGCGGGACCGCAGATCTTCTACGCAGTTTCTAAGCCGCCTGTGCGGCGGTGAACGCCAGAGTGCGCCGAAGTCAAAACCGGAAAATTTTCTAAGCCGCCTGTGCGGCGGTGAACAATTTAGTTTTGCAGGTTTAAATATCTCAATATTTCTAAGCCGCCTGTGCGGCGGTGAACCGTTCCGTTATTGCCACCAACTTCATCCACTATTTCTAAGCCGCCTGTGCGGCGGTGAACAGTTATCGCCGGTAACGGGTATATCCGGCACTTTTCTAAGCCGCCTGTGCGGCGGTGAACGTGCTGATGGTTATGTTTACCAGCTTGATCGGTTTCTAAGCCGCCTGTGCGGCGGTGAACTGAGCGCGATGCACTGGCTGCGCAGGTTGAGCTTTCTAAGCCGCCTGTGCGGCGGTGAACTCAGATCAGGATTTTGCCAACGCTGAAAGCATTTTCTAAGCCGCCTGTGCGGCGGTGAACTTTTATTCGTCAACACAATAGGTACTACTGGCTTTCTAAGCCGCCTGTGCGGCGGTGAACCGCTTTATTTCTTTAATACTGCGGCTTTGTATTTTCTAAGCCGCCTGTGCGGCGGTGAACTTGCGATACTGCTAACAGTTGAGTCAGTAGAATTTCTAAGCCGCCTGTGCGGCGGTGAACACCCCCTACCAAGTACAACAGGTTTGGTTGTTTTTCTAAGCCGCCTGTGCGGCGGTGAACTGGAATTCGATACACACATGGTACGGCTAGGCTTTCTAAGCCGCCTGTGCGGCGGTGAACCTCCACCTGCATAGCTAAATGAACCAGTTTCTTTTCTAAGCCGCCTGTGCGGCGGTGAACGTTTTTAATTATTTTTACTTTCTTGTGTTGACTTTCTAAGCCGCCTGTGCGCCGGTGAACTTAAATCAGCCTTGACTGAATTAGTTGCAACATTTCTAAGCCGCCTGTGCGGCGGTGAACCAGTGTCGTTATAAACTACGGCATAACGAAACTTTCTAAGCCGCCTGTGCGGCGGTGAACAATCATAGCGAGTGTACTCCTGATTCATCTACTTTCTAAGCCGCCTGTGCGGCGGTGAACTATCAAAAGTAACAGCGGGGCCAGGTGTGAGTTTTCTAAGCCGCCTGTGCGGCGGTGAACTGTTTGCAAAGCTATCATTTGTCATTTGTAGTTTTCTAAGCCGCCTGTGCGGCGGTGAACGGCTACGGCATGTACGCGCAAGGGGTTGTACATTTCTAAGCCGCCTGTGCGGCGGTGAACTATGGTGACCGCCTGCTTTTTCTTCAAAGCGCTTTCTAAGCCGCCTGTGCGGCGGTGAACTAACTGCTCTGGGCTTAGCTTGGCCAGTGGGTTTTCTAAGCCGCCTGTGCGGCGGTGAACAGATAGGCTAGGGATGTCAACCCGCCTAGATATTTCTAAGCCGCCTGTGCGGCGGTGAACCTAAATCGTTGATATCCATAGCGGCAGCCCTTTTTCTAAGCCGCCTGTGCGGCGGTGAACCTTTTTCAGTTCGCGATATACGCCCGCCAGTATTTCTAAGCCGCCTGTGCGGCGGTGAACTTGTCATTGGGTTTTATGAAGTTTCCGCTATTTTTCTAAGCCGCCTGTGCGGCGGTGAACTTCTGAAACTCCAGTTGCTGGTTTTGCAGGTTTTTCTAAGCCGCCTGTGCGGCGGTGAACGACTGCATCAGTAAACGGCGTGACTACAGGCATTTCTAAGCCGCCTGTGCGGCGGTGAACGCTCAACCGTTATCGAGTCGGTGCAGGTGGGCTTTCTAAGCCGCCTGTGCGGCGGTGAACCAAAATATATTCAGGCGACAAAAACCATGCCTTTTCTAAGCCGCCTGTGCGGCGGTGAACTGATTTACAACCTAAATCACCCATGGCGCCAATTTCTAAGCCGCCTGTGCGGCGGTGAACTTTTAAAATACGACACGTGGCGCAATGACAAATTTCTAAGCCGCCTGTGCGGCGGTGAACCTATTAAGCCACTGCTGCTCAAATTCCTTGCGTTTCTAAGCCGCCTGTGCGGCGGTGAACGCACAGACGCGCTAGCTGATATAATCATTTGCTTTCTAAGCCGCCTGTGCGGCGGTGAACGGCTCTAAATCCCTTGTCACCAACTTTCTAACTTTCTAAGCCGCCTGTGCGGCGGTGAACACAGCAAGCAGGCATAGGCGCAAACCTATCAGTTTCTAAGCCGCCTGTGCGGCGGTGAACAGCTTCGTTTACTGCTGATATCTGGTTTTCATTTTCTAAGCCGCCTGTGCGGCGGTGAACAATCAACAAACTTCTCACGCTCGGTTTTTATTTTTCTAAGCCGCCTGTGCGGCGGTGAACTTAGCTTGCTTTATAGAAACTTAGACCAACAATTTCTAAGCCGCCTGTGCGGCGGTGAACGACAGCATCAGCCGCAGCGATGGGCAGCAATTTTTCTAAGCCGCCTGTGCGGCGGTGAACATAAGCGATTCCACTAGCTGGCAGCCTTAACCTTTCTAAGCCGCCTGTGCGGCGGTGAACAAGCGAATGCACCCATGAAAGCACAACCTACTTTTCTAAGCCGCCTGTGCGGCGGTGAACTTAACTGCCTTGAATGCTCACCTGCTCTACTTTTTCTAAGCCGCCTGTGCGGCGGTGAACTTGTTATTTAGCCATGTTCGGAGATTTTGGCGTTTCTAAGCCGCCTGTGCGGCGGTGAACAATAGCTTATCTACAAAAAAATAAGTTACAACAGGCAGATAGATTAAAAAACGTACTTTTACCTTTCTAAATATCAACTGTTGTAACTTTTTGTTTTAAAAATGATTTTTTAAAGAGCAAAAATAAAGGGTATTTTAGGTCTCTGAATTAACCTTCAAACCAAGGGACTGCGGCTTGCTCTGTCTGAGCACGGCGGCTAAGCCCGTAGCAATTAAATAGCCCATTATTTTGACTAGGTTTGGTGACTTTTTCACACTCAATAAACAGTAAAAACTTTCTGCGATCTGCGGGACTGACATCTTTCTCCGTTGATAAACTGCGCAAGTTGATAAACGGCAATTTAGATTCCGTATCGAGATTAGCTATCGACGCTAATAAACGCGTCTTAACTTCATTAATATCAAAGCCATTTTTTTGGGCGATCACTATTGCACGTGCATCGATATTTCTGCGCAGTTTGTAAGGTGACTTAAAGTGGCGGCGGGTAAAATAAGCATATTCGGATACATTATCAGGCACAGCTTTAATTGCTTTTATGTGTACATAATCCGCTAAACGCGCCAACCATTGCGCAATATTAAGATCTGCTGGTTGCTGCTCCGTTCCAGCGAGTAATCTTAATTTATCCCCTAACGGAAACTTTTTATTACTACTGAATGCCTTTGCATCATATTTAGGGAACGACAGCCCAATCGCTGAGTGTTCGGCACTGACTTTATGCTCCACCAACATAAGGTGGATCTGCTGGTATACTTTGTGCCACAGAAAGCCAAGATTGGCTTCGGCGTCGGGCAGTAAAGTGATATCGAGGTAGTATTTCATAGGCGCCTCTAACTTCCTCTATTTAGATGACTTACTAAATACACCGCCACGTATCAAATTAGCAGTAACATACATTTGTTGCTCTGGTGCTAATTCACCGCCATTTACCCAGTCAACCATTAATGAATACAAGTCGCCTTCCTTTTTATTCTTGCGGAAAGCATCACCAATTTGGGTAACTGCACCGAAGGGCTCAATAGCAATAGGCAGCCCTTGTTCTTCATAACGGTTATACCAAGTATCAATAGTGCGCACAGCATTACCTATTTTTACGTTATGAATAGCAGCACAGCCTTCAAGTTTAAATAAGACCTTACCTTTTTCACCCATGTTCATTTCTTGTGAGGGGAACACATGCTGCTGATGGCCTAGTTTTACAAATGCATCGACCTCAACAAGCACAAAACTTTGTTGGTCACCCTGCAAACCAGTAGCAATGATTACCGCTAACTTCTGTAAATCTGCATTGCCGCTAGATTTTTCAAACTCATTTAATGAAAAGTCATAAGCATTAAATGTAAAGGAGCTGTTCCCTGCTTTTACAATAATCGTTATTTCTTCTGCTCCAACACGGTTACGCCATAAGAAGCGGCCATTGGCTATGTTGTAAGCGTAACGATAGGCCAACTGATTAATACCTTCACTTTGTTTAAACTCAGTCGTTCTAGTTCTAATGGCATTACTAAACACGGGGGAGTTACATCCAAAAGGTACGCCAAGGTTGCCCACCACGCGCATACTAAAGCTTACTTTTAGAGTGTCATGTTTCAGAGGTAGATTGGCATCATCACTGTCTGATGATACGGGGTTTGGCTTGATTTTGTCCGTATCACTTGTGCCATGCGCACTTTGGGTCGAACGGTTTTGTCTTTTAGTAATGGGAATAGCCTGCCATTTTTCGGCAGACGTAATATTTGCCCATTCGCCTGAAAACATTAAAGCATCAGACGTTTCTAATTTACGCTCAAAAGCTAACATACTTGGTAAGTCGATAGTCATAGGTGTTTCCTTTTTAAATTAGTAATAAACTTCATCGGTTGATGATTCGGTGGGTAATGCTTGGTTTGCAGTGACTGGGCCTTGCTGACACAAATACCAACCTTTTTCATAAGTGGCATAATTCCACAAACTGGCCTGCCATTGCTCTTGGCTTTTTAAGCGATGTACGCTTTGCCATTCGCCAACAGAATGCACGGATTCGACAAAACACAGGTCGGTTTCAGAATCTCTGGCGCCCTCAATTTCTCCTGCTGAGTAAACGCTAGTAATGGCTTTGTAACCTGTCATTATTGGAACTAAATAACCGGTTTGTGGTTTTTTGACGTATTCCCAATTAGCCGACGTTTTTTCATTTGGCTCTATATAACTTTGCCATTGCATTAAAATGTTAGGGTTAATGCTTTCATGCTGTTCTGCAAAGTAAGTCATTAACTCATTGGGTATATTTTCTTTTTGATAAGGCTGACTTCTATGTTCAAGCCAGGCGTCATTCAACAATGAAAGCGATGTGGATTTTTCTGCTTGGTTGGCTAAGTTTTTATCTAACAATTCAGAGGCTGGCCTAGCAATTTGCTTCAAAGCAACAAAATCAAACCATGCGTCAAGTAGTTCTGCTTTTGGATTGCTCTCTTTAAGCTTCGAAAAATGCTGGGCTAAATAGTCAGATCTATCTTGCAAAACAAAACCTGGCAATAGCTTCCTTCTAATACTTTTAAGCTGAACTTCTTTAGCAAAATCAATAATATCTGCATTCGCTACAGACAAAACAGTCCCACCCGCCAAACGCTGCAAATGGCAGGCATTTTTAATAAACGCCTTAAGCAAGTCTTGTAAACCGCCCAAGTATCCTTCTACTGGTATTAATAAAGAAACTGTCATATTCATTTTGGCTTCTTCATTAATTGCTGGATCTTTTAAAATTCCTTTGTCAAATTTCAAACCTAAGTATTGAGCTGTTTTATATTGTGAAAATCTTGTGGTAGCCCCATCTTTATAAGTGTGAACATGCTGTTCATGTGCTACAACAATACAACCATTTAAAACCAAATTACTTAATTCAACATTAGTCTGAAGCTTTCTATTCAGATTATGACTAAAACCTAAAAAATGGGTTATTGCTGGAAACCCCCAAGTGAAACCTGAGACTGCATTAGCGTTTTGCACCTTAATTCTTTCAATTAAAAGGTATTGGCTCATAACGTTAACTCCTGCTGGGCTAATCCTTTTGTATCAAATTCTTCACTAAAGTTAGCTTTAAATATTTTCATCCACAGCTTGGTATGTGAGTCTTGTGGTGTAAATTTTTCATTTGCTTTAGTTAGGCTATTATTTAGCCAAGCAGCAAAGTCTTGGATAATGACCGCCTGCCAATCACTAGTGTTTTTCATCGCTAAAAAATCGTCATCTTGGCGAAAACAATCTAATAAAACCTGGTGCTCTGATTTTAATTTTATCCCCTCGGTAGCAGACCAACCTGCTGGCAAGGCTTGTATAGACTTAACATAAACCAATACCTCATCGGCTAGGTTTTCAATCCACTCTTCAATCCAGCGCAAGCGTTTGGGGTCTTTTATACTGAGCTTCAAATTTTCAAAGCGATTTAAAAAATCAGACAAATATTGAATATTCTCCTTTACTTCATAATTTCTTGATAATTCGTAGAAAAAACTTTTACTATAAATCGGTGGTTTAAGTTGTGAATGCCAAACAGGTGGTTGACAGGAAAACAACCCTAAGCGCCCGCCTCGCTTATTATTTAACTGTGAGGCATTACCATGATTACTGGCTGTAATAGAAATACTCGCCCTGTTAGGGAAGTTAAAATAAGTTTCATCTGAATATTTATTACTGTTTTTTGTTTTAAAAGCATCTTTTGAGTTTCGACGAGAAAACTCATATAAAGCCTGTGCTTTAGATGAAGAAACCACATTACAAAGAAGATGGTAATTGAATTCAGTACCATCTTTATTGATAGGAAAATACGTCTGCTTTAATAAAAAATGCGCTGTAGGCTTTCCTTCACTTGTTGCTGCTGAAAACCCCTGATTCCAATCCAGCATTTGCTCATGGTTTTTAGCAAAGCTTTTTAATAAATCAGTGGCTAAATCCCCAAACTCACCGACTAACTTTTTATTGTTAAATTCCAGTTCTAAGAATTGATACACAGGTGAATATTGCATTCCTTTTACTGCGCCATCAATAACAACATTAGTTAAGCTAGAAGTAGAAAGGTGGCTGTTTTTTGTTGCATCAAAAGCGTTAAAAAAAGATGGGCTATCAATAACTGAGTGCGTTAATTTAGTAACATGTGTAGCAAAAGTAACGTTTTTGGCGTTTTCAGCTGCCCAAGTTAGCCACGTCTCAGGTGTGTACTTATTTACAAGTTCTTGTTGCTTATTATTTATTTCGGCGTTTAAGCTTTCAAAATTAATTGCGATGGGCTTTTCATTAAACTCTTGTAACAAGGTTATTTGCTCTAAAAAAAACGCCGTTTCTTTTTGCTCATCTGTTTTTTTATTTTTTCTAGTGTCAAAAATAGAGGCTAAATACTCATTAGTAAAAAAACCTTCTTTTTCATAGGTATTGCCAACACCCTTGAATAACTCTTTTAAATACTTAGCAAAGTCAGCCTCATATTTATCGGCAAGAAAATTAGTAATAACGCCTTCCCAGCCTAGGGCGTACTCACTAATTGGATCTTGGTTTTGTTTTTCACTCATCACTTCACCTCTTGATAAATCCCTAAATTAGAAAAGTATTTGTATTCGTTTATATCGTTTTTTTTGTAACTAACCAGCCTTAATTCACCAAAACGCTGAGCAGCTTCTTCTTCACTGATATTAAAATCATTGGCTAATTCTGCGTATATACTGTGCGGGTTTAAATCAAACCAAAAACTGATGCCCTCAGCTGGCACTATGGCGAATTCTTCTTTAATTGAAATACCACACCCAGATAGTGCCCCCATATTGGGTGGATAAGCCGCCTCATTCTTCCATTCCCATGTCAACTCATTATTCTTGTAGAGCAAATACAAAGCTTCGTCTTTGGCTGACTTTCTAAAGACTTGCAATTTTTGCAACACCCCACACCAATGCGCCTGCTCTTTCCACCAAAGCTTGGCAGAGTCAGGGTTCTTGAATAGCTTTTCAAATAAGGCTTGGTGCTCTAGTGCCACCAGGTTTTCTAGTGGCGGCTGTTTGCCCTTTATCACCCTTTCTACCGCATTAATAGGTTGATATTGTGGCACCTCCAATATCTCCCTTAATGTATGTTTATTCAGCTTGAGCTTTAAATTTTCCACCTCAAACCCCGGTTGATTAAAACAGCGCTCACTGCCTTTAAGTTGTTTGATGTTTTGGTTAATTAGTAGAATATTCTCTCGCTCTGGTACGTGATCTCTATGTCTTAGCACCCGCCCTGCGATCTGAATAATGGAGCGCATAGAGCTAGGTTCAATAATTGCCCAATCATAATCATGGTCACGCCCAACCTCCGCTACAGGTGAGGCTAAAACAATAAATAACTGATTTTTAGCTGCTGTTTTTTCAATTAAATTTTGTAAGTTTTGCGGCGGCCAGTTTTCTTTTCGGTTCAGTATTTGATCTAACTTACTTTCTAAGTAAGAGCGCACAGCCAAAGGATAACGACTGTGATACACACATAAATGTATGTGTGTATCTTCAGGTGCAGGTAAGTTTAATAAAGCCTTAGCGACGGTAACCATTGGGTTGATGTTGGCCATACGCACTAAGCCAATTGAAACCTGTTTACCATCTAGCTTTACATGATTGTTTTTATCCAAGGCAAGGGCGCCCTGAATAATTGTTTGAGCAAAATTGACATGGATATTGTCTGTTGTAGTTAGATTGTCGAGAATTTCAGCTTTATGTTTTGCTACACCTAAACTTAAATATTCCACTCGTTTTTTGACATATTTTTCATGCTGATCTTTAAAGTTAGAAAAATCTTGAATCTCAGCTTTATAAGCACCACCCTTTGTACGCTCATCAAACCAAGCACAGTTAACGCTTTTGTTCCAATCAGCAATATTCACCTTGGCATATTCAGCCCAACCTGATTGGTACGCTTGAAAAGCCGCAAAGGCTAAGTCTGGTGGCATGGTGGCAGTAGAAAGCAGCACTCGACTGCCTAACATACCTGCCCAAAAAACCAGCCGACATAAAGCAGGTAAGTCTTCTAAGCCAAAATCATCGGGTTCATCAATGACTAAATCCGAGGTGAGCAACCTCAACATCGGACCGATTTGCTTACCGCCTTTGGTGCCATCTGTCGCAGGGATTAAATGATCAATAGTGCAAACCAACGCGGGCGCTTGCACAAGCTTCTCAATGCGTGGATTAGTGCCTGTCCAAGTGTGTAAGCTGTGTTCTATACCTGACAAATCATAATCAACATATAATTCTGGATCTAAAAAGGCTTCAACCGACTCACTGCCGGTCCCAAAGCATTCTTCAGGCGATTTTTTGTTTTGCTCGTTTTCAAACAAGGCTTTAGACGCAGAACCACCTACGGCAATCGCTAATTGCTCTGTGCTTAAATCCAACTGCTTACGATATTCTCGACCTGTTTGTAAAGTGAGTGTTCTTAAACCCAGCGCTATGGTAAAGCGACAATCTTGTTCTTTATTCGCCAAGGCATACATAATTTTGGCATTAGCTAGCGTTTTACCCTTACCTGTTGATGCCATATTAATACCAAAGAAGCCTTGCTTCTTACTGGTTTCACTTAGCTCTAACGCCGCCTTTTGGGCTGTTATTTGCCAAGCATATTTATCATCCGCTTTGGTACTTTTTAAAAACTTATTTTCTTCCAACGCTTGCAAGCTGCTTTTTAATTGTGGCAAAGCGGCTACAATATCTACCGCATGTTTAGCCACGCCAATTAAATGCTCATCAAGCTGTTGTTTAAGCGCATTCGTATCCCTATCTGTATTGGCAAACACTTGATAATTAGGGCTTTGCCATTTTATAGTTGGCTCTTTTTGTGCCGAGTAATGATGATCGGCAAGCATCAATGCCATTCGAGCAAGATGACTGGTAAACAATTCATCATGTAAAAGATTTTTAACTGATAGCTGTTTGATATTTTGCAGCGCTATATCAGCCGCCTTTATGGTTCTGAGCCGCCACTTAGTGCTTTTATATGGCAAACCTTCGCTATGAAACGTCCAATTATCTTGTAAAAAACTTTGGCTATCTTCGTCTTTAAAATTATAAGAATTCCAGAAAACTTCTAATTCTATTGCAAACCAACTATTTAGTGGTTTTTTTCCATTCTTATGCAAATCTGCTGGCGAGGTTTCTGGAGTTAAAGTCTTCTTCCAACCAGGCACAAAAGGTAATTTATGATGGCTAAGTATTAACCAACCGACTAACTGAGCAAAAGGCGGTAAATTAACCAATGGGTTATTTCTTCCAGGGCTAATACCGTCCAGGTAAATATCATCATTATGGTTTTTATCTATTTCAGTTAACGCTATTAGCCACTGCTCATCTGTCTTATCACCTACGAATGCCTGAAATATTCTTAGTGACACCCATTCGTGCCTTACTGGTTCATACTTATTCTTACCTTCGCCTTTTAACTTTTGCTGAAATAAAATATTTGCTTTACCAAAATCATGAAAAAGCGCTGCAATAGCGACTGCATTTTTCATTAAAGCCAAGCTCTGCCACTTTTCTTTATCCATAAAGCGCTCAATATCACCTTCTGTATAATTCACTGGCACTATGCCTTGTTCATTAAATTTCAACCGATTCCCCACCACCCAAAGCAGCTGGCTTCTGGCGCGTGAGCGCAGCCAATGACAACTTACTGCAGTGCTTTTACTGGCCGTTTTACGCAGCATTTTTTTAACGGTTAGCAGGCCATCTTCAGTGATCAGGGTTTGCCAGGTGTTATCACCTATGCGGTTAGCGAAGGCATCCAGCACACGGCGGGTTTTCTTAAGGGCATTTTTTTCGCACTGCGATACAAAAGTCACCATCATAGGTTTTGTGCCTCAATTTGCTCTGCTGAATAATCCTGTAGAGCGATGGTTTTGACGGTATCAAACATAAAATCCAACGTTTTATGGTCAGTAAATGCCTGCAGTACCTGCTGGCGAAACTCTTGCTCTGTGGCGTTTTCTTTGGCACAAATAAAAGCCCACGGCAAAACTATGGCGTCTTTAATTAGATCAGCAACATCAAACACTAAAGCGCCGCGACGGGTTTTGCCGTGCATAACAGCAAAACCATGCGGTATACCCAATACCCATAAGCAACTTGCCGCTAAGCCATAAGCTAAGTAATTGCCATGGTTTAAAAAGTCATTGGCTTTGTCGATATTGTTTTTAGAAGAGCCTTGGTGCTGCCGGGTAAAATCGGTAATGTTGGTATTTTTAGCCGCATATTTATAAAGCAATTTGGTTAGTTGTGCTTCGGTCAGCAACAGGTCTGACTGTTTAGTGGCGCTATCTGTACGGGCTTGGAAATTTGTCAGTGCAGTTTGGATTTGTGGATCGTTAAAGATAAAACCTTCATTTTTCAGATCTTTGTCTTTTTGCCAAACTTGCTCAATATACTGAATGCGGGCCTTTTGAAAGGTAACCGCTGCCAATAAGCGCTTGACATCATCAAACCAGAACTGCAACCAGCCATGCAGGTATTCTGTAGGTCGGTATTCACTTTGAGGGGTTAACCACTCCACTTCGCATGCCATATACAACGGTGTACCACCACCGCCACAAAAACCGACTAACACACCGGCTTGTGCCAGCATACGCATAGCTGCTTGGGTAATAGAAGTGCCATTACCCAGCAATAGCACAGTCGTATTGGCGATAGGGATGTTGAAATATTGATTCTCTTGCTTTGCTTCCGATAAATAGAGTACCCGCCCATCTTTTTGCATTACCCGGCAATATTCGAGGTAATACATATTCGCCCGCTTGGAATGCAGAATGCTTTTTAAATCTGACGGTGAGAAATCATCCACGGGCGTATCTCCTTTTAAGTACCACCACTCTACCCTCTATCCCTAAACGCACAACACTGTACAAAAACACCTGTAAACTAACTGTACAGGTTTTTGATAAACTTATGATTTTTCTTCAAATAACCAGGGTTTTACCGCATCTACGTTGCTTAGCACTAACTGCTGGGCTTCGGGGCTGATGTTAATATCACGGATATTTACCTGCATTTCCTGTAGTAAATACTGCGCTAAACAGGCGCGGGTATTTAGCACTAGCTGGCCGTGTTGCATTTGGTAATCGTGGGCTATTACGTTTTGCTGCTGCGGGCTTAGGCGTGGGTCGGGTTTAAAGATGAGGCTAAGTTGCGTATGCCAGCCGCTGTCTTTTGCGGCGCTGATGTCGGTTTTATCCATTAAATCGGGCTGGCCGCGAAAGCGACTTAATACAAAGTCGCGGTATTGCTGTGATTTTTCACAAAAGGCCCGCAGGTGCCAGCGCAGGCCGGTGCTGACAAAGTGGTGCGGTACTATAATACGGCCCTGACGGTCGGGGTTGGTTACCGAGACATAATCTACCTCGACCCGGCGCTGCTGGCGAATGGCGCTAACTAACACCCGGATAATGTCAGCACTGACCTGGCGCGTTGGCAACGCCAGTGCGGTATAAGGTAAGGCGGTGCTAACGTCGGTAATAGCGTCCTGATGGCTGATCCAGTTTAGGTATTCCACCACATCACCATTGATAAACTGCGCGATAAAGCCGTTTTGCGGTAAATAGCTTTTGTAGCTGGCGTGGTACAGCAAATTGGCAGGCGCCCGTTGCCGGTAGTACTGTATATCTTGCTGTGCCTGGGTGCGGCTGATAGCAAACTGCTTAATAAGGTGACTGGCGCTGATACGGCCTTCCCACCAGGCTATCAGTTCAATAAACCATAAGCGTTTGTCCTGGTTAATGCTAAACACTTCATCTCCTTGAAGTTTGGTTTAGCACTTACCTTAACGTAACAGGTACAAAAACAACAAGCAGTTTATTACCGGCTGGGTAAAACCAGATAACGCTTAAGGATATGTTGCTGAAATTCAGGCGAAATTTGTTGCCAGTCCAGTACGTCTACTTTAATTGGCAGGTCGGATTCTTCCAACGCATCTTGTAGGGCAAACAGTTGCCGCTGTGGTATAGCTGTAGCGGCTTTTAACACTAAGTCTAAATCTGAGTGCGGTTTGGCGTTGCCATTTACGCGTGAGCCAAAGGCCCAAACGGTGACGTCGGGCACATAGCGCTGCAACAGGCTTTGCAATAGCTGTAGGTGATGCTCAGCTAAATCAAGCATTGCGTTGTTCCAGCTTAGCCAGCACCGCTTGCGCCTGTGGTAAAAAAACCATCGCCGTTTGGTACACGCTTTGTGCTTTTAGCTGGTCGTAGGTATGGGAGGTAATATTGCGCTGACGGCGAAATTCAAACCACAGTTCTGGTTCTGCTAACAAACCCGCTTCAAAGGCCGTGCGAATTAAATCTTTAAAAGACAGCTGATCAATGTCGGCCGGTACAGCAGCGTCCTGCTCTAACTGCCGTTTAAGCATTTTGTAGCAAAGCTCATAGCTGAATTCGAAATTTTGGATCACTCCGGCAATGACCAAACGGCGCTGACTTGGCGTAAGACTGTTGGTAAATGCCGGATCTTGGCTATCTTGCAACGCTTGCTGTAATGACGTTACTGCCTGGTTTAATGCGTTAAGATCAAGCTGAGGTAATACCATTAATATTGCCCGTCTTTATATGATATAGCGGCAATTTACCGCAAGCTGTAGCACTGGGCAATCACTACCGGCGCTAAAGCCACGTTAGCCCCATTGACAGGCTTTGCTGCTGGCTTTACTTTAGCGGCTGTTGTTCACACAGTTGAAAAAAGCGGGTGTAGTTCAATGGTAGAACGAGAGCTTCCCAAGCTTTAGACACGGGTTCGATTCCCGCCACCCGCTCCAATTTTACGGTAAGTTTTCCCGGTAAACAGTCAGAATTTCAACCTGTATCGCGGTTACCCGATAGGCGAAACTGTATTTTTTATAGCAGATTTTTCGTATATCAGTGCCGTATTCCGGCATTGGTATGCCTGAGTCAGGAAATTCTATCAGCACTTTATTTAGCCATAACTCAAACTGATTTAAATATTCGACAATAAAGCTGTTTGGTAGACTTTGTTCAGACAGGTGAGTAGCTATTTGTGCGAGGCGCTCAACGGCTCTGGGTGAAAAAACCAGCGTTAATTTACTCATACCTGGCGCGAATGCTGCTAAATACATCGGCCGATTTTAGCGCTTGCCCTTGTTCTAACTGACTTAGCGACACCTTAATGTCATCGCTAATACGTTTTGTCTGTACAAACTCAGCAAAGGCACGCGCGACCGATTGCGGGTTATCGCCGAAAGCCTGTTTTAAATCCGCTTCCAGTGCTGGGTTGTCTATTTGAATATTTAACATTTACATACTCCACTTACTGTTGCCTGTTCAGCATACTGTGTAACTGAGTGTAGCTCAACTATCCGGCACAGCTTCCCAAGCTTTAGACACGGGTTCGATTCCCGCCACCCGCTCCAGATATACTGCGATAAAAATATTTTTAAATTTTTTGTCACAGCAGGTGTTGCTGGCGGTACTTAGTAATGTCACTCACAACTTACTAAGGAATTAGCATGCACAACCAGACTAACCAACACACCACCACAGCTAAAACAAAACCCGGCTTTTGGACCCACTTTGCTACTTCACTGATTCTTGTTGGCGGAATGCTGGCGGCAAGCTTTAGCACCAAAGCGGCCGAGAGCTTTAGTGTTGAGGTAATAGGCAGCGGTAAACCAGTGCTGATGATCCCGGGGTTAATGTCTGATGCCCGGGTCTGGCGCCCCACTGCCGAAGCATTAGCCAACGAGTATCAGCTGCATTTAATCAGTATTGCCGGTTTTGCCGGTAAACCGGCCATTGCCGGCGATTTACTACCAACAGTAAAGCAGCAGTTGCTGCACTACATCGAGCAAAACAACCTGCAACAGCCGGCGGTAGTGGGCCACAGTTTAGGTGCCTTTATGGCATTTAACCTGGCCAGCAGCGCACCGGATAAAATTGGTATCGTTATCGCCGTTGACGGCCTGCCCTATCTGGCCCCGGTGTTTACCCGCACAAACGACACCACCGTTGCGATGATGCAGGACCAGGCCGCGTATTTACGCCAGCAATACCAGCAGATGACCAGTGAGCAGCTTAAGGCGATGACCGCGCAAGGGCTGTTTATTCAGGCAACCAGCGCGGCGCACCAACAACAAGTGCTGAACATGGCGGCAACCTCTGATCCTAAAGCGGCAGGCCAGGCGGTATATGAGCTGCTCACCACGGATTTGCGCCCGGTGGTACATCAAATTAAAAGCAAGGTGCTGTTAATTGGTGCCAGTGGCGCCATGTTGAATGAAGCCGACCGCAGTGCTGCCAAAACGTTGTATCAACAACAAATTGCCTGTATTGCCCATGCCACTCTTGAGTTTAACCCGCAGGCACGGCATTTTATAATGCTGGATCAGCCTGATTGGTTAACCGTTCAAATCACCAAGGCATTAAAGGACTAAATAATATGAGTATTACCCTTACCGAACAGCAACTTATTCCGGATGTCAGCGCGGCACAATCGGGTGATATTAATGCTTTTGAGCGCCTGGTGCTGCGCTGTCAGCGCAGTGTCAGCAGCATAGCGCTGGCGATAGTAAAAGACTTAGATGCCAGTGAAGATATTGCCCAGCAGGTGTTTATTCATATCTGGCAACAGCTTAATACCTTGCAAAACCCAGCCAGTTTTTTGCCCTGGGTGCGTCAAATCACCCGTTACCGCGCCTTTAATTATCTGCGCGATAATAAAGTTGGCGCAATGCTTAGTGGTGATGACGCTGATGCGGCGCTGGCAGAATTTGCCAGCGAGCTGGAGCTGGATGACGATTTAGCCAAAGCGCAGCAAAACCATATTATGGCGGATTTTATCAGCCAGTTGCCTGAAGATAGCCGTGAAATCGTGTTGCTGTTTTACCGCGAAGAGCAAAACAGCCAGCAGGTAGCACAGCTGCTGGGTTTAAGCGAAAGCAACGTGCGTAAAAAGCTGCAACGGGTACGCGAATTGTTGAAAGATCAGTTGCTGGCCAAATACGGCAGGCTGATCTTAACGACCGCACCTGGGCTTGGCTTAACCACAGCCATTTGCAGCGCGCTAACACTGGCCAGCCCGCCACTAGCCGCCGCAACAGCAAGTGCTGCCGCCAGCAGCCAAAGCTCCTGGCTAAGTAAAGCGGCCTTACTGCTGGGTGGTGCCATGCTGGGTGCACTGGCTGGCGTGGTTGGCGTTATTGCCGGTATGCGCCAACCGATAAAACGCGCTGGCAGTATTGAGCAAAAACAGCAACTGATTAAGCTACGTAACCGCACTATTGCCTGGGTGCTCAGCTGTGGTGTGCTGTTAACTGTCAGCTACGAGTTTACTGCCGGTGCCTGGGGGCCAATCAGCGCCTTTACGCTGTTTGTTGTCGGCCTGTTGTGGGCAAACTATCGCGGCTGGCAGTTAATGCTACCGCAGTTAAAACAACAGGGCGCAGCAACATACCGTAAAAACCTGGGTTGGTGTGTTGCCGGCCTATTGTTTGGTTATAGCGCAGGTTTTGCCGGCCTGATTATTGGCCTAGTCAACAGCGGCCGTCTGTAGCAAGCAGATGCCGCTCTGATACAAACCTATTTCAATTTGCGCAGCCGCAAGCTATCTCGCAAGGCTTCCCAAGCGGGGAACAGCGCAATAATCACCAGCGTTATCATAGCGCTGCGCTCCAGTTGCTGCAGGTTAAACACGCCATACCAACGCTCAGTGTTAAGCTGCAGCAATGGCGAGGTGCTGGCCAAGTACAACGCTATAACGGCAATAGTGGCGTTAAGCAGCACATGGCTGGCTAACATGCTGCGGCTCCACAACCGCTGTTGCAGCTGCCATAAAGAATGCACTATACCCAATACAATTAACGGCGTACTGTATTGCAATATCAGCCTGACATTGCTGCTAAGTAACAGCGCACTCTGCGCCAGTTGCTCTGCCGACATATACAATGGGTACCAAATCACTACCAGCAAGAAAATGTAGCTGGCTAAATCGGTAAAAATATCCTGCAATTTTATGTGCTGCCAACCTGGCCCGGCTGGTGGCAGCTTCTCTGGTTGCCACTTGTCGCTACAGCCAGCATTAGCGGCAGGCTGTTGGCGTGACATCAGCCAATACGCCAAGGTAATAGAGGTGAAACCAAAGCAGGCTTCGTCAACAAAGCCGCCGAACAAGGCAAAACCATAGCGGATCAGGCCCATATTGGCGGTACTTAACCAAAGTGTCGTTACCTCAACCAGATGCAGCACAAATAAAATACCTAACACCATAAACAAGGTGTTTTTATACAACGGCATATACCCCAGGCTTATTAGCGGCTGTGGCGGCACAAATTGCTCTGCCACAGAGCGCGGATGGCCCATCTCTCTTAGCACATTAGCAATATCAGTATCAGTCAATTCGCCCTGCTGCTCTGCCAGTGCATCCAGCTGGTCCATAATATTGGCGTTTAACTCGCGGCCAATTTCATCCCGCTTAGCTTGTGGCAGCTCGCGCTGCACGGCGGCGATATAACGCTCTACTAAATCCATTATTGCTTCTCCTGAGTTGCAGTGCCCAGCAGGCTGCCAAGCGCGGTGTTTAATTGTTGCCATTCGTCAGTAAGCTGGCTTAGCAGCTGCGCGCCCAGCTCCGACAGTTGGTAATAGCGGCGCTCACGCCCTTCACCCTGGCGCCATTCACTGCTGAGCAATTCTTGCTCAGCCAAGCGCCGTATCAAAGGGTACAAAGTACCTTCGTCTATATCTATGCCACCGTCTTGCAGTTGTTTGCGCAGTGAATAGCCGTAATGCGGCTGCTTTAGTGAGGCCAATACAGCCAGCACCAACACACCGCGGCGCAGCTCCAGTCGCATTTTATCTAATTGTGCTGAGGTCATAACCTTGGCTTCCTATACTGTGCACCACATACTGTGCAGCACACAGCAAAATACTAGGTGGCGCACAGTATAAAAGCAAGCAGCTAGTAGAAAAAATAATCAGCATTGTTGAGCATCAGGTAATTCTGGAATCCAGTTTTAACGATGAGAAGTTTTTGCCATTCTGTCAGGCCGGATTTAGCACTCAGACTATTTACAAATTTAAAAATGCTCGGGGTAAGGGTAATGGGCTAGGAAAAGTTGGTTTAAATTTCGAGAATGTTATTCGACAATAACCCCCAAAAAGTCGCATAGATATATAAAGTATCTGTATTAACAAATTAGAGAAAACTAAACACATGACTGCTTTACATCAATACATCGCCGCTGTAGGTAGCTTTCAAGGTCTATTAATGTTTTTTTTGCTGGTATTTGACCGAAACACTACCTCTGCAAGTAAAGTGCTAGGGCTGTGTTGCTTGTCGATGGGGTTTATGTTTTTCCTGCCTTTTATTACTTTTGGAGTTGCTCCTGAAGTCTTTAACCCACTGGCAGCCTGGTTGTTTTTCTTACCTGTAATGTATGGCGCACTTTTGCATTTATACTGCCGAAAAGTTATTTTCGAAGCGCCATTGAAAGTTACCGACTTATTTTACATAGGACCTTTAATAGCGTGTTACGCCTTAAATTTTGACGTCATTTTTCTGCAAAATGAAGAATTTAGGCTGTGGATTGTGGGTGAGCCCGCGCCTACGCTGCGACTTTGGCTGAGCGAATACATATTATTTGCCGTGCCAATTGCGTTCTTAATTTCAAACGTTGTTTTAATTAAACGTTACCATCAGCAAGCGGTAGATAACTTATCAAACTTCAATCCGTCCACTTTTCTATGGCTAGGCCTGTTGGTTCTGTCTTTCATTGTCATTTTTATTACCAAAGGAGTTATGGCATTTACCAATTTCGCTACCATGAAAATGCTTGTTTTGTCTGATGTACTGATCCTCTTATTAATCCTGATGATCGCACTAACCCAATGGAAGAACCCTCAATTTTTTGTGATAGGTAAACATGGTGTGGAGCGCACAGTTAAAAGCCGGTCTAAAGAAGCGGCTCAAAAAGACGGCGGTGGACTTGATAGTAGCACTCGAGCGGTGATGTACGATGAACTAAAAAAGCACATTGAAGAAAAGCATAGTTATCGAGATAGTGATTTGAGCTTAGCAAAACTTGCTGAAGCGATCGGGTTCTCACCGCATCATCTGTCGGAAGTATTGAATCAACATGCCGGTATAAACTTTAATCACTTCATTAATGCTTATCGGGTAAAAGAAGTCTGTGAGAAGTTGCACGCTCCTGAACCCGTGAAGATGCTTGATATTGCAATGCAAGCAGGTTTTTCCTCAAAGAGCACCTTTAATACCATTTTTAAAAAATTCAAAGGTGTTACGCCTACTCAATATCGTCAAAAGCTAGAGGAGTAGCGATAACGTTGAAAATTCCATTTAAACCACTTACAGAGGGTTCAGAATTATAAAACCAGGCGTTCAATTTTATAATTTAAAGCGATCCACCGCTTGATATTGGGTCTTATACCAATACATAAAATTGAAGGTGAACAAGTCATGTCATTGAGTTATAAAACTATTTTAAATCTGTTTCTTTGTGTATTAGCGTCATATCACAACATCAGTAATGCCTTATCGCAAACTAAGTTAGACAATGGCAAGGAAAAAGCGGTAACTGCTGAATGTGTCGTTGGGCTTTATCAGAGGCATGGCGATAACTTTGTCGCACTGACCAAAAGAACTTCAGGTTATGGATATACTTTCAAAAACAATACTCATGGGGCAGTCGGAGCAAAGGCATTAGTAACAAGTTGCGGTGATAAAACAATCGCTTTAAGTAATGGTGAAATCTGGCCTTTGGTCGATATTGAGATAAAAAATTCTAAGTTTGTGTCGGAAGGTGTTTCACTAAGTGGGCGCTTAATGCAGCCTAAACATATGGGCAAAGGTACGCCGTTAGTTGTGTTTGCTCACGGCTCCGAAGCCACAGGCTGGATAGATAGAGCCAGAGACCCTTATTTGCTATTAGCCAGAGGAGTATCGGTGTTCGTTTTTGATAAAAGAGGAACCGGATTGTCTGAAGGACAATATACTCAAAACTTTCCTTTATTATCCAAGGATCTGGTCGCCGCATCTAAAGAGGCAAAACGCTTATCTGGCGGTAAATACGGCCGATTCGGATTAATTGGCTTAAGTCAGGGGGGGTGGATAGCTCCCATGGCGGCAAGCGACACGAACGCCGACTTTATATCTATAGGCTACGGCTTGGTTGCTGATCTGAGAGAAGAAGATGCCGCACAGGTGGTAAACGACTTGCTCGATGCTGGATTTGGCGAAGAAGAATTAGCTAAAGCAAAACAACTCACTGATGCGACTGCACTAATTGCGTCCTCTGGCTATAAGCAGGGATTACAAGCACTGGATAAGGCCCGAGATGTTTATAAAAATGAACCATGGTATGTCTATGTGAAAGGTGGGTATACGGGGACATTTCTGCAAAAAACCACCGAGGATTTAGCCAAAAACGGTATCCCCTTTTATGACAGTTTAAATATAGATTGGTCGCTCAATCCTATGGACGTAATGAAAAGTGTAAATGTGCCGCAATTGTGGATTATAGCCGCAGAAGACAGAGAAGCGCCTGTTGACTTAACTATGAAACGATTAAATTCGTTAAAGCGTATGGGCAAACCTATTGATATTTACATGTTTCCCGATACCGATCATGGCATGTGGGAATTTACTGTAGACGACAGTGGCAACCGTCATTATACGAAAGTGACTGAGGGATATTATGACCTTCTTGCTGATTGGGCATTCGGCCGTAAGTTGAGTCAATATGGAAAGGCTAACAAATATTAGTCTCAAAATTTATGTGGCTTGTTGCAGTACACCACAGCAGGACACTTGAGACATGATCTGTACCAGCAACAGTGGACACTTCAACCTTTAGTGAATTGAAGAAGCTTTCTGCTACCGCGTTGCCACTGCGCTAAAGTCATGCTCAAGCACGTTTGGGGCTACTGGCAGCGAAGCGCTTCAGAGGGGGTATTAATTTGCTTCCTGATAAAAATAGATTCCAGAATTATCTGACGTTCACCACACGGGCGCAGCGCGACCAGGCATACCTTTTGTGGATAACAGAATGCAAAAAGCCTGGCGGCGGCCAGGCTTTTAAGGTTAGTACTGTAGCGTTAGCTCACTAAGCGGCGCCAGCACAACAGGCTTACCAGCAATAGCGCAAAGCCTGAGCCAGTGCCACCGCCAGAGCTGCCGCTGCTATTGTTATTCAGCGGCGGTGCAGATATTACCGTTACCGTGACACTAGCACTGGCGCTGGCGCCGCGATTATCGGTAGCGGTTACCTGCAGTACCAGGCTGGCACTACTGGCCGGCGCGATAAAAGACAACGTTGCGCTGTTGGCATTTTGCAAGCTAACACTGGTACCGCTTAGCTGCCGCCACTGATAACTGATGCTGTCATTCTCGGCATCCTGCGCTGTGGCGGTCAGGCTAACCGTCTGGCTGGCATTAACCTGACGGTTTTCACCAGCACTTACCACCGGCGCCGTATTGCTGTCATTATCTAATATTGTGACCTGGGCACTGGTGTTAGCGCCCAGCTCACTGCCATCGACACTGACTAATTGCAGGCTAAAGCTTTCATCCTGCTCAGCCAGGCTATCATCAATCAGGCTTAGCACGATAGTTTTGTCGCTACTGTCACCATCGGCCCAGTTTAGCCGGCCGCTGTTATCAACAACATCTTCACCAACAGTAGCACTGCCACTTTGTAACAGATAATCAACGGCAATAGCCCCGCTGCTGCCCCCCAGGCGCTGCACGTTTAGTTGCACGCTGCTGCCCTCAACCGCCTGCGCGCTGCTTTGCAGCAAACTAAGGCTGCCCGGCCGGGGTGGCTCGGTACCAAAACCCACTATGGCTATCGCGGGTGCAGCCAATGTAGCGCCGCCTTGCACATCATAAAGCCTTACCAGCACAGTGCGCTGGCCCACTTCGCCACTGTCCAGCGTCGTTACAGTAATGATTTTGTCACTGTTATCACCGCCAGCCCAGCTTAAGCGTCCATGTGCTGCCTCATAGTCAGTGTCTTGCACAGCTGCGCCGGCAAAGGTGTGATAAGCCACACTCACCTCACCCTCTCCTTGTGGCCGCTGCACCCGCAATTGCGCCACTTCGCCCGGTGCTACAACCACTGAACTGTTGGTAAAAGACAATGCGCCTGCCGCCACAGCGTTGGTATTGTCGGCCAGAATATACAAGCCGGAGTTAATATCGCTACCCAATATCAAGCCAGAGGGTAAGTAAGGGTAAGTGCCCCACATACCGTTAAAGGCGGCACCGTCGGACGGTAAAAAGGTGTCAAAAAAGCCCGCTTCAGTAGGCGCTGCCGGGTTAGTGATATCCAGCACGGTTAAACCACGCTGATAATTAGACATGTAGTAGCGGTTGCCACGGACAAAACCATTGTGGTCTATCGCCGCTGTTGGCCCGCGCCACACAGGCTGCAGTACCGGGTTACGTAAGTCGTCAAGCGCATAGATCCTAAGCGTGGTATTTAAACCAAAGCTTGATTCGTCCAGTTCATCATGTACAAACAAAAAACGATTATCTTCACTGCTCCAGCCGGAATGCACATAAGCCACTTGATCATAACTGAACTGCGCCAGCTGGCTGGGTGTGGCCGGCACAGAGCTATCCCACAGCCGCACGTCCTGCTCGTTAAAGTCGAACAACACCTGACAAGGGCTTTGCTGACAATCGCTTGCTGCTCGCGCATCGTCAATTTGCATCATAGCAACATCATGGCTGTAATCGCCCGCCACCGCAGCGTTTTGCTGCCACAGCGGGCTTAGCGACGTCGGGTTAGCCAGCGATAAGGCTGCCACGGCACCACGCTGGGTATTTTGCCCGGCCAGATACAATAGCGGTGCCGCAGCACTGTTAGCGCTGTTACTGCTGTAGTCGACGCCGCCAATAAACACATTGTGGCTTGATGCAACGCCGTTGTAGGTAGAGGCCAGCGATATGCTGGCTGGCAAACGGGTTAAATCGATAATTTGTATGCCATCACTGCCCTCAGATGATACATAGGCATAAGCCTGCCAGCGCCGTAACGCGGTATCAAAATACTGGTATACCTTAATATCGCGCCAGGTTGTGCTGCTGCCGGCTATGGTACCTACTTCAACCGGGTTTTGCGGGTCGGCTAGGCTCACCACAGCGGTGCCGTTGCGCAAACCAATAAGCGCGTATTCTGTACCGCTGTTTAAATCGACATGGCCCCAGATATCGCTGGCTGATGCAGGCTGCGAGCTAAAGTCAGGCAACGCCATATGTGCAACTAAATCGATATTAAGGCAGCTAAAGTTGCCGGCTTTGCCGTCAACACAAGAGCGGGCCGGCTGAGATTGATTCAGGCTCTGATGCTGTGCCAGCCGTTGCTGTAAACCCGCCGACAAACTGGCTTTGCCATCACGCAGGCTGTAAAAACCACGTGGTTCCAGCGCGGCCTGCAACGATAAAGGCACACCACTTAATGTAGTACGGTTTAACTCTGGTGCCTGTACCTGATAATGGTCAAACCGGCTGTAACCGCCCAACACCGGTACAATTTCACTACTGAGGTAAAACAGCTGCTCTTCGTCGGTTAATTGATAATGGCCGGCGGCCACCAACACGTTATCGCCTTTATTTGCCTGTTTAACAGCATAAGCTATGGTTTGGCAAGGCCGCAGTGGCTGATCACAACGGCCAATATCTTTACCGTCACTGGCAACAAAACGGGCTTTATCGTGCTCTGCGTGCGCCTGCACAGGCAATGGCCCCACCAGGGCCAACACTAAAGTGGCCAGCAACGCGGCGGAAACCGCAAAGTGTTTATCCATATGTTGCACCTTGTCCATCGACCGTTTTTGCAAATTGCGCTATTGTTAGCGCCACCATATTTGTTATGCAAGTGTTTATTTATGTTAAGACCCGGCCTTTTGCTCTTACTGGTTTGGTTGTCCGGCTGTGATAAAGCCACAACGGCAAAAAATACTACCAGCCTGTTACTGCAATTACAGTATAGTGGCCAGCCGCTTAACTGTGACAGCAGCCTTATGCTGGCAGACACGCCCTGGCAGCTGGCCCAGTTTCAGTTGTATCTAAGTGAATTTCGTCTTAACAACAAACCATTGTTACTCGACCCTACCCCCGTGCATCAACAGCAGCAGCTTGCGCTATTGGGTAGCGTATGTAATGAACCGGAAAACGCGAACTGGCAGCTGAAATTTGCCCGGCCACTGACACCGGGCGAGTTAACCTTTGTTATTGCCGTGCCCTTGTCGCGTAATCATCAGGATCCGTTAACCGCCAAACCGCCGCTTAATCAAAGTGATATGTTTTGGAGCTGGCAGCAGGGGTATAAATATTTGCGCCTGGACATGCACAGCACTGCCCAGCCTGGCCAGCAGTGGTCATTGCATCTTGGGGCTGCCGGTTGTCAGTCTGCCAGCCCGATGCGCGCGCCGACAGTAGACTGCAGCCACACTAACCGCGCGACAATCCGCCTGCATTATCACCCCGGACAGCAACTTGTGCTGGATTTAGCCCCGCTACTGGCCAGCGTACAGCTCAGTGCTGATAACCATTGTATGTCAGATCCTAACCGTTTAAGTTGCCAAACCCTGCTACCACGGCTGGGAATAGGTGCCAAGGCGCAGGGCTGGAGTATGCAATGAGGTACGCCATACTGTTGCTACTGGTTTTGCTGCTCAGCTGCAGCAAACCGCAGCCGGTTTATCAATGGCAGTTGCCTGAGGGCTTTCCACAGCCGGTAGTGCCAGCCGATAACCCGATGAGCGCCGCCAAGGTGGAACTGGGCCGGCACTTGTTTTATGACACAGCCTTGTCGGCCAATCAGCAGCAAAGCTGCGCCAGCTGCCATCAGCAACAACACGGTTTTGCCGAACCGCTTCGGGTATCAATTGGTAGCACCGGGCAGGCACACCGGCGTAATGCCTCAGCGCTGGTAAATATTGCCTATAACAACACCTTAACCTGGGCACACGATGGTCTTAACCATATTGAAAGCCAATTGCTCATCCCATTGTTTGGCGACCAGCCGGTAGAACTTGGCGCCGCTGGCCACGAACAGCTCATTTTAACGCGCTTACAACGTCAGCCCTATCCGGCATTATTCGCCGCCGCCTTTGGCGACAGCCAGGCCGATTTTCGCCGCGTGGTCGATGCGCTGGCCAGCTTTAGCCGAAGCTTATTGTCGTTTAACTCGCGCTTCGACCGCTACGCCTATCAGCAGGATGACAACGCCCTTAGCAACGACGAGCTACTTGGGCTGAATTTGTTTTTCTCGGAGAAGCTCGAGTGTCACCACTGCCACGGCGGTTTCAATTTTACCCAGGCCACCAGCCACGAGCGACAACCGCTCGACCGGCGGCCGTTTCATAACACCGGTTTGTACTATGTCAGCCGGCCAGATTTAGCCGACAAAGGCTACCCACAACACGACACCGGCTTAAGTGAGGTTACTTTGAATCCCTCAGATGACGGCCGTTTTCGTGCGCCCACGCTAAGAAATGTCGCGTACAGCGCACCCTATATGCACGATGGCAACATAACCACACTAAGCGAGGTCATTGATTTTTACGCAGCCGGCGGCTTAGTGACGAAGGTGAACGGTGAAACCAGCGATGGCCGGCGACACCCGGGAAAAAGTGGTTTTGTGCGCGGCTTTGAATTAACCGCAGAAGAAAAACAGGCGCTGCTGGCGTTTTTACACAGCTTAAGCGACGAAAGCTTTGTAACTAACCCGGCATTTGCCAACCCATGGCTTAGTAAATCCAACAAATAGCCACCTGTTTGCCATCTTCATCCGTTACGAAGTAAAGGCGAAACTTTTGCTATTTTAGCCGCCACAGGCTAAATTACTGGTTATTAATACAGTGCCTATAAGTATGAATTTATGATTTTATACATCGCAGAAAAGCCCAGCGTCGGCCGTGCTGTTGCGGCAGTGCTGGCCAAACCGCAGCAAAACGGCGATGGTTTTATCAAACTGGCCAATGGTGATGTGGTGACCTGGTGTATTGGCCATTTACTAGAGCAAGCCGAACCAGAAGCCTATGACGCTGCCTATAAAAAATGGCAAAAAGAACACTTGCCCATTATTCCGACACAATGGAAGCAACATATTAAACCGCAGACCAGTAAGCAATTTAACGTAGTAAAGAAGCTGATTAAAGACGCCGATGTGCTGGTGAATATGGGCGACCCGGATCGGGTTGGGCAAATTCTGGTTGATGAAGTGATTAACTATGCCGGCATCAGCAAAGCCAAGCGGGATGCCACAAAGCGCTGCCTGGTAAACGATATGAACCCAGCCGCCATAAAAAAAGCCCTTAACGATTTACGGCCAAATACCGACTTTATCCCGCTGGCTACCTCGGCCTTAGCCCGCGCCAGAGCTGATTGGTTGTATGGTATAAATATGACACGGCTGTGTACCTTACTGGGCCAAGAGGTGGGCTATCAAGGTGTGTTGTCGATTGGCCGTGTGCAAACACCTGTACTGGGTTTGGTGGTGCATCGCGATCAAGAGATTGAGCGTTTTGTGTCCAAGCCGTTTTATGAAGTCTTTGTCACCTTAGAAACGACAAATAAACAGCGTTTTCAAGCCAAATGGCAGCCCAGTGCCGCCTGTGAGCCTTATCAGGATGAAGATGGCCGGGTGCTGCTAAAAAAGCTGGCCGAAACAGTATTACAGAAGGTGATCGGGCAAACTGGCCAGGTAAAAGCAGTAAAGCATGAACAGAAAAAACACTATGTGCCGCTGCCTTATAGCTTATCGACACTGCAAATTGATGCGGCAAAACGCTTTAACTTAAATGCCCAAAAGACGCTGGATATTTGCCAACAGCTTTACGAGCGCCATAAGCTGATTACCTATCCCCGCTCCGATTGCCGTTATGTACCTACGGGGCATTATGCGGAGCGCAATGCCGTAACCAGTGCCATTCGAAAAACCGCAGTGGTACTGGATAAAGCGGTGTCTGCCGCGGATCTAAGTATTAAAAGCAAAGCCTGGAACGACAGCCAGGTCGGTGCCCACCATGCGATTATTCCGACCTCAACCAGTATAGATGCCAGCCGTTTAAGCCGTGAAGAGCTGCAAATTTATGAGTTAATCGCCAGACAGTATTTAATGCAGTTCTATCCGCCATTTGTGTACGCGGAGCATCAAATTGATAGCGAAGTGGCCGGTGGAATTTTTATCGCCAGGCAAAAAACGGTGCTGGCGCAAGGTTGGAAAGCGCTGCTGCCAGGTGATAAAAACAATGAACAAGATGCCGACTTTGCGCCTAATCCGCTACCCGATGTAAAGCAAGGCGATGTACTGCACTGCGTCGAGGGCAAACTGGATGAAAAGCAAACCAGCCCACCAAAACACTTCACCGATGCCACTTTGCTTGCCGCTATGACGGGTATAGCCCGTTATGTTACCGACCCTGAAATCAAAAAAATTCTGCGGGAAACTGATGGCCTGGGTACCGAAGCCACCCGTGCAGGTATTATCGAATTGCTATTTAAACGGCAATTCCTCAGCCGGCAAGGTAAAGACATTCGGGCAACGGAGATTGGCAAAAAGCTAATCAACAGTTTACCCGAGCGCATGGTCGTGCCCGATATGACCGCGCATTGGGAAGCCCAACTAGAAGCCATTTGTGACAAACGACTGCGCTACAACGATTTTATGCAGCCGCTGCAAAGTGGCTTAAAAACGCTGCTAACAGACGTTGAGCAACAACAAATCGGCTTTAACGCGCTAAAAGGCCTGGGACAAAAGCACTTTGCACGCCGCAAGCCTACCACCAGACGATTTAAGACAAAAAAAGCGACTAAATAAAGCACTGGTTGCAACCGAATAATGAGCAGCATACAGAGCACGCCTCATGTTAACACCCAGATAACCAAACTAAAAAACCAAAAAATTAACCAACAACCCCTGCAAATATAAAAACAATTAACAAAAAACTTGCACATAAATTATTAGCTGACTAAATTTAATTAAATTTTAACCAAGTTGTTAATGAGCATTAATGAGTGTTTTTGAACCCGCCAGCCTAAAGGGTAACTTTGAAATTGCCGATGCTATCGCGGTACTTTGCGCAAAAAACATTAGCAACCATCAATCTCAAATCAATAGTGATAACATTGGGTATCATCATAAGCTAATCGCCAATGCATTAGGTGTTGACTCAAACACAGTTGGAGCTGCACTTCATGCTATCCAGGCTAAAACATCCGACACGGCATTTCCAAATTTAGCGGCCCCAATTTTTTTTGACTTATCGCAACTTCGATACCAGCCTGCAGCGGTATGCGCGGGATTTATAGGGCGCTATTTTGCTAGCGAAATTAGTAATGTTTTACAGCAAATCACAAAACTGCCATCAACCTGTTTTAATAGCGATAACGTTCAAGCCAGCTATTGTCACTACCTAGTCATTGAATTGTCGAACTGGCTTTTCAAAGCAATTAACGAGGAACTTACCCCACATATAACGGATGCCCAGCACTCCGACCCAGAATGGGATATTAAGTTATCAGCTCGGTTAGCCAGTGATTCCTTTGTGGCCTATTTCGCCCGCAAATACCCATTAATTATTGATCTTTCTCGAAAACGATTACGCTACTTTAGCGATAATTTTTTAGCCTTGTTAACTCGATTTGAAAAAGACAGCAGCCGATTGGCGTTACTGCTTGGCCTTAACATGGATGACATTTACTTTGCATCAGTGTCATTTAATGCCGGGGATAGTCATCGACAAGGAAAAAGCGTTGCTATTGTCGAGCTTAAAAATGGCGACAAACTGGTATATAAACCAAGGAATTTATCTCCAGAGCAGGGCTTTTATCGCTACCTTAGTTGGCTTAACAAGCAATCTGATTTTGATTTTTTAATACCTAAGCTGCTTTGTTTTGAAGACTATGGCTGGCAGGAATTTATTGACGCATTCCCCATCAAAAATAAAGCTGAGCTCAGTGATTATTTTTATCGCTACGGGGCTTTAGTCGCAGCAGCACAAGCAGTTAACCTTACTGACATTCACTTTGAAAACCTGATTAGTGCGGGTAAGCAACCGGTTGTAGTTGACGCAGAGACCATAGGGGTATCACCGAATTTACGCAGTAATGGCAAGGTTGTTGAGCGCTGTGGAGCCATGTTTTCAACGGTATTATATACCGGGCTTATCAATGAGACATTTTTAGGCGATACACGCCTTATTTCGCCATTACAATCAATGATCTCTACCGAAAGAGCCACAACACTTTACATTTACGACAACAAGCTTAAATTTAACAAAGAAAATACTGTCGTTTATCGTCACCCTCATTTCGACTCCCCTCACTTTATCAGCGATGTAAATTGGCAAAGAGCACGGGTTCAACAAGGTTTTTCAGCGGCGTATAACGTCATCCTTGAAAACCGCACCCATTTCGTATCAACCGGGTTAGAGCATTGCTTTTCTCAATTAACTGCACGCGTTGTACTAAAACCAACGAAATTTTATCATCAAATATTAGAGTTAATAAAATCGCCACTCGCTGCTGCTAGTGCTGAACATCGCGATAAGATACTTTTTAAGCTACTTGAGTCTAACCAAAAAGAAGGTTTAGCAACTGAAATTTGCCTGGCGGAATGGCAATGTTTGATTAACGGCGACGTGCCGTATTTTAGTAATGAAGTAAGCAGTACAGGCCTCAAAAGTGGCTCTGGAATACTGCTAAACCACATCCTTACAACTCCAAGCTTGGATGCCATCGGATTGGCTATGGCAAGCATGAACACTACCCGCCTCAACGATGAGCTTGGCTTAATTCACCAACACTTTGCTTGTAAGCAAGACACTGGCAGTTTTAAAGTTCCACCCAAGCGCGAGATTATTTATCAAAAGTTGCGTAACAACCTGCACTTTAACGGCCACCAATTGGACTGTGTGATTGATGTTTATTTGCCCCGCGCTGGTGCTGCTCGTTATATGAATATTGCAAACATATTCAATTTAAATTACGGGATGCCCGGTATCTGTTTGGCATTGGCTTATCATGAACAAATAAACGCCATAAGCCAACACATTGCACCTGCAGTTTCAGAGCATATAGCTCGCACCTTTGACTCTAGTCAAATTGAAAAAATTGGCATCAACGAAGGCGCAGGTGGCTTAGTTTATTTGTTTAGCCACTTGGCATCTCTTTATCAGAATACTTTTTACCTCCGATTCGCTCACTACGTATTTGATAAGCTGATATCTGTAGCTCATCATGACCGACTATTTGATGTATTTTCAGGTACTTCTGGAGCGATACTTGCTGGATTATCACTGTATCAAGTACAACCGTCACAACTGCTTATACAAAAGTTAGAGTTGCTCGGCGGGCACTTACTGAGCTTCTCAAAGAGCACTGAGCTTGGGCTCATCTGGGAGTCATCTACACCAACCGGCGCACCAACCACCGGTTTTGCTCATGGTGTCAGTGGTATTGGTTACAGCTTGTTGCAGTTGTATAGCGTAACTCAAAACTCGTCGTACTTAAGCGCCGCGAAACAATGCAAAACTTTCGTGATGAATTGCTATCACGATACACAGTGGCTGGAAACCCCGGATAAGCCAGTGCCATTTAATGCCTGGTGCCATGGCTCTGTCGGGATCTCACTTTTTTTGATCGCTTTTGCCAAGATCACAGGCTGCGATGACACCCGGCAATTTCTCATCGAACGGCATTCGCTATTGTTAACAGAGTTACCCACAAAAGCAGACTGCATTTGCCATGGCCGTTACGGAAATATCGAAGTATTGCTCCAAGATACTGAAGATTTTTTGCCACAACTCAGTCGACATGAACAACAACACACTGTTTCGCAACTTTTGCACACCAATGCGGAATTATCCGTGGGTGCAAAGGGCAATAATACAGGGTTATTTAGTGGTTTATCAGGGGTTCTTTATCAGCTAAATCGACTGGAAGCTCCGCACCGATTGCCCTGTTTATTAACATTTCAACCGCCGATAAACCACTTTTTGAGTAATAACAAGTGAAAATAACCTTTAGACCTGCGGCCCTTGAACAACACAATCAAGGATTGCGAAAAATAGTTATTGAAAATGAGTTAGCATCACTTGGATTGGTGCGCATTATTCTTCTCGCCATTTTATTTGCCGGTGCATCCTTCTATGTTTTTCACCACTTCATTCCAACGCCAGAAAAACGAACACTAAACTGCAATGGTCACAAAATTGTCATGGAGTTTATGACAGTGTCAGATGAGGTAAGAATAAAAATCGCCAAAGACAAAACTATCCCCCTCGACAAAGCAACATTTACGCAACTGTCACCAACGCAGCTATGTCAATATGCAGAAGGAAATCAGTAATGCCGTTACTGTCGCGCAAAAAAGTACCCTTTAAAACTCAGTTGTCTGATGATGATTGCGGTGCTAGCTGCTTAGCAATGATTTTGGCGTACTACGGATACAACACTTCCGTAAGCCAAGTGAATAAAACACTTGAACAACTAGGTGCCCCATCAAAACTCGCGACGTTAGCCACCGGCGCGGCACACTATCACCTGGATGTACAAATCAAAAGTGCCTCGATAGCTGCGTTAAAAAATGAACATTTTCCTTGTATAATTCATTGGAACTTCAATCATTTTGTTGTGTTAGAGCAAATCAAAGGGAATGTATTCTTTATTGTTGACCCCGCGGCTGGTCAACGAAAAGTCAGTTATGAAGAATTTAACACCTCTTATACAGGAGCCACTCTCGCAATAACGCCCAATACCGCTTTTAAACCTCAAAGCCATGCTGAACACAACGAATTTGCATCGTTCTTGAAGCGGCAAGTGCTTAATCGGAACAATCTATTACTATTTATCAGCTTATTGGCGCTATCTGTACTTTTGCAAGTTGCAGCATTGGTCTTCCCCGCGTTAACCCTGTACTTCGTTGACACCGTTATTCCGTTCCAACTGGGTAACATCACCGACTATGTGTTAATTGGGATCTTGCTTTTTGCCCTTAATGTTGGACTGCTTAATTATTTGCGAGGGGTTATTATTGTTAAATTTCAAGCGGTAATGGATCGCTCGTTAGTTTCCGGATTTCTTTCGAGATTACTTAATTTACCGCTGAGCTTTTACAACAATAAATCTTCAGGTGATATCCAGAGTCGACTGAATTCGCACACGGTTATTCGCAGCTTTTTCTCTACATACACCTTAACCAGTATTATTGATTTCTTTACCGTATTTACCTATACCGCTTTTGTGATGTACATCAGTATTGAGGTAGGCCTGCTTACCTTAGCCATAGCTGCAACCTTACTAATTTCACAGTTCTTCTATAATAATTCACTTAGAGAAAAATCCCACGCAGAACTTAAAACACAAGCCAGTTATCAATCCTATTTAATTGAAATATTAACCGGTATTAATCTAATTAAAGGTACGGCATCTGAATCATCGGTAATAAAAAATTGGGATGAACGGCTGGTATCTTATATTAACGCCATTCAAAACAGAGGCTTACTCGATGCTAAAGCGGTTAGTGTCACACGGACTATAGAAATTATGTCACCCGCGCTAATCTTTTCTTTTAGTATTGCTCAGTACTTTGCCGGTAACTTAACACTTGGCTCAGTTATTGCCGTTAATTCAATTTGCATGATGGCATTAGCACCAATTTCATCCTTGCTAAATCATGTACGAATTTTTCAAATGGTGAAAGCTCATCTTAGTCGTATAAGTGAATTGTGGTTGTATCCAGAAGAGTCATTTGGCAACACCCCCCTTCCCTCTGACTTATCGCAACTAACATTGGAATTTAACGATGTTGGTTTTTTAGATAAACGCTCGGGCAAACTGATTTTAAACGATCTCAACTTTACGCTTAGGTTTGGTCAAAAAGTCGCATTAGTTGGGCCTAGTGGCGCAGGTAAGTCAACATTACTGTCATTGATTATGGGATTACACCGCCCCAGCCATGGCCAAATTTTGTTAAATGGTCGCGATTTGTATGACTACGATCTGAAGCAATATCGGCAGAAGATTGGCTATGTGCCGCAACACAGCTTTGTTTTTAATACCAGTATTCGAGACAACATCGTATTTGGTCGCAATGATATATGTCTCGATAAAGTTAAGTCGATATGCCAGCAACTGGGCTTTGCCAGTGATATTGAATCGCTGCCTATGCAATACGAAACCTATGTTGGTCAAAATGGTAAACGTTTATCTGGCGGTCAAATTCAGCGCCTAACAATAGCTCGAGCCTTAGCATCTGATCCTGAGATTGTCGTGCTGGACGAAGCAACCAGTAGTCTCGATTCAGTTAATGAAACTCACGTCACAGGTGTAATTCTGGCTTTTGGTAAAACCCAATTTGTGGTCTCCCATCGCATTAGCACCATACGCGATAGTGACGAAATAATAGTAATAAACAATGGAAAAGTAGAGGCCAGAGGCACGCACGAAGCATTGCAGATGAGTAATCTGTTTTATCTAGAATGTTGCCGTAAACAATTACAAGATGTATTGGCATAGTCGACCAAACATCCCGAATTAGCTTTCGAAAATCGAAAGTTAAAAATGCTTAACCATAACTGGTTAAGCGAAAAAGCCCGGTATAAACCGGAAAACTTCTACAATGAAAAAGAGGAAATAACAATGGAAAACAACAATAACCTAGTAGAAAAGCAAAACGACTTCGCAGTTGAATTAGACACTGTATTTGGTGGTGGTGAATCAGAAGTAATTGGTGACTGTCCATGGACTTGTAGCTGGACCTGCAGCTGGACGGGCTTCGAGCAGTAATGTCAATAAGTTGCCCTGCGCAAGTAGGGCAACTTTTTTCCTGAAATGTGGCTGTAACAAAATTGCCAATACAACGACCTATCAATTGGGATCGATGACAGGTGGCTGACTTACAAAAACTCTAAGGGTTACATAATGATGAACAAACAAGTCCCTCGAAAAGTTTTGATTGTGGGTGGTGGCACCGCAGGCTGGATTACGGCACTAACAATGGCTAAGGTATGGGAAGATAGCAAGCCTGAGATCACGCTCATCGATTCTGAGCAAATAGGTATTATCGGTGTGGGTGAAGGCTCTACCGTTGCAATGAAAGATTATTTCGAGCGAATGAAGATCCCAGAATCTGAATGGATGCCACAATGCCAGGCTACCTACAAAGCTGGTATTTTTTTTCCTGGATGGACAGATCAGCACTCTTTATATCCAGAGTATTTCCACCCATTTTTTTCAAAGGTTGATAAAAAGACAGGTCGAGCTTTTATCGAAAATACTGATTTGCGTCGACAAGGCTATCAGGTACCTTTGGATTCACGTAATTTCTTTTTGGCGGCAGCGCTGTCAAAACATCAAAAAGCGCCAGTAAAGCTTAGGGATTATATTCCTGGTTCAACTGAATATGCCTATCATTTTGATTCGGCAATGCTGGGACAGTTTTTGCGAAAGAAAGCATTATGTTATGGCGTTACCAACCTTAAAGGCAACATTGAGCACGTTAACCTTAACCCCAATGGCGCGATACACTCGGTTATCAGCAAAGAGCATGGCGAACTAAGTGCCGATTTATTTGTCGATTGCACCGGTTTTCAGAGTTTAATGCTGGAAAAAGCATTAAAGGTTCCGTTTATATCCTACGGCAATACCTTACTGAATGATTCAGCTGTAGCAATTCAAACCTATGACGAAGACTTGGAAAACCTCCCTCCCTATACCGAATCTAAAGGTTTATCTGCGGGTTGGCGTTGGCGGATCCCTCTGGCTAACCGTTACGGGAACGGCTATGTGTACTCTTCAAATCATATAACTGCTGAGCAAGCAGAGCGAGAGCTAAGGGCTTCCTTAGGTAAGAAAGCCGATACCATGATGGCTAAGCACATTAAAATGCGCGTAGGGCGTACTGCTCGTCATTATGAGCAGAATTGCTTAGCGGTGGGTTTGTCGCAAGGATTTATCGAGCCGCTGGAAGCGTCTGCGCTATCACTGGTGTTGGTTACGGTACTGAAATTTGTCAATGACTCCGAATCTGGCCAATTTGAGCCCCAAGAGTTTAACAATACAATTAACAGCTTCTTTGATGGCACCCTTGATTATATCGGTGCTCACTATAAAGTTAATAGTCGGACGGATACCCAATATTGGATAGATGCCCGAGAAGGGATCACGATATCGCCGTTTTTAGCACAACTGTTAGAAAAATGGCATGCCGGCGACAATGTCAGTAGGCATATTTTGGCAGGATGGGATTATCCACCTTATGTCACCGAATCTTGGTATGCCCTTCTTGCTGGAAAAGGCTATTTCCCAGACGCTACTAAACCCATAGAGCCACAATATTATTACGATGGAAACAAATCATTTGCCTATCTGGAATCAATTGCGGCGCAATTCCCAAGCCACGGAGAGTTGGTGTCTTTTTACCATGGCAACACCAGCAATTTGGAAGCAAAAGCGAGGTAGCTTACCGCACTATTAAACTAACGGTCACAGCAAAGGCTATGCCGCATTTTTTAAAGCCGCCAACTCCTCAGCTGACAGTATCTTCGGCGCTACCCTGGGTAAGCCGGCAGCATCGAACAGCGGCGACGTTTTGTAGCTGCCGCTGATGCGGCTGGTAAGCACAATCCACATAAAGCGCGCTATAACGCCAAGCAGTCCACGTTGTTTTGGCTGCGGCTTACCCAGTGCGGTATCTGTGTTCACAAGCGCAACCTTGCTGCCGAAATCGTCATTAATCCGCTCGGCACTCAGACAACTGTGGATCAGGCCAATAAAGGCTACTTTGGCGTTGGCCATGGTGTTACCAATAGGCGTGTCGCAGCATGACGCATACCAACGCAGCATGCCCCGCTCGCTAAGGCGGACTGCCGCCAGACACTCTTCGCCCTGCAAAAAGCGCAAGTGCGATTGGGCAATTTGCACAATCTCAGTGCCACCCTGCTGGTCCAGTACATCAGGCGCGTTGCCAAGAAAGCCCGCGAACGCCCGGCAATCTGTGCAGTAGCAAATAATGCGATTGTGAGTGCCTGAGCAGTCTACCTCACCGCGCAGGGTGCCGCATTTACATTGGATTGAGTGCATCACCAGTAACTCCCTGTAAAAAGGTCTAATAACTTATTTTGCAGCGGTTCTATATTCAATATTGCCAGCAATAAAACAAACCCCAACGTAGAACCAAACCGTGCTGGCAACAATTTGCCAAATATCTACACCGGCGGCTGTAACAAAGGTTGGAATGCCAGCTAACCCTCGCAAAGTACAAAGCAACGCGATGGTCATTAAAGCAGGTTTAACCAATGGAACCTTGCGAATTAAACCAACGGCTGAAAAAGCAAATACCGTACAGGCAAACATTAACCCTGCAACAATTACGGTACCAACAGGTGCCAGCAAAGTACCTTGTTGGGCTGATTCTATAAGCTGCTTAGGCGCCCGCGCAAAAGCAAACCAGCCGGGGCCGCCCCAAATACACAGCAAATGCCAGATAGCAGCAGCCGACGCAATAACGCCACCGCTAACTAATAGTTTTGCTTTAACACTAAAACTCAATACCAGCCCCATTCGGCTTTAGCACACAACAACTTTCTCAAAAGATCTGAACCGCGAGTTGCGTGTTGCCGATCCGCCAAGTTGCAAAATTGGTCCCAGTCTATTTCGCTAGCGGAATGTAAATCAAGCGTTTTGATCTTATAGTAATTTATGTTGCTGCAAACTGCGCAGTTAGAAGCATTAGCTGGCGGGTTAAGCACTAAAAACAAAAAAGCCAGACACGAGGTCTGGCTTTTCTTAAAACAGTAAGCACGCTTACTTATCGTGATGCATACGCATATGCGGGAACAGGATTACGTCGCGGATTGAGGCGGCGTCGGCCAGTAGCATTACCAGACGGTCGATACCGATACCCTGACCTGCCGTTGGTGGCAAACCGTGCTCTAACGCGGTGACGAAGTCTTCATCGTAGAACATGGCTTCGTCGTCACCGGCGTCTTTTTGCGCTACCTGATGATGGAAACGCTCGGCCTGATCTTCAGCATCGTTTAACTCGCTAAAGCCATTACCCAGCTCGCGGCCGCCGATAAAGAACTCGAAACGGTCGGTAATTTCCGGGTTGTGGTCGTTACGGCGCGCCAGTGGTGACACTTCGGCCGGGTATTCGGTAATAAAGGTTGGGTGGCGCAGCTTGGTTTCTACCAGCTCGTCAAACACTTCCATTAAAATACGGCCGTGGCCATAGTTATCTTTAACCTGAATACCCAGTGATTTGGCAAGCTCTGCTACCGCTTCACGCGTGGCCAGCTGCTCTTTGGTTACCGTTGGGTTGTAGTGCAATATAGACTCGGTAACCGACATGCGCGCAAACGGCTTGCCAAAGTCGAACACTTCGCCCTGATACGGCACTTCGGCACTGCCCAGTACGTGCTGTGCTAAACCACGGAATAACTTTTCGGTTAAGTCCATTAAGTCGTTGTAATCGGCGTAAGCCCAGTAGAATTCCAGCATGGTAAATTCCGGGTTGTGGCGCGTAGACACGCCTTCGTTACGGAAGTTACGGTTAAGCTCGAATACTTTTTCAAAGCCGCCTACCACTAAACGCTTTAAATACAGCTCTGGCGCGATACGCAAAAACATCTGCATATCCAGCGCATTGTGGTGGGTTTCAAACGGCCGCGCCGAGGCACCGCCCGGTATCGCCTGCAGCATGGGCGTTTCTACTTCTAAGAAGCCTTCGTCGTTAAAAAAGCGGCGAATGTAAGCCACGGTTTTGCTGCGTACTAAAAAGGTGTGGCGTGATTGCTCGTTGGAGATAAGGTCCAGGTAACGCTGGCGGTAACGCGCTTCGTTATCGGTTAAACCATGGAATTTATCCGGCAACGGACGCAGGGCTTTGGTTAGCAAGCGAATGTCGCTTAACCATACCGTTAGCTCGCCGGTTTGGGTTTTAAACAAATGGCCGGTAGCGCCTACAATGTCGCCTAAGTCCCACTTTTTAAACTGGTCGTTGTATACGCCCTCTGCCAGGCTGTCACGCGCGACATACAGTTGAATTTTGCCGCCCATATCCGAGATGGTTACAAAGCTGGCTTTACCCATAATACGGCGCGTCATAATACGGCCGCCTAAGCTTACGGTAATTTTTTGCGCTTCCAGCTCTTCTTTGCTTAAGTGATCGTATTTGGCAATCACGTCGCTGGAGATGCTGTCACGGCGAAAATCGTTCGGGAACATAAAGCCATCGGCACGCAGACCGGCCAGCTTGTGTTTTCGCTCAGCAATCAGTTTATTTACGTCCTGAATTTCTTCTTGTGGTTGCTGTTGGTCAGACATAGTGCGTTTCCTGATTGTGGTCGAAGTTTTAGTTAAGTAACAATTACAGCCCGGCTTTTAAGCTGGCTTCAATAAATTTGTCCAGATCGCCATCTAACACCGATTGGGTGTTGCGGGTTTCGATACCGGTACGTAAGTCTTTAATGCGCGAGTCATCCAACACGTAAGAGCGGATCTGGCTGCCCCAGCCGATATCCGACTTGGTATCTTCCAGCGCTTGCTTCTCGGCATTTTGTTTTTGTAGCTCAAACTCGTATAACTTGGCGCGCAGTTGCTTGTAGGCGTTGTCGCGGTTTTTATGCTGCGAGCGGTCGTTCTGACACTGCACCACAATGTTAGTGGGTAAGTGGGTAATACGCACAGCTGAGTCGGTACGGTTAACGTGCTGACCACCGGCACCCGAGGCACGGTAGGTGTCGATACGTAAATCGGCCGGGTTGATATCTATTTCAATATCATCGTCAATTTCCGGCGAGACAAACACCGAGGCAAACGAGGTATGGCGGCGGTTACCACTGTCGAACGGGCTTTTACGTACCAGGCGGTGTACGCCGGTTTCGGTGCGCAGCCAGCCGTAGGCATATTCGCCACTAAATTTAATGGTACAGCCTTTAATGCCGGCAACATCGCCGTCGGTTACTTCGTACAGCTCGGGTTTAAAGCCTTTATCTTCGCCCCAACGCAGGTACATACGCATTAAAATGCTGGCCCAGTCCTGCGCTTCAGTACCACCGGAGCCAGATTGAATATCCAGGTAGCAATCGTTCTGGTCATTTTTACCAGAGAACATACGGCGAAATTCTAACAGGCTCAGCTGTTTGTCTAAGTCGGCCAGTTCGGCTTTGGCTTCTTCAAAGGTGTCTTCGTCTTCAGCTTCAACTGCCAGCTCAAGCAAGCCTTCTACATCTTCCAGGCCGCGGTCCAGCTTGTCGATAGTGCCAACAATTTGTTCCAGTGCAGAACGTTCTTTACCTAAAGCCTGCGCTTTGTCCGGCGTATTCCAAATGGCCGAATCTTCTAATTCGCGCGAGACTTCTTCTAAGCGCTCTTTTTTGCCATCGTAGTCAAAGATACCCCCGAAGCACGTTGGTGCGTTCAGTAAGATCTTTAATGCTGTTGTACACCGGATTGACTTCAAACATGCTGTGCTCGGTAACCTTGAATAACGGGAGAAAAACAGGCGGGGATTGTAGCAAATATATCGCGGGACGTGCAGCCATCTACTATTAAAAAACCATAAGGCAGGCTAAAAATCCGGGCAAAGTGCTGGCGACGTCAATGGCAGCAGAGTTATCTGCCGCCGTTTTATAAGGCTGTCATGTATCTGACGATAAGCTGCAGGCTTTGTTTATCGCGGTACTCGTTAATATCCAGCTGGTAGGCCAACTGGACTTTTTGCACGTTAACATTGGGCCAGGCTTTGTTGTCGGCGTTAAACCAGATGGCATCAACCAGGGTGCCATCGCTGGTTTGTAGCATCATCTTTAAATGGCGATCGGCCAGCATTTTCTGGTTTATCAGGGTGAACTCACCGTCAAATACCGGCTCTGGAAACGCCTGGCCCCAGGGGCCGGCATTTTGCAGCAGTTGGGTAAAGCCAATATCAAAACACTCTGTTGGCAACTCGCCGTCGGTGTAGATCACTGCCGTTAACTGCTCGGGCGTTAAGTGTTTTTTTGCCGTTAAACTCAGCGCCAGTTTAAAGGTATCCAGCCGCTCAGCACTAATGGTTAAGCCAGCTGCCATGGCATGGCCGCCAAATTTTTTAATTAACCCCGGGTACTGGCTGGAAATTTCTTCCAGTAAATCGCGAATGTGTAAACCGTTTATCGAACGGGCTGAGCCTTTAAGCTCGCCCTCATCGCCCTGGGCAAACACCACTGTCGGGCGGTGAAACTGCTCTTTAATGCGTCCGGCCAAAATGCCAATAACGCCCTGATGCCAATCGTGGCGGTATAAACACAAACACTCAGGTAACTCGGTGCCATCGAAGGATAACTGGCTTAAAAATGCCTGTGCCTCTACCTGCATACTTTGCTCGATGGCGCGACGCTCGACATTTAAACTGTCCAGCTCGGCGGCGTATTGCCGAGCCAGGCCTAACTCTTTGGCCAACAGGCAACTTATACCCAGCGACATATCATCCAGCCGGCCGGCTGCGTTTAAGCGCGGCGCTAAAGCAAAGCCAAAATCACTGGCGGTAAGTTTAGCGGCACTTCGGTTAGCGACATCAATCAGTGCCTGAATGCCGGGGCGGCACTTACCGCTGCGAATACGCATTAAGCCCTGGTGCACTAAAATGCGATTGTTGCTATCCAGTGGAACCACATCGGCTACCGTGCCCAGTGCCACTAAATCCAGGAGCTCGGCTAGGTTGGGCTCGGCAATAGCGGCCCGACTAAAATACTGTTGCTCACGCAGTTTGGCGCGCAGTGCCAGTAACACATAGAACGCCACGCCCACACCTGCCAGCGCTTTACTAGCAAAGTTACAACCGGGTTGGTTAGGGTTTACTATGGCATCAGCGGCCGGTAATTCTGCCCCCGCCAGGTGATGATCGGTTACCAGCACCTTAACGCCGGCTTGTTTGGCCAGCGCCACACCGTCGATAGCAGATATACCGTTGTCTACGGTGATAATAAGCTCGGCGCCTTGCGCCACCGCCAGCTCGGCCATTTCCGGTGTTAAGCCATAACCGTATTCAAACCGGTTAGGTACCAGATACTCTACCCGCTTAAACCCCAGAGCTTTAAGGCCGCTAAGCAATACCGCGGTGCTTGTTGCACCATCGGCATCAAAGTCACCAACTATTACCAGCTGTTGCTGCTGCTGCAGTGCTTCACAAAGCAGTTTAACTGCGGTATGAATACCCTTTAAAGTACTAAACGGCAGTAAACTGGCCGCACCGCGTTCCAGCTCTGCAGCACTGCTAACGCCCCTGCTGGCGTAGAGCCGGGTTAACAATGGGTGCAGGCTAGTGGCTAAATCAGGTAGCACGCCGGGCAGTTGCCGGCGCACTATATTGGGGGTTACTGCAGACATAATGGCTTAAGATTTCGCCTCTAACTGCGCCAGCAAGGCTTTGGCAGGTTGATAACCCGGAATAAGCCGGCCGCTGGGTAAGATAATTGCCGGTGTGCCGTTAATGCCAAACGACTGGCCCATCTCGTACTGGCTTTTTACCGGGTTAGTACACATAGCCGGCTTTATTTTGTCGCCGTCTTTAGCCGCATCCATAGCGCCACGGTTGTCTTTAGTGCACCAGATATGTTGCATTTGCAGGTAGGTTTCCGAGCCTACTCCACCACGGGGAAACGCCAGGTAACGCACTGTGATACCGGCGTTATTATAATCCTGCATTTCATGGTGTAATTTGCGGCAATAACCACAACTGGGATCGGTAAATACGTTGATCACGTACTTTTCATTTTTAGCTTTGTATTCAATCACACCGTCTGCGGCCTTCGCGACCTGCTGCTGAATATAAGGCCGCATTTGCTGCTCGTTTACCAGCTGCTGGTTTTTCAGATCGTAAATATTACCCTCAAAAAAGTACTGGCCGTCGTTAGAGGTGAAAAACAGCCCCTTGTTGGTAAACACCTGTAACATGCCGTCCAGCGGGCCTTCCGACACGGCGTTAACGCTTAAACTCAACGCGGCAAACTGCTGCTCTATATGCTGGTATTGCGATTCGGCCGGCTTAATTTGTGCTACAGCGCCAGCCATTAAACCCAGACCACAGAGGGCGACTACTAACTTTTTCATAACTGTTTCCTGCCTTGCGCTCACGGGCGCGGATGATGTAATTGATGCAAGCTTTGTAACCTGGCCTGCGCAACATGGGTATAAATTTGCGTGGTAGATAAATCGCTGTGACCCAGCAACATCTGTACAACGCGCAAATCAGCGCCATGGTTCAGTAAATGAGTGGCAAACGCATGACGCAACGTATGTGGCGACAGCGCGGCCTGAATGTGCGCTACTTTGGCATAAAATTTAATCCGGTGCCAGAACGTTTGCCGCGTCATCTGCTGTGCCCGGCTGCTTGGGAACACCACATCCAGCATTTGGCCGCCCAACAGCAGCACTCTGGCCTCGCGCAAATAGCGCAGCAACCAATGCGCCGCTTCTTCGCCCATTGGCACCAGGCGCTCTTTTTCGCCTTTGCCCACCACCCTTACCAGACCGTGTTGCAGGTTAATTTGTTGCATGGTCAAAGCAACTAATTCTGACACCCTCAAGCCACTGGCATACAGCAATTCCAACATGGCTTTGTCACGAAACTGAATGGGGTCGCTGATGTCCGGCGCATTGAGCAGTGCATCGACATCCTGCTCGGATAAACTTTTTGGCAGGCTGCGACCAATTTTCGGGTTTAACAGCTGCGACAACGGGTTATCGGCCATCTTACCGCTTTGATGCAGATAGGCGTAAAAGCGACGCAAACTACTAAGTGCGCGGGATGTACTGCGCGGGCTAAATTGTTTATCCACCCGCACGGCCAGATAACGGTTTACCAGCTGACTGTTGCAACTTAACAAACTGTGCTGCTGACTGGCCAGAAACTGGGCAAACTTTTTTAAATCTGTGCCATAGGCACTAAGCGTGTGCTCACTAACGCCTTTATCCAGCCATAGCTGATCAAGGAAGGCGCTAATTAACGCTTGCTCTGATAATACAATTTCCTTTGATGCCACTGCTACTGCCGAAACTAACCGATAATTTAATGCTGCTTATGGTAGCGCATGCCAGCCGTGGCGCAAAGCCGCCATTTTGTCTGTCGTGCTGTTCTGCTACACTATGCCACCTTTTTTAGCGCTGGCTTGGTTGGCGCCTACCTAGTTGTGAGACTGCGATGAAAATCGGCTTATTTTATGGCTCTACCACCTGCTATACCGAAATAGTGGCAGAGAAAATTCAGGCACTGATTGGTGCTGATATTGTAGAGCTGAATAATATTAAGCAGGTACCGCTTGGCAAGATGGCCGATTACGACATCCTGATCCTCGGCCTGTCGACGTGGGATTTCGGCGAAATTCAAGAAGACTGGGAAGCGCATTGGGATGACATTCAGGCGGTAGATTTACGCGGTAAAATTATCGCTATTTATGGCATGGGTGATCAACTGGGTTACGCCGAGTGGTTTATTGATGCCGTGGGCATGCTACACGATGCTATAGCGCCACAAAATCCGCACCGTATCGGTTTTTGGCCTGCTGCCGGTTACGATTTTATTGCCTCTAAAGCGCTAACTGAAGATGGTTCGTACTTTTATGGCCTGGCACTGGATGATGAGAACCAGTACGACTTAACCGACGCACGGTTAAATGACTGGGTTAACCAGATATTACCGGAAATTGCGGCGGCGCTGGAATAAGCCGCCATTAAAACTTAAGATAAAAATCCCGTAACAGCGCCTTGTAATCAGCCGTATAGCTGCCATCAGCTTGTTGGATAACCAAGCTGCTGTATTGCGTTGGTTGCGCCACGTTGCCCAAACTTAGTAACACGCGCTGTACCGGTTTGTCTGCCCGGCTGTGCACATCACAACGCTGCAGTAAAAACCAACCCTGGGCCAGTGCCAGCTGCTGCATGTGCTGCGCGCCAGACAGCGGCAGTATTAACGTAAACACACCTTGTGGCGCCAGCAAATCAGCGGCTTTATTTAACAATGCCAGAAACGGCAAGCTGTCTGTATGCCGCGCCTGAGCACGGCGTGCATCGGCAGATAGCAGCGATTGTTGAAAAAACGGCGGGTTAGATACAATTAAGCGGTAACGTTTGCTACTGCTATAGGTTAGAATGTCGCCCTTTATCAGCCGCACTGCATTAGGCCACGGGCTGTTGGCCACATTGGCGGCAGCTTGCTCCGCAGCGGCAGGGTCTAACTCTATCGCATCTATCGCATTGGCAGAGTCGGTGCGCTGAGCTAACATCAGGCTTATCAGGCCGGAACCGGCGCCAATATCGAGAATATCGCTATGCGGTGGCGGTAGTGGTGCAAAGGCACCCAATAATAAACCGTCAGTGCCGACTTTCATCGCGCACTGATCATGAGCAACATAGAATTTTTTACATTGAAAACCGGCTGACATCAGCACCTCCACCCCGCCAGTTTACGGCGAAGCAGGCGCGCTGTCACCGTACAGGTAATCAGGCTGAGGACACCATGACAACATTCGCAGATTTTCAACTGGACGACGATATTAACCGCGCCATCAGCATGCGCGGTTTTACCCAGCCGACACTGATCCAGGACATGGCGATCCCACTGGCGCTGGAAGGCAAAGACTTACTCGCCAGTGCGCCAACCGGCACCGGTAAAACCCTGGCCTTTGTGTTGCCGGCTATTCAGTACCTGCTTGATTTTGGCCGTAAAGACCCAGGCTTCGCCCGTGTATTAGTAATGACACCAACGCGCGAGCTGGCTTATCAGGTGTATGACGAGTTTAAACATTTTACCCAGTTTACCGAGCTTAATGTTGGCGTGATCACCGGTGGTATTAATTACGGCAGCCACAAAGACACCCTGGAAAAAAATAACGATATTCTTATCGCAACACCGGGCCGGTTAACCGAATACCTGGACGAAGAAAGCTTTCAGGCCGATGAAGTTGAACTGCTTATTCTGGATGAAGCCGACCGCATGCTGGACATGGGCTTTATTGGTGAGATGAACCGTATTGTGTTGGAAGCCCGCCGCCGCCGGCAAACCTTTTTATTTTCGGCCACCCTTGAGGGCGCTAATTTAGAACGTTTTGCCGCACGCGCATTAAAAGAGCCCGAGCGGGTAGAAGCAATACCGTCACGCAAAGAAAACGCCAAAATTTTGCAGTGGGTACATTTAGCCGATGACGCACAGCATAAACTGGCACTGCTACTGCATTTGTTAAAGCAAGAAGATGTCACCAAAGCCATCGTCTTTATTAAAACCCGTGAACGTCTGGCCAGCTTAACCGGACAGTTAGAGACCGCCGGTCTGCGTTGTGGCTGGTTACAGGGTGAAATGCCGCAAGACAAACGCATGCAAGCAGTAGAACGTTTTAGCAGCGGCCGGGTAAAAATTTTACTGGCCACTGATATCGCAGCCCGCGGCCTGGATATTGACGATATTAGCCATGTAATTAACTTTGACATGCCGCGCAGTGCCGACGTTTACCTGCACCGTATTGGTCGCACCGGCCGTGCCGGCAAAAAAGGCACCGCCATTTCACTGATTGAAGCGCACGATATGGCGATACTGGCCAAAGTAGAGCGTTATGTTGAACAAAAACTAAAACGCCGGGTGATAGAAGCACTACGGCCAAAAAACAAAGAAGCTAAGGTGCCGGTGAAAAAGAAAAAGCCAACCAAAGCTGCGGCAAAAAAAGCTGCGAAAAAGGTAAAATAATCCGCAATATCCTGCCTGACCGCCGGCGATAAAAAGTTGGCGGTTATCGCATTTCTGCGCCACCGCCTTGGAATTTTTTAGTAAAGCTGCTATTGATATGTTGAATAAATTATTTTCAGTGTCATTGATGGAGCCAGCCGATGGACAAAAGACAATTTATAAAAAACTGCGCCCTGACTGCTGCCTTGCTGCCGCTGGCCAGTTGCAGCAGTGTTATGGCCGCACCATCGGCCGGCGCTAAACGTCTGCTGCCGCTGGCGTTAAAACCAGGTGATACTGTCGCCCTGGTTAGCCCGTCTAAAGCCACCGACGAAGCGCTGGACTTACAAATAGCGCAGGAAGTCATGCAAGCATTGGGCTTTAAAGTAAAAACCGGTAAACACCTGGCTGCCCGTCGCGGCCATTTAGCCGGCACCGATGCTGAGCGTGCCAGCGATATCAATGCCATGTTCGCCGATAAAGAGGTTAAAGCTATTATTTGTCTGCGTGGCGGTTCAGGCGCGGCCCGCTTGCTACCTCTGCTGGATTACAAACTTATTCGCAATAACCCTAAAGTACTGCTGGGCTATTCTGACATCACGGCTTTGCACAATGCTATTCACGCCCAAACCGGTTTGGTTACCTTTCACGGCCCGAACGGCACCGGCAGTTGGAACAGCTTTAATGCCGACCAGTTTCAGCGGTTGTTTTTCAACCGCGAGTTAATGCAATACCAAAATGTACTGGATGCCAAAGACGAGTTAGTGGCGCGGCAAAACCGCACCATTACCATCACTGGAGGCAAGGTGCAGGGTGAATTAGTCGGTGGCAATTTAACCGTACTAACGGCTTTAGCCGGCTCACCTTACCTGCCTGACTTCGCAGGTAAAATACTGTTTTTAGAAGACGTAGAAGAAGCGCCATACCGGGTTGATCGTATGCTTAGCACATTAAAGCTGATGGGCGCGCTGGATAAAATAGCCGGCTTTATTTTTGGTGAATGCACCGCTTGTCGCCCCAGCGGTGGCTATGGCTGGCTGACGATGGATCAGATTTTTGACGACCATATTAAGCCGCTGAATATCCCGGCCTACCGAGGCGCCATGATTGGCCATATTAAACAGCAGTTTATTGTGCCGGTAGGTGGCCGCGTAGAGCTGGATGCCGATGCCGGTACATTCCGCTTACTGGACAGTGTGTTTCAGAGTTAATAAACAGATAGTGATAGTGCTCGAAGGTGGGCGTCCCGATGCGCAGCCACAGAGTGTCTGAGCAAGCCAGGGATGGCTTGCGAGTTGCTGTGGCGAGCACAGCGGGATTGCCCACTAAAGCAGCGCCACACCAAGTTCAATGCGCTATCATCTTTCCCAGTAAGCCTCTTCCAGGCTGTCTTCCCGCTCGGGTAAGCCTTTGGATAGGCGCGGCGCGTTTTGTACCAGAATTTCATAGCTTACCCGGTTGGCATACTTGCAAATTTGCGCAAACGACGAATAGGCTAAATACGGCTGCTCGTGCTTGCCAGATAACGGCTGCACCTGCTTATGAAAATGATTTGCCGCCATATCATGCAAAATGGCCGACAGCGCACCATCCCCGGCTCCGTTAGTGTTTTTAATACGCTCTGGCCCGCCTAAATAGGGGTCGATATGCGAATACACCTTTAGCGGCTTATCACAGTGGGCATGCAACATCGGCCGGCTAAATTCAAACTGGTTAAAATCGGCCAGGCTGGCAGACTTTATCGGATTGCTGCTTTCACGTTTTACGCTGTCATCGGTATGGCCACAGAGGTATAAACCTTCCGGCCCAGCAGTGATCAACACCATATCGGTATGATCTAATATGGCTTCGGCGGCTTTTAGCGGATCGGCAAAGCCGGTTAAGGCTTCGGCTTCCAGTTCGTTCATCGCCAGCACGTTGACGTAGTCTTTAATGGTACGCAAAATTTGTTCGCGGTTCTCTTCTACCAAATGGCGGGTACCCAGGCTCATTACCACCGGGACATTATGCGCTTTGGCATCTTGCAGCGCTTTTAACATCGCTTGCTGTATTGGCTGATCAGTGGCACGCAGTGGGTAGGCACTAACCACAAAAGCAGCAGCTGCGGCAATAATATCAGTGGGAATATAGTCCGGGCTTAATTCGTCCATATCGCTGGGATCGATAACAAAGGTACGCTCACCGTCCGGCGTTATCATGGTAATGCCCCGGCCTATATCACCAGCTACGCCTTGCAGATGGTTCATATCTACTTTAGAACTGGTGTGGCAAACATAGTGATACGCCGGCGAGCCCAGCGCAATATTGGCCGACATTACGCCAAGCAGCACCGATTTATCATCGGCCAACACCGAATAATTGTGAATAGTATTACCAATAGTGCCACCGGCAAAATGATCGGAAATGGCGTTGTGTGCTACCAGCTCCTGATAGATCAGGTTGGCTTTACCGTGTTCGACCAGGTTAGATAAGCCTTTGTGAATGTTGTACTTTTGCAAAAACTCATCACTAACGCTGGCCACCACATCAACAATAGTTTGATCCAGGCCGACGATATAGGTATCCAGCTCTGGCCGCACTTCGAAGCTGGGCAACTGAGGTTTAGGCTGGGATACCGGGAAATAATGTTTAATTTTACGCAGGCCGGGAAATTTCATCTGTGATACCAGGTTTAAGCCGCTACCGGCAAAGAGCGGCATTGTAACAAAAATTCGGACGGACGTAATGTTGAATCAATCGGCAGAATCGGTTTGTTCTAAGTCAACCGTTGAAGGCATGGATGCCTGAATCGAGCCCCCATGGAAGGGTTTACGGCGTGTTGACGTGAACAAGCCGGTTCAGCTCACGCCTTGCAAGAACTATTCTGTATTATGGCGTAAAAATACCAGCTCATTTGCCGACGATTGTTCAGCGCTAAATTGATATCCAGCTAAATCAAAGTCTTTTAGCTTGCTTGCCTCAGTTATACGCTGTTGAATAATATAACGCGCCATTAAACCACGCGCTTTTTTAGCAAAGAAGCTGATAATTTTATACTGGCCGTTTTTAAAATCTTTAAATACCGGAGTAATAAGGCGGGCATTTAGCAGCTTGGGTTTTACCGCTTTAAAATATTCCTGCGACGCCAAATTTACCACCAGCTCGCTGTTGAGCTCACTAAGCTGCTGATTGAGTAGGGTGGTAATCGTATCCTGCCAGAAAGCATATAGATCTTTACCTTGCGGATTTGCCAGCTTAGTGCCCATTTCCAGCCGGTAGGGTTGCATTAAATCGAGTGGCCGGAGCACACCATACAAACCACTCAGAATACGTAAGTGCTGCTGGGCAAAGGCGATATCGTCATCCGATAAACTTAATGCGTCCAGGCCCTGATATACATCACCATTAAAAGTAAACAATGCCGCTTTGGCATTGTGTTCAGTGAACGGTAATTGCCACTGAGCAAAACGGGCGGCATTTAAGCCGGCAAGCTTGTCACTAATGTGCATCAGGCCAGATAAATCATTTGGTGTCAGATCTTTGCAAATATCGGCCAGTTGCTGGCTTTGCTGCAGTAATTGCGGCTGGGTAACAGCGACTTTTTGCGTTAGCGGTTGAACATCCAAATCTTTGGCGGGAGAAACAAGCAACAACATAGATAATGTCCTGAATTCTTGAAAAATTATTTAAGATACAGTTCTGGTAGTTTTGGCAGTAAATTGGCTAGTCGCTGCTGATTAGCGTCCGTTTTGTTACTAAACTCCAACGCGTTCAGCGCAGTCTTCGCCAGCGCAACCAGCTTTTTATCTGCAGGCAACTCGGTAAGTGTTTGCAGCAAATTTAAAATTAATGCGGCATTGCAGGGCATATATATAAACGCCTGGCGCAATTGCACCAATGCTGCGCCAGCATCACCTTGCTGCATCAGCTCCATACCGGCCTGATTCCACTGCCGGATCATTATTCGTTGCTGTTGCTCTTGCAAGGGCAGCGCCTTGGCAAGCAAATTCTGGCCGCAGCGGTTTAGATCTGTGCAGGGGCGCTCACAGGCTTTTAGCTCTGCCAGATACTGCTCTGATAATTTTACCTCGCCAAGCGAAAACGCCAGACACGCACAGTCAAGAAAACCCGCTGGGTCTGACGGTAATTCTTGCTGGCGCAATAACTCCAATTGTTGTTTTGCGTCGGCAAAATTGCCTTGCAGCAGGCCAAACCTGGCGCGCAATACGGCAACGGCGGCATCGGTTTTATCGCTTTGAAGTTTATTTGGTAACGAGGATAATGCGTCAGTGGCTTTTTTAAGCAGACCGGCAACCTCTGCCGCAGCTGCACGCTGTGCCTGCTGCAGTATCAAACGGCTTAACGAAAAATAGAATTCTGCCCGGTCAAAGCCGGAGAACCTGTACTGCTGAATAAGTTTTTGCCAGTACTTAATTGCCTCATCTGTATTGCCGCTGCACTCTAATGCTATCGCTATAGCCAGATGAGCCTCGATATGTGTCGGCTGGTTTTTAAGTAGTTCGCTAAGCTGTTGTCTGGCCTCGGCATATTGCCCTTGTTGCAGAAATAAGCAAGCCAGCCATTGCTGAGCCTCGGGGCGTATATCATCAGCTTCGGTCATTTCAACCAGTAACTGCTGCGCCTGCGTAAATTCCTGCTGCTGCAATAACGTAACCGCATAGCCTAACCGGCTCCAACTGAAGTCTCGCTGCTGTAGTACCTGCTCATATAATTTTTGCGCTGCGGCAAAATTGCTCTCACGCAGCAGCACCTCCCCCATCAGGCGCAAGGCCGGTAAGGATGCAGAGCTGCGCGCATTGATCACCTGGTCCAGCTCCAGCTGGGCAGTATGATGATCATCGTCTTTTAATGCCTGATACACTTTGCGCAGTTTTAGCCGGTGGTTCCACACTTTTGCCAGGCGCTTTTCCAGTTCAATATAAGAAAAAGGTTTCAGGATAAACGCGTCCGGCGCGCCTTTTAATAAGCCCAGCACGGGTAAACGCCGGGGCTCGGCGCTCATCAGCAAAAAGCAACAGCCCGACTTTAACGACGCTTGCTGACTAACATCGTTAAAAAGCTGCAGCGCATCCTGGCCAGCGCCCAGATCAAAATCGGCTAGCACAAAATCAAAGCTATGCTTTTTTATCAGTGCAATAGCCTGCAAAGCATCGGACGCAGTGGTAACATCATCGAAACCTATTTGCTGTACCATGCCCTTAATAGAAGCACGTACCGGCTCACAGTCTTCAATTAACAATAGTTTTTTACTTTTATAGAAGCTGGCTTGGAAGATCATCGAGATCCTGTGCTAATTTACTGTTACAACTTGGTATCGGCATACTACCGACAGAACAGGCAATATAGTAACTTAGATTACTCCATGCAACGCTATTATCATGAGTTTTCCGTTACAACAGCCTTTTGTTGTAATTTTTCTACATAAATTGCTTATTAGAGCCAATATCACTAATATGTGAGCAAAAATACGGTAATAAAACAACATGAACAACATACTCTCTCAACTAAAAGCGGTAACCACCGTGGTAGTAGACAGTGGCGATCTGACGGCAATTGAACAATTTCGTCCGGTTGATGCAACGACTAACCCCAGTTTACTGCTAAACGCCAGCCAGCAAGATTTTGCCAAGCCGTTGCTAGCAAGCGCTGTAGCGTACGCCAAGCGCAACAGCAATGACAGTGCTGGGCAACTGAGTCTGGCATCAGACAAATTCGCTGTCGATATCGGCACTAGCATAACTAAGCTGGTACCTGGCCGGGTATCCACTGAAGTAGACGCCCGTTTATCTTTTGATACCGCAGCAACGGTAGCTAAAGCCAGGCAACTGGTTGCACTTTATAACGAAAATGGTATTGGCACCGAGCGGATCCTGATAAAAATTGCCTCGACCTGGGAAGGGATCCAGGCCGCACGCCAGCTGGAACAGCAGGGCATTCAATGTAATCTGACGTTGCTATTCCATATGGCGCAGGCCAGAGCCTGTGCAGAAGCCGGTGTATATTTAATATCGCCTTTTGTCGGCCGCATTCTGGATTGGTACAAAGCCAGCACTGGCCAGGATTACAGCAGCGAAACCGATCCTGGTGTATTGTCGGTGCGCGACATTTACCGCTTTTACAAGCAGCATGGTTTCAATACGGTGGTGATGGGCGCAAGTTTTCGTAACACCGGCGAAGTGCTGGCACTGGCCGGCTGTGATCGCCTGACGATAAGCCCGGCGTTGCTGGCAGAGTTAAGCCAGATGCAGGGTGAACTTGTGGTGCATTTAACTGACAACGGGGCCAGCTCAACTGCACCAGAACAACTGACCGAGAGTCAGTTCCGCTGGGCAATGAATGAAGATGCTATGGCCACTGAAAAACTGGCTGAGGGTATTCGCAAGTTTGCTATCGACCAACGCAAACTGGAACAAACGATCCAGCAAGCGCTGTAACAACATTTCATTAAGGGAGTAGTCTATGTTAGCCACTCATTGGTCAGCGTTAAAAACGCTGGCCGCTCAGCCCATATCATTACGACAGGCTTTTGCTGCGGATCCAGCCCGGGCCAGTCGCTATAGCATGACAGCTTGCGGTATTTTGCTGGACTACTCGAAAAACCTTATCGACGATACAAGCTGGCAAGCTTTGCAGCAGCTGGCGGCACAAAGCCCGCTGCAGCAAAAGCTGCAAGCGATGTTAGCCGGCGATAAGATTAACAACACCGAACAGCGCACTGTCTGGCATATGATGCTGCGCAAAACCGATGTAACGGGCCTGACGCTGGATGGCGAAGATGTTGGCAGCCAGATCCTCGCCTGCCGGGACAAAATGACAGCGCTGGTCAACCAACTACATAGCGGCGAATATAAAGGCTACAGCGGTAAAGCGATTACTGACCTGATTTGGGTTGGCATTGGCGGCTCACTGCTGGGCCCACAAATGGCTGTTGAGGCGTTAACGCCGTATCACTGCAGCCCGGTTAAATTGCATTTTGCCGGCAATATCGACGGCGCTGTAGTCTCTGATGTGGTGAAAAACCTCGACCCGGCTACCACCCTTGTTGTTGTGGCGTCGAAATCTTTTGGCACCGAAGAAACCAAACAAAACGCGCTGGCTATCCGCCAGTGGTTTAAAGATCAGGGTGCAGACAGCGCCGCTATCGCCCGTCATTTTTGGGCTACCTCGTCAAATATCAGCGCCGCAGCCGAGTTTGGTATAGTACCAGAGCACATCCTGCCAATGTGGGATTGGGTGGGTGGTCGTTATTCCTTATGGTCGGCAATTGGTTTACCGCTGGCATTAATGATTGGCAATACCCACTTTGCCCAGCTGCTGGCCGGTGCCGAAGCGATGGATCAGCATTTTGTTACTGCGCCTGCAGCCGCAAACATGCCGCTAACGTTAGCATTGCTGGGCATTTGGTATATCAATGGCTTTGGCTGCCAGGCCCAGGCGTTGTTGCCATACAGCCATTATTTGCGCTTGCTACCCTCCTATGTACAGCAGCTGGATATGGAGTCTAACGGCAAGAGTGTTGACATTGATGGCCAACCACTCACTGATGCTACCGCGCCGGTAATATGGGGCGATGCCGGTACCAATGGTCAGCACGCTTATCATCAGTTACTACATCAAAGTGCGCTGGCTGTACCGGCAGATTTTATTCTGCCAGTTTCCAGTGCGCATAATTTGGCTGACCATCATCAGCGTTTAGCTGCGCATTGCTTTGCCCAAACTCAGGCCCTGATGCAGGGTAAAACGCTACAGGAAGCCACTGAGGAGTGCCTTAGCGCAGGCATGACAACACAGCAAGCTGCTGCATTGGCACCGCATAAGGTGTCACCAGGCAATAAACCCAGCAATACTTTGCTGTTACCGGCACTGTCACCCTATTATCTGGGTGCATTAATTGCCCTTTATGAACATAAAGTTTTTTGCCAGGGCGTGTTGTGGGGGCTTAATTCATTCGATCAATGGGGCGTTGAACTGGGTAAACAGTTGTCCGGGCCGATTTACCAGGCGCTTTGTGGCACAGATAGCAGTAGCCTGGATAACTCAACCCAGGCACTAATAGCGCACTTTATGCGACAAAAATAGCACTAAATACGCCGGGCCTGTCATCAGGTTGTCACTTGGGTGTTTTATTTTCGATAGAAATGTGGTAAACACTTTGTTGAAAATAACAACAACACTCAGAGAGGCAAAACAATGGAAAGCTTCGAAGATTTACTGAATATGTTGGAACGCCCCGCTGCCAAACCTAAGGCAGTAAAGCGTAAATGGCGCGAAATAGAGCAACTGAAGGAGCGGCAACGCCTCAAAAAAGAGCTTACAGACATAGACTGGACCATAGAGCCGGAATTGACTGACATAGAGTTGTAAAAAACGCCCGCATTAATCTGCGGGCTTTTTTATTTGTACTATGCCATTACAGTTGCCAGTTTATCAGGCTTTTGCCTTGTTGCTGCAGCAAGGCATTTGTTTGCTTAAAATGGCCGCAACCAAGAAAACCGCGATGGGCTGATAGCGGTGACGGATGCGGTGCTTCCAGCACATGATGGCGCTGACGGTCAATAAAACGGCCTTTCTTTTGCGCATGTGAACCCCACAGCAGAAACACAATCCCCTGGCACTGGCTACTTATCTGCGCTATGACCTTATCGGTAAACTGCTCCCAGCCTAAATGCCTGTGAGAATTAGCCTGTGTCGCTACCACCGTTAACACGGTATTAAGCAGTAACACGCCCTGCTCTGCCCAACGTTCTAAGCAACCATGGCTGGGGATCTGGAAATCCGGGTATTCTAACGCCAGCTCTTTATACATATTTTGCAGCGACGGCGGCACCCGGACACCATTACGAACTGAAAACGCCAGCCCATGTGCCTGATTTGGTCCATGGTAAGGGTCCTGCCCCAGGATCACCACTTTCAGTTTATCCAGCTCAGTCAGTTTAAAGGCATTAAACACATCGGCCTCGGGCGGGTAGATAACCTGCCCCGCCAGTCGTGCCTGTTTAACTTGCGACAGCGTCTCAATAAAGTAAGGCTGAGTTTTCTCTTCGCCGAGTAACTGCTGCCATGACATTAATGTGACTCCAATGCCAGTAGCGCCTGTTTCAGCTCGACAAAATCGGCAGCAATATCACGACATAAGCTCTGCTCCGCCGCGCAGCGCGCCAAAGCTTCAGGCAAGGCTAAGGGTGTACCAAGAATGTTCTCAACCTGTTCTTTAAATTTTGCCGGATGGGCGGTACCCAGAAAAATGCCGTACTCGCCGCTTTGCAAACTACGCTTGAGTGCCTTAAATGCCACAGCAGCGTGTGGTTCGCTTAAATAACCCAACTGCGACAACTGCCGTACGCCCAGCACGGTGTCGTCTTCATCCACCATGACTGCTTCAATATCATCCCGACAAATAACACCTTGTGCCAGCAAAGCCTCAACCCGTGGCCAGTTGTTCGGCGCCGCCACATCCATCGCATTAGACAACGTAGCCACAGTAGTTTTAGGTTGCCAGTCGCCGCTGCGCCAGTATCGTGGCACAGTATCGTTACTGTTAGTGGCCGCAACCATACGCTTAATCGGTAAGCCCAATGCCTTGGCGATCAGGCCAGCTGTAAGATTACCGAAATTGCCACTGGGTACAGCAACAACGACCTGAGCACGTTTTTCGGCCGGCACCTGAGCAAAGGCTTCAAAGTAGTAACATACTTGAGCAAATAAACGGCTGATATTAATAGAGTTAGCAGAATTAATACCCAGCTGCTGCACCAGTGGTTTATCGTCAAATACCTGCTTTACCAGCGCCTGGCACTGATCAAAATCACCGTCTACCGCTAATGTGGTAATGTTTTCGCCCAAGGTGGTAAACAGCTTTTCCTGTAACGGGCTGATTTTGCCTTTTGGAAATAAAATCACTACCTTGACGCCTGGCTGGCGATAAAACGCATGCGCCACAGCTGCACCGGTATCTCCAGAGGTAGCAGTGACTATGGTGGTATCTTTGCCAGACTGCGCTTTAGCCAGCGCCTGCGCCATAAAACGACCGCCAAAGTCTTTAAACGCCAGTGTTGGGCCATGAAACAGCTCCAGACAAGCCAAATCATCACCTACGCTAACCAGAGGTGCCGGAAACGTAAATGCCCGTTGCAGCATCTGCGCTACTTCAGTAGCCGTTAATTCATCGCCAATCAACGCTTTGAGGATCTCGCTGCTACGCTGCACCAGCGGCATCGCTAATAACGCATCTATATCAAGCTTGGGCCACTGCGTGGGGAAAAACAGCCCCTGCTGCAAACCCAGGCCCTGGCGAACGGCCTGTAAAAAACTCACCTGCTCAGCCGCTACTTTTAAATTTGTTAATTGCATAATTTTCTACAGCCTCTTTCACTAAAGCGCCCGGGCACCTTGTGCTGACAAGCGACAGATTTGTGTAGTCGCGTCCTGATTTTTGGCATAATGCCGCGATAAATACTCTGCCGCAAGCCGCGCCTGGGCATCGTTACTGCATAAAGCAAATAATGTTGGTCCGGCACCGGAAATACCCAAATGTAACACCCCTTGCTCTGTCAGTGCAGCGCGCAGCGCAGGTAACTCCGGCAACAATGGAATGCGTGCCGGCTCAGCGACCAGATCGCGCAGCGCGGCAACGGCTTCTGTTTCGTCCGCCACATACATAGCACTGACAAAGCGGCTTAATATGCCGGCAAACGCAATACTTTGCGCCAACGTTAACTGTTGCGGTAACACCGCACGGGCAGCTTTGGTTGATAACACGGTGCCGGGGTAACACAGTACCACACGCCAGTGCTCAAACCAGGGCAAGGCCCGACATAGCTTGTCGCTGTCTGGTAACATTAACTGCAGGCCACCCAAAAATGACGGCGCCACATTATCGTAATGCACACTACCACTAACGCCACCTTCTGCCTGCGCCATCAATTGCAGTAACTCGTGTTGCGTTAATGGCTGGCCGAAGTAGTCATTAAAAGCGTAACAGGCAACAACAATAGAACAGGCACTGGACCCCAGACCACTGCCAACAGGTAAGTTTTTATGTAACCGCAATGATAGCCGGGGCAAACTGCGGCCGACTTTTTGCTCAAAAGCATAAAAACAGCTTAATACCAGATTGTCACTGCTATTTTGTGGTAGTTGATGAACATAACGACCAACAATATCAAGGCTCAGCTCTGCGCTCTCAGCAACGATGTCCAGCACATCACCAAACAAGTCAGCATTTAGCGGCTCAAAGGCAGCACCAAGCAAATCAAATCCAACCGAAAAATTACCGGTTGAAGCCGGGGCATAATAACGCTTCAGATAATCTGGCGTAGTGAATTCAGAAACTTGCTGCATCGTCATTACACCTGTTGCTGCCAGCCGAGGGTACGCATTAAATCGCTGAATACACCGGCAGACGTAACAGCCGCACCAGCACCATAGCCACGCAAAACAAACGGGATTGGCTGATAATAACGGGTGTGGATCGCCAGCGCATTTTCACCGTCTTTTACCTTAGCCAGCGGATGATCTATATCCAGCGCTTTAATGGCAACCTTACATTTACCATCAACAATTTCACCGATATAACGCAGCACCTTGCCGTCTGCTTTTGTTTGCGCGATACGCTGGGCAAATTCAGCATCCAGCTGAGGCAACTGCGTTAAAAACGCTTCTGTGCTGCACTCATTAGCAAAGCCTGCAGGTAACACTGAGTCAACCTCTACATCACTTAGCTCTAATGACATACCGGCTTCACGTGCCAAAATAAGCAGCTTGCGCGCCACATCCATACCCGACAAATCATCACGAGGGTCTGGCTCGGTAAAGCCTTTTTCGCGAGCTTTATTTGTTACCTCAGACAAACTGACACCCGCTTCCAGCTCACCGAAGATGTACGACAAAGAGCCGGATAAAATACCCTCAAAGGCAACCAGCTCATCACCGGCATTCAGTAAACCCTGCAAGGTGTCGATAACCGGCAGGCCGGCGCCAACTGTGGTTTCATATAAAAAGCGCCGCCGGTGCTGCTGCGCCAGCTGACGCAGTTTCTGATAGTAGCTGTAGGACGCAGTATTGGCTTTTTTATTCGGCGTAACCACATGAAAGCCAGCGGCAAGAAAGTCGGCGTATTGGCCGGCAACCGCTTCTGCGCTGGTGCAATCAACCAGCACCGGATTAGTCAAATGCTGGCTGCGGGCAAAGTCTGCCAGTGCAGACACCGAAAACTGGTGTTTGGCATCTGCTAATTGCTGTTGCCAGTGCTGTAAATCTATACCGTCGCTGTGTAATAACAACGCCCTACTGTTGGCAATACCATAGACCGTTAGCTTAACCTGACGACTGTGTAAAAAAGCCTGCTGCCGATAAATTTGCTGCAGCAGTTCACTGCCTACCACGCCACAGCCCACCAGAAAAATATCAATGCTGGGAATATGGCTGAAAAAGTTCTCATGACAAACCTTTACTGCATTTTTACACGCAGCTTGTTCAATAACCGCCGAAATAGAGCGCTCGCTGCTGTCTTGTGCAATAGCAACCACGTTAACTCTGGCCTGTGCCAATGAGGCAAAAAACTTCGCGGCTACGCCCTGATGCTGGCGCATACCGTCACCAACCAGACTTACTATCGCCATATCAGACTGAATATTTAACGGGCGCAATAAGCCGGTTTGCAGTTCCAGTTCAAACTCTTGCTGCAACGCACGCTTAGCGGCAGATAAATGCAATTGTGGTACACAAAAGCTGATACTAAATTCTGATGAAGACTGCGTGATTAAGCTCACTGAGATTTGCGAGCGGGCCATTGACGCAAAAACCCGGCTGGCCATACCAACCACGCCTTTTAACCCGGGGCCGGATACGGTAATCAGTGTCAGGTGTTCCAGACTGGAAATGCCTTTTACCAGCGCATCGCCTTCGCCATCGTTATCGATACGGGTGCCTGGTGCCGAGGGGTTCAGGGTGTTTTTGATATAACAAGGGATCTGATAACGTGCCAGCGGGCCTATGGTTTTTGGATGCAATACCTTGGCACCAAAATATGACAGCTCCATAGCTTCGTCGTAAGATAAACGATCAATGAGTTTGGCATTTTTAACCTGACGCGGATCGGCACTGTATACACCGTCAACGTCAGTCCAGATCTCGCAGGCATCGGCTCTTAGGCTTGCTGCGACAATAGCGCCGGAATAATCAGAGCCGTTGCGGCCAAGCAGGCAGGTTTCACCTTGCGCATTGCTGGAAACAAAACCCGCTATGACATAGACGCGGGCATTATTGCTAGCGACAGCATGCTGTAACGTCTGCTCAGACGCTGCAATATCAGCAGTGGCATTAAGATAATCACCACTGCTTTTAACCAGCGAGACAGCATCCAGCGCCTGTGTGGTAATCTGGTTAGCATTGAGCAACGCAGCCATGAGGGCAACACTGAATTGCTCCCCTAACCCCAGCAACTGCGCCTTGATATGATCAGGACAGTGACGTAGCAACGAAATTCCGGTTAATTGCGCTGTTAGCTGCTGCAACTGCCGCTCAACCACTTGTTTTGCCGCTGCTAACTCGATAGTGGCGAACTGTGCGCCAGCATCAGACAGCAATTGCTGATAGCGTTCTGCCAGCTGCTGTAGCAATGGTGCAAAATCAGACCCCAGATAAGCCAGATCAGTCAGCTCAACCAGTGTATTTGTTACTCCTTGTGGCGCTGACAACACCAGGCAAATACTATCAGTGCTGCTTTGCTGCTGCACAATCAGTGCAACTTCAGCAAAACGTTGCACTGATGCCAGCGACGACCCACCAAACTTGAGCACCCTCATCTTTAACTCCTTGCGCTTTATTGACTGTTATTGTTCAGCTATCGCAACTCTTGGTTTATAACGGGCCAAAATGGTCGGCCCAAAAAAAAACCCGTGACATCTGAGGTCACGGGTCTTTTTAACAGACAATACTCCGCCGACCTCCTACCCCGAAGGGCTGGTGGTAATAATAATGGTGGTGAGTACAGTTGTTTTTATTTTCATCGACACACTATGCACAGACTTATAGACGGCTGTCAATGGCTAAATGCTGCCACAAATTAGTTTACCTTTTTAAGGTAATTTTGTTCAGTTGCATACGCCCTGACACAATTGCGTCCCTGATGTTTGGCGTTATACAGAGCAATATCCGCCTGCCGGATTAATTCGTCTTCGCTTTGGCTAGTGAAACTTGCTACACCAATGCTTAACGTTACCGCAATATGTTGTTGGTTATAGCTAATTGTCTGACTGGCAATCGACTGACAAATCCGGTTTGCCACCATCATAGCACCGCTAAGTGACGTATCTGGCAACACTACACCAAATTCTTCGCCACCATAACGACCAAATATATCAGTATCACGCAGCAACACTGAAATTTGTTGCGCAACCGAGGTAAGCACTGCATCTCCACCCTGATGGCCATAAGTGTCATTTAGCTGTTTAAATTTATCTAAATCAAACAGCAATAACGATAATGGGTGCTGGTAACGCGCAGCACGCTGAACTTCTAATTGTAACTGCTGCTGCCAGTAGCGGCGGTTAAAAATGCCGGTCAGACCATCGATACGATTTGCCTGCTCTAACTGCTGCATACTGCTATGCAACTGTTGCTGGTAGACAAAAGCATCGGTAGCATCTTCAATTAAAATACAGGTATAACCGGCTCCCTTGTCTGCAGCGCTAAGCGGCATGATGCTGCAATTTTGTGCCATATACTGGCTACCTGTGCTAAGTGGTCGCAAATGCGGTAACTTAAAAATATACTGCCGCTGTTCCCAGTTACTAAAGGCTGGTATTTGGAGTTCCTGCACACTATCAAGCTTGCGCTGCAACCAGGCCCGCGGCAGATCCACAAACACATCAAACAATGATTGGCCTTGTATATCAGCTAATACTAAATTGGCACGGCGAGCAATAAACTGGTTAATAAACACCAGACGATATTCCGCATCCAACACCACAACGCCGCTGTTGAGCTGAGAGAGTAGCGGTTGCAATAAGTTGTCAATCTGCATCAGAAACTTGCCAATACTTTGTTCAGCATCTGCCGAAGTTGTAACACTGCTTCGCCCGGTACTAACAACATCATGTCGCAATTAAAGCTGTAATCAATAAGCTGGTAACGAATATCGACCTGCAATGCCAATTGCCATTGTTTAGCTGTTTCTGTCAGCTTTTGCACGAAATGCTGGTCGCGACTGGATAAAATGCGCGGTGCAGCATAAGAAAAACTGTTCTCTAATTGCTCAGCCAGACCATTTAAAAATGTCGTAGTGAGCACCGAGCTTATATCAGTCAGCATTTCTGCCTCTGAACTGTCGTCATCACTGTAGCCTAGCAGCTGAGCTATCACACCGACATTTTCCAGCTGATACAGCATAATAGTTTCGCCACGCAGTCCCTGATCACCAAAAAAACCCAGGCTTATCAGGCTGGCATTGTGTTGCGGATAGCGTTGTGCAAGATGCTGTGGCAACTGCTCTGTCTCAACCAGTGCTATAGCAGGGACCTGCAAATGCACCAACGTGTCCAGATAGCGCGCCAGCTTGTCGCTGGCCAGACCCATAGCAACATTTACCAGCTCTTGCAGACAGTCACGCTGCTCTTCGGTAAAATACACTGTGGTCATATCAATCCGTACTTACGCATAACGTCTGCCAGCTTTTCTGCACTTGCCGGCTTACGCACAAACGCCAGTGCTCCTAAATCCATCACCCGCTTTTGCATCTCTGGCTGAATATCAGCAGAGACAACAATTACCAGGCAATCCATAGCTTCGGCTTTAATTGCTTCTAATACACCAACACCATCCAACTCGGGCATAGTAAGGTCAAGAAACACCAAACCAATCTCTGTAGAGCGCAAAATTGCTAAAGCTTCCAAGCCATTGGTTGCGGTAACAATGCTGGCGTCAAAATCAGCTGGTAGCGATTTTTTTAACTGATTGCGGGCAAGTAGGGAGTCGTCACAAATTAACGCGGTTAGTGCCATTTACTGCAGCCTGTATTGTTGTAATGTTTTTGGGCTTAAACTGGTTAAAAAATATATACATGCTGCCACCATAAAGCAATAACTGAGCTATAAATAGCAGAGATTAGATAGCACTATTTGCAAACTGGCGTTTATTGGTTATGGTAGACAGACAGTTCCAACAATAATGCCGCTCATACAAGGTTACTTCATGCAGCACAAAAGTCTGTCCCGCAAATTGTTGACCAAAGTATTGTCTGTGTATTTTATTCTGACGTTCGTGGTAACGCTGGGACAAATTGTCGCTGAGTATTTTAATACTAAAAACCACATCAACGGTGAGTTGGAAACGCTGCAGCAAACCTTCTCAGGCAGCCTTACCCGAGCTATCTGGGAACTCAACACCCAGCAAGCGTTAGTTATTGCCGACGGCTTGCTGGCCATACCGGCTATAGAAGGCATAATAGTGCGCGATGACAGTGGCGCTGTTATTACCCAACTGGGTCGTTATATTAATATTCAGGAACGCTTTAGTACGCAACTGGTTCGTGAAGGCGTGCGCCTGACCGAGCAACAGTCTGGCATTTTCGGCTACACTTTCCCGCTTATTTTCGAGTTTTCCGGCCGGGCTACCCAGGTTGGTGACGTTACACTGTTCTCCAGCCGGGCAGTGGTTATTGAACGGATCAAAATTGGTATTTATTTTTTAGTTGGCAACGCATTTTTAAAAACCACTTTTTTGATTATCCTGTTTTTAATGGCATTCAGACGGCAGCTCACTTTACCTCTAACAGAATTAACACAGCAAATTGAAGATCTTGAACTTGACCAACTTGAAGGTACTAAAGTTGAAATTCAACATGACGACACCTCTGAATTAAGCGTTATGGCCGATGCCTTTAACCGTTTAATTGGCAGAGTGCAAGACTACAAGACACAGTTGGAAACCACACAGAAGCAATTGATGCTGTCAAACGAAAAACTTGATCAGCACAATCTGATGCTGGAACAGGAAGTTGCCCGTAAAACATCAGGTTTAAGTCAGGCAATGATGGACTTACAGCAACAAAAGCAAGAGCTGGAAGTAAAGCAACAGAGCCTGCGTGAAGAAATTGAACGTCGCCGCCATACTGAAGACGCTCTTCGTGGTAAACAAAGCGAGCTCGAGCGCATTGTGGATGATTTAAAACAAGCGCAAGACCGGCTGGTGCAGTCAGAAAAAATGGCTGCTCTGGGAGGCCTGGTCGCCGGTATTACACATGAAGTAAATACACCGGTCGGAATTGGCGTAACGGCAACCAGCTTTTTGGCAGAAAAAATTAGTACCCTTGCGCAGTCTTATCAGGATAAAACGCTGTCGCCCAAAGCTTTGGAGCATTTTATTGCTGAAGCAACCCAAGGCACTGAATTATTGCAGTCTAACCTTAGCCGTGCCTCAGAGTTAATTGCTAGTTTTAAACAAATCGCAGTTGATCAAACCAGCGAAGCCGTTCGCACCATTAATCTGGCCGAATACTTAAACGAAGTGATCCGTTCATTACAACCTAACTTTAAAAAAACTAAGCACCAAATAGAGCTGAATTGCCCGGATAACATCATTCTTAGCTGCCCGGCAGGCGCAATATCGCAAATTTTCACCAACTTATTAATGAACTCTTTAATTCATGCTTTTGAAGATATCGAAGAAGGCCAGATCCGTATAACCGTGCTGGACGAGGGTGACAATGTCGACATTAAATACAGTGACAATGGCAAAGGTTTAGCACCAGAGCAGTTGCAAAAGCTGTTTCATCCATTTTTTACTACAAAGCGCGATCAGGGAGGCAGCGGCCTTGGCACGCACATCACTTACAATCTTGTGCGCCAAACATTGGGCGGCAGCATTTCGGTTAATAGTGACCCCGGACAAGGTTTGCACTACCATATTTGCTTTCCAAAAAAGCTGAAAATATCAGCCTGATCCGCGCTATACTGCCGGCCTGATTTTGTTGAGTGAGTAGTTTATGTGGTTTAAAAATGCCCGGGTATATCGTCTTAGCGCCCCGTTGTCACAGGATCTGGCTGTATGGGAGCAAGCACTGATTGAATTTAAGTTTAGCCCGCTAACAGCACAGGAAATGGTGCGAAGCGGCTTTAGTTTTCCGCTACACCAGAGCATCAAGCAATATTGCCACGCCCTGGATTCATTACTGTTTTTTGCTGTAAAGCGCCAAGAAAAGATTCTACCCGCTGCGGTTATCAACGAAGAGATGCAACCCAGGCTGGATGAACTTGAGCTGGAAAAAGGCCGGCCACTGAGCCGCAAAGAAAAACAGGCATTAAAAGAAGAATTGCAACAAAGCTTACTGCCACGTGCATTTAGCCGCTCGTCGTTAACGCAAGGTTACTACGACGCGCAAAACCAATGGCTGGTGATCAATACAAGCAGCGCCAGCAAAGCCGAAGATATATTGGCATTGTTACGCAAAGCGCTCGGTTCACTGCCTGCCCTGCCCTGGCTTGACAACCATAAACTTAACTCCAATCTGCAATTGTGGTTGCAGAATAAAGCGCTGCCAGTAGGCTTTGTGTTGGGGAATGACGCCGAGCTCAAAGCACCGGATGAAGAAGGAGCCAAAGTAAAATTCAGCAACCACTTGCTGTCGGCTGATGAAGTACAAAGCCATTTACAGGATAAACTGGTAACCTGCATCAGCCTTGAGCAAACAGATGCAGTCGCACTGCAGGTTACCGATGATGGCGCAATAAAACGCTTAAAATTCCATGACTTGCTCACTGCACAGAATGACGAACTGGGCTGGGACGATCTTCAAGCCAGGCTTGACGCCGATCTACTACTGATGACCAGTGCTCTGAACAAAGCCCTATTGTGTATAAAACAGCAACAGGATACAGAATAGCACTTAGATGAAAATAGCGCGAACATCCTGATAAGACTGGTGAATATCAGGATGTTGCATAAAGTCAGTTTGCGGTATTAAGCCACATTTTACATAATAGGCCAGCAAGCGTTGCTGCAACTCTGCATCAGCATAATTGCCTTGTGCCAGTACAGCCAAACGAATAAAGTCGGTATAGCCAGGTCCAGGCTGTTCAGGTTTGGCAATACGCCAGTTAAGTGCCGCCTGCACAAACAGTTCAGCGAATCCCCAGGCATACAAAATACGCGCACTGATTTGTGGTGCCAACTGATTAGCCAGATTAACCAGAAAACGTGGATCACCAAGCAAGTCCTCATTCCGCTCGGCTTCAGTTAGCACTGGCATGGCGCCAATATTGTGTACCAACGCCATTAGCGTCAATACGTCTTTGTTTAAGCCGCTACCCGAAGCGTGGCTGTTGTAATAGGCTAGCGCAGCAGAGGCTATTGCAGATACCTGCACACTACGTTGCCAGAGTCTGTCCAACTGCTGTTGCACCTGCTTGTGCTTCGACACAAACACCTGTTCCAAAGCCATCGCAATGGCAATATTGCGGATCTGGCTTAAGCCTATCCGGGTAACCGCCTGATTCAGTGTACTGACTTTAACTGAGCGGCCCATAAACGCACTATTTGCTACTTTTATCATGCGGGCGGCTAACGCAGGATCTTGTGAGATGACCTCTGCCATTGCAGGCAGACTTATATCTGGCTCAGCACTACGCCGTCGCACTTTAAGCGCGATTTCGGGTAAAGTAGGCAACGTTAATTGATCATGCTGAATTTTATGTTGCAGCAGTTGTTCAACAGCATGTTGCACTGACATTATTGTCTCCTGGTTCAATAAGTTGATTTGAGTAAGCCATTTATACTGCTCTCAATCGTCGTCACAGGCTAGCCCGAGCTATGCACTGTTAATAATGCCACCGATTTGCAAAAGCTGCTCAGCGCATAACTCAGCCTGCTGCGCTCGCGCACTTAGTTCCAACTCGCCGGCTAATACGGTAAGCTGTGGGTATCCCATACTACCAGCACTGCCTTTGAGGCTGTGGGCTGCATAAGCAAGCTCAGCCCAGCGCAACTGCGAGAACTGTTGTTGTAATTGCTGGTAAAGTACAGGTAACTGCTGTTTAAATTGCCTTTTTAATGCCTGCATTTGCGGATCTTGCGCTAATTGTTGTTCCAGTTGCTCTGCGCGCGTTACCGTTTTGCTACCAAACTTTGCTAAGACAGCCAGTAAATCTGCCTGCATAACCGGTTTAGCTAGTAATGCCTGACATCCGGCCCGTTTATATCGCTCGGCGTCTTCAGACATTACATTTGCAGTTACTGCGATAACCGGCGTTTCAATGCCGGCATGGCGGATTAGGCGGGTGGCTTCCTCCCCTCCCATCACCGGCATCTGCATATCCATAAAAATCAGATCAAAATCTTCTGCCAAAGCGCATTCAACCGCTTTTTTACCGTTATCTACCAGGGTGCTATCAGCTTGTGCTTTTTGCAACATTAGCTGTAGCAACAACTGATTGTCCGGATTGTCTTCAGCGACGAGTATCTTTAACTGCTTTTCTGTCACCATATCTGGTGGTTCGGCTTCCGCTACGCTGCAACGATTATAGCTAGTAACCATTTCACACTGCTGGGCACTGCAGTCAAATATCAATTCAAAACAACTGCCAATACCTTTGACACTCTCGACCTGAATATCACCACCCATTTGTTGCATCAGCTTTTTTGAAATCACCAAGCCAAGCCCGGTACCACCGAAATGCCGGGTAACAGTGGCATCTGCCTGCACAAAAGGTTGAAATATACGACTTAGTTCATCCACAGACATGCCAACGCCTGAATCTTTAACTTTTATCGACAACTGTTGTGATAAGACGTCATAAGCAACAACGATAATGATTTTACCTTTTTTGGTAAATTTCACTGAGTTACTTGTCAGGTTAAGCAATACCTGACGAAAACGCAGCGGATCATTAAATAGTTGCTCTGGCAACGGGAAGTGTAAATCAAGTACGCATTGTAGCCCTTTGGCTTCGGCCTGATTACGGGTAAGCTGATACACATCATCTAGCAATGCTAACCAATCAAAGCTCTCATAACTTAGTTCGAGTTTTTCAGCTTCAATTTTAGATAAGTCGAGAATATCGTTAATCAGCCCCAGCAAATGATCGCCGCTTTTTAACACGCGCTGCAGATAATTTTGCAACTTGGTGGTATCGGTTTCATATTGTGCTTGTTCTGAAAAACCAATAATTGCCGTGAGTGGCGTACGAATTTCATGGCTCATATTGGCAAGAAACACGCTCTTTAAGCGGTTGGCCTGTTCTGCCGCTTCGCGTGCCAGTATTAGCTCCTGGTTTGCAGCGGCTAAATCATCATTAGCACGCGCCAAATCTTGCGTACGACGCAGTACCTTGTCTTCTAATTGCTGTTTATATGCCCGCTCACGCTCGCGATATACCCTTAACTGACGCACCATTACGTTAAATGCAGCGAACATATCGCCTAATTCGTCTTGCTTTTTAACTTCCAGCAAAGTGGACAAGTCTCCTCTGCCCACTGCCGTTTTTGCAGCCGTCAGTTGCTTTATCGGAGCAAAAATATTACGGATTAACAACCAATACACCAGCATAGGCAGCATTAAACACACCAACACAGTTAATAATGCTAATACCATAGACACTAATCGTTGCTGGCTAAACACTTCTGTTGCATCAAGGCCGAAAAGTAACTGGTAATTGCCAGGCAAACTTTTACCCAGCAATAGCCGATGCTGTCCTAACAGAACCACCGGAGAAAACTCGCTGGCGTCTATTGTCTGTTGAATTGCACGAAAATTGGTCGGCGCAAAAGCACTACCAATCAGTGCTTTGTTTTCAGCATAGGTCACTGTTGCCGCTTTGTTTATTAATAAAGTGACACTTTCAGGCGTGTGGCGATAACTAACTATGCGGCTTAACTCATCAGGGCTTACCACCAACACCAAATACCCCCATAGCCGCCTGGCGTCTGTAATAGAGCTGGAATACAACTTTTGTGCAAAAAAAAGCTGCAACCTGTTGGTATCGTTGTCTTCAGCCAAAAAGTAACCGCTGTCCTCTACCTGAGACTGTAAAGAGGAGAAATATTCATTACGAAACCGGTTTGGCACACTGGAGAGCTGCGCCCGCTCTGGCAACTGTAATGCGTAATCCCCGGTAAGGTGAATAAGCTTTACCGAAACCACATTAGTGCCAACACGCATAAACTGGCGTAATTGCTGCTTTAGTTTAATTAACGACGTATCAGTCTGTTGCTGGGTATATTCGGCAAGCAAAGGGTTTTGACCCAGCATGGCCAGTTGTATCTGTGTTTGCTGTAAGAAACTACTAAGTTGCAGTTGCTGTTGCGCCAACACGCGCTCAGCCTGGTACAGCGCCTGATGTTGCAAATATTGTTTGCTGAACTGGTACGCCAAATAACCAAAAGCCAAAACCGGTACTACCAGTAATGGAAATATATAGGCAACCAGCGTTTCGCGTAACTTCATCCTTGTCCTGCGCACTTACAGAGACAACCCCTGCGTGTTTTTGTAGTGCTACAGCATAACCAGCACAACACCGAGCGACAAGTACTAGTTTATATCAGCATGGTACAGCGTCTTAATCCAGCGCTGCTCGGTGATAAAATTCCAATGCCAACTTTGCCATTGCTTGCCCAAACCTTGCTCTACCGCCTGCAGCTCTGTCAGGCCAGCGGCTTTGTAGCCTTGAACAATCGCCAGTGTAGCCATCATCATATCCAATGAACGCTGCACACCTGCTTTGTCAGTTAATTGCCCATGTCCGGGTATTACTTTAGTCTGATCGTTTAACATGGCTATTAAGGCGCGGGTGTTTTCAATATAGCCTTTTACCGAACCACCTCTACTGATATCAATAAACGGAAACCGGCCTTCAAACAGCAGATCGCCAAAATGTACAACATTGGCTTGTTCAAACCACACCACAACATCACCATCCGTATGGCCGGGAGGCATGTAGTCCAATCGCACGCTGTAATCATTGAGCTGCAGAGTCAGTTGCTGGCTGAACGTAATCGTTGGTAAACCGCGCCGGTCAAAGGCATCATCCTGCAGCAAGCGGCTAAGCACGTTGCGATGCGCCACAATATCAATACCTGCACCAATAGCACTGTTACCGCCGACATGATCACCATGAACGTGAGTGTTCACCAACTTAGTTACACCTGAACTGCCGCCGAGTTGCTGCAACTTGGCTTTAATCTTATCGGCCAATTCGGCATATTGACTGTCTACCAGTAGCACTTTATTTGCGTCGACTACAGCAGCCATATTTCCGCCGGCACCCGCTAGCATATAAAGATTATCCGCCAGCTTTGTTTCTTGTATTTGTACATCTTTAAAGCGCTCAGCTTGCAAAGGTGCAGTCAACATCAGCAACGTTGCAGCAACAACCAATCTAACTATCATGCGTTTCATTCCCAGATAAATTTTGCTAACAAAACCAGCGTCAATAAGCAGACACCGAGTGTAGTCCGTTCCAGCTTGCCTGTAACCAAACATAGCACAGCATAACTTATAAACCCCATGCCAACACTATCTGAGTCAGATAATGTAAAAAGCTGGCCCGTAGCCAGCTTTTAGTTAAGCCAAAATCTTCTATACCAGTAACACTAGCCACTTAGATAATTTTATTTTCCTGCCAAAACTTCTCTTTATCTAACCGTTTTTGCCGTTTTTCGCAGGGTTTATCGCAATCGCAAGCCTTTTCGATACCCACTTCACCCAGGCCACCACAGCTACCGGCTATAGTTTTACGCTGCACTAAATAGCCTATAGCCATTGCTGCAATCACCAGCAAAAACAAACCAAAGGTTAATAAAAATATGGTCATAGGGGCTCCACTACTCAGTTAAAAAGGGTTTAAAGGCATCCGATACCAGCTCAGCAAAGCCGTCATCCGTCTTTACCACTATCAATGCGGCAATATTATAACGGTTTGCAAAGACTAAAGCTTCATCTGCGGTCATCACATTTAAGGCTGTTGCATAACCATCTGCGGTCATACAGGATGGATGTAGCACCGTTACTGATAAAGTGCGGTGCTGGATCGGCTTGCCGGTACGTGGATCAAGCAGATGCGAATAACGCACTGAGTCTTCTTCAAAATAATTACGATAATCACCAGAGGTAGCGATGCCCATATCTCCGGTTTGCAAAATACGTTGTACCGCTCTTTCGGCATTTACCGGCTTTTCAATTGCAATTTTCCATGGTTTTGCTGCAGATTTTTCACCTTTAATCCGCATTTCGCCGCCAATCTCTACCAGATAGTTTTCTATACTATAGTCATCCAGAATGGCTGCGACCTGATCTACGCCATAACCTTTAGCAATAGTGGACAAATCAACGGCCAAACCAGCAACCGACTTGGTTAACTGATTACCTTCTAACGTCAGCTTGTCATAACCGACAACCGCTCTGGCACGGGTTATATCATCATCTGACGGCGCATGCTCGACTCGCCCGCGGGCTCCGAAGCCCCAGAGCTCCGTTAACGGGCCAACAGTAACATCAAGCACACCATTGGTTTGCGCTGCCATGCGCAAGGCCTCAGCAATAACGACTCGTGTTTGCGCGGACAAGCTAAACGGTTCTGAAGCACCATGGCGGTTAAAGCGCATTAACTCAGAATCAGGCCGGTAAGTCGACATCAGGTCATTTACCAATTCCAGTTCCTTATCGATAGCCTGCTGCAACACAGTTTGGTCAACAGGCGTTTTGCTGTAAAACTTAACAACATAATAGGTGCCCATAGTACTACCGTTGAGCTGGATTTGCTGTTCAGCATTATGCGTCGGGCTACAAGATACTATAACTGCCAGCGAAACAACGGCCAGCCAGGTTTTAACAAATGAAATGCAATGCATACATGGTCCAGATAGCAAAAGGGGCAACCTTACGGACGCCCCTGTTGATGTTACCGAATGTGCTAGCCGCCGAAGTCGTCTAGCAGGATATTGTCATCTTCTACGCCTAAATCTTTCAGCATATTGATTACCGCTTTATTCATCATCGGTGGACCGCACATATAAAACTCACAGTCTTCCGGTGCTTTGTGGTTTTTCAGGTAATTTTCATAAATAACGTTATGAATAAAACCTGTGTAACCTGCCCAGTTATCTTCTGGCTGCGGATCAGATAACGCCACATGCCACTGGAAGTTATCATTCTCTGCTGCCAGCATATCGAAATCTTCAACATAGAACATTTCGCGTTTAGATCGGGCACCATACCAGAAAGTGATTTTACGCTTCGATTTCAAGCGACGCAGCTGATCAAAAATATGCGACCGCATCGGCGCCATACCGGCACCACCACCGATAAATACCATTTCGGCTTCAGTGTCCTTGGCAAAGAACTCACCAAACGGGCCAGAGATGGTCACTTTGTCGCCTTCTTTCAGGCTCCAGATAAAAGATGACATCTTACCGCATGGCAGGCTCAGGTTATTTGGTGGCGGCGTAGCAATACGGACGTTCAGCATAATAATGCCTTCTTCTTCCGGATAGTTCGCCATTGAGTATGCGCGGATCGTTTCCTCGTCTACTTTTGACTCCAGACTAAAAAACTTAAAGCGTTCCCAGTCACCACGGTACTGTTCAGGGATATCAAAATCCTTGTATTTCACATGGTGTGCAGGCGCCTCAATCTGAATATAACCACCGGCACGAAACGGCACTGACTCGCCGTCCGGGATCTGTAGCTTCAGCTCCTTAATAAAGGTTGCTTTGTTATCGTTAGAAATAACACTACAGTCCCACTTTTTGATGCCGAAGATTTCTTCTTCAACTTCAATGTCCATGTCAGATTTTACGTTAACCTGGCAAGACAAACGGCATCCTTCACGCGCTTCACCTTTGGTTATATGGCCAAGCTCGGTTGGCAGTATCTCACCGCCACCAGCTTTAACATGCACACGACATTGGCCACAAGAACCACCACCACCACAAGCAGACGATAAGAAAATACCGTTGTCTGCAAGGGCGCCCAACAGTTTACCGCCAGCTTTAGTCTTAATTGCTTTGCTTGGATCACCATTAATACTAATAGTGATATCGCCTGAGGCTACCAGCTTGGATTTTGCTACCAAAATAATGATAACCAATGCCAGTACCACTAGGGTAAACATCGCAACGCCAAGAATAATATCTATATTTTCCATCTTGTGTTCCCTTGCCCCTTACAGTGATACACCAGAGAATGACATAAAGCCAAAGCCCATCAAACCCACTACCAAGAAGGTAACGCCCAGACCACGTAAGCCGTGCGGAATATCTGCGTACTTTAACTTCTCACGAATCCCCGCTAATAGAGTAATAGCCAACATCCAGCCAATACCGCTACCGAGGCCAAACACAACGCTTTCACCAAAGTTATAGTCACGCTCAACCATAAAGGCTACAGCACCAAAGATTGCACAGTTAACAGTGATCAAAGGCAGGAAGATACCTAAAGCGTTATACAGCGCCGGGAAAAACTTATCCAACGTCATTTCCAGGATTTGTACCAGAGCCGCAATAACACCAATATAGGTTAAAAAGCCCAAAAAGCTTAAGTCAGCTTCAGGGAAGCCAGCCCACGTTAATGCACCAGGAGCCAACAGGTTTTGATACACCAGATTGTTAACAGGTACCGAGATACCCAGCACAACAATAACGGCGACACCTAAACCAAAAGAGGTGGTGATTTTCTTCGATACGGCAATAAAGGTACACATACCGAGGAAAAATGACAGCGCCAGGTTTTCAATAAACACTGCGCGGATAAACAAGCTTAAATAATGTTCCATCTATCGCTCCTTATGCCTTCTCGACTTGTTCAGTGCGGAAGGTGCGCAGTAGCCAGATCAGGCCGGCAATGATGATAAACGCACTTGGCGGCATCAGCAGTAAGCCCATAGGTTGATACCAACCACCATCTTTCACCAGCGGCATGATCTCAAAACCAAATACAGTACCTGAACCACCCAGCTCACGAATAAAGGCTACCGTCATCAGTACTACGCTGTACCCTAAACCGTTCCCGATACCGTCAAGAAAACTAATACCAGGCTTGCTCTTCATTGCAAAAGCTTCAGCGCGGCCCATTACGATACAGTTGGTGATAATCAAACCGACAAATACCGACAGCTCTTTTGCTACGTCGTAGGCAAAGGCTTTCAACAGCTGATCAACAACAATAACCAAAGAGGCAATTATTGTCATCTGAACAATAATCCGCACACTTGAAGGAATATGGTTGCGAATTAGCGAGATAAAAAAGTTAGAGAAAGCAGTAACCAAAGTAAGTGCAATACACATTACCAGTGCTTTATCCATCTTGGTTGTCACAGCTAACGCTGAACAGATACCCAGAACCTGAAGTGCAATAGGGTTATTGGCAAAAACTGGCCCAAACAATACGGTTTTAATTTCTTTTGCATTAGCCATTGTTTAATGCTCCATCTCGAACTTTAGCCAGGAACGGTGCGAAACCCTTAGCACCAGCCCAGAAATCAAAGGTATTTTGTACGCCATTTGCTGTCAAAGTTGCACCTGACAAGCCATCGACTTCATACGTTGAATTAGGGTCGGCATTGCCAGGTTTACGTACTTTGATTGCAGGTGCGCCTGAACTGTCTAATAGCTTTTTGCCTTCAAATTGCTTAACCCATTGAGGGTTCTGCACTTCGCCACCTAAACCAGCAGTTTCACCTTGCTCGTAATAGTTAAGGCCTTTGATGGTCGTGCCGTCCGGACCTAAAGCCAAAAACGCATGCATAGTTGACCACAAGCCATAGCCATGAACAGGCAACACGATAGCCGATAACTCGCCTGACGCCACACCATTCTCATACGCCAGGTAAACCGGTGCAATATTGGCACGGGTTTTAATCGACGCTAAGTCTTCTTCACCAGTTAAGCGTTTGCTTTGTTGAGGATCTTTCATAAACTTGCGATAGTCATAGTTGGCTGGTTTTGCCACAAACTCACCACTCTCCAGATCAACAAAACGCTCTTCAATGTACTTAGCATAAAGCTCAGAGACATTACCACCGCTTAGTAAACCGGTAACCGCCAGTACGTTTTTCTGCGAGTCGAGTAGCTTATTAGCGGTCTGTTGTGGACGTAACTGTACGGCCGCCGTCGACACAATAACTGCACAAACCAAACATAAAGAGATGACTACAATCAGTGTTTTACTGATGCTATCGTTATTACTAGACATTACGTGCCAGCCTCCGCTTAATATTGGCCTGAGCCACGAAGAAATCGAACAATGGCGCAAATAAGTTGGCGAACAATATGGCTAACATCATACCTTCCGGATATGCCGGGTTAGCTACACGGATCATCACCACCATAAAGCCAATTAAAATACCGTATGCCCATTTGCCCTGATTGGTAAACGAAGCAGATACCGGATCCGTTGCCATAAAAAACATCCCAATGGCAAAACCACCCAGCACAAGATGCCAGTGCCACGGCATGGCAAACATGGCGTTAGACTCAGAGCCGACAGCGTTAAACAGATACGCTGTCAGGATCATGCCCACCATTACACCGCCGACAATACGCCAGGACGCAATGCGGAAGTATATTAGAGCCAAACCACCGACTAACAATGCCAATACTGAGGTTTCGCCAACTGAGCCAGGAACAAAGCCATAGAAGGCGTCCCACCACAACTGCATATTAGCTGAATAATCTAAGTCACCAGATGCTGCTTTGCTAAGCCAGGTTGCGCCTGAATAACCATCAGCAACTGTCCAGACTGCGTCACCGGAAATTTGTGCCGGGTAAGCAAAGAAAAGAAACGCCCGGCCAGCCAGTGCAGGGTTTAAGAAGTTGCGGCCAGTACCACCAAAGACTTCTTTGGCAATTACTACGCCAAAGGTAATACCCAGTGCAACTTGCCACAGCGGAATAGTCGCAGGCAGAATTAAGGCAAACAGGATAGAGCTAACGAAGAAGCCTTCATTAACTTCGTGCTTGCGCACTGAAGCAAATAGCACTTCCCAGAAGCCGCCAACAACGAAGGTAACAGCATAGATTGGCAAAAACCAAACCGCGCCGTACCACATTTTACTGCCCCAACCGGAGTCCACGGTCAGCTCACCACCAAGCAACTGATAAATAGCTACCTGCCAGGTATCCGGGGTACCGAAACCTGCCTGCAGTGCTATAACTGCTTGATGGCCAATGTTGTACATACCAAAGAACAATGCTGGAAATAAGGCTAACCAGACAAAGATCATGATCCGCTTTAAATCGATACTGTCACGCACATGCGTCCTGTTTTTAGTAACAAGACCTGGCGTATATAATACGGTGGCAACGGCTTCATATAGCGCATACCACTTTTCATATTTACCGCCTTTCTCGAATGACGGCTCAATGCGCTCTAAAAAATGCTTTAAACTCATGATTAGCCTTCCTTCTGAATGGTCGTCAGGCAGTTACGCAAAATGGTGCCATAGTCGTACTTGCCAGGACAAACAAAGGTACACAGCGCCAAATCTTCTTCATCCAGCTCCAGCGCACCCAGTGTAATTGCACTGTCGGTGTCGCCTGAAATAATGTCACGCAGCAAAAGCGTCGGCAGTATATCCAGCGGCATAACACGTTCGTAGTTACCAATTGGCACCATAGCGCGCGATGAACCGTTAGTAGTGGTGGTCATATTGAAGAGACGTTTTGGACTCAGATGCGACAAATATGCCCGTGTTACAGAAAATTTAGTTGCGCCGGGCGCTATCCAACCTAAAAACTCTTTGTCGTAACCTTCAGCTAACACTGATACCTGAGTATGGTAACGTCCAACATAACCGTGCACGCCATGCGCCGTTGAACCTGATAAAACCGAACCTGAAATAATACGGTTTTTGCCGTCAGCCAGTTCACCTGCTGTTAATTCGCTTACAGAGGCGCCCACTACGGCTTTGATTAAACGAGGCTGATTAACTGCCGGACCTGCTAAGGCTATGACACGTTCGCTATGCAGTTCGCCGCTGGTAAACAGCTTGCCAATGGCAACAACATCCTGGTAACCAATATGCCAAACCACTTTTTTAGCGCTTACCGGGTCCAGCAGATGAATATGAGTACCGACAAGACCTGCCGGATGTGGACCGTCAAACTCAGCAACTTCAGCAGTGCTTATAGTTGGGATATTTGCATTGGCTTTTTTGCTCAAATACAATTTACCGTCGGTCAACTTAGTCAGTACAGTTAAACCTTGCGTAAAGGCCTCGCCTTCTGCTGCCAGCACTACCGCAGGGTCAGCTGCTAATGGATTGGTATCCATCGCATTGACAAAAATAGCCCGTGGTACACTATCAATTGCCGGCGTCTGGCTGAACGGTCGGGTGCGAAATGCTACCCACAAGCCTGAATCAACCAGGTTCTGCACAACCTGCTCGCGACTGATACCCGCCAACTCATCGGCAGTATACTTGGCAAACTGCACAGCATCATTACCTGATGCCGCAATCACAACAGATTGTAAAACCCGTTTTGCGCCGCGGTTGATTTCTTTTACAGTACCAGCAAGCGGAGCAGTAAATTTGACGCCCGGGTTTTTCTTGTCCTCGAAAAGCACCTGACCTTTTTTAACTGTATCGCCAACTTCGACTGACATGGTCGGACGCATACCATTGAACTCTTCGCCTAATACAGCGACAGTGTTGATGGTATTGCCCGTACTGATCTCTTGTTTAGGACTGCCCGCAAGGGGAATGTCCAAGCCTTTTTTGAGTTTTATCATACGTACTTGCACTACTATTTTGGGAAGAAACAGGGCCTAGTTTTTCAGCTGCTCACCGCGCAGCGCATCTGGCATCGATTCTCAGGGGTTAACCTGTTTATTGTTTAACCAGATACACGTATTAAAGTCGCGGATTCTAGCACTAATACTGCCGTCTATCCATGCTATTACAGAAATTTTCCACCAATCTGTCTGCTAAAAAACAATCATCAGACGACATTAAAAACTGTGCGGCATTACTGCATGAATCCAATAACTTCTAGTCAACTTTAGTTCATTTTTACATAAACAAAAGCCGCCTTACGGCGGCCTTTACAGCTAGCGTTGCAAATTCTGCAGTGGTACTGCCGGCGAAACATCAGCGTCATAATCAACATGGTTGTAACCAAAACCAAATAATCTCAAAAATTCATTATGATAGCCTTTATAATCTGTCAGCGTATCTATAGTATCAGTGGTTACCTGGCTCCATAAATCTTTTACCGCTTGCTGAATATGTGCACTGAGCTCTTTACCATCCATCCGCAGCCGGCCAGCGTCGTCCAGGATGGGCGTATCACTGTACAACCCCAGACGAAACAAGCCATTAATTTGTTCAATACACCCCTCATGCGAGCCTTCTTGCTTCATTACACGATAAAGCAACGAGATGTATAAAGGCATAATAGGAATAGCTGAGCTGGCCTGGGTTACCAGTGCTTTTAACGACGCAACATAGGCTTTACCGTGCTTACTGTCGAGCTTACGGGTTATAGCAGCTGCAGCGCGATCCAAATCTTCTTTAGCTTTACCGATAGTCGCTTTACCATAAATAGGCCAGGTAAGCTCTTTACCAATGTAGGTATACGCCACAGTCTGGCAGTTTTCAGCCAGTACACCTGCAGCGTCCAACTGATCTAACCAGCGCTCCCAATCTTCCCCGCCCATCACTTTTACTGTCTGGTAAATCTCATCGTCATTGGCAGGTTCTACAGACACCTCTTCTATTTCACGTTTACTGGTGTTTAACGTTCTGGCGGTGTAGGACTGACCAATCGGTTTTAATACTGAACTAAACACTTCACCGGTAACCGGATCTTTGCGCCGTGGCGCAGCCAGGCTATAGACAACTAAGTCAATCTTGCCCATTTCACTGCGAATAATATCAATGGTTTGCGCCTTTAATTCGTCGGTAAATGCATCGCCATTGAGGTGTTTGTTCCACAAACCTTCTGCAATTGCTGCTTGCTCAAAAGCGGCGGTGTTATACCAACCCGCAGAAGCTGTTTTGCTATCACTGGGTTCTTTTTCAAAAAAAATCCCCAAAGTATTGGCGCCTGAACCAAAAGCCGCTGTGATACGCGATGCTAAGCCATAGCCGGTAGAAGCACCAATAACCAATACATTTTTTGGTCCGTTAACTACTGGTCCAAGTTTTTTTACGTAATCAATTTGTTCTTTTACGTGTTCGGCGCAGCCGACAGGATGAGCATTAGTACAGATGAAACCACGAATTTTAGGTTGAATAACCATGACAGCTCCTGCTGTTGTCTCGACAAAATTGGCGTTAGTGTAAAACTTTACCGCAGAAAACAGGTCTGATCAGCCGTTATTCAATAAAAATCAGTGTCTCTCCAGCGATAGCTGGATAAAAAAAAGCGTCACAAGGACGCTTTTTCTGGTTTTTCCAGCTTACTGCCACCATAGCAACGCGGCGAAGCCGGTGGTTTTTCGGCATAGTATTCATACCACTCTGACGGTGTATAAGTGTGCAGTGCTAACGCATGAATTTTTTCTGCCAACTCCTCAGCCACTACGGCATTTACTGCACGATGACGCTGTAACAGGCGCTGACCGTCAAAAGCCGGCGTCACTATTACTACTTTAAAATGTGATTCTGAACCTTGCGGCACGTTATGCAAGTGGCTTTCGTTCACCACATCAAGGAACACAGGATCAAATGCACTAAGTAACTTCTGTTCAATAGCGGTATGAATCAACATAGTCCTAATCCTCTTTTATTCCTGTTACTAACTCTAGATGCCTGGCTTAAACTTGCCAGCCCGTTTTGTTGTCAAGAAAAATAACCAGGACTAACGGGCTGGCTGCCTTACAAAAAATAATTTTGTCTAAGCCGTGCTATTAATATAACGAAACGTCAAATTAAGCCGGCTGGTGGTAATACTGCTCTGTTTTGGTAGTCGATGCAGCCAATGTTGCTGGCAGCCTCCGGCCATCAGCAACAAACTGCCTGACGTTAACGCCATTGCCAGTTGCCAGGGGGCAGATTTGTGTTTAAGTTCAAAGCGGCGCGTTGCGCCCAGGCTAATTGATGCAATAACTGGATCATGCCCCAGTTCTCTCTCGTTGTCTGCATGCCAGCCCATATGCTGCTGCCCGTCTGCATATAAATTAAGCAGCACGCAGTTAAATGGCTGGCCAAAAAACATACTTAGCTTTTGTGCCAACGCTTTTACAGCAGGATGCCAGGGCTGTGGCACAAAAGTGGTGCCGGAATAGCGATAATGGCAATGCGCATCCCCCATCCACACCTGTGTGCGTGGAATTTTCACCGCCTTGCCAAACATAACAATACTGTCTTGTGCCCACGGTAACTGATGCTGTAACTGTAACAACAGCGCATTGGCTTGTTGTGTTGTTAGCCATTCAGGCCACAGCCTGATATCAGCGCCCGGCAAGCTAAATTGCTGCACCTGGCATTGCAGGTTGTCGCTACGCATTTGCCGTGTCAAAATGCTCACCTTATTCTATTAGCCGTGTTTCTATGAATACCACTTTTATTTACGCCAATGGCAGTTTGCAACTGCAACGCTGGCCTCTGCAGCAGCCCAACAGCAGCTTGCAAGCTTGGGATGCCGCCGACGAGCTATTGATCCAACATACGTTAGTAGCGGCTGAGCAGTTTAAAGTACAGCATCAGCGCCCACCGCTGCTGTTGCTGATTAATGACAGCTTTGGCGCGCTATCCTGTGCACTATCTGAGTTTGCGCAAATACAGATCAACGATTCTGTGCTGGCTGAACTGGGTAGCCGGCATAACCGGCAGCAGAATAACCTCAACAGTAGCAATTTGCAGCAAAAATCCAGTCTGGACGCTTACCCGCACAACGCCGATATCGTCTTACTAAAATTGCCTAATAATCATAGTTATCTGCAATATATCCTGCAGCAACTGGCGAAGGTAGTCAGCGCAGATAGCGTAATCCTGGCCTGCGCCAAAGCAAAAGACATTAACCGCAATGTGCTGGCGAGATTTAATCACACGCTTGGCCCGGCATCTGCGTCATTAACGGTAAAAAAATGCCGGCTAATCCAATGCCAGTATGACCCGGCGCTAACGCAGACAGAACAAGAGCAGTTTCCGCTGCATTGGCCTTTAGAGCAAAGCTCTTTTACGCTGTTTAATCATGCCAATGTATTTTCCAGAGAAAAGTTGGATCAAGGCGCCCGTTTTTTTTTGAAGCATTTGCCTGCTCCCGAAGCTGGCCAAATCGTTATTGACTTGGGCTGTGGTAACGGCGTGCTGGGATTAACCTTACTGGCGCAACAGCCGCAGATTTCACTACTGTTTTGTGATGAATCCTATATGGCCGTTGATTCTGCCCGTCTTAGCATTGCCGAAAACCTGCCACTCCTGCTGGGGCAATGCCGATTTATCGTTGATGACTGCTTAAGCCAACAAAGCGACCGTAGTGCGGATATTATCGTGTGTAACCCCCCCTTTCATCAACAGCACGCTGTTACCAGCCACATCGCCAGCCAGATGTTTATCGAAGCAAAACGAGTACTGAAACAAGGCGGGCGGCTGCGGATCGTCGCGAACAGACATCTGGAATATACTGAATTACTAAAACGCTTGTTTGGTAATTGTCATCAGTTGGCTGCAGATCCTAAGTTTGTTATTTTAGAGGTTATCAAAAGGAGTTAACCATGCGCTATTTTTGCATTTTGTTGTTACTGCTAACAGGTTGTGCCAGCCAGATCCCAGGCTTTATATTGTCACCTCAGGTATTTTGGCCACAATTAAATCAGCTGCAGCAAAGTCGTTTTGCTTTTAATGTCACCGATGTTCGCGGCCAGGCTTACACCCTTCGCCTGCAACAAGGCGGTAAAGTGCAACATATTGCCACAGCCAATGATGTCAGATCGCAGCTCGAACAAACGTTATCTAAAGCCCTGATTGAACAGGGAGCAACGTTAAATCCCAACAGCAGCAACAGCCTGACGATAAAAATTAATCAATTGCAGGCGATAGTTGACCAACGTACTTTAGAGCATGCTGTCACAAATCAGGTAGCGCTAACGGTTTACATCCAGCATCCGCAAGGCACTTTTAGTAAAACTTACTCTGGCGACAGCAGTTTCACCGCGCCTTTTAAAATGGACATTGCCGCTGTAGAACGCGAATTGCGGGTGCTTACCGAACAAGTACTGGCGCAGCTGCTGCAAGATGCCAGCTGGCAGCAAGTAGTCAGAGGATAGTATGCGCATTTTGCTATTTATTACTGCAGTGTTGTTTAGTGGTATGGCACTGGCTGGTCAGTTTATTCAGCCGGATAATTTGTACCCTAAGGTACGGCTAATCACATCCCATGGCGATATTGAAGTGGAATTAGATCGTGCCAAAGCCCCCATTTCAGTGAACAACTTTCTGACTTATGTGAAAAAGAAATTGTATGACAACACCTTGTTTCACCGTCTGGAAAGTGAGTTTGTGCTGCAAGGTGGCGGTTACGACATCAACTATAAAGCAATAGAAGAGCTGAAGCCTATTTTTAATGAGTCTGGTAATGGACTGAAGAATCAGTTGGGTACTATCGCTATGGCAAGGTTGAACAACCCACATAGCGCAACCAGCCAGTTTTACTTTAATCTAAATGACAATAGCCATTTAAACCCCGGCCGTAACTGGGGTTATGCCGTATTCGGCTACATAACCTCCGGCCAGGACGTTATCGAAAAAATCCGCGCGATTCAAACTGATACCTCGGTTGAGTTAGGCTGGCCGAACGTACCAACAGAAAAGGTTGTGATTAAAACCGTATTAGTGCTGCCAGCCCCCTGAAACCGTCTATACTTGGTTAAATATTTATTACCCACATATGTGGTTAAACCCATTATGTCCGACGGCTTTATAGAGCAGAAATCGCAGCAACTGATATTTTATATATCGCGCTATTTTCGTGGTCGGCTTCCTCACAGTGAGCTGCATTTATTTGTTTGGGATACACTGGAAGAATGGGCTCAACTGACGGCTAAACTGCAATTGCCTTATAACCATAAAGAGCGGGTGTTCTGGCACCTGATCCATCAGCTGGAGTACTGGCCGGATCAAGCGCTGCGAGAGAATAAAAAATTGCGGCGTAATATTCAGGATTGTATCTGTTTTTTAAAAGGCCGCGGTATTGCCCCTACCAATTGCGTTGGTGTGCGCCCCTAAACCAAAAAATCTACCCTATTTCCCTACTTAGCTCTTTGCGCAGAGCTGCCGGTTTGTTATGGTCTTGCCCAAAGTCACCTGAGGCGCTTTTATGCTGGGGAAACAACAAGGCGCAGCACAAAGCTGGCGCGAAGCCATCACAAGTTATGCAGACAGACGCCTGATGTGGATTTTTATGTTGGGCTGCGCCTCTGGCTTTCCCTGGGTATTGATTGGATCAAATATGAGCGGCTGGCTCAAAGATGCCGGCTTAACCCGGGCTGCTATCGGCTATTTCGGTTCAGTAGCGATTATCTATGCATTAAACTTTCTGTGGGCCCCGCTGCTTGACAGGGTAAAACTACCCATATTGCACGCCCTGCTGGGACAACGCCGCAGTTGGATCTTCGCAATGCAGCTGCTAATACTGCTGGCAACTGTCTGTATTGCCTTTACCAATCCAAGCCAAAGCCTGATATTTACATCCTTATTGGCCATGACGATTGCTACAGCTTCAGCCACTCAAGATATTGCCATAGACGCCTACCGTATTGATATCATTGCAGATGATAAAATCAGGCTTGCACCAGCCGCAGCTATTGCCGTTATTGGCTGGACCACGGGTTATTCATTGCCAGGTTACTTAGCATTCAGCAATGCCGACCAGTATGGCTGGCCTGCAGTTTATTTAGGGATGGCAGCCCTGATTGTGTTACTGATGTTGTTTACCTTATTGGTCAAAGAGCCCGACAACCAACGCGATGCCCTACAGCAAGCTGCAGAGCAGCATTATCGGCAACAAATGGGCAATGCAGGACATAATCCTTATTTGATCTGGCTAAGCGTAACCGTAGTCGAACCCTTCGCCGAGTTTTTCCGACGCAACGGCTGGCAATTGGCGTTGGCAATCCTCAGTTTTGTTTTCCTGTTTAAACTGGGTGAAGCTTTTCTCGGTCGGATGTCCATTCAATTCTATCGAGAGATTGGCTATAGCAATGAGCAAATAGCAGAATACTCCAAGCTGGTCGGCTGGATGGCCACGATAGCTTTTACCTTGATTGGCAGTGCCATTAATATTCGCTTTGGGATTATCAGAGGGCTGTTTATTGGCGGCGTGGCGATGGCTGGCAGCAATCTGATGTTTGCCTGGATAGCGATCGCAGGTCCCAAGCCTGAACTTTTTATTGCCACTATACTTGTTGATAATTTTACAACAGCGTTCTCAACTATCGCTTTTGTCTCCTTTCTTACCTTTATGACCGGCAAAGCATTTTCAGCAACCCAGTACGCTTTGCTGGCATCATTGGGTAATCTAGGCCGCACTACTTTGGCATCGTTCAGTGGTGAACTGGCCGACTACCTTGGTGGTGACTGGCCATTGTTCTTTTTAATTACCTCGTTAATGGTAATCCCCAGCCTGATTTTGTTAGTCTGGCTTGGTAAGCGGTTAATTGCGCGGCAAACTGTAAAACAAAACGCCGCAAACTAGCGGCGCTTCTTGACGATAATCAGGCGGTGAGAACCTGTTTCAACCCTTCCGTTGGATCGACCTCTAACGCCTGGCAATAACGGACATATTCAATTACATCCAACCGGCGCTCCTGATTCTCTACCTTACCAATAAAGGAATGCGGCGTTCCTAAAATCTCCGACAAGCTACGCATAGTATGGCCTTTTTCCTGACGCTGACGCTTCAGCCATATACACAGGCGCTTGTTCTCTTCAGAAATAACGCTTTTTGTACCTTTCATACTTTTTCTTCTCCCAGCGTGTTACGCTTTTATTATGTAAAAATACTTCCTGCAAAAAATAAATCTAAACCTTATTGCCCGCGCAATAAGCAATGAAAAGCGATTAATTAAACCACAGGTTGCGACGAGCGTACAGCTACAAGCGTTAAAATCTGTAAAGTTGCTTTACACTGTTCCAAGATGGAATGAATTGTCAGATGCCTTTGGTATCAACAGGAGAAAAGAAAATGATAAAATTGCTGTATCTGCTGCCGGTGTTGATGTGTGTGTTTTGGTTCTGGTTCCTGCAACAACGCGGCTTGAGCGTTAAGCAAGGCTTGAAAGGCTTTGGTTATATTATTGGTTTTAATCTTATTATTGCACTAAGTCTTTGGATACTGTTGCTTCTGACACAACGCTGACATCAGACCAGCTACACAGCATTGGGCTGGTCTGAATGTATTTATTTTTTTACATAAATGCAAAGTTATACCGAAAATGATGACCCACAACCGCAAGTTGTTGTCGCATTTGGGTTTTGTATGATAAAACGGCTACCTTGCAGGCCATCGGTATAGTCGACTACGCCCCCCATCAGGTATTGCAGACTCATCGGGTCAACAACCATAGCTACCCCCTGCTTTTCAACGACAAAGTCACCATCATTTACTTTTTCGTCAAAGGTAAAGCCATATTGAAAACCTGAACAACCGCCACCGGTAATATATACCCTTAATTTCAAAAGCGGGTTGTCCTCTTCGCTTACCAACATAGCCACTTTAGCAGCCGCTGCTTCAGTAAATTCTATTGGTACTACAGGCTCTGACATAATAACTCCGATGCTAAATTGCAGCTGTAAATTATCTAATACCTGAGTGTTTTATTCAAGTATTCAGCCAGAACAAAACGTAGCAGCGTAATTTGTGCCATTTTAAGGTGCTTGTTCAGCAACTTATGTTAAACTGCTGAGTAAATTTACAGAGTTTTGGTAGTTATGCGGCGCTGGCAGAACTGGCTTCCATCCTTACAACGCCAACTGGCGTTCCCACAAACATCGCTACAGCTTTGCGTGCTGGGTATGCTGGGCGGGTTGGCCGCTGCCATACTTATTATTTTATTTCGCCTTGCTATTATTGGTCTGCAGAGTTTTTTTCTTAGTCACACCGACGACTTTTCTACTGTCAGTGCCGATATTCGTTGGGCATTACCTTTGGCAGGCGCTGTTCTAATAGGCCTGCTAGCCTGGATTACTGGCTATAAACATTATCGTTTAGGTATTCCGTTTGTCATTCATCGCATTAAGTTAAAGTATGGCTTAATGCCAACACGTAACACCATTAACCAATTTTTCGGCGGTATATTGGCGTTGTCCAGCGGTTTCTCTGTAGGGCGTGAAGGTCCTTCAGTACACTTGGGCGCTTACGGTGCCAGCTTTATCGGTAAATATCTGCAATTACCCTACAACAGCATTCGTATCTTGGCCGGCTGTGGCATTGCGGCTGGCATTTCTGCTTCATTCAACACGCCATTGGCAGCAGTAATTTTTGTGATGGAAGTGGTACTGCGTGAATATCGGGTTCATGTTTTTGTACCAATAATGTTGTCATCTGTTGTTGGGGCGCTAATTACCCAAACTGTGTTTGGTAGTGACCGCGAACTCGCGCTACTAAATATTGTTTCTATCAGCGGTTGGCACATGCCTTATCTGGTGCTTTGCGGCGTAGTATTTGGTGCTATTGCCTATGTATTCAATAAAAACCTGATGCGTCTGATCAAGCTTTTCCGCAACTGGCCGCTGATGCTACGCCTGATACTGGCAGGCGCTGTAACTGCGGCAGTTGGTTTTTTAATTCCACACGCTATGGGGGCGGAGAGTGGCGCCATTTTTTATGCGGCAAATGCCCCGGATGATGTCGCGCTGTTACTGACCATTTTTATTGGAAAGATGTTACTGACACTGTTTGCGCTGGGTTTGGGTGTGCCTGGCGGTGTGATTGGCCCGGTATTTGGTATCGGTATAGTGCTGGGAACTTTGCTGGCTATCATCCCCTCCGCTCTGATGGGTGACAACAGCATCGCCGGCACCTATGCCGTGTTGGGCATGGCTGGTTTAATGGCTGCAACCATGCATGCTCCTCTGGCAGCGCTAGTTGCCGTGATGGAGCTGGCGCATAACCCGGGTATTATTGTACCGGCTATGCTGGTAATTACTACGGCTTATATTACCGGCGTGCAGTTTTTCAACAACAAATCCATTTTTACGCTACAGCTCGATTTTCTGCAAATGCCCTATAAGTTGTCACCTGCCGACGATGTGCTGCAAAAAGTTGGTGTACTGGCGTTGGTAACTGATCAGTATCAGCTGCTGGACAACCCAAGCGAGCAGCAAGTACTGCAAGCACTCGATAAACTGGAGCCGCCGCAACAACTGTTGGTACAGCGTAACAACAACGACGGTACCGGCGAATACTTACTGGCAAATTACGACGTTCAACTATCGATGACCGGTGCCAGCGCAGTACAATATTTGCCGCTACAAGGGCTTACGCACCAAGCGACTATGGCAGAGGCGTTTGCCATTTTGGAAGATAAACGCGAAGGAGCAGTGTATATTTACCGCGAGGAAGAGCCAATGCAGCTGATTGGCATTATTCGCTGGGACCAGGTTCGGAGTTTATTAGTGAAACAGAACAACTTATTATGACAAGCATTCTTGTATATAAAGCCTTACATGTATTTTTTATGGTGGCCTGGTTTGCCGGTATTTTTTATCTGCCACGGCTATTTGTTTACCATGCTGCAACCCAAAGTGCAGATTGCGACGCCGAATTTAAAGTAATGGAACGTCGCTTGCTGTACTTTGTTACGCCCTTTGCGGTGTTTACGCTGCTATTTGGCGGCTTACTGATTTACAGCTACGGCGCAGCCTGGTTTAAACTCAGTAGTTGGTTACATTACAAGTTGCTGCTGGTACTGTTTTTGTATGCTTATCATGGTTACTGCTTTAAACTGCTGGCAGATTTTAAACATAACCGTAACAGGCGTAGCCCCCGCTTTTATCGCATATTTAATGAAGTTCCGGTGCTGGTTTTACTCGGCATTATCTTGCTGGCATATTTAAAACCAATATAGTCGCTTATTCGCTTTTGGCGGCGTATTTCGCGTATAATACCGCGGTCTAATTGCCGGCGCCGGGCCAGTTCAGGCCCGGGTTAATCATCAGCGAAAAGAGCACTGACTATGAGCTTTAAAGGCCAACACATCCTCTCGGTAAGCCAGTTTGATCGCGACACCATTCAACATGTTTTCGATATTGCCCGTAATATGCAACCCTACGCCAGCCGGCAAAAACGCACCAAGGTGCTCGAAGGCGCTATATTAGGTAACCTGTTTTTTGAACCCAGCACCCGCACCCGCGTCAGCTTTGGTTGTGCGTTTAATTTATTGGGCGGTGAAGTACGCGAAACCACCGGCATGGAATCCTCAGCGTTATCTAAGGGTGAATCACTGTTTGATACAGCCAGGGTGATCAGCAGCTACAGTGACGTTATCGCCATGCGCCACCCACAGGCTGGCTCAGTTGCGGAATTTGCCGAAGGTAGCCGCGTGCCGGTATTAAATGGTGGCGATGGCGCCAACGAGCACCCAACTCAAGCGCTATTAGACCTTTTTACAATACAACGTGAATTGGCCGCGTCCGGTCAAAGCATTGATGGCATGCACATTGCCATGGTAGGTGATTTAAAGTTCGGCCGCACCGTGCATTCGTTATCAAAGCTGTTAAAGCTATACAAAAACCTACGCTTTACCCTGATTGCGCCCAAAGAACTGGCGATGCCGGACGAGATTGTCAGTGCAATAGAAGATGCCGGCCATCAGGTCAGTATTACCGATGTATTGGAAGGCAATCTTAACGCTGATATTGTCTACCAAACCAGAATTCAGGAAGAGCGCTTCCCGTCCAAAGCTGAAGCCAATTTATACCGGGGTAAGTTCAGGTTAAATCAGGAGATCTATACCCGCTACTGTAAATCCAACACCGTGATTATGCACCCACTGCCGCGTGATTCGCGGGTTGAAGCTAACGAGCTGGATAACGACTTAAACCTAAACCCCAATTTAGCCATTTTCCGCCAGGCCGATAACGGCATCTTGGTACGCATGGCGCTGTTTGCCCTCACTCTTGGGGTCGAAAACATTATTACCAACTACGAGTGTGCTGTGCCCTGGTATAGCAATAAGCACAGTGGTTAATGCGGCTGGCAGCCGTTTCTTCTTACTTATCGGAAACTGATTTATGTCTTTATCTGCAGAACTGTTCCAACGTGCCCAGCACACTATCCCCGGCGGTGTAAACTCACCTGTGCGCGCATTTAAAAGCGTCGGTGGCACACCGGTGTTTATTGACCGCGCCGACGGCGCCTATTTGTTTGACGTTGATGGCAAGCGTTATATTGATTATATCGGCTCCTGGGGCCCAATGTTACTTGGCCATAATCACCCTGCTATTCGCAATGCAGTAATAGAGGCTGCAGCTAAAGGCTTAAGCTTCGGCGCACCTTGTCCGGCTGAAGTGACGATGGCCGAACTCGTCAGCACGTTGGTGCCCAGCATGGAGATGGTAAGAATGGTCAGCTCAGGCACCGAAGCTACCATGAGTGCTATTCGTCTGGCGCGCGGCTATACCGGCCGTAATACCATTGTTAAGTTTGAAGGCTGCTACCATGGCCATGCCGACTCTTTGCTGGTAAAAGCCGGCTCCGGTGCGTTGACGCTGGGTGTGCCGAACTCACCCGGCGTACCTGCCGACTTTGCCAAATACACCCTAACCAGCGAATTCAATAACCTGCCCCAACTAGCGCAGCTGTTTGCAGAGCACGGCGACGATATCGCCTGTATTATTGTTGAGCCAGTAGCTGGCAATATGAACTGTATTCCGCCTGCAGATGGCTTTTTACAAGGCTTACGCCAGCTGTGTGATCAATACGGCGCAGTACTGATCTTCGACGAGGTCATGACAGGTTTTAGAGTGGCGCTGGGCGGCGCACAGGCAGTTTATAGCGTTAAACCAGATTTAACCACTTTAGGTAAAATCATTGGTGGCGGTATGCCAGTAGGTGCCTTTGGTGGCAAACGCGAGATTATGCAGCATATTGCCCCACTGGGGCCGGTATATCAGGCTGGTACTTTATCAGGCAACCCTATTGCTATGGCGGCCGGTTTAGCGGCATTAACAGAAATCAGCAAGCCCGGTGTTTACCAGGCACTCACTGAAAAAACGGCGTTTCTAATCAGCAATTTAAAAGCGGTTGCCGATAAACATGGGGTGCCATTGGCTACCAATCAGGTGGGCGGCATGTTTGGCTTCTTCTTTACCAACGAAGCCTCAGTAACAAACTTTGCCCAAGCGACACAGTGTAATATCGACGCCTTTAAGCGTTTCTTCCACCTGATGCTGCAACAAGGTATTTATCTGGCGCCATCCGCGTATGAGGCGGGCTTTCTGTCGCTGGCTCATACTGACGATGATCTGGCGCAAACCATCGCCGCTGCAGAACACAGCTTTAAACAGCTTTAACGACGGTTTTTCAACCAGACAATATCTGTGTCGTGCGGCCTTTGCCGCACGATAAATCCAATACCATCACCACCGCTGTAAATCGCTAATGGCAAAGTTTCATCTGGCCAACTACGCTGTGTTACCTGTTGGGTGTTCCAAGCATAGCTTTTCAGTGCGCGTTGTTGCCCGTCTAGCCAGTATATACCGCTGTTATCAACAAACCACTGCTCAGATGATAACTGCCGCCAGTCCAGCTGCACCGGCAACCTGTTAACCTGCTCTGCCTGTAATAACGCTAAATCAGCTTGTTGGGAAAACTGTATAATCAGGCCTCGGCCAGGGACACAACGAACATCTACTACATCGGTATGTAATAGCTTTGGGCCTGAATCGGCTTCGCCATATAAATGCCAACCATCCTTTGTCAGCGCCGTCCAGTACAAACGGTTTTCACAACTGCTAAAACGGCCTGCTGTATTGATATTACCCGGATAATTCGTCAGTTCACCGCTTTGCGGGTTTAAACGAAACAAGTCGTTGTTTAGCACCAACAACAAGCTGTCGTTGTGCCACAATAATTGCTGTACCTGTTGGCGCTCATTTAACCGGGTTAGTTGTGTGCTGTCGCGGCCACGCGCCAGCCAGACTTGTGCCTGCCCGGTACGTTCAGAAATAAATGCCGTGCCATGCTCAGACGCTGTCAGCAAACGTTCACTGCGGTTGCTGACATGCCAGGGCGAAAAAGACCATGCAGCATCTGGTGCAACACCGCTAACCTGAAAAATGTCTGTTGTGTAATCCAGATACTGCGTTGCCAACACCTGGCCTGGTGCTTTGCTTGCCTGAGCCAGATCAATGGTTAAAGGCCCAAGATGTTGAATTGCCATATTTTTCAAGTCAACTATTTCCAGCTCACGGCCAGCAGCAGATAACAGCAGCTGCTGTTTACTCCACCAGGACAACTGCTGCACCAGGTATGGAAAAGTGATAATGGCTTGTGGCTGGCCGTCGGGCAATGCTAAACGATACAAAGCACTGCTGCTAAAGCTATGCTGTACCAACAAATACAAGGTGTTATCCGACAGCAACATGCCTTTAAACTGACGCCAATTATTGGCAATGCGGTTAACCATCGTCGCAGTAGCTTGCTCCTTGGCAGCAAACAACAGGATATCAGCCGATCCGGGGGCGATATCTGCCCATAGCCATTGCTCTTGCCAGCGCAGTAAAGCCTGCGTCAACACCTTGTTGCAAGGCCAGTGTTGCAACAATTCGGGGGCAGTAACATCAGGTAGAACTTGCTGGCTGTAAAATGCACACACATGCTGGTTGTCGCTGGCTCTGAAAAGCAACTGCTGTTCGTTCAGCCAAACCGGCTCCGACAGCGTTTGATACTGTTGTGGTACATGCTCAACTTTTAAATCTGTTAAATCCTGCACACTCCAATTTAGCAACTGCTGATCCGGTGCCAGGTGCTGATAAACCACATGGCTTAGCGAAGCATTTAATATCGGCCAGTATTCCTGGCCGCTAAGCGCACTGATAGGCGTAATAGTATCGGGCAACCGCACCAGTGGCTCTGCAGTATATTTAGCCAGCACATAGGCCAGGCTGGCGCAGCATAGCAGCACAATAAACGCCGTTGAGCTGATAAAACGCCAAGGCAGCGCTGTCTTTTTTGCTATAGCAGGTGGTTCAGTATCAAGATCAGCCAAGCTGCGGCTGTCTGCACCGCCATTAGTTAAAGTGGCTGATGCCAATAACTCAACCGGCTTGATGTCAGCCAGCCAGCAATAGCCTTTTTTTGATACCGTGGCAATATAGCAAGGCGCCCGTACATCATCACCGAGTATTTTGCGCAAAGCCCCAACTGCGCGCATTACCGCGGCATCAGTGCCCTCTTCTGCAGGCCAAACTTTATCAATTAGGGTATCTTTTGCCAGCAATGTATTGGGGTGGCGTAAGAAAAAATTCAGCAGGCTTTGCAAACGCGGCTCAAGCCGGTGCGGGTGCTCGGGTTTAGTAGTTGTAACAGGCCACAGCTCGCCATAAACGACCTGATAGTACCAGTCGCCAATCTGTACCACGGGGTCCAAATTTGACATTAAGGTCCGCCCAACATGCATATGTTGGGGCGGATTATACCTTAAGCATCAGAAATGTTTAGCGTTTCTAATTGTAAAACAATATGTCAGGCAACTTTGTCGTCTTTTGCCTTATCTTGCGTGTCAATTTTTTTATCAGTTGGCTGCGGTGCCGGGCTGTAGATATCAAAATCACACAATGGAAACAGAGTACAAGCATACAATCCGTTCAACTTGCTATTCTCTAGAGAACTAGCGGCCTCATCTGAGCCAGTGACGGCAGGAGAAACGGTTGAACCTACTAATAATGTCAGTGCAACTACAGATAATAATTTCATGTTTTTTCCTTAAGTGGTTGTGCATACAGAAACAACCCTAGAGAAAAAATACGAAATAAACCCTATGATTTTACAATAAATTTATTATAAAAAACCGACCGGCAGTTCCAGTATACCAATGTCCATATCCGCGAATTCATACTCGAGAATATAAATATATTGCTCATCGGCGCTGATACTAAATCGGCCGACGGTCAATTCATTGATGACCGGGACTATAGAGTCGGTAACCAGATCATAATAAAACAGTCCGTAATTAAGATCTGATACCAATTTGGCAAAGTATATGCCTCTCTGTTTTAAATTAAATTTCGTCATGACTTGTGAAGCCGGCAGAGCAAAATCAATTTCTGTCGGCTGAGAGTTGGCATATTGAATAAAGAACTTCTTACTGTTGCTATCGCGCCAAAAAACATAATCTCCAGCATAACTTTCCATGTAAAATTCACGTTCGGATGCAATAAACTCCCGACTATTCAGATCAGTTGAATTTGTCGCTACTATGCGCCATTTACCTTGCGACACTTCAGGAAAGAATATAGTTTTACCATCACTGCTCCATGACGGCGTACCGATAACAGCCCCATCCGAACCATTGATTTTCTGAACACTACCATCGAACTGATACAGCAATATGTGTTGTATCAGTTGAACCAACAGCATAGAGCCGTCTGGCGAAAATACCATACTGCGAATCCGTTCCTGCTCTGAGAAATTCGTTAGTTGAATTTGACGTTTATCAGGGTACATCAGCCAGACCTGCGGCAAACCAGAACGTCGGGATACCACGGCCAAAGGGCCCTTAGCGTACGGGTTGGCTTCAATTAAGGTTTCATTCCGGTTTGAGCTAAACACCGGCTCGTTAAATTTTTCTTTATTTACCAACTCGTTAGAAATTCTGCGTGGATTTATACGAGAAAAGTGCCCTACTGAAGCCACAATACTTCCAGACTGGGTAACCTGAACTTCACTGGCATTTATATCGGTATATACCAAGGTTTTAGACCTGCCCTGTAAATCTACTTTGCTTAGTGTATTGGTTGATGATGGGTAAATTATAAATTCGTCTTTCAGATCCCAGTCAATGTTACCCGGATAAGCATCTGTGATCTTTGTCAGCAGTTCACTTGCCCGTGAGCCTAAATCTATCACCCAAATATTAGAGACTCCTGCAGCCTCACGCAAAAAAGCCACTTTATCCCCCTTGCGGGAGAAACGTGCGCTATAATCGCCAAAACTACTGACTGGCGGTACAGTTAGCTTTTCAGTTGAACCCGAGCTCAATGACAGCAAGCTCAGTGTCATTTGCTTTTCGCCATCACGCATTTCCGGATACACCAGATAACGCCCATCTGCAGACCAACTTAAACGCGAAGAAACCGAGTTCAAACCGCAAGTGGTCAATAACTTATCTGATACAGGCTGCAAACTTTGCAAATCGAGTTCTATTTGCCTTATCTCACACTGCTCACCGATGTTCATTCGCTGATAAGCAATCGATAAACCATCTGGACTAAATGCAGCGCCTAAACTGCTATAAGATTCATCTGTAAGCTGAGTACGCTTATTTGCAACAAGATCCTCCAACATCAATACCGCTATACTTTCGCTCTCAGGACGCCCGTAGCTATACACCATATACCGCTCGTCCGGCGAGACATTGTGATAATACTCCAGGCCATCAAGTGCGGTCAGGGGTTTATAGCGCAACATTGGAATAGCATCAGCCTGCGGTTCTGCAGCGTCATCCGGCCATAGTAGCCACAATAATGCCGTCAGCATTAACGTAGCGATGCTGGCCAGCAATATATAGCGGCGCTGAGCGATATTTTGCTCAGCGGTATTATCGTCGGTGGAGTGTAAAGCAGGCTCTGCTTCCGTTTGCTGCGGCAACTTAATTTCCGTTACCGCTGCAACAAAACGGTAACCGCGCTTAGGAATGGTTTCGATATAGGATGGTTCGCGGGTATTGTCACCCAAGGCTACACGCAATACCCGGATAACCCGGGTTACACGGCCGTCAGACACATCTCTGATACCCCAGACATCTGCCAGCAATTCATCTTTGGTAACTAGGCGCCCGGCATTGACAATAAAATAATTCGCCACTTTTTGTGACAAATTATCAAGATCAGCAGTAACGGCAATTTTACCGTCGGCAGAAAACTGAACCAGCTTGTCCTGCTCAGGTAAATATTGCCAGTCTCCAACCTGTAAAGGCTTGTCGGGTTTTATCGTCATATTACCGGTTTTAGCTTCTTGGTTAATTAATGCACTCAACGCCTGCAGGCATTTCAACTGATATCGCAGGCAATAACAATATGTTAGGGCAACTTTGTGGCACAGCGTAACCTGTTTTTAACGAAAAAGCCTGTAAAGAAACCTGTTCAGGCATGCCGCGCACCAGCGAATGTGCGCCCTTGGTGGTATAAAATCGGCTAAACACGGCCAAGGCGCCGCTGGCGCCGGTCAGGCCGATGGCGTTATTGTCATCCCGGCCTAACCATACGGTAGTCAGGCTGTGTTGATCAAATCCGCTAAACCAACTGTCGCGGTAGTCACTTGAAGTGCCGGTTTTACCTGCCAGCGTAATACCCGGCAACGTCGTAGCCAGTGCTCTGGCGGTGCCTTTTTCGGCGGCTTGCATCAGAGCGTATTGCAGCAAATACACTTCAGCTTCCTGGTAACGCCGGGTTAGTTGGTGCTGACGCTGGTATAACGGGTGACCATTGTGATCAGTAACCGCATGTAAACTGCTTAATTGCTGATGTAAGCCATTGTTGGCAATGGTTTGATACAGCTGCGTTACCTCTAGCGGGCTAAGCTCAATAGCGCCTAACAGCGCCGCCGGATGTAATTTTATTTTGCGATTAAGCCCCAGCTGACGCAAGCCGTCGTTAATCGCTGGCAACCCCAGCTGCAAACCAAGCCGCACTGTGGGCACATTTAGAGAATTAGCCAGCGCATCTAACAAGGTTACCGGGCCGCGATACTGTTTATCAAAGTTTTGTGGCTGCCAATCCTGCTCATTGCTGCGCAGCCGGATCGGGCTGTCGTCCAACTGACTGGCCAGGGTATAGCGACCATGTTGTGCTAACGCTTGTAAGTAGATCACGGGTTTAATAATGCTACCTATTTGCCGCCTGGCGTCCAGTGCACGATTAAAACCGCCCTGTGCCGCTTCTTTGGCACCGATCATTGCTATCAGCTCAGCGCTGCGGTAATCCGCTACCACCATGGCCGCCTGCAGGGCTTTATCCTGGGTTGCCAACTGCTGTTGAACTGCCTGCTCGGCCTGTTGCTGGGTGGCGGTATCCAAATAGGTAAACACTTTAATGCCTTGATCTTTATAGGCAGAATCAATATTTAGCTGGCGTAGCTCTTTGCGCACAGTATCCAGATAAGCGGCATTACCCTGCAATAAATACTCACCACGCGGAATAACCTGCACGCTTTGCTGTATCGCCTGTTCATACTCTGTGCGGTTAAGAAGGTGCTGCTCAAACATTAGCCGCAACACCAAATCCCGTCGCTGCTGTGCCCGTTTAGGAAAGCGACGTGGATCGAAATAAGATGGCCCTTTTAGCATGCCAATCAGCAATGCCGACTCGGCCGGCTGCAATTCGCCCAGTGGCTTGCCAAAGTAAAAGCGGCTGCCAAGACCAACGCCATGCACGGCATTGGCAAAGTTTTGCCCGACAAACACTTCGTTTAAGTATGCCTCGAGGATCTGGTCTTTGTTAAAGCGGTAATCCAGCACCAGGGCAATAAAGGCTTCATTTACCTTACGCAATAAGGTGCGATCGCTGGTTAAAAACATATTTTTTGCCAACTGTTGGGTTAGCGTTGAGCCGCCCTGCACCGTGCGGCCGGCGCTGATATTTACCAGCAAAGCCCGCAGTACCGACAGTGGTGACACACCATGATGGTGGTAAAAATCACGATCTTCTACCAGCAGCAAGGCATCTTTAAACAGCTCTGGCACCTGTTGCAGCGCGACCAGTTCGCGGTCCTCTTGCTGCGCCGCCACCAGATGTTCTATCAGTTGTGGCTCCATGCGGGCGAAATTAACCGGCTCAGCCTGATTCCGCTGCATAATACGGTTTATCCCACTGCGATTAAATTCAACGCTAAACAGTTGCTCGCTTTGATAACCATCGATATGGACAAAGGGGCGCCGGTACACAGTAACGTGATTGCGCGACACACTGTACTGGCCTGCTGCTGTCAGAGCAGGGTTACGTTGATACTGTAATGTTTCAAGCGCACTGATGAGTTGCTGCGGCGTCATAAGCTTTCCCGGTAACAACTCGATGCTGCGGGCGTATATCTGCGCCGGTACTTGCCATTTTTGTCCGGCAAATTTTTTACTGATCTTGCTGTCAAGATACACCAGGTAAAACAGCAGCACTAACACGATAAGTAATAACAGTTTTAACAGAAACAACACCGTACGTTTTAACCATTGCGGCTTGCTGCGCTGCGCAGATGGTTTTTTCTTCCGCCCGTTGCTGATGCCAGCTTTACGACTCATTTGTGCATGGCCTTTTTTGTTTTTGTTGTTGGTATCGCCTGAGACGGATCATCCGGCCAATAATGTTTAGGATAACGCCCACGCATTTCTTTACGCACTTCAAGCCAGGCATTTTGCCAGAAACTAGCCAGATTTTGCGTAACCTGTAGCGGCTGACGCGAAGGCGATAACAACGCCACGGTAACAGCCAGCTGCCCCTGCAACAACGTTGGCGATTGCATCTGACCATACATTTCCTGAACCCGTACTGAAAGCCGCGGTCCGCCTTCCGCCAGATAATCAATGCTAAGCCGTGAGCCGGTGGGCGCTTGCCAATGCGTAGGCAAAAGCTGGTTTAGCTGCTGTTGCTGCTGATAACTTAAGCATTGCAGCAAAGCGTCATACAACGGTAACTGCGTCAGGGCCGCGCTTTTAGTCAGTGGCGCCAAATACGCACCCAGCCAGTCCGGCAAGGTATTTAACAAGGCATCGTCAGAAAAATCCGGCCAGCCGGCATCTGTTTGATGCTGCTGCAATAGCGCAACCCTGCCCCGTAACTGCAGCGCAGTGTCGCTCCAACTCAGGCAACTTAAGCCTTTGTTGCGGATATAAGCTTGCCATGCCTGTTGCTTTTGCTCTGCTGTCAGTTGCAACGGTGCCGGCTTGGCATCAAGCAGGCACTGGCCAAAATTCAGTTGCTGTTCGGTAAAAAAGCGACCGTTCTTGTCATCCCACAACGTTTGCGTGTGCCAGCCAAGCTCTGCCTGCCAGTCTGCCACTATGGCATCGCTACTGATATCAAGCGCATGGTAAATGCGGTTATCGCGGCCAAATTGCTGCATATGCAACACCACCAACCAGGCTTGCCCGGTTAAGCTGTGGCCCTCCTGCAATAGGGCGCCAATGCCGTTGGCTAACTGATAACCCTGGCCACGGCGTTTGGCTAAACGATCCGGAAACGCCCGCAGTGTCAGTAGCGGCGCTAATTCCAGCGGCAGCGATTCTGTTAACTGACAGCCAAGCAAACGGGCAAAACTTTGTGCCTGTTGCCACTGCTGTGGCAGAGTTTGTTTTACCCGGCCAAGCAGGCTGTATACATCGCCCTGCAGCAGCCGCGTATCCTCCAGCAAGGCGGCCAGTACACAGGCCAGTGCCGGTGCTTGGTGGTGCCCCTGCTGCGCCAGTTGTTGCGCATGTAACAACATTGCCGCCAGCCTGGGCTCGGTGCCCAACTTATGCGCCAGCCGCCCCGTGGCCGTAATCACGCCGCGGCTGTCAATAAACCCCAGTTGTTGCAGCAATTGCTCTGCCACTGCTAAGGACGCTGCCGGTGGCGCTGTAAGCCAGTGTAAATCATCCACCTGACAACCCCAGGCGGCTACCTCAAGTCGCAGTGCGGTTAAATCACTGATCTCAATCTCCGGCGCTTCAAACCGGGCCCTGCGCTGCCATTTTTCTGCCGTATCCAGCCGGTAGCAATGGCCCGGCAGCAACCGGCCCGCACGGCCGCTGCGCTGAATTGCCGATGCCTGGCTGATAGCGGCAGTCTCCAGCACACTTAAGCCCTGGCGCGGGTTAAACCGGCTTTGCCGGCACAGGCCGCTGTCAATCACAACGCTGATGCCGTCGATGGTTAAACTGGTTTCGGCCAAATTGGTCGACAACACCACTTTACGCATACCGGCTGGCGGCGGCGCAATAGCGGCTTGTTGCTGTGCCAGTGTCAGGCTGCCCAGCAACCGGTGCAGTTGCACATTGGCGGCTACACCCTTTTGCTGCAGCAGCTGAGCACTTTGGTTAATTTCAGCCTGACCGGGTAAAAACACCAGAATATTGCCATCATGCTTACTCAGCGCCTGCTGCACTAAAGCGGCAATTTGCTGCGCCAGCGGTTGGCTGCCCGGCAGCACATATTCTACGGTTACCGGATAACTGCGGCCTTCACTGGCCAGTACCGGCGCCTCCAGTTTGCTGGCCAACTGCGCCATATCCAGCGTGGCAGACATGATCAGCAATTGCAGCTGTGGCCGCAGTTGCTGCACTTCCAAACACAGCGCCAGGGCTAAATCAGCATGTAGTGAACGTTCATGGAATTCATCAAACAGCAGCAGATCCACTGTGCTCAGCTCAGGATCTTGCTGTAATTTGCGGGTTAAGATGCCTTCAGTAACGATAAGCAAACGCGTGTTGCTACTGTGTTTTTGTTCCTGCCGGATTTGATAACCAACGCTATCGCCTACGGCTTCACCCAGTTGTGCCGCCAGATAGGCAGCAATACTTTTTGCCGCCAAACGGCGCGGTTCGAGCATTAACAGCTTTTTGCCGGCAAAATCCGGGTGCTGTAATAAATACAGCGGCAAATAAGTCGATTTGCCAGCACCGGGCGGTGCAGACAACAGCACTCTATTATTGCTAGCGAGTAGCGTAATCAGATCAGCAAAGATATCAGCAACGGGTAACACTATCACATCCGTAAAAATCTGCCGCAGTGCAATTAATCAGGGCAAAGTACTTATACGACACCACTTTGCCCCAAATTATCAGCAAGCGTTTTATACTTCACCAAGTAGTGTCGCGCATATGGTGCGAATACCTTGCCCTGTTGCCCCTGCCGCCCAGTAAGCAGTGTTGCTGCTGTTATAGGCTGCGGCAAGATCAAAGTGCAGCCAGCCCGCACCATTTTTAGGCACAAAACGACTTAAAAAACCCGCCGCGTTACTGGCACCGCCGGCGCCACCACCTTTCACAGGTTTGCTGTTGGCTGTATCTGCAAAGGGTGACGGACATTGTTGTTGGTGCCATAACTCCAGCGGTAACTGCCAGGTAGGCTCCTCTACTTGCTCAGCATAGGCTAACGCCTTTTGCGCCAGCGGTTTATCTAATGCAAACAAGGCATTGTATTCTGCCCCGACAGCTATCATGGCGGCGCCGGTAAGTGTAGCGGCATCTATTATCAGGCCTGCACCGGTTTCTGCAGCACACATCAGGCCGTCGGCCAGTACCAGGCGTCCTTCAGCGTCAGTGTTAACAACCTCGACCGTGATTCCATTTTTATAGGTAATAATATCGCCCAGTTTATAAGCGTGACCACTGATAAGATTTTCGGCACAGCATAAAATCAGCTGCACTCTTTTATTCAGACCCTGCAAAATAGCCAGCGCCAAAGCAGCAGTAACGGTAGCAGCACCGCCCATATCGCATTTCATGCCAAGCATGCCTTCGGTGGCTTTAATTGAGTATCCACCGCTGTCAAACGTAATCCCCTTACCTACCAGTGCGGCAGCAACTGGCGCATCGTCGTTGCCTGAGGGGTTATAATCCAGCACTAACATCGCAGGTTTTCTATCGCTGCCACGCCCTACGGCATGTAAACCATGCCAGCCAGCAGACAATAACGCATCATCAAGCAAAATCTTACTCGTAACGCTGCCAGGCGCCGCAACACTGTTAATAAAGGCAACAGCGTGTTGTGCCAATGCCTGCGGATACAACTGATCCGGTGTCTGATTAACCAGATCTTTTGCCCAGCTAAAACAGCGCTCCAACTGTGTCAGCTCGGTTAGGGTTGCAGCATCACCACAAAAACTAACACCACCTGGTTTTTTCGCCGAACAATAGCCCTGATAAAACGCCCACTGCAACGGCAGTGTCCAGTGCTCACCACTCAGCTCTACCTGCGTAAGCCCCAAGCTATCCAGACTGCGGGCAGCCCTTTGCACACTGCGCTGTGTATCATTAGTGTTCAGATGGATTTGATAACCATTGCGGGTTGGCGTAAACAAAGCCTTGCCCCACTTTTCTTCTGCTGCTGCTGCCTGTAGTGTAATTTGTACAACGTCTGTCATACTGGCCCCTGTATAATTGGTCGTTAGGGTAAAGGGTGATATCGGGCAGTGTATCATAAGCTCCCCCCCACCAAATAACCCCCTTAACGAATGAATAACGCGCGTTTAGCGCATTTGCCGAAAACAGATGACGTAATTATAAGAGCTCTGTATACTGCCGCGTCTTTTTAAATCTGATTGCGATGCCGGCAATATTCTGCTATCTATAGCCGCCATATTTTTGCTGGGCATTTTACAGGAGATGATTATGCCAGAGGGCAATACTACCAAAACGCTGGGTTTACTGGCCCTTGCAGGCGTAGCGCCATATCAGGAAGCTGTCGGGGAAGAGTACATGAACCCGAAGCAACTGGAGCATTTCCGCCGCATTCTTGACGCCTGGCGTCAGCAGTTGCGCGAAGAAGTTGACCGCACCAAAAACCACATGGCAGATGAAGCTGCTAACTTCCCGGATCCGGTAGATCGTGCCGCTCAGGAAGAAGAATTCAGCCTGGAATTACGTGCCCGTGACCGTGAGCGCAAACTGCTGAAGAAAATTGAAAAAACACTGCAGAAAATTGAAGACGAAGACTTTGGTTTTTGCGATACCTGTGGCATTGAGATTGGCATAAAACGCTTAGAAGCCCGTCCGACTGCAGATATGTGTATCGACTGCAAAACCCTTGCAGAAATCAAGGAAAAGCAACTGGGCGGCTAAGATGCCCGTTGCACTGCCTTGCTACATCGGCCGGTTTGCGCCATCGCCTTCCGGCCCGCTTCATTTCGGTTCCCTTATTGCTGCTGTTGGCAGCTATCTGCAGGCTAAAAGCCAACACGGTAAGTGGCTGGTGCGTATGGAAGACATCGATAGCCCTCGCATGGTCGCCGGTGCAGACAGCAATATCCTGCATACACTAGAACAATTTGGTTTACATTGGGATGACACTGTACTTTACCAAAGCCAGCGATTAGAGCGTTACCAGCACATTTTACAGCAACTAAAACGGCAACAATTGATCTATGGTTGCACGTGCAGCCGTAAACAAATAAGCGACATGGGCGGTGTGTACAATAGCCATTGTGCCAAATTTCAGCTAAGCAGCGAACCCTTGGCATGGCGGTTGAAAAGCAGCAATGTTGCAACAGCATTTGATGACTTAGTGTTTGGCCATCAACGTGTTGATAGTGCGCTGGCGCAAGAAGACTATATAGTGCGCCGCCGCGACGGTTTGTTCGCTTATCAGCTGGTGGTTGTAGTTGACGACATCGATCAGGGTATCACGCAGGTGATCCGCGGTGCAGATTTACTGCAAATGACACCCCGGCAACAGGCACTATGTCAGCTTTTAGGTGCTAAACCGCCACAGTATGGCCATTTGCCACTGGCGGTGACCAAACCCGGTTTTAAGCTTAGCAAGCAAAACCATGCCTCAGCGGTAATGCAGTGGCCAGCGCGGGAAATGCTGACCAGAGTGTTGAGCTTTCTTAATCATACGCCACCCGCGGAGCTACAACTGGCGCCGGTGCAAGAGCAGTTAAGTTGGGCCATATCGCACTGGCAGCTTAATAAGCTACCCGCGCAGCTGGAAATAATCAGCACAGAATTTCGTTAAGAACCCAGCGGTGTTGCGTTCTTTTTTTATTGCAGCTGCGGTATTATTAGCCGTTTTTTTCAGTGCCACAATTTGGCACCGGCAACCGCAATATTTGTCAGGAGAATAACCATTATTTCGCGAGTGTTAGATTTTTGCCGCCGCACCTTTGGTGGTAAAACCAAACCCAACAAAGCCCTTAAGGCTAACACGGTGAAACCGCAGCATAAGCAGAGCACTGCGTCAGAGCGGCGCAACCACAGCGCGCCTGGTGCAAGCCGGCTGCCAGACGTGGTGCGCATAGGCCGCGACAAGCACGGTATTTCACGCAAAGATATCAGCCCGAATGCGTTAAAAGTGTTGTATCGTCTAAAAGATGCCGGCTTCGATGCGTATTTGGTTGGTGGTTGCATCCGCGATTTACTGATGGGCATTCAACCAAAAGATTTTGACGTGGTAACCAATGCCAAACCTGAGCAGGTAAAGCAGGTATTTCGTAATTGCCGCTTAATCGGCCGGCGCTTTCGTTTAGCGCACGTGGTATTTGGCCGGGAAATTATTGAAGTCGCCACTTTTCGTGGCCACCACAGTGGTAGCGAAGATGAAGACGATACCGCACCGAAGTTAAAAACTGCCAGTTTAAGCGATCATGGTCAGATCCTACGCGATAACGTCTATGGCACTATTGAGGAAGACGCGGAGCGACGTGATTTCACCTTAAATGCACTCTATTACTCAGTGAACGACTTCGCCGTGTATGATTTTGCCAATGGCATGCAAGCTATTAGCGAGCGCAAAATTGAACTGATTGGTGATCCGGAAACACGTTATCGTGAAGACCCGGTGCGTATTTTGCGCGCCATTCGTTTTGCTACCAAGTTAAACATGCAAATCTCCGCCGCCGCCGCAGAACCGATACCGCAACTGGCGGCCTTGCTGAAAAATGTGCCCGCCCCGCGTCTGTTTGACGAATTAGTTAAAATGCTGCTGGCCGGTAAAGCCTTTGACAATTTTATGCTGATGCGCGACACCAGAGTGCTAAAGCAACTGTTACCACAACTCGATAAATTGCTAAAACAAGAACCGGAAGGCAAAGCCTTTACACTAGCAACACAGGCACTGCAAAACACCGATGAGCGTGTGGCGGCGGATAAGCCTGTAACACCGGCGTTTATTTTCGCCGCCCTACTTTGGTATCCGGTTGAAGTACGTGCTCAGGCGCTGATGATCGACGGCTTAAGTGAAATTGACGCGCTGAATATCGCTATGACTGAAGTACTGGACGATATCCAGCGTACCATTGCTATCCCGAAACGTTTTACCCTGGCCATGCGTGATATCTGGGCGCTGCAAAGCCGTTTAACTAAACGTGCCGGCCGTCGCGCCTTTAAGTTACTCGAGCAACCTAAATTTCGTGGTGCCTTTGACTTTTTGCAACTGCGTGCCCGTGCAGAAGGCGGCAATCTTACAGAGTTGGCCCAATGGTGGGACAGTTTTCAGTTCGCCGATGAAGCTGAGCGGCTACGGTTGATCAATCAGCTGGGCAAAGAGGGTGTCGACAAAGGTCCGCGGCGCCGGCGTACTTATAAACGCAAGCCAACGGCCGGGCAATGACGCCGCAACGCTGTTATATCGGTTTAGGTGCCAATCTTGAGCAACCATTAGCGCAATTGCAGCATGCGGTGGCTGCGCTTAAGCAGTTGCCGCACAGCTCGCTGGTGGCGGTGTCTGGCTTTTACGGCTCAAAACCAATGGGGCCGCAAGACCAGCCGGATTACGTTAATGCCGTTGCCGCTATCGATACTACGCTGAGTGCAGAGCAGTTACTGGATGCATTGCAGCAGATAGAGCAACAACAGGGCCGCACACGCAAAGCAGAGCGTTGGGGTGCGCGTACGCTGGATTTGGATATTCTGCTTTACGGTAATCAGGTTATTGCCACTGAGCGTTTAACGGTGCCGCATTACGGCCTGCGCGTACGCGAATTTGTGCTGTATCCCCTGTTTGATATTGCGCCACAGCTTAGCCTGCCAGACGGTACTGTATTATCCTCTTTACTGGCGCAGGTACCGCTTAACGGCCTGCAAAAACTTCACAGCAGTTGCAGCTAATCGCACTTTGTGCGATCTTGCGCGTCCTGCGTTAATGGTCGGATGAGAAGATTATGGCTAAGATCACCACTGCCGTATTACAGAAAATGAAGCAGCAAAGTGACAAGATCACTATGCTGACGGCCTATGATGCCAGCTTTGCTAAGTTATTTGCCGAACAAGGCGTCGACGTGCTGTTGATTGGTGACTCCTTAGGGATGGTACTGCAAGGCCACGGCGATACTCTGCCGGTCACTATCAGTGATATTGCCTACCATACCCGCGCCGTGCGCGCCGGTGCGCCGGATGCCTTTGTTGTCGCCGATATGCCGTTTATGAGCTACGGTACGCTGGAACAAGCGCTGCAAAGTGTGGTGCCACTGATGCAAGCCGGTGCCAATATGGTAAAACTTGAAGGCGGCGACTTTTTACTGCCTACGGTAAAAGCGCTGACCGAACGCGGCGTACCGGTATGCGGCCACCTGGGGTTAACACCGCAGTCGGTGCATATTTTAGGTGGCTACAAAGTGCAGGGCAAAACCGATGCCGCCGCCGATGCGATGCTGGCGCAAGCTAAAGCCTTGCAAGATGCCGGTGCACAATTGCTGGTAGTGGAATGCATACCTACAGCTCTAGCCAAACGCATCACAGATGCGTTAACCATTCCGGTTATTGGTATTGGTGCCGGCAACGTTACCGACGGTCAGGTGCTGGTAATGCACGACTTACTCGGCATTAGCAGCGGCTATATTCCGAAATTTTCTAAAAACTATCTGGCGCAAACCGGTGAGATAAGAAGCGCTATTGCTGCTTATGTCAGCGAAGTGAAAAGCCAGACCTTTCCTGCCAGCGAACACAGTTTTTAAGCCCGATGAAGATCATTAGTTCTGTTCCGGCCCTACGGGCTCAAATAAGTGGCTGGCGCCAAAACGGCGAGCGCATTGCCTTTGTGCCCACCATGGGCAACCTGCACAATGGCCACTTAAAGCTGGTTGATATTGCCAAAAGCCGCGCGGATCGCGTTATTGTCAGCATCTTCGTTAACCCGATGCAGTTTGGCAAAAACGAAGATCTCGACAGCTATCCGCGTACGCTGGAGGCCGATTGCGCCGGTTTAACCGCCCACGGCGCCGATGCGGTATTTACGCCAACGCCGGAGCTGATATACCCGCGCGGCCTGGACGTACAAAGCTATGTTGACGTACCGCTGCTGGGCGATCTGCACTGCGGTGCCAGCCGTGCCGGCCATTTCCGTGGCGTATCCACCATTGTTTGTAAGCTGTTTAACCTGGTGCAACCGGATATTGCCTGTTTTGGCCAGAAGGATTATCAGCAACTGGCGATTATCCGCCAAATGGTTACCGATTTATCCCTGCCAATTGAGATTATCGGTGTACCAACCGAGCGCGCAGCAGATGGCCTGGCGCTGAGTTCACGCAATGGCTATCTAAGTGCAGAGCAGCGCGCCAAAGCGCCGGCGCTGTATAAGATATTGCAACAGCTTAAAGCCGGCATTGATGCTGGCAACCACGACTACCGGGCACTGGAGCAACAGGCTAAACAGCTGCTGAGCGCAGCGGGTTTTGTGCCTGATTACGTTAATATCAGCAATCAACACAGCCTGCTGCCGGCGCTTGATGCAAACGAGCCCAAAGTGATCCTGGCTGCCGCCAGATTAGGTACCACCCGCCTGATTGACAATCTGGAGCTATAAGTTTTAGTTGTTGAAAGATAATACTCACACTACCGGTCCTTGTGGGCTGGTAGTGTTTTTCCGGCCTGTCTTCAGCCGAAGATAAAAGCCATAACGAGTATTTTCTTATGACGCATCTGTATTTAGCACTATTACTATTACCGGCAATTGGCTTAAGTGCGCAAACCCCTCCGAGGGTTTCGGCGCAGCAGTTTGTCGACTTACAGCAAGGCAACACAGCTTTTGCAGGCTTTCGCCGCGCCCATGCTAAAGGCCTCTGCGTCAGTGGCGAGTTCAGATCAAACGGTAATCTGGAACGTTACAGTAAAGCCAGCTTGTTTCAGCCTGGCGCTACGCCCTTTGTTGGCCGTTTATCCATCGCCGGCAATAACCCTACCGCCCCCGATTTAAAAGCGCCGGTGCGCAGCCTGGCATTAAGTTTCAGCCTCAGCCGCACTGAGCAATGGCGGCTGGCAATGAATACGCCACCGGTAATGGCAGTTGCCGATCCGCATAGCTTTTATCGGCAAATACAGGCCATTCAGGCCGGCCCTGCAGCAATAAAACAATTTTTTGCGCAGCATCCTGAAAGTAAAGAATTTCTGGCCTGGGCAGCCCAGTACCAGGCTACCGGTAGCTTCGCTGCTGAAACCTATCACAGTATTAACGCTTTTTATTTGGTTAACGGCGACGGCGATCAACAAGCGGTCCGTTGGGCAATGCAGCCAACCGAATCAGTAACCGCGGGCAACCTGCAGGGTGATGATGCGCTGCAACAGGAAATAGCCACGCGGATTGCGGCTGATCAGGTGGTATTCGATTGGGTGTTTACCCTGGCAGATGCCGCAGATGATGAAACTAATTCAACCAAAGCATGGCCTGCAAGCCGCCCACAGATCTCTGCCGGACAAATAGTCCTTACCGGCACCAAAGCGCAACTTGATGGCGACTGTCACGCTATAAATTTTGATCCGCTGGTATTACCTACTGGTATTACCGCAACCGCCGACCCTATTCTGCGGGCGCGTTCTGCAGCCTATGCAGAATCCTACCGACGCCGGGCAAAAGAGCAGCTTCAAGGTGCGTTACAGGAGAGTGGCAATGAGTAAGCCGGCACAGTTTTCGTTGTCCATGCGGGTATTGCACTGGGGTATGGCGGCGCTGGTTTTGTCAATGCTGGCCGCAGGCCTGTTAATGATCCGCTCACTTGAGCCCTGGCAACTGACCATCATCACCTTCCATAAAGTATTTGGGGTGATGGCTGTAGTTCTGGTCGCCGTGCGGCTGCTTAACCGCATGCGACACCAGCTACCCGCCCTACCTGACGGCTTATCCGCGTTACAAAAAACAGCGGCCACGGCGTCACATTGGCTGTTGTATAGCTTGCTGTTCGTTATGCCCGTTTCCGGCTATTTAATGCAATATTTTGCCGCCAGACCGATAGAGGTGTTTGGCTGGTTTCGTCTACCGGCCGCATTGCAGGTTGATATTTACTATTATGCGCTGTTTCGTGAACTGCATGGCTGGCTGGCCATAGCACTAACAGCCGTAATAGCACTGCATGTTGGCGCGGCTCTGCACCACCATTTTATTCGCAAGGACAACGTATTAAAAACTATGTTGTAACCCCTGTGGCCGCTAAGGCGCCGTTAGCGGCCAAAATAGCGGCAATAAGGCCATGGTAATAATAAACAGCAGCAGGCTTAACGGCCCGCCGACTTTTAAATAATCGACAAAACGATAGCCGCCCGGCCCCATTACCAGTGTATTGGCGGCGTGTGACACCGGGCTGGCTAAACTGGTGGCCGCTACCGCCACCACCATCATGGCACTGTGACCACTGACGCCAAGTGCCGTACTTAACAGCAGACCAATTGGCGCCATAATCAACACCAGCGCCACGGTGGGTACCACCAGGGTGCCAAGCGCTGTAACCAGGTATAAGCCCGCCATTACCGCCAACGGGCCAAATTGGCCTAACCCTGCCTGCACTCCATCCGCTAGCCAGGCCGCGGTACCGGAGTGCTGCATTGCCAACCCCAGCGGCAGCATACCGGCGATGAGGAAAATTGAGCGCCAGTCGATGGCAGCATAAGCTTGCTCCATGGTTAAGCAACGGCTGGCTACCATTAATGTTGCCGCCAGAACAGCAGCCAAATAAACCGGCAACACGCCGGTTACGGTTAGCAATACCATCAATGCCATCAGCCCTGCTGCCAATGGGGCCTTACTGACATTAACCGGTTTTACCTGCACCGGGTTCATCACGATAAGATGTTCGCTGTCGGTCAGCATTGCCAGCCGCGGGCGCGGGCCGACAATTAACAGCGCATCACCGGCTTGCAGTATCATACTGCCCAGCGCAGAGCGATAAGCGCGCCCCTGACGCCAAATAGCAGACACCTCGACTTTGTATCGTTTGTCCAGCTGCAGTGCATTAACGCTCTGACCAATATATTTGCTACGTGGGTGCAGCGTGGCCTCTACCAGTTCCAGTTTACCTTTGGCGAGTAAATCCAGATAGGGCGACATATCGTCCAGCCGCTGCAACTCTTTAAAACCGCGTAGAATGTCGAGGTCCTCTTCGCGGCCCTGGATCAACAATAAATCGCCGGCTTGCAATTTATCGTCAGAGTGAAACTGCTGCATAACCTCACCCTGGCGGAATAAACCCAGCAGCCGAAAGTCAAAAGCGTCCCCCAGCCGGTTATCGGCAAAACTGCTGTCTACCAGCGGACTGTCGGCGGGCAGGCCCAGCACAAACAAACGCTCTTCCAGCTGATACTGCTGCTTTATCTCATCTGCGCCCAATAACTGTAAGTTACTAAACTCGCTGTGCTTGTTTATCTGATCCACGGCACTGTGGCTGCCCTGCACCAGAATTTTATCACCAGCGGCCAGCGATATATCAGTCAGCCGGGTACGCAATGTTTGGCCGGCGCGCTTTATCGCCAACACGTTCAGCTGATAATGCTCGCGAAAGCGATAATGCTGCAGTACTTCACCTACCAGACTGCTGTCAGCAGCAACATCCAGTTCAGCCACGGCACTGGCCGCCAATAGCTTTTCGTGTAATAACGGTGCTTCGCGCTCAATGGTTAACGAGTTCCAGCTACGTAGCCGTTCAAAGCGGCTGAACTTGCCCTGAGCCAGCACAATATCGCCGGCTTTAAGTACGGTATGCCGGGATGGCAAGGTAAAGGTTTCATTGCCCCTTGTCAGGGCAATAACCATCAGGCCGGCAGTGTTAATCAGGCCCGACTCTTCCAGCGTGTGTCCGGCCAGTAAAGACGGCGTTGGCAAACGCAAAGCAAAGATCCGCTCTTGCAGGCCATATTGCTCACTGAGGTTTTTACTGCCGGTCAAACTAGCACGATCAGGATCGGTATCAGGCAGCAGATGCCGGCCGATAAAGGCAACAAACAAGGTGCCGGCTAATAATACCGGCAAGCCAATCAGGGCAAAATCAAATAAGTTAAATCCTCGCTGGCCGGTTTTTTCCAGTGCAATGCTGACCAATAAATTAGGTGGCGTACCAATTAAGGTAACTAAGCCACCCAGCATGGCGCCAAATGCCATAGGCATTAATACTTTGGCCGGCGATATACCGCAGCGTCTGGCGGCCTCTACCGTTACCGGCAGCAATAATGCCACCACGCCGATATTACTCATAAACGCGGATAACACGCCGGCAACCAGCATAATAACCACGATCATCTGTGTTTCACTGTTACCGGACAAACGAATAATCCTACGGCCAATACCATCGGCAATGCCGGCGCGGGTTAAACCCTCACTCATAATAAACATGGCCCAAACCGTGATCACCGCAGGGTTGCTAAAGCCACTGACCGCTTCTGCCGGCGACACCAGCCCCAGCAAGGCCAGCACACATAACACCAGTAAGGCGACAACATCCATCCGCAACCAGCCGGTAACAAACAGCAGCAGTGCCGCGGCCAGTATTATTAATACCAGAGCAATTTCCAGTGTCATAACGGCCAGAACACCAGCAGTAAGGGCATGGCGACAACTATAACTAATAACTCCAGCGGTAACCCCAACCGCCAATAGTCACCAAATTTAAAGCCGCCGGGCCCCAGTATTAAGGTATTGTTCTGATGGCCTATCGGCGTCAAAAATGCGCACGACGCGCCTATGGCTACCGCCATCAGAAACGAATCAGCATTAACGTTCAGCGACATAGCAGCGCCAATAGCAATCGGGCACATCACGGCTGCCGTTGCTGCGTTGTTCATTAAATCTGATAAAAACATGGTAATAATCAGTACCATGGCCAGTGCAACAACCGCATTCCCTCTGGCGACATATTCCATCAATATGCTAGCAATCAGCGCTGCAGTGCCGGTAGCTTCCATGGCCCCGGCAACCGGAATTAACGCGGCCAGCAGTACTATTACCGGCCAATCTATCGCGGCGTACACTGAGCGCGGCGGCACCGTTTTAAACACCATTGACGCCAGCACACCCATGGCAAAAGAAATCGCCGCCGGTAACAAGCCAAAAGCAGCGCCAGCCACCGCGGCCAACATAATTATTGCAGCGAGTGTTGCCTGGCGCTTATCGGGAATTTTTAACTCTCTTTTTGCCAGTGGCACGCAGCCATAATCACTGGCAAATTCCAGCACGCTTTCACTGGTTCCTTGCAGTAATAATAAGTCGCCCGCTTGCATCCTGAAATTGCGTAAGCGTGACTTTGACCGGGCGCCATCGCGCGACACTGCCAGCAAATTCAGACTGTAGCGCGAACGCAGCATGATGTTGGTAGCAGAGCGCCCCTGTAAACTTGATTCCGGCCGCACTACCAACTCCATCAGCACGATATCCTCACCGCTTTGTGACTTAGCATCCAGTATCTTGTCCGGCGTTGCCTTTGCGCCGGAAGCGCCTGCCTGGCTATTTTCCTTCTGATCAGAGGGCAAGTTTTCAGCATCGTCTTGCTCACTTTTAGCCACTTTTTCCACTGTTACAGACTCTTCCAACTCCAAACCCAGAGCAGACAACACTGTGCCTAACGAATCAACCTCAGCTTCCAACACCAGAATGTCGCCGGCGCGGATCACACGGCCGCCACTGGGTGCATTAATTTTTACATTGTTGCGGATAAGACCGACAATTTGTGCGCCACTATCATCAAACTCATTTTCTATGTCATATAAACGCTTATCGGCAATTTTGCTTTTTTCTGTTACCCGTGCCTCCGTCAAATAAGCGCCGGTTTCAAAGCCCTCAGTATCGGCTTGCTTACGCGCCGGCACTAAGCGCCAGGCCAACACCACAAACACGCAGCCAGTCAATGCAACGGCAAAACCTACCGGCGTAAAATCGAACATACCAAATCCATAACCACCCTGCTGTGCCCGAAATCCGGAGACAATTAAATTGGGAGGTGTACCAATCATGGTTGTCATACCGCCCAAAATAGTACCGAACGCCAGCGGCATCAGTATCTGCCCGGGAGGCACCTCAAGGCGGTTGGCAACCTGCAGTGCCACAGGCATAAGCAGTGCCAACGCCCCAACGTTGTTCATAAAGCCCGATAGCAACGCGCCCATCCCCACCAGGGCCGCCATGCTCACAATTAAGCCGGCATTTTTCGGTATGGCATGGCGGGCAAGCACGTCCACCGCACCGGAGCTTTGTAAGCCCGCACTTAACACCAGCACACATGCCACAGTAATGACTGCCGGATGACCAAAGCCATTGAAAGCGATTGCAGGCTCGATAACACCACCAAGGACACACGCCAGCAAAGCAGCCAGCGCCACCATATCGTGGCGCCAACGGCCCCATAAAAACATGCCGATAGTGACCAGTAAAATCAGCATAATAATGCTTTGCGCCGTCGTCATAATGCCTTCCGCGGGTTGATTAAACTCTCTGCAGCTAAGTTGTAGCAGCCACATGTATTGATTAATCATTTACAACATCAAGACAGAAAAAATGTCACAGATCAAGTTATAACATTACTGATGGCTATACTCTGTAGCAAATATGTTTAGGGGATAACGGTTTTGCTAAAACAACTTTGTGGCGTGGCAAGAGTTAACTTTCTCAGCCTTACGCTGGTTTGTATTGCTCTGGCAGCCACAGCCAGTTGGCAAGCTGGCCATACTCCGGATGCCGGAACACTCTTCCTGGTAACAGTGATAGGTTTAAGCGCTCATATCAGCGTAAATGCTTTTAACGAATACTTCGACTTTAAATCGGGGCTGGATTTTCTCACTGAACGCACGCCGTTCAGCGGTGGCAGTGGCACCCTTGTAAGTTATCCGGCTGCCAGCACGGCCGCCTTAATTCTGGCAATCGTCAGCCTGGTGTTGACGATTGGCGGCGGCCTGTACCTTAGCTACCAATTGCACTGGCAACCTTTAGTACTGGGCATTCCCGGCGTACTGCTGATTTATGCCTACACCCGGTATGTTAACCGTTGGCCACTGCTATGCCTGCTGGCCCCAGGCCTAGGCTTTGGTGTGTTTATGACATTAGGCGCTTACTGGGTGCTGGCCGGCAGCATTAGCGCCAGCGCCTGGATGCTGGCTATTATTATGCTGTTGCTGGTTAGCAATCTGTTGCTGTTAAACCAGTTTCCGGATGCCGACGCAGACCGCCGCGTGGGCCGGCGCCACTTGCCTATCGTTATCGGACGACGTCGCAGTGCCAGCGTGTATACCCTGCTGCTGTTACTCAGCTACCTGTTGCTACTGACCGCAGTGGCAGTTGGCATTTTACCCTGGCAATCTTTGTTGGCACTGCTCAGCCTGCCGTTGGTAATAAAACTGCTGCCGGGCTTGTTTCGTTATGCTGATAAACCCCAACAACTAACGCCTTATCTGGGCCTGAATGTACTGCTGTGTCATCTCTATCCGCTGTTAATGCTGGCAGGATTGCTCTGGGCCGGCATAGAAAATAAGGCACTGTGATGCAAATACAGCAAACAGATATCATCATTGTTGGCGGGGGTGGCGCAGGGTTACGCGCAGCGATAGCGGCGGCTGAAGCTGATGCTGGCCTGGCTATCACGTTATTGTCAAAAGTGTATCCCATGCGCTCACATACTGTCGCCGCTGAAGGGGGCGCCGCCGCCGTTACTCTGGCAGCCGATAGCGAAATGGCGCATTTTCACGATACGGTATCCGGCAGCGATTGGCTGGCCGAACAGGACGTGGTCGAATTCTTTGTAAAGCATGCTTATCGCGAATTGGTGCAGTTGGAACACTGGGGCTGCCCGTGGAGCCGCAAACAAGACGGCTCAGTGCAAGTTCGCCGTTTTGGTGGTATGAAAACCGAGCGCACCTGGTTTGCCGCCGATAAAACCGGCTTTCATATTTTACACACCTTATTTCAAACCAGCCTGAAGTACCCGGCAATTAAGCGGCTGGATGAATATTTTGTGCTGGACTTAATACAGCAAGATAACCAAATCTGTGGCGTGCTGGCGCTGGCAATCAACAGTGGCGAATTGGTGCTGATCAAGGCAAAAAGCGTGATCCTGGCCACCGGCGGCGCCGGTCGGGTGTTTCATTACAATACCAACGGCGGCATTGTTACCGGTGATGGTATGGCGCTGGCCTATCGCCACGGTGTGGCGCTGCGCGATATGGAGTTTGTGCAGTATCACCCTACCGGCCTGCCGGGCTCAGGTATATTAATTACCGAGGCTTGTCGCGGTGAAGGCGCGGTGCTGCTAAATAACCAGGGCTACCGCTATTTACAGGACTATGGCTTAGGCCCCGAAACGCCGTTGGGGCAGCCTGAAAACAAACAAATGGAATTGGGCCCGCGCGACAAACTATCGCAGGCATTCTGGCACGAGCAGCAAGCCGGCCGTTGTGGTGACTATAACGGCCATGCCGTGGTGTATCTGGATTTACGCCACTTAAGCCGTACGCATTTACAGCAGCGGCTGCCGTTTATCTGTGAGCTGGCCAAAGCCTATGTCAATATTGACCCGGCGCAGGCGGCCATTCCAATTCGCCCGGCAGTACATTACACCATGGGCGGCATTGCTACCGACATAAACTGCCACAGCACACTGCAGGGCTTGTATGCTGTGGGCGAATGCGCCTCGGTCGGCTTGCACGGTGCCAACCGGCTGGGGTCAAATTCGTTATCAGAACTGCTGGTATTTGGCCGTGTTGCCGGCGAGCAGGCAGCACACCATGCGCGTAACGGCAAGATTAAGCACATTGCGGACAGCGCACTACTGGCACAGTATCAGCTAACGCAACAGCGGCTAAGCAACTGCTTTGGCACAAATAACGGTGACAGTGTCAGCCAGCTGCGACAAGCTATGACACTGACGATGGAGCAAGGTTGTGGCATCTATCGTGATGCCAACGGCCTTGAGCAATGTCAGCAACACCTTACTGAGCTAAAAACACGTTATCAAAAGCTGAAGGTAACCGATCGCAGTAAGGTGTTTAACAGTGAACTGGCGCAATACCTGGAGCTGGGTTTTAGCCTGGATGTGGCAGAGGCAATTTGTACTGCGGCACAGGCACGCACTGAATCCCGCGGCGCGCATCAGCGGCTGGATAACGGCATGACAACGCGCGACGACAAAGGCTTTTTACAACACAGTCTGCTGCATTATCAACACAATGCCCGGCCACTGCTAAGCTGGCAGAAGGTTACTGTTACCAGCCTGCCACCGGCTGAGCGGCGCTATGGCAGCGCAGGTGACAAGGCTGGCAGCACAGGAGACAAGCCATGACACAATACCAACTGTTGCTGCAGCGCTATGATCCGGAGCACGACAACGAGCCGCGGCAGCAATGTTTTACCGTACCTGGCGATCACACCACCTCAGTGCTGGATGCGCTGTTGTATGTGCAGCAGCAACTGGACCCGACACTGGGCTTACGCTGGTCGTGCCGGATGGCCATTTGCGGCTCCTGCGGCGTGATGGTTAACGGCATACCCAAACTGGGCTGCAAAACCTTTTTACGTGATTATCACGGTGAGATACGGATTGAACCGCTGGCACACTTCGCAGTAGAGAAAGACCTGATTGTCGATATGACACAGTTTCTGGCGCATTTGTCGGCGGTCAAACCCTATCTGATTAACGATTACAGCGGCACAGAGCCGCATAAACAAACGCCGGCGCAGTTGGCAAAGTATCAGCAATTTTCTAACTGTATTAATTGCGGCCTATGCTATTCGGCCTGCCCGCAGTTTGGCTTAAACCCGGAGTTTTTGGGCCCGGCCGCTATTACGCTGGCACAGCGCTATAACCTGGATAGCCGCGACAACGGCAAGGCCGCACGCATGCCGCAGTTAAACACAAAAAACGGCGCCTGGGGCTGCACCTTTGTCGGCTTTTGCTCGGATGTCTGCCCAAAACAGCTCGACCCCGCGGCGGCCGTGAATCAGGCTAAGGTGGAATCGGCGAAAGATTTTATTATCAGCATGTTTAAACCTTAAGGAGCACGGCGATGCACACACCCGTTTCTGCGCGTAAACCTTATCAGCCCAAACTTAGCCGCAGCTGGTGGCTGAAACATAACTATTACCGGCTGTATATGCTGCGCGAAGCCACTGTGCTGCCGCTGCTGTTTTTTCTTGGTTGCCTGCTGTATGGCCTGTATTGCTTAACGCAGGGAGCTGCGCATTGGCAGAGCTTTCAGCTCTTTATGCAACAAAGCTGGGTAGTAGCACTTAATTTTCTGGCTTTTGCAGCCAGCCTGTTTCATGCCAAAACGTTTTTTGCCTTATTCCCGCGGGTTATGCCGCTGGCACCGGCCTGGTTGATGATCAGTGGCCAATGGCTGGCAACCTTGCTGGTTACAGCGGGCTTGTTATTACTGTTTGGTGGCGGCTTATGAACAGCCCGAAACGTTCAGATGAGCCGGTTTGGTGGGGCCTGTTCAGTGCAGGAGGTGTGTGCTTTGCAGTATTTCTGCCGGGTGTAATACTAACACTGGGGCTGTTGTGGCCGCTGGGGCTGCTTAATTCGCCATGGTTGCAATACGATAAAATACTGGCATTGTTGCAAAGCGGCTTCGGCGTAGCTGGCTTAGCCTTTACCGGAGCAGTGATCTGTTTACCGCTGTTTCATGCCGCGCACCGCATTCATCATGGCTTACACGATTTGAAATTCGGCTTTAGCCAGGCAAGTAAACTGCTATGTTACGGCCTGGCATTACTAATTAGCCTGCTGGCGCTGGTTTTAGTGCTGGCAATTTAGGCGTAAGGCCTAAATTTTGCTGCATCAATAATCGCCCACAGGTGCGCTATAGCCGCGATAATAGCCGGGATTACCAGCCACCAGGTGGCATAGCCCACAGCGCAAACCACAAAAAACATGATAGCGGCTAAAATCCGCCCCTGCACCAACTGGCCTAAGCCAGGAATAAATATATTACATAATGCGGCGATGACATTACCGCCGGAACCCTGACCTGACATACATTGGCCCTCTGTGACTGATTTCGGTTATTGTTTTAACGTAGCGACAAATTGCTCAGACTGAGCAATGGCGCTGTTCATATCGGCGATAAGCCGGTTAATATCTTTTTGCACTGAGTTAAACTCGCCCTGCAAAGCGCCTATAGCCTTCGCATTTAAGTTATGCTTTAAATACAAGGTATTGTCTTTAAGTGATGCCAATACCGGCTGCATACTTTGCTCAGCGCGGCGCATGGTTTTTAGCAGACTGGTGTATTGCTTACGGGTATTTACAAGTTTGCGGGCACTGTCTTGCTTTAATTTGGCATTGCTGTACTGCTCCAGCTCGTCTTGCCATTCATCAAACAACGCATCCGCTACCGCTTCTATGCTGTTAATACGGCTGCTTACATCTTCCGCCGCTTTGCTACACGCTTGATACTCGCTATCAGTCGCTTCATAAACGCGCTGCAAGTCGCCGCCGTCAAATTTAATCAGGCTGCTAAACTGTTCCAGCGCCGATTTAAACTGTTGTTGCGCCTCTTCTTGTGATTGCTGCGCTTCTTCTACCCTGTCGACCAGAATATCGCGTTTATGCACGCCCACTTTTTCCATCGCCGAATAATAAGCACTCTGGCAGGCGGTTAAACTTAAAAATAATGGCAGTAAAACGAGCAGATAGCGCATACAATCAATCCATTGCTGTGACAATAACGCCTGATAATAGCCTGTTGCATCCAACAGAACAAACTTGATAAGCAGATAAAGGCGTTGCTGTTACACCGCTACGATGGCGCGTTGCCAAAACCGTTATTTTTCTCTGTTCGCTTTGATTATGCAGTTAAAATGGGCATTGTTATATTCGGCCCATTGTAACACTTCCTCAGGTACATCCAACTCAATCTGCGCAGGTAAGCCACGTTCAGTACGCTGTGTTTGCCAGCGCTGGTACAAAGCACTAAAGCTATATTCAAATTGCTGCTGTTGCTCTGGTGTGCGCTTAACATCATTTATAGACGTCTCTAAATGCGGTGCTAACTTTTTCAGCAGCGGCACCGCTTCCAGGCCCAGCGCAATATTGGCATGCATCAAAATATGTATATCTGCAATAGCTGCATCGATATCTGCAGCTTCGTTTTGCTCTAGCCTCAGCAGGTGCCTGATTTCTGCTGAATACGTCATCGACATTTCAACAAAACCGCCAAGATAGCCTGCCAGCGCAGCCTGCTGCAACCAATAACGGGCCTGGCCCAGCGCTTCGCGATCCAAAGTAGTTGATTCCGCTGTGCCTGGCCTGGTGTATTTTTGATGGCTGGCGTACCAGCTGTAGTTTCGACCCAGAGTGCGCATAGCCAGTACATCGCCTGATTGCGCTTGTTCTAATAACTGCTGTTGAGCCAGATGGTCATAGTGGCTGTTAAACAAATCTTGCGTGTAAAAATGGCTATCCACCCAGTTTTGAACAAAGGCAAACTCAGCCAGCTCAGTAGGCTCGGTCAGCTTGTCACACCTGAAAGCCTCTTCTACGTCGTTAGCCTGAGCCGGCTCGGCGCCGATTTCTGTCTCAGCGCTGAGCGGCTCTGGTTGAAGAGCATCGTTAGCCCGCGTATTGGTGTCACTGGAAAGCTCTTTCACAGCAGCTACGGCAGTAATGCCCTGATTGTCTTTGCCTGCAACGCCCTGCTGTGTCGCTATATTATCTGCTGGTAAATCATCTGCTGCCGCTAAATCATCGTTGCTCCACCACAACCAGGCACACATTAGCAGTGCCAGAGCAAACAGTAAGCTGCCAACCCAGCGAATCACACTACCCCTCTTTTGCCAGTTGCAGCAGCTTGGGGTAAAACTCTTTATCCAACTGCGCCAGCTGATCCTGCTCTACCAGTACATCGTGCAATATTTGCTCGGTGGTGAGCGGGTTAGCCAATACTACGCGAAATACGATAGTTTCCTGGCGCTGATATTTCGCCGGGGTTAACCGCGTACGCGACACGAAGGATTTCCCCTCTTCACGCTGACGTTTCTGAATAAACTTCGTTAAGCCGTTTAGCAACTCGTTAAAACGCTGCAGTTGTTCCGGTGTAGCGTTGGCCATGGCTTTTTGCACCTGCGCCGGCACGTAGCGGTAGGTTAGCAGGCACAGTTCCGGTTCGGTTATCAGCTCAAAATCAATATTGTGCGCAATTAAGGTGGCAAAATAACGCGCTTTTTCCAGGCTGCGGTTAATTAATATCTCATAGCCATCACGGCCTATCACCTGCAAGCAGGCATGCACCAGCATTGCCATGCCGGGGCGCGAGCCTTCCAGTGTCTGACTACCTAAGTCTTTTGAGCCTTTACGCAGAATATACTCGGCGTGGTGCTCAATGGCGTGCGCCGCAGAGGGGTGTTTAAACACCACCATGCCGGCGCCCATCGGCACATACATTTGCTTGTGCGCATCTATAGTGACGGAATCGGCACGCTCAATACCAGAGAGCAGATGACGATACTTGTTAGATAACAAGGTAGCACCGCCCCAAGCGGCATCAACATGGAAGTGGCACTGATACTGCTCAGCTAAATCGGCCAACTGATTTAACGGGTCAACATTACCGGTTTCAGTAGTGCCAGCCACGCCAACAATAGCTAATACGCGGATATTGGCAGCTTTAAGCTCTGCCATTTTTTCTGCCAGCGCGGCAGTGTCAATTTTATTGTCGGCGTCGGTTTTAATCGCGATCAGCGACTCACGGCCAATGCCCAGCACATCAGCGGCTTTACCCAAGGAGTAATGGCCACGTTCAGAAATCAAAATGGCTAAACCGTCATAGCCGTAGTGTTTCATCGCCTTAAACAGGCCTTCGCGGGCGATGCCTTTAAAGTCGCCATCGGCTTTTAACAGCCGGTTACGTGCTATCCACAGCGCGGTAATGTTGGCAATGGTGCCGCCGGAGCAAAACGCGCCCAACGAATGGTTGGCACTGTGCATCCACTTTTTATAAAAGCCGTCACCCTCGCCGTACACCAGATGGTGCATCATGCCCAGCACCTGACGCTCCATTGGCGTAAAAGCTTTGGAGGTTTCAATTTTTACCAGGTTTTGGTTTAGCCCCACCATCATTTTTGACAGTGACAACACAAAATACGGCAAGGCAGAGGTCATATGGCCGATAAAACTTGGCGCTGCGGTATGCACCGAATGCGCCACCAGCTTTTGCATCAGGCTTTCGGCGTAATCTGAGACAAAATTCGGCATTTGCGGAATATGATGCGCCTGAAAATCACGCTCGATTTGCCACAGCGGTTTTTCTACCGCCACGATGCTTTCACGCAAAAAACCGGCCAGATTCTGCGACAGATTCTGCTCAATAATACTCAGTGTTGAGTCGGGCGCTTCCGGCACCGTGAAAATGCGCCATAATGCTTCCTCTGAAGCGGTTGCCTGGCGTTTACTGGATTCTGTCATGCGCTTGCTACTCTGCATACGGTTTCAGCGGTTACTAAAACGGCCGGAAAATGGCGCTCACTTTACTGCAAGCGCCGAAAAATGTCTGCAAAAAAATCACTGCAAACACAGGCTGAGGATCGGTTTACCCTAAGCCAACCGTTGACGGCATGGATACCTGAATCGAGCCCCCGGGGACCAGGTTTACGGCGCGTTGGTGTGGGTAAACCGGTCCGGCTATACTAAGCAAATTACAAATATCAGCTTCGCAGGCCAATACCACGATTTATCAGGTACATCGCATAACTAAACAGCACCACGATAAAGCCCAGCACCACGGCCAGCGCCAACCACAGGCTAACGTCGGTTACGCCCAAAAAGCCATAACGAAACGCGTTAACCATATACACCACCGGGTTTAACGCTGCTACATGCTGCCAAAAACCCGGCAGTAAGGTTAATGAGTAAAACACCCCTCCCAAATAGGTTAGCGGCGTCAGCACAAAGGTAGGAATAATGCTGATATCGTCAAAGGTTTTCGCATACACAGCGTTAATTAAACCGCCCAGAGAAAACAGCATCGACGTTAGCGTTACGGTAACGATAATGACCGCCAGGTTATGAATTTGAATAGTGACGAAAAACAGCGACAAGATAGTCACAATCAGCCCAACCAGCATACCGCGTGCCATACCGCCACTGACAAAACCCAGCACAATAATATAGTTCGGCACCGGTGCCACCAGCAGCTCTTCCACGTTGCGCTGAAACTTGGCACTGAAAAACGACGAGGCCACATTGGCATAAGAGTTAGTGATCACCGACATCATAATCAGCCCGGGTACAATAAATTCCATGTACGTGAAACCGCCCATATCGCCGATACGTGAGCCGATTAAGCTACCGAAAATGACAAAATACAGCGTCATGGTAATCGCAGGCGGTACCAGGGTTTGCACCCAGATGCGCAAAAAACGGTTGGTTTCTTTATCCCAAATACTTTTTAACGCCACCAGATAATTGGCTTTACTCATTTTGCACCCCCACGGCCATGTTCTACTAAGGACACAAACAGCTCCTCCAGCCGGTTGGCTTTATTACGCATTGATAACACCTTAATATCCTGCGCGCTCAGCTGCGCAAAAATGCCATTTAAGCCCTGGGCTTTTTCTACGTCGACTTCAATACTGTGGCTATCAAGCGCCCGCCAGTTGATACCCTCTAAGCTGACAGCAGTTGGGTCGGAGGCTAAATCCAGCACAAAGGTTTCGCGGGTTAACTTTGACAACAATGCCTTCATGCTGGTGTTTTCAATAATCAGGCCTTTGTCGATAATGGCGATATTGCGACACAGGCTTTCTGCTTCTTCCAGATAATGCGTAGTAAGAATAATGGTCACGCCCTGCTGGTTAATTTTGCGCAGAAACTCCCACATCGAGCGGCGCAGCTCTATATCTACCCCTGCGGTCGGTTCATCCAATATCAGCAATTTGGGCTCATGCATTAAAGCGCGGGCGATCATTAAGCGCCGTTTCATACCGCCGGATAACTCGCGCGCCCGCGCAGTGCGCTTGTCCCACAACCCCAGCTGACTGAGGTATTTTTCTGCCCGCTCTAGCGCCAGTTTTTTCGGCACACCGTAGTAACCAGCCTGATTGACGACTATCTGCAACACGGTTTCAAACTGGTTAAAGTTAAATTCCTGCGGCACTAAACCCAGCTGACTTTTGGCGGCTTCCAGGTCGGTATCAATATCGTAGCCAAATACCTTAACGCTGCCGCCGGATTTATTTACCAGTGAACTGATAATGCCGATGGTGGTGCTTTTGCCGGCGCCATTTGGGCCCAGCAGAGCAAAAAAATCACCTTGGTTTACCTGCAGGTCGATACCGCTTAATGCTACGGTACCGCTTTTATACACCTTATGCAGGCCTTTAATATCTAACGCTAAACTCAATGTTATTCTCCTGCTTTTGCGGCGTCACCACTGTAGCCCCAACGATTAAGTAACTGATGCGGCAGCTTAAGATGGTCCAAAATACGCGCCACCATAAAATCGACTAAATCACTGATTTGTTTCGGCTGATGATAAAAACCGGGCGCTGCCGGCATAATGGTGACACCGAGCCTGGCCAACTTCAGCAGGTTTTCCAAATGAATGGCACTAAGCGGGCTTTCTCGCGGCACTAAAATCAGCTGGCCGCCTTCTTTTATTACCACATCGGCGGCTCGCTCAATTAAATTGTCACTGGCGCCGGTGGCAATGCTGGACACAGTACCGGTAGAGCAAGGACAAATCACCATTTGCCGTGGTGCCGCCGAGCCGGACGCCACCGGTGAGAACCAGTCGTCCTTGCCGTATACTTTAAGTAAAGCGGCGTCACAGCCAAAATGCGCCAGCAGCATTTCAGTGCATTTATCCGGCGAGGCCGGCAGTTTAACGTCATGCTCGGTGGCAAACACCACCCTTGCGGCGCTGGATACCAGCAAATGTACTTTAACACCCTGCGCCAGCAGCAGTTCCAGTAAGCGCCAACCATAAGGCGCGCCTGAAGCACCGCTAAAGGCCAGCGTTATCTCTTTTGCTGCACTCATTAATGCTCCCGTTTACGTTTTAGTGCGCTTATCAGCTTATCGTGAATGCCACCAAAGCCACCGTTACTCATAATAACAATACTGTCGCCCGGCTCTGCCTGCTCAGTTAGCAAACTGACCAACGCATCAATATCTTGCGACAAGGTGGCCTTGGGCGCTAAAGCACGACTTAGCGCCTCCAGTGACCAGTTGGCGTTGGCCGGCTCGTATAAAAACACCTTATCAGCCAGCGCCAGCGAAAGGGGTAATGTTGCCTGATGTACGCCCATACGCATGGTATTAGAGCGTGGCTCCAGTACGGCCAAAACCCGGTTATGGCCTACTTTATTGCGAATGCCCTGCAAGGTGGTGCTGATAGCGGTTGGGTGATGGGCAAAATCGTCATACACCTTAATACCGGCAATATCAGCCTTTAACTCCATCCGCCGCTTGGGTGCAATAAAGCGTGCCAGTGCTTCCAGCGCTACCGTTACCGGCACGCCGGCATGGCGGGCGGCAGCAATCGCCATCACGGCGTTATCCACATTATGCTGGCCGCTAAGTTGCCAGCGTAGCTCACCGAGTTTTTTATCCTGCAGATACAGTGCAAAGTGGCTACCATCGGCAGTAAGCAGTTCGGCGCGCCAATCGCTGCCGTAGCTCTGGCGCTCACTCCAGCAGCCCATCTGTAGCGTTTGATTCACCGCCGGCGTATCTTCAGGTGACAATACCAAACCATTGGCCGGCACCATACGCAGCAAATGATGAAACTGCCGTTGAATAGCCGCTAAATCGGGAAAGATATCCGCATGATCATACTCCAGGTTATTCAGCACCAGGGTACGCGGCCGGTAATGCACAAACTTAGAACGCTTATCAAAAAAAGCGGTGTCATACTCGTCGGCTTCAATCACGAAAAACGGCGACTCGCCAAGCCGTGCCGAGCAGTCAAAGTTCTGTGGAATACCACCGATTAAAAAACCGGGCTTTAAGCCGGCGTAATCTAAAATCCATGCCAACATGGTGCTGGTGGTGGTTTTGCCATGCGTGCCCGACACCGCCAGTACCCAGCGGTCAAACAGTACCTGCTCTGCCAGCCACTGCGGGCCGGACGTATAACGTAAATTGGTATTTAACACATACTCTACCGCCGGATTACCGCGTGATAAGGCATTGCCGATTATCACTAAATCCGGTGCCGGCTCCAACTGCGCCGGGTCCCAGCCTTGGGTCAGCTCAATACCCAGCTGCTCAAGCTGCGTACTCATCGGCGGATAGACGTTGGCATCAGCACCGGTAACCTTGTGGCCTAACGATTTTGCGATGGCAGCAATGCCGCCCATAAAGGTGCCGCAGATACCGAGAATATGAATATGCATAAGTTATCCTGAAAATTAATCGCCGCCATTGTAGCAAATACGCCAGCGCAAACAGAATTGCACGCAGTAACACCTGCAATTTGCGCAGAAATTCTTTAAAATACGCCAGCCTCTAACGCATTAGCAAAAATAATTACTGAGAAGGAACCACCAGCATGCGCCGCATCTCGCCAGTACTGCAACAGGACGGAGTCGACAGCGACCTTATTTCACTGCTTAAAACCATATTGGCTGCCTGCCGGGAAATTTCTTTTCGCGTTAGCCAGGGCGAATTAGCCGGAGTATTAGGTTCTACCCTGGCGGAGAATATTCAAGGGGAAACACAGAAAAAACTCGATATTATTGCCAATGAGTTGCTCAAAGAAGTCATTCTGGAAACCGGCGTGGTAAAAGCCATCAGCTCAGAAGAGGAAGACGACACCGTTGCCGGCAACCCCAGTGGTAAATATCTAGTTACCTTCGACCCGCTGGATGGCTCATCTAATACGGACATTAACAGCTTAATCGGCACCATTTTCTCTGTTTTGCCGGCACACCCCGATAAAGCCGCCGATGACGCCAGCCAGTTTTTACAACCCGGCAGCGCCCAAGTTGCAGCCGGCTATGTTTTGTACGGCCCTTCTACCATGTTGGCATTAACCACCGGCAAAGGTACACGCATTTACACCCTAGATAAAACCTATGGCGGCTTTTTACTTACCGAAGAACAAGCAGCTATTCCGAAATATACCGCCGAATTTGCCATTAATATGTCGAACCAACGCTACTGGCAACCTGCAATGCAAGCCTATATCGATGATTTACTGAAAGGCAAAGAGGGCCCGCGCGGTAAAAACTACAATATGCGCTGGATAGCCGCTATGGTGGGTGATGTGCACCGTGTATTGTGCCGCGGTGGTATTTTTGCCTATCCACGTGATAACAAAGACGCCAACAAGCCAGATAAACTGCGACTAATGTATGAAGCCAACCCAATGAGTTTTCTGGTAGAACAGGCAGGCGGTGTCAGCTCTACCGGCTATGAACGCATTATGGATATAGTACCAACCGATATTCACCAACGAGTTGCCGTTATACTGGGCTCGAAACATGAAGTAGAAAGCTGTGTAGCCTATCATCAACGATAGCCATTTTTTATTGTAGCGCTATAATAAGCGCCAGTTTTTTGAACCATTTTAATGAACTAAAGGAACAAGCCATGAGCTTAAGCGATGTTGCAGCAGGTAAAAACCTGCCGGAAGAAATTAACGTAATTATTGAAATTCCGGCCAATGCCGACCCAATCAAGTACGAAGTAGACAAAGATACCGGCACTGTCTGGGTAGACCGCTTTATGGCTACTCCCATGTTTTACCCTTGTAACTACGGCTTTGTAAATCATACCTTATCATTGGATGGTGACCCTGTAGACGTATTAGTGCCTACACCCTACCCACTGGTGCCGGGTGCGGTAATTAAATGCCGCCCGGTGGGCGTGTTGTTTATGTCGGATGAATCCGGTGAAGATGCGAAAGTAATTGCCGTACCGGTAAGCAAACTGACCAAGCTGTACGACCATATTCAGGACATCAACGACGTGGATGAGCTGCTGAAAAAGCAAATTCAGCATTTCTTCGAGCGCTACAAAGAATTAGAAGCCGGCAAGTGGGTAAAAGTAAATGGTTGGGGCGATGCCGCTGCTGCCAAAGCAGAAATAATGACCTCTTTTGAACGGGCAAAAAAATAGCCCCACACTGCTTAATTTAGCCCGACACTGTTCGGGCTTTTTATTAACTGTTGATGCGTCAAATCAAACAACAACAAGCATTTGCCTAAATAAAGCTCTATACTGCGTATAAATCTATTCTAATATTACTAAACATTTCAATGCACAGGGGCCTGCGATATGGATGTATTACGACGTCTTTCTATTGCCAAAAAGATCTACTTAATTCCGCTTATCGGCACTATTAGTTTTATCATCTACCTTGCTTTGGCCAGTAACACTGCACTAAATAACGTCAATACGCTGGAGCAAACCCGCGATGTGCAATTTCCGGTTCTGCAGTCAGCGCAAAGCTCTTTAGTGCTGCTAGAGCGAGTGAAAGACTCGCTGGCAAGCGCAGTGACTACCGGTGATGAAGAAGCGCTTAGCGGTGCTGCAGCGTTTAGCACACAACTCACACAAGATTTAGATAAGATTAGCCGGTTAAACCGTGACTACGCCTCTGATGTGCAAAGGATTTTACAAAGTTACAATACTTACTATCAGGTGGCATATACGGTGTCGCAGGAAATGATCAATAACACCGCCGATTTCAGCACCCTGGCGCAACGTTCAGAGAAAATGAACGCCGATTACGACAATACCGCCCGCCTCTTGGGTCAGTTCCGTGACACCCGGCTAAAAGCCTTTACCAGTGCCATAGATGATGCCAGCGAGCAAGCCGGCACACTGATCACTGTGGGTGTTATCATGGGTTTAATCACTACTTTTGTGCTATTTGGTACTGCGTATCCTGTAGCAAGAGGCATTCAAAATAGTCTTGGTAGCATGATCCGCTCATTGCAGGATTTGGCCAAAGAAGATGGCGACTTAACCGTGCGTATCAACACAGGCAGCAAAGACGAATTGGGCGACCTGGCGTACTGGTTTAATACCTTTATGCAAAAGCTGCAGCATGTGGTTAAAGATATCGTAAATACCGCTATTCCGCTGTCAGCACTGGCGAAAGACTTACACGAACTGACCGATGACACCAACAAAACCATCGCAGTGCAACGCCAGGCCGCTAACAAGGCGAAAAATGCCGTAGCCGATATGAACGTTAGTGTTGAAGCCGAGGTGCATAGCGCCAATGAAGCAGCAACGGCAGCTAACCAATCCAGCGATGCCGCAGGGCAAGGCCAGCAAACGGTAATATCAACCGTGCAAAACATTCAGCAGCTAGCCGGCAACGTACAGGAAGCGTCGGCGGTAATCACCCAATTGGAGAAAGATGCCAATCAGGTAGGTACAGTACTAACGGTTATTAAAGGTATAGCCGAACAAACTAACCTACTTGCACTTAATGCCGCAATTGAAGCAGCCCGAGCCGGTGAACAAGGCCGTGGTTTTGCTGTAGTAGCCGACGAAGTACGCACCTTGGCCTCGCGCACACAAAAATCGACTGAAGAGATTCAACGAACAATCGAACAACTACAAGGAGCAGCCCGCTCTGCGGTACAAAAGATGCAACAAAGTACTGCTCAGGCCGATAACAGTGTGCAATCGGCCAATCAGGCCGGCGATGCACTGCAGCTCATTACCAAGAGCATTACACAAATACGCCTGATGAATCAGCAAATTGCTGATGCCACTGACGAGCAGCAAAAAATGGCCGGCAATATCGTGCATCATGTCGATGAGATCTTTACCAACACCGAACATAGCTCTGAAAGTGCAGGCAATATTGCCAAAGCCAGCAGTGAATTGGCCTCGCTGGCACAGAATCTGGAAAATATTACCCGCTTGTTCCGCGTTTAATTAAATACTGTTTTAGCACTATCCGAGTAATAGCAGTCTGATACAAAAAAGCCGGTTGTGATAAACCGGCTTTTTTGTATTCAGATAAGCTGATTGCGCTTAACAGTAGTAATTTTCAGGCAGCGCCAGCCTTGCTACCCCTGATGCCACAGCTGCTTCGGCCACCGCTTTGGCAACCCGTGGCAATAAGCGTGGGTCCATCGGTTTAGGAATAATATATGTTTTGCCAAAACTCAGCTCAGTCACTTTTGCTGCGGTTAATACTTCCTGCGGTACCAGCTCTTTAGCAATACTACGAATTGCATTTACTGCAGCCAGCTTCATCTGATCGTTAATGACACTGGCACGTACATCCAGTGCACCGCGGAAAATAAACGGGAAACACAATACGTTATTTACCTGATTAGGGTAGTCAGAACGGCCAGTGGCCATAATGATATCATCGCGCATCGCATGCGCCAGCGCCGGTTTTATTTCGGGGTCGGGGTTTGAACAAGCAAAAATCACCGGCTTATCAGCCATAAGCTTTAATGCTTCCGGCGGCAAGACATCGGGGCCGGATACGCCAACAAACACATCGGCGCCGCTTAAAGCATCTTCTAAGGTACGTTTATCAGTGTTATTGGCAAACAACAGTTTGTATTGGTTTAAATCATTGCGCCGGGTATGGATAACGCCTTTAGTGTCCAACATGTAGATATGCTCGCGCTGGGCGCCGCACTTAATCAACAGCTCCATACAGGCAATAGCTGCCGCACCGGCGCCCATACAGACGATAATAGCACTCTTGATATCTTTGCCCTGAATTTCCAGTGCGTTGAGCATGCCTGCGGCAGTAACAATGGCTGTGCCGTGTTGGTCGTCATGAAATACCGGTATTTTACAGCGTTTAATCAGCTCTTTTTCTATCTCGAAACACTCCGGCGCTTTAATGTCTTCCAGATTGATACCGCCAAAAGTATCAGCAATATTCGCTACCGTATTAATAAACTCTTCTGTGGTACGGTGCGACACTTCAATATCAATCGAGTCCAGGTTAGCAAAGCGTTTAAATAACAGCGCTTTACCTTCCATTACCGGCTTCGATGCCATAGGACCCAAATTACCTAAACCCAAGATAGCGGTACCATTGCTGATCACCGCAACTAAGTTACCTTTAGCCGTGTATTTATAAACATTATCAACATCAGCAGCTATTTCGCGTACTGGCTCGGCGACGCCCGGGCTGTATGCTAATGCCAGGTCAGTGACGGTTTCGGCCGGCTTGCTTATTTCAATACTGATTTTGCCGGGCTTGGGTTCTGCGTGGTAACGCAACGCTTGTTCTCTGAAATCTGACATCTGTATTATCCTGCCGTTTTGTTGTAGGGACGGGCGCACTGTTATTGTTATGCGGTTAGGCCTGAAGGTGGCATATTCTACGGAGCTGTTAAGAAGAAGAGAACCGGAATCAGTCTGATCGTACCAGCGTAAAAGCGCTGTAGATGCCATACCACTTTAGTCGTAACTGCAGCTGTTATAACAATAAAAACCCCTCACGCCAAGAGACGTCCGGCCATCTAAATTCCAGATGTGACACAGTGCTGCATACAGATGTTACTGCGATCGCATAATCATGCCACTGCGCTACTACAACAGCGGAGTAGTGCGACAAAAAAACAACCGGCGAAAGCTAACTAATGCGATGAAAGGAAAAGAAAAATTAATGAAAAAAGGCAAATCAATGAGTACTGTTGCAGGCACAAGACACAACATAAAAATATTTTTTTGATTAATACTGATTATTTGCACAAAAAACAGCCAAACGTCCGGCAAAAAAAAAGCACCCTCAGGTGCTTTCTTCAGTTTCGCTGTCGCAATACCGATTAACGGTTGCCCAGTACAGAGAAACGTTTTTTGAAGCGATCTACACGGCCGCCTACATCTAACACTTTTTGCTTACCGGTATAAAATGGGTGGCAAGCTGAACAAACGTCCAGGTGGATGTCTTTACACAGTGCAGATTTTGTTTTGAATGAATTACCGCAAGTACAGGTAGCAGTAATTTCTTTGTATTCCGGGTGAATGCCTGGCTTCATGGGTTACCTCGTTAGGGCCGTATCGCTATCCGGTCAAATTGTTGCCGGACACCATACGTAATTACAGTTAATTAAGGGCGCGTAGCTTAATAGATAGCCGGCCAAGTTGCAACAGATTCGTAGCTACACAGCATAAATTTTGTTTTGCTTGGCATTTTAGCAACCGCTCCTTACACTTGAGCGCTGCGTTATAAAGGGAACTTGCTGTGATTGTAGTGCGTGTGGCCCTGCCGGTGCCGCTAAGACAACATTTTGACTACCTTATTACCACTGAGCCACAACCACAGGTGGGCTGTCGGGTGCTGGTGCCTTTTGGTAACCGCAAGCTAGTGGGTGTTATCTGGCAGGTTGCGCCGGATGATCAATTCGACAGCAGCAAATTAAAGGCCGTGTTGAAACTGCTGGACAGCAACCCGGTACTGCCACCTTTGCTGTGTCAGCTGTTAAACTTTGCCGCCGAATATTACCATTACCCGTTGGGCGAGGTGTTAATCAGCGCCCTGCCGGCATTACTGCGTGAAGACCGTGATCTAAAAGACTACCAGCCCAAAGCTTATCGCCTGACCGCTGCCGGCCAGCAACTGGAAGCGAAAACTTTAAAACGCTCGGCCAGACAACTGGCCCTGTGGCACACGTTGCAGGCGCATCAACTGACCGAGTCGGTGCTGCTGCAGCAACATAGCCGTGCCGCATTAAAGCCGTTGCTGGATAAAAAACTGGCCGAAGAAATTATCGTGCCGCCAACCCCCTATACTGCACCAACCAAAGCAGCTGCGGGCTTAAAACTTACTGCCGCGCAGGCGCTGGCTGTTACGGCAGTGGATCAGGCCTGTGGCCGCTTTGAGCGCTTATTGCTCGAAGGTGTTACCGGCTCGGGCAAAACAGAAGTATACCTGCAAAGTATTGCCAAACTGCTGCAGACCCAACAGCAGGTATTGTTAATCGTGCCGGAAATTGGCTTGACGCCGCAAACGCTTGAACGATTTCAGGCGCGTTTTGATGTACCGGTACTCTGTTGGCACTCAGCGCTTACCGATAGCGAGCGCTTACATTGCTGGTTACAGGCCAGTACCGGTGCAGCTGCTATTATTATTGGTACCCGCTCAGCCCTGTTTCTGCCGTTTTCGCGCCTTGGCCTGATTATTATTGACGAAGAACATGATCAGTCCCTCAAACAACAGGACGGCTTTCGTTACCACGCCCGCGACTTAGCCATTAAACGTGCCGCCTTGCAGCACTGCCCTATTTTACTCGGCTCCGCCACACCCAGCCTGGAAAGCCTGCACAACGCCCTGACTAAACGTTTTATTCATCTGCCGCTGCCAGATCGCGCCGCCGGCCAGGCGTTGCCCAAATTTGAATTAATTGATTTAAAACAGCAGGTACTGCAATTTGGCCTCGCCAGCCAGACATTAGCCAAAATAAAACAGCAACTGGCGCTGGGGCTGCAGGTAATGCTGTTTTTAAACCGGCGTGGCTTTGCCCCCGCTCTTAGCTGCCAGGAGTGTGGCTGGCTAACCGAGTGCCATCGCTGCAGTGCTTTTACTACCTACCATAAACAAAGCCGTCAGTTGGTGTGCCACCATTGCGGCGCCAGCAAAGCCATACCACACCAGTGCGGCGGCTGTGGCAGCACCCAGTTAAAACCGCTGGGCCAGGGCACCGAGCAGTTAGAAGAGAACCTGCAGCAGCTTTTTGCCGACACGGCCATTACCCGGCTGGACCGCGACAGCACCAGGCGCAAGGGCGCCCTGCATCAGGCGCTGGATGATATTCATCAACATGGCGCGCGCTTAATTGTCGGCACGCAAATGCTGGCTAAGGGCCATCACTTTCCCAATGTAAGCCTGGTAGTGATTGTCGATGTCGACGGTGCACTGTACAGCAGTGACTTTCGCGCGCCAGAGCAATTAGCGCAGTTGCTAACGCAGGTTGCCGGCCGCGCCGGCCGTGGTAGCAGTGGCGGCACGGTGCTGTTGCAAACCCATTACCCTGAGCATGCGCTACTGCAGGACATTATTCAAAACGGCTACGCGTCTTTTGCCCGTAGTGCGCTGCAGGAGCGCGAGCAAACGCGGCTGCCGCCATTTCAGCATCTGGCATTGTTCAGCGCCGAGGCGCATCAGTCTGAACTGTGCCAACAGTGGCTGGCGCAACTGGCAAACATTGCACGACAATATACCGCCATACAACTGCTAGGCCCTATACCGGCGCCGCTTGAACGCCGTGCTGGCAAATATCGCTGGCAGCTACAACTTTATAGCCCAAGCCGGCCTGTGTTACATCAGTTGCTCGATGCCCTATTGGTACAACTGACACTGTGGCCGCAAAGCCGCAAAATAAAATGGCAGCTGGATGTCGATCCAACCGACCTGACCTGACAATAGCCGGGCTGATGTTTCTTTTTCCGCTTAACCTTGTAGAATAACGCCAGTTGCCAGCAGTCAGAGCCTCAAGCACCTTATGCCGCAAAAAGATTATGTAAAAACCAGTCGTCCAAAAGCCAACAGTAGCAAGTCACGGACAGCGCGAAGAACTAACGGCAATACTAAAACAGCCGCCACAGGTAAACCCTGGCTACTGATTAGCATTACGTTGGTATTAATCAGCAGTTTTATGTATTTCTTGTGGTTTTTAAACCAACAACCGGCAGTTGAAATACCAGCGGGCAAACCAGCGCAGCAAACCGTTAAAAAAGATGAGCTACCGGTTAAACCTACGGAAGAGCCTTACCAGTACATTAAAGAGCTGGAGAATAAAGAAGTAAAAGTTGAAGTAACAGAGCAACAAAAATCGGCAGGTCCTTATCAGATGCAATGCGGCTCATTTCGCGCACAAACGCAGGCAGAAGCAATGAAAGCGCAAATCGCCTTTGTTGGTTTTAGCTCTGAAATCCGGCGTACCGAAGGTAGTAATGGCATCTGGTATAGGGTGGTATTGGGGCCTTATGAGTCTAAGCGCCAGGCTACAGCCGATCGTAACCGTTTACGCCAGCAAGGTATAAATACCTGCCAGATTTGGAACTGGTCTTGAAATCCAGCTGGCTCAACCACACTTAAGCCCTGAGTTAATCACGCCACAGGGCTTATTCATGACTACTATTGTTTCTGTTCGCCGCGATGGTCACGTCGCCATCGGCGGTGACGGCCAGGTTTCACTCGGCAACACCGTAATGAAGGGCAACGCCCGCAAAGTACGCCGCTTATACAACAACAAAGTGATAGCCGGTTTTGCCGGTGGCACTGCCGATGCCTTTACGTTATTTGAACGTTTTGAAGCTAAACTGGAATTGCACCAGGGCCATTTAATGCGTGCCGCGGTTGAATTAGCCAAAGACTGGCGCACCGATCGCATGTTGCGCAAACTTGAAGCGCTGCTGGCGGTAGCAGATGCCAATACCTCATTAATCATTACCGGTAACGGTGATGTGGTGCAGCCCGAACATGACCTGATAGCTATTGGCAGTGGCGGCCCATACGCTCAGGCAGCGGCTACTGCTTTGCTACAAAATACAGAGCTGAGCGCCCGCGATATTGTGGAAAAAAGTCTGACCATCGCTGGTGATATTTGCGTTTACACCAATCAGCATCAGACCATTGAAGAATTATAAGCAGGTAGATTATGTCTGACATGACCCCAAGAGAAATAGTACACGAGTTAGACCGCCATATTATCGGCCAGAATAAAGCCAAGCGTGCCGTTGCCATAGCACTACGTAACCGCTGGCGCCGTATGCAACTGGAACCGGCACTGCGCCAGGAAGTTACCCCGAAAAATATTCTTATGATAGGCCCAACCGGGGTGGGTAAAACTGAAATTGCCCGCCGTTTAGCCAAACTGGCGAATGCGCCTTTTATCAAGGTAGAAGCAACTAAATTCACTGAAGTGGGCTATGTCGGCAAAGAAGTCGAAAGCATTATCCGCGACCTTACTGACAGCGCAGTAAAAATGTTTCGCGAGCAGGCGATTGAAAAAAATCGTTTTCGCGCCGAAGAAGCCGCCGAAGAGCGTATTTTGGATGTGTTGCTACCCCCAGCGAAAGAAGCATGGGGCGAGACAGACAACAAACCGGTCACAGATAGCAGCACCCGCCAGGTGTTTCGAAAAAAGCTGCGTGAAGGCCAGTTAGATGACAAAGAAATTGAACTGGATTTAGCTCAGCCAAATATCGGCGTAGAAATTATGGCGCCGCCAGGCATGGAAGAGATGACGTCTCAGCTGCAAAGCATGTTTCAGAGTCTGGGTAGTGAGAAAAAGAAAAAGCGTAAGCTGAAGATTAAAGATGCACTGAAACAACTGATAGAGGAAGAAGCCGCCAAGCTGGTAAACCCGGAAGAGCTAAAAGCGCAGGCGCTGGACGCGGTAGAGCAAAACGGCATCGTATTTCTGGATGAAATAGACAAAATTTGTAAGCGCGGTGAAACCAGCGGCCCGGATGTATCACGCGAGGGCGTGCAACGTGACTTACTGCCGCTAATTGAAGGCTGCACCGTTAATACCAAGCATGGCATGGTAAAAACCGACCATATTCTGTTTATCGCATCAGGCGCCTTTCAGATGAGCAAACCATCTGATTTAGTGCCGGAACTACAGGGCCGTTTACCTATTCGGGTTGAACTGGAAGCACTAAGTGCAGCCGACTTCGAACGGATACTCACCGAGCCTAAAGCGTCATTAACCGAGCAGTCTATTGCCATGCTGGCCACCGAAGGCGTGCAACTTAGCTTCAGCGCTGATGGCATTACCAGCCTGGCCGCTGCCGCCTGGCAGGTAAATGAAACCACAGAGAATATCGGCGCGCGCCGCTTGTATACGGTAATGGAGCGCCTGTTGGAGGAAATCTCTTACAATGCTGCGGACCACGCCGGTGAGCATATTAAGGTAGACGCAGCCTACGTCGAGAAACATTTGGGTGCGCTGGTCAAAGATGACGATTTAAGCCGGTTTATCCTCTAATGCCTGGCGCCACGTTACCTGAAGTCAGTAAGCTGCATTATCACCAGCGGCGCCGTGAACTGGACGTGACGTTCAGTAGCGGTGAGATGGTGAGTTTTAGTGCTGAATTTTTGCGGGTATATTCGCCATCGGCTGAAGTGCGCGGTCATGGCAAACCGAAATTAGTCACCAACAAAAAACAGGTGTCAATCAAAAAACTGCAGTTAGCCGGGCACTACGCGGTAAAACTGGTATTTGACGATGGCCACGACAGTGGCCTGTACAGCTGGCAGTACCTGCACCAATTGGCACAGCAGCGTGACAACTTATGGCAACAGTATCTGCAACAGCTAACCGACGCAAACGCTAACCGCGATGACATCATCGCGGTGCGGGTGCAATATTAATGCGGCATCAGGCCTGAAAACGCTCTACTGTTTGCCGCAGCCTGGCAGCTTGCTGTGCAACTTCTTCACTTATTGTTGCGTTGTGCTTAGCATAACCAAAGGTTTCGTCAGATAAATCACGAATTTTCACCACGTTTTTATTTACCTCGGCCGCTACATGGCTTTGTTGTTCAATCGCAGCAGCAATAGTAGTGGTCATATCCATAATGTTGGTTACATCAGCGGTAATTTCGCTAAGTAGTGTCATGGCAATACCAGCTTGCTCAGCGCTCTCACTACCTTGCTGCCGGCAGCCTTGCATCACCTGTACAATATCATTGGTTCGGCCTTGTAAACCATTAACGATGGCTTCAATTTGCCGCGTTGACTCTTGCGTACGCATTGCAAGGCTGCGAACTTCATCGGCTACCACCGCAAAGCCGCGGCCCTGATCACCTGCACGCGCAGCCTCAATAGCGGCGTTTAATGCCAATAAGTTGGTTTGCTCGGCAATGGCGCGGATAACATCCAGCACTGACCCAATAGTTTTGCTGTCTTTTTCCAGCTCTCCTACCACCGCTGTGGCATCCTGTAACCGAGCAGACAAGCTGCTGATCCGATCTACCGTTTGCTGCACTTCACTACGACCAGTTTGCGCATTACGGTTCATTGCTTCGGCTTTGGCTGCTGTCGCTTCAGTATTGCCGGCAATTTCATTGATGGTAGCGCCCATTTCCGTTACAGCGGCTGCCACCATATCGGTCTCGCTTTGCTGCAGTTGCATGCCGCTGCTGGTGTCGGAAGTTGATTTCGCCAGCTCATTGGTGGCAATATCGAGCATTTCCAGTGCCTGGTTTACTGTTTTTATCAGATCCTGAAAGTCACCCAACATGCTGTTAAAGTCGGTCGCCAAAGCGGTCATTTCATCTTTGCCCGATACATCAACCCGCATGCGAAAGTCATTTTTTGACCGAATAAGACCTATGGTTTGACACACTTCCAGCACCGGACGCAAAATGCTTCGGCTGGTCAACGCCACCAGCACCAACACCGCTGCTAACACTACAGCAAATACCAACAGCGCCAATTGCTGAGTGCTGTCAACTGCCGCCTTAACCGCTGCTCCGGTTTTTTCCTGCAACGCTTTCAGACTTTCTTCAGTACTTTGGATAGCGCGGCGCATCTCACCTGTAACGCCCTGAGTTTCATCCAGCCCCATCTGCGAAGCCGCATTAACCAGAGCTTCAAAGCTACGCTGATATAGTGCCGTTAAGCGGCTGCTTTCACTGTCTGTCGTAATTTGCGGGCTTAACTGCTGTATAACGGCAGCAAACTGTTGCTGGTATGCCAGATCTTTGCGCAGTAAAAAGTCTTTTTCGGCCCGGCGCAAATGCAACACTAATACCATAAGATCATCACGGCCCAGACCATTAAAACGCTGCTCCAATTGCTGCACAGCTGCACGCAGCTCACCCATTACACCGTCCTGCGGCGTCAAACCCAGCCGTTGCTGCTGGCTTACCAGTTCAGTAAAACTCTGCTGATAGGTTTGCGTTAACTGCGAGAAACGCTGCAGTGGTGCATCATCTATTGCGTGCTGCTGTAGCAACAATTGCAGCTGCGCTACCCGCGACGCCATTTTATCCAGGTGCTCTTTATGGCGCTGCTGATACTTAAGCTCGGTGCGCATCACAAAGTCTTTTTCATGCCGACGCAACATCAACACATCAGCAGCTATTTGCTCAACCAGTTGTTGGGTCGACGCCAGACTGGTTAGTTTGCTGCTTTGGTAAAATAGTATCAGCAACATCACTATCATTGCGACTACCAGCGCTATGCCGTTGATAAAAAGCCGTTGTTTAATCGACAGACGTCGTAATCCACTCATAGACTGCTACCTATTTTTGTTAACATTCAGCATTGATGATAGATCAAGCACAGCAAAATGCTGCGTCATTTATGCAATGTTTACTGCTCTTAAAGCCTAACTGAGCAAAAAAAGACCCAAGATAGCACTAACTGTTCCCAGCACTGCACCAGCTAACACATCCAGCGGAAAATGAACACCAAGAAAGATACGTGATAAACCTATACCGCAGGCCCAGATTAGAGCCAAAGGCAACCATAGCGGATAACAACACGCCACCGCGCCTACCATAACAAAAGCACCTGCAGTATGGCCTGACGGTAAACTAAATTTATCAGATGGCGTAATATACGGTTGGGCAAATGCAGCCAGCACTTGTGCCGGTCTGGCACGGCGAATACTGTTTTTTAGCAACAAATATAGCGGCAATTCAATGGCAAATGCCGCCAATATCATCTGGCTAAATGGTGTCGCCTCAGCTACATCAAATGCCAGTAAACTCAACACCAGCAGCAAATATAAGGGCCCGTCAGCAGTCTTCGACAGCCAATAGCTGCCGCTACTGTAGTACTTAAACGAGCTGCGGCTAAACAAACGACAAAACGAAATATGGTCCCAGTGTTCCAGTCTTTTCAGTAACATCACTGCGCCTCGCCATGACATACGCTTGGCTCAGCCTAGCGCGCGGTTATGACGTTACTGTGACAAGCCCAGCTGTTGCTGTTGATAAAAAGCCAATGCGTCCGTCTCTGATAAAGGTTTCGCGATATAGTAGCCTTGCACTGCATCGCACGACATATTTCTTAACAGTTCCAGCTGTATCGCCGTTTCAACCCCTTCGGCCAGAATACGTTTACCCAGACCATGCGCCAGCTTAATCATGGTTTTTACGATCATCATGTCGGAGTCATTGCCAGCCATATCCATCACAAAACTGCGGTCAATTTTAATTTTATCAATCGGCATCCGCCGCAGGTAAGCCAGTGATGAATAGCCAGTCCCAAAATCGTCAATGGACACCCGAATGCCCATTTGCTGTAATTCAATTACATGATTGGAGCCTTTCTCCATATCATGCATCGCGGCATTTTCGGTGATCTCCAACTCGAGCAATTCCGGTGAAATCTGATATTGCAGTAGTAGCTGTTGAATTTTCTGTTTCAACCCTTCCTGCTGAAAATGAAACGGTGACATATTCACTGCAAGTGGTAACTGAACATTTAACTTGCGCCAACGGCTTATGGTATCAACGGCATGATGCAGAACCCAAAAATCCAGTTTGCGGCTCAATCCCAATTGTTCAACAAAAGGCAAAAACTGTGCGGGCATCAGTAAACCTTTTGTCGGGTGTTGCCAGCGAACCAGTACTTCAAAGGCATCCAGTGTGTTGTAACGCAGATTTAATTGCGGTTGAAAATACAACACCAACTCATTTTGCTGCATAGCGCGTAGTAATTCAGTTTCCCAACTGATTAAGCGGGCCGTCTCGTCTTCCATACCCGCTTGATAGGCCAGGCTTTTCTGCTGAATGCGTTTCGCCTGATGAAACGCAATATTGGCTTTCTGCAGCAAGCCTTCGGCAAGGTTACTGTCGGTAGCAGAACTAGCAATCCCTATGGTACAGGTTAATTGCAATTGACCGACGGCCAATTCAAAGTTCTTCTCGACCAGTTGCTGCAAGTGACGCACAGCAAATTGCAATTGAGTATCGCTGTTGATATCACTCAGCACTAAAGCAAAAATATCGCCACCTGTTCTGGCAACTAAAGTTGGCTTTAATACACTGCTCTCAAAACGTTTAGTCAGTTGAAACAGTACCTGATCACCCTGCTTTAACCCAACTGATTCGTTAACGGTTTTAAATTTATCCAGTCCAAGCATGAGTAAGTAGAGCGGCGAGCTACCCGATACTGATATACGCTCTTGTAACTGAATAAGTAATGCATCACGGTTTAATGCGCCGGTAAGTTGATCATACCGGTTCAGATAGCGGGTTTTTTCTGCTAGCTGCAAATTGGTCGTGCGCTCCTGCTCTTGCTGCCAGATTAATAATGCCAACCCCAGGCCAAACAGCGAAAACAGCTCTGCATTTTTAAATACAAGTATTTCAGTGAGACTGGTTTGTTGTTGCGTTCTTAGCAGGTAGACGATAACAAAAATAATGTAGACACCAGCCCAAATAGCCATCATCGTTGCCGCCAAACGCTGACCTAACGAGTTGCCAATGCGATACAACACTATTGCTGTAGCCGTAAGCAGCAGTAGCGCAATCAGCAGCAAACGCAGGTAGGTCTGAAAATACTTCTGCCACTCAGTCATAGTGCTGTCAAACATAAAGGGCAACACGCTAACTACCGCCAACGCGATACCCGCAAGCGTCAAACGCCGACCGGACAAATGTCGTAAGACGGCGCCAGTCACTACCCGGGTTTCCAGCATGCCTCGCAGTAAGTACAGTACAAATAAGTAGCTGGTTAAAATAATGCTGAACTGCAACAGAGTATCTGCTAGCTTGGGGGCTGCCAGCACCCCTTGCGCTATGGCCAGCAACTGATAAAACGAAAACATCAGCAGCGACAAAAACCAAAAACGTAAATAAGGTTGCCGATAAACACGGCTGAAATAAAACAACAAGTAGCTAAGCAATAACGCCACGCCAGCTTCCGTTATATAAATCATCAGACGGCTAAACAATTCAGATGTCACAGCCTGCACCTTAAGTTGCACTTGGCAACACCATAGCAAATATGCGCGCAGACAGACAACACACTGCAGAGGAAATCTCAATAATAATAAGTGTTTGAGCTTAGTACGGAGCCAGCTATACTGTCAGCTCAGATGCAGTAACCGCCGGAGAACACTATGGAATACAATACCTCTGAATTATGCGACCTTTATGCCGATCAAGTAGATGTAGTTGAACCGCTGTTCGCTAGCTATGGCGGCAGGCGCTCTTTTGGCGGCCAGATCCATACCGTTAAGTGTTTTGAAGACAATGGATTGGTGCGGCAAATGTTAAATGATCCGGGCATAGGCAAAGTACTGCTGATTGATGCAGGCGGCTCCGCCCGACGCGCAATCATTGACGCTGAACTGGCGTCTGTTGCAGCAGCAAACGGCTGGGAAGGCATAGTCTGTTATGGCAGTGTAAGGGATTTGGACCTGCTGGAAGATTTTGATATCGGTATTCACGCGGTAAATGCCATTCCGGTTGGCGCCGATGATAAAGGCTTTGGCGAAACTGAAGTACCCGTTAACTTTGCTGGTGTAACCTTTCTACCGGGCGATCATCTTTATGCCGACAGCACAGGTATTATTATTTCGCCGGATGCGCTGGACATAGAATAAAGCAGCCAGGCGTTATGCTTAACCTGATTAGCCAACAGCAACTTGAGCAATATTGTGCCACACGTAGCGGTGAGTTACGCATTGGTGCAACGATTCGCCTGCCTAACTTGCAGCTGGATTTAGCAGAGCAACTGGCGCAGGCTAAAGCAGACGGCTGCCGCTTTGTGCTATTAGGGGTGCCTGAGGATATCGGCCCCCGAGCAAATTTTGGCCAAGCCGGTGCAGAAGCTGGCTGGCAGGCCTTTTTAAGCAAATTTCTTAACCTGCAAAGTAATGACTTTATCGCCGCCAGCGAGCTGCTACTGCTGGGCGCTATCGCTTGCGACGATTTACAGCACAAAGCACGAGGCGCCGACATTAACATACTCAGGCAACTGGTTAGCGAACTCGATGCACGGCTGGATCTGGTAGCACAGGCTATTTTTAGCGCAGGGTTGTTGCCGCTGATAATAGGCGGAGGCCATAATAACAGTTATCCGCTACTTAAAGCCCTGGCGACGGTAAGCCAAAAGCGCGCGAACAGCGCTAATCTGGACCCACATTCAGACTTTCGCCCGCTGGAAGGCCGTCACAGCGGTAACGGTTTTAGTTATGCCCATCACGCCGGTTATCTGCAGCACTATTTTGTGCTGGGCTTGCATGAGTTGAAAAACTCAGCTGCCAGCCTGACGCAGCTGCAGCAAGCCGGGGCTGAGTTTAGTAGCTATCAGCGGATCTTTGTTAAACAAGAATTAAGTTATCAGCAGGCGTTGGATCAGTGCATCGATGTAGTGATCCAAGGCGACGGTGACATTGGTGTTGAGGTCGATACGGACAGTATCAGTCTAATGCCTGTGAGTGCTTTTACCAATTGTGGTATCAGCGTGCAAGCAGCAGAGCAATTTGTGTATCAATTGGCGCGTTTACCTCGCAGCCGTTATTTGCATTTGGCAGAGGCGGCGCCGGCGCAACATCCGGCAGGCCTGACAGCTGGCTTCAATGAAGCAGGGCAAGTACTATCAGCCTTGGTGTATGCCTTTATCCTGGGTAAACAAGATCAGGCGCAGGCTATTTAGCATTAGCCTGTTGCCATTGTTTTAACCACACTGCAAAACCACTGAGTTCAAATGGCCGTGAGTACAAAAAACCCTGGCCGCGCTGACACCCCATGCGCAGAAGTTTCTGCTCCACTTCAACCACTTCCACGCCCTCTGCAATAACTCCGAGCTCGAGATTACGCGCCATATCAATAATGGCGCCGGTAATAGCAGAATGCATGTCAGATCGGTGTAGGTCTCCAATAAATGAACAATCAACTTTAACATGCTGGATGGGTAACTTTCTTAGATAGGCTAACGAAGAAAAACCGGTGCCAAAATCATCCAGTGCCAGTTCAACACCTAAACGGTGCAAGCGCTGCATCATACTCATAGCCCGGGCAGGCTCCGCTACCAATGCCTGCTCTTTTAGTTCTAACATCAACTGCTGCGGTTTTACCTTGTATTTGTCGAACAAAAACTCCAGCGTATCAATTAGTTCGTCATGCAACAGATCCTTACTGGAAATATTGACCGCTATTTTGCTGACCTGTTGCGCCTGATCTAACTGCGCAATCATCGCCACAGCTTCTTTTAACACCCATTGCGTTAGTGGATAAATAACCCCGGTTTCTTCGGCCAGCGCCAGAAAGCTATCTGGTGTCATTAAACCGCGACTGGGGTGGCGCCAACGCACATAAACCTCACCAGCCAATACTGTTCTGTTTTGCATGTCAATTTGCGGCTGTACATACAACGTCAACTGGCCATCACTGATCGCCTGACGCAACTCTGACATTAACGTTAACTTATCGCTGGTAAAATGCAGCATATCCGGACTAAAAACCTGGCTTTTGCCTTGCAACCAACTGTGGTGCTGCAACGCCAGATAAGCACGCTCCAATAACTCACTAAGCTGAGTGCCATGTTGTGGATAGTTGGCTATACCTGAATGCAATTGATATTCTACTGCACAACCATGAACCAGCATCGGCTCTGGCACGCTACGCTCCAGTTCGTCAGCAACAAATTCGGCCAGATGTTGTTTGTCAGTGCTATCCAGCCAGATGGCAAAATCAACACCGCCCAGGTGACATAGACGGATCGGAAGCTGTTGGCGATATTCAAAGGTTAACGCCGTGTCTACCTGTTTTAGCTGCTCATTAATGCGCTGAGCAATTTGCGCCAGGATCAAATTGCTGTTGCTATGTCCAAGCAATTGGTTTACCTGCTCAAACTGGCTAATCTTAAGCAACAACAGAGAATAAGAATGTTCAGGTGCGCGCTTTAGCAATTCATCAAGCTGCTGTTGTAAAAAAAACTTGTTGGGGAAACCGCTGATATCATCGTGTAAAGAATAAAAGCCTAACTGACTACTTTTCTTCGCAGCCCACTTTTTCTGCAACTTAGCCAGATCAAACTTAATTTTAATCAGGTAGACAAACGCCAGCACTAAGAGTCCTGATAACAAGCTAATCACTTGCAAAGACGAAACAGCTTGCTCGGCATGCGCCGCAGCGCTTAAAAACAACAAGCCTAAACATGCATAGCGCACGGCAGTACTCCAATATTGACGCTCTGCTAATAGCTTAATGCAAAAGCGCGCCTTGTAAAGCTTACACGCTTGCTACTCTTACCTCTTTACCATTGATTATCAGTTGTTTAAGCGAATTAACACCAAACTGATAACACAACTCCGCCGGTTGGCTGATAGCATAACAGCCAAAGTCAGCCCGATAACCTACTGTTAATTGGCCGCAATCGTTAAGCCCCAGCGCCCGCGCCGCGTGCCGGGTTACGCCCAGCAAGGCTTCTTCCGGCGTTAAGCGAAACAGCGTACAGGCCATATTTAACATTAGCGGCAAGGAGCACAGCGGCGAGGTACCGGGGTTAAGATCGGTTGCTATAGCCATGGGCACCTGGTATTGCCGCAGCAGGCCTATGGGCGGCAATTGCGTTTCACGCAAAAAGTAAAATGCGCCGGGTAGTAACACCGCCACGGTGCCGGCCTTTGCCATGGTGGCCACGCCGGCTTCATCAAGAAACTCGATATGATCGGCAGATAAGCCGCCAAATTCAGCCACCAAAGCGCTACCGCCAAGGTTAGATAATTGTTCGGCATGGGCTTTTACCGGCAATCCCAGCGCCGTCGCGGCGGTAAATACCTTACGCGTTTGCGCGATACTAAAGCCGATGCCTTCGCAAAATACATCCACTGCATCCACTAACCCGAGCTGTTGCAACTGCCCCAGCATCTGGCAAACCACATCGATATAGCCATCGGCGTCATCAGCATAGTCAACCGGCAAGGCATGAGCACCTAAAAAGGTTTTTTTAATGGTGACAGGATGATGCTTACCGAGCTCAGCGGCTACTTCAAGAATTTTTTGCTCAGAGGCTAGATCCAGGCCGTAGCCGGATTTAATCTCCACTGTGGTTACGCCCTGCGCTAACAAGGTATTAAGCCGGTTTTTTGCCAGCACAAATAACTCTTCGTGGCTGGCCGCACGGGTAGCCGCCACAGTAGCTTTAATGCCACCACCGGCGGCGGCAATTTCCTGATAGCTGGCACCGTTTAAGCGCATTTCAAACTCGTTAGCACGATTACCGCCGTATACCAAATGGGTATGGCAATCGATAAAACCCGGCAGCAACCATTGCCCGGCAGCGTCATACAGCGGTGTGGCCAGCGCATCAAACGCCGGCAACCCGCTGCGCTGGCCAATGTAGGCAATCAGGCCATCTTTTATCGCCAAAACGCCATTCTCTATGGCGCCATAGGCCCGGCCATTGTCGGTCATAGTGGCGATATTGGCATTAATCCAGATGGCATCAAACTGCTGCATAGTGGCTCTCCTGTGTGCGCGTTGAAATAATTTTACACCAACAACTTGTATATACAACCAAACTACAGTATTTTTTATTTAGCCGCGGTATTTTTTGTCCGGCAACAGGAGAAATGTTATGGCGGTGGCCAAATTTGCCGAAATAAAAGAGTACATGCTCAGCCAGATAGAGATTGGCGCCTGGCCCGAGCATAGCAGGGTAGCGTCGGAAAACGAGCTGGCCGAACAGTTCAGCGTTAGCCGCATGACAGCGCGCCGTGCATTGCAGGAGCTGACCGAACAAGGCATTTTGTACCGCACACAGGGCGTTGGTAGTTTTGTCGCCGCACTGAAGTCGCAATCGTCGTTGCTGGAAATTCGTAATATTGCAGATGAAATTCATGCCAGGGGGCATGCTTACAGCGCCCGCTTGTTACAACTGACTGAGCTGCCCTGCCCAACCGTTATTGCCGGCGGGCTGGGTTTGCAGCGCAACCAACCGGTGTATTTTTCCCTGATAGTGCATTTAGAGAACAACCAACCCCTGCAACTGGAGGCACGTTACGTTAGCCCGAAACTGGTACCGGATTATGTTAAGCAAGATTTTAACCAACAAACACCGCATCAGTATCTGAGTTTTATTGCACCGCTTACTGAAGCCGAACATACCGTAGAGGCCATCTGGCCGGATGATTTTACCTGTAAGCATTTAATGCTGAAAAAAGCCGAACCCTGCCTGCGCTTGACCCGTCGCACCTTTAGCCGTGAAGGCGCGGTCAGCCTGGCGTATTTAACCTCACCGGGTAGCCGCTACCGTTTAGGCGGCCATCTTAATTTTTCTTTAACCAGCAGAGGCTCAACTGACTGAACACACACTGCCAGCTGAATAGCTGCCCGTTATAAAGCTCTCATGGCAAAGGTGACAGCCCAGCAGTTTAAACGGTCGAACGTTAATGGCAGCACCAAAATGGTGCTGCCGCCCTCTTTTAAATCAAGTTCCCCTTTTCTGGCTAGACCAGTACCGCTTTCTTTGTTAACTTCAGCTTGTTTATCAAACAGCTACTGTCTATGGTTAAAGCAGAGCCACAGCGCGGAGTAAGCCAAAGTGATCACCTTAAAAGTCGCCCATAAAATCATTATTGGCTTTGGTTTCATAGCGCTATTGTTGTTGCTATCCAGCAGCTCAGCGTTACTGAGTTTTTCTGCCATTACCCAATCAAGCGAGCAAGTTAATCAACTGGCGGTGCCAGTACAGCAACAAAGTAACGCCGCGCAAATACAACTATTGAAATTGGCAAAGCTATCTGCTTTGGGTTACACCGCTGAAAGCGATACCGATATCAGCAGTTACCGGCAACGTTTTAATAGTGGCAGTACAACATTGCGTGACCAACTTGCAAGTCTGGCGCAACTAACTGCAAACGAAACGGCGTTTACCCAAACCCTGAGCGATATAGATAAGCGCTATCAGCAATATGCAGACGCTGTTGCCGCTATGTTCGAGGCCAGACTGCAAGGGCTGCTACTACAGCAACAAGCTGTGAGCGAGTTTGCCACGTTAGAACAGCTGATTGACAATATTGGTGCCAATTTGCTCGATATCTCTTATCTGGAGCTTCCCGGCGGCGCGCAACAGATGGAGCTTATCGCAGGCAGTGCCAGCCGTATTGACGGCCAATTGCTGGGCCTGTTGAACACTTTGAAAGAAGTAACCGCCTATACTGAGCTTGCATCTGCTGAAGCGGCACAAGAAAACATCGGCTTTGCGCTAAGTGATATGCAGGTAAACATCGACTATATGGCAAACCAAGTCGCTAACCAAGACACTGATGGACTTTGGCAGGGAGTGACTGAACAACTAGCTCAGCTAACAACGCAATTACAGACACAAGGCAGTTTGGCCAATATCAAATTACAGCAGGTCAGTACTCAGTTAACGGCACGAAACCAGCTGAATTTATCAGAACAGCGGGTTGAGCAGGTCATAGTAGCGCTGGATGCATTACTGTCGGCCGCCGACAGGCAGTTTAGTACCTTGCAACAACGGGTGTCAGACTCCGTCAACTCAGGCAACACCCGAACTTTAGTGCTAATGCTGGTGCTGGTAGTACTTGCCGTTACTACGGCTTACCTGACCATCAATACTATGCTAAGACCTTTGGCAGGAATAAATAAGGTACTAACTGATATTGCCAAAGGCGACTTATCACGCAAATTACATGTTAAAACAGAGGACGAGTTTGGTGCACTGGCAGTCAAAGTAAATAGTCTGACAGCGGCATTAAGCCGTTTGATTATCAATATCCAGCAAAATGCCTTGCAGCTCAACGAAAACGCCCGCCAGTCCACGTTTGAAGTGGGTGAAATAAGTGATTCACTGCAACACCAGCAGCAACAAATTGCCGACGTTAACCAGGTTACTCATCAATTAGCTGACAGTACCCGTGACATAGCGGCACAATCCAGTGAAACCACTAATGCGATGAAACAAGCGCTGGAACAGAGTAAACAAATTGACAATATTGCCGAGCAAAATAGCAAACTAATTAATAGATTAGCTGAGCAACTTACCGCTACCAGTAACGTAATGAGCCGCGTCAATGATGAAGCCAACAATATCGGTAGTATTCTAACGACCATCCGATCTATTGCCGAACAGACTAACTTACTGGCGTTGAATGCGGCTATTGAAGCGGCTCGTGCCGGTGACCAAGGCCGGGGTTTTGCTGTTGTTGCAGATGAAGTACGTTCATTAGCCGGGCGCACACAACACGCAACAGATGAGATCCGCCAAATGATAGAAACCTTGCAACAACAAAGCCAGCAAGCAGTTCAAGCTGTAATGGGAGGTAAAAATGACGCCGACAGCTGCGTAGCACAAATGCTGGAGTTGGTGTCGTCACTTAGTCTGGTAAATCAGGCAATCGCTCATACCCAAAAAATTAGTAGCCAGGTTACCGCCGCAACCGAGCAACAATTGCGTCTGGGTACCAGCATTGGTGACAACATGCAGCAAATGATCGAAGTAGCGCATGTCAGCAGTGAAAAAGCAGAGCGGACACTGCAACACAGTGATGGCGTATCCAAATTGGCCCTGGAGTTAAAGCAGGCAGCCAGCGCATTTAAAGTGGTGTAACCGTTGCAGTTAATCCAACTTCTTGTAACCAGTAAAATAAAAAGGCTGGACAAGTGTCCAGCCAGGCAGGAAGTATTTTATCCAATTGTTTTTATTGATTCCATTCACAAACTAGTGTGCCAAAACAATGATAAAAAACCCGATGAAAAAGTGATATCAACGCTAAACTAACGCAAACTGTTGCTCGCGCATGCGCTTTTGCTGCTTTTTTAAACTCTTTACATCCAATAAATCAATATTTGCTTCCCGGGCAAAAATCCACGCTTGATTACTAAAACCGTGGTAACTCACCACTAACCCGTTTGGTAAATCTGCAGCAAGCATTTGCTGAAACAATGCCCTTACCTGATTAATGTCCACCTGACGCTTATTTTGTTGGATCAAAACCAGTTTATCCATATCGCCCTGAAAGTACTGATATTCTGAGCTAACGCGATTTGAATGGCTTAATTTACCCTGCGTTTGCAGCAAACGTTCGGCATCTTGTAAAAACTGTTGCTGCTTGTCGGCTGCAGACAACAGGCTTTTAAACGGTGACACCAGACCAAACAGCTGATGTTGCTCGTCCAATTCAAAAAATGCCAACACGTTAAAAATCAAGGCTACAATAAACATCAACACAAAGGTCCACAGCATAAATGCTGACCAAAAGGCAGAAAGGACCCAGCTGTTATCACTTAGTAGTAGTGAATGTTCAGCAAACAGCAAGTACACAGCGCCGGCAACTATACCTAACGCCGTACTGACAGAAGAAATTACTAACCATTTATTATTCATAATAGCCTCAGTGCCATTTATTTAGCGCTGAGTATTAAACAGCTGCGGCGGAATTTCCTGATAAGAAGCTGATAAATGCGTTATAAAAGCTTAGCATGACCAATTCTCCATCAATCACAATAACTTAATGCATCAATCGCATTTTCAAACCGATACTTGAAGGCAAAATGTTGTATAAAAAGCAGCGGCACCGAACGATGCGATATCACAAGGTCATCAGAAAAACTCACTGCAGTTTGTAATGCTTTACTGGCCGCTTGATAAAACTGCCGGCGTGCAACAGGCAACGGGCAGCTGAGATTATAGGTTGCAGAGTGCAGCTCATTGCAACTGAGCAACCGCAGTAACGCGCGGCAGGCATCATCCGCATGCAGCATGTTAATTAAGCCATCTGGACTGGGTAGTGTTTTTCCGGCAACAAAGCGCCCTGGATGTCGCCCCGGGCCCATCAGCCCAGCCAATCTTAAGGTTATACACAGGGGTAGCGCTTGTTGCAGTATTGCCTCGCCCTGAGCCAGCGTTGTCACTCTGTCAATATCGTGACGCAATGCAACCGTTTCATCAACATCAGCTGTCAGCCCTTGATAAATACCCGATGAACTAAAATGCACCACGCCGAGACTGCCAGCATTTTGCATCAATTGCGCCAGTTGCGTTAACGCTGCGCCGTAGTGCGCGCCTCCACTTCGCAGGGCGGGAGGGATAGCACAGATCACCATAGCATTATGCATAGCGCTGATGATTTCTGTGGTTGCAGTTACAGCAGGCAGATCCAATAACAGCGGATTAACTCCCTGTGGAAGTTGGGCAAGCCCTTGCATGCTGCGACGGCTGGCAAACACTTGATGGCCAGCATAGTGCAATGCTGTCGCTAACTGTAAACCCAACCAACCACAACCAACAATAACAACTTTCATGCTTTACCTTTAACCGCTAACACAGCATAACGGCCAGAAAACTCTGCCGCCAAAAAGTCGCCCGAGTATATATTTACCCGGATCTGCTGCATTGCTTTTCTGCCTTGTGCCACAGCGGAGAGATCACCAATACAGTACTGCAATGCGCAGGTTGCCGAAGGTAGCTCTGCAATCGGGCGCAGGTATTTAATACTGGCATCAGCCAATACCTGATCGCCCTGCAGTCCTAGTGCCTGAAGCTGCAGATATAGCATACCCCAGCCGGTTAGGGTGGCAAGTGCATAGATACTGCCAGCAAACATAGTTTGATGCAGATTAATATTCGGTGCCAGCGGAGCCTCGCAGCGCAGTGCATTGCCATCAAAGCTGGTAACAGCCAGTTGCATATACTGGCTCAGCGGTATAGTTTGCTGCCAGGTGTCAGCCAGCTGTTTACACCATTGTTGCTGCTGCTCTTGTGTGCCACTAAGCCGGATAGCTTTTTGCATCACCAGGTGCGCGATGCCATATAGCGCCGGGGCAGCACCAATCTGCTGATAACCATTACGTTGATAAAACGATAAAGCGGTATCACGCGCATTTAATTTGATGTAGCAGCAGCCCCATTTTACCGCTTGTAACTCCAGTTCGGCTAGTATTCTGGCACCGGCCCCTTTGCCCTGATACTCAGTAGCTACCGCCATATAACGTACTTGTGCACCGCCATGCTCTAGCCGGTGCAAACGACCAACCGCGGCAATCTCACCCTCAGTAGTTAATAACATAAGATGATAAGCCTGAGCTTCCAGTTCGTCACGCTCGGTACCTGGAGGTTGCTGCCAGGGTGCACGCAGAATTTGCCAGCGCAGCCCATAGTATTGTTGCCACTCATCAGGCGTGACTGGTGAACGTAACTGCCAATGTCGCATAGATCCTACTCCGAAAAATCAGCTCTGCAGTTCCGAAAAATCAGCTTTGCAATAAAAACGTCACCGGACCGTTGTTCACCAGGCTCACCTGCATATCCGCAGCAAACTGTCCGGTAACGGTATTTAGGCCCAGAGCGCGGCAATATGCCACAAAAGCGTTGTAATACTGAATGGCTTTGTCTGGCGCTGCCGCAGGTGTAAAGCTTGGCCTTAAGCCAGAGTGAGTATCGGCTGCCAGGGTAAACTGCGAAACCACCAGCAAACTACCACCGGCCTGCTGTACGTTTAAGTTCATCTTGCCGTCGTCATCAGCAAACACTCGATAGTGGCAAACTTTATGTGCCAGCTTCTCCACCGCCGCTTCTGTATCGCTGCCTTCCACCCCTAACAATACCAGTAAGCCTTGATCAATCTGCGCAATAATATTGCCCTCGACGGTAACAGCCGCCTGGCTGACACGTTGAATAAGTGCTTTCATCTTTTGATCGCCCCGCTTTCATCATCCGGGCTGTTTTGGTCAGGATCGTGGCTATCCGTTTTTTTCGTACCCGTTGCAACCTGCTGTAGCAACGCAGTCAGCTCCGCCCCCAGCAATACCACCAGCCAACACAAATATACCCAGACAAACATAATAGGCACCAGCGCCAGCGCGCCGTAAATCGTGTCGTATGCCGGGAAGTGCGTCACGTACGCTGCAAAACCACGTTTAGATAATTCAAACAATATCATCGCCAGCAAGGCACCGAAAAATGCATGCCGACTGCGTACTTTGATATTGGGTACCACGAGATATAACAGAAAAAAAGCCAGTAAAGACATTAGATACGGCACGGTACTGAGCAACAAGGTAGATAAACCGGGAGTATAATCTTCAGCAAAACGGCTTAGTCTGATCAGATAAGATGTTACGGCAATCGACGAGCCAAACAGAATAGGCCCTAAAGTCAGAATCATCCAGTAAATAGAAAATGAAATAACCGGTCTTGGCCTTTTGGTTACCCGCCAAATTTTATTCAGCGTTTTATCAATATTGTGGATCAGCAACAGTGCAACGCCGGCCAGCACCATAATACCCACCGCAGTCATGCCGCCGGTATTGCCGATAAACTGATTGATATAGGTCTGAATTTCCTCGCCACGCGATGGCACAACATTGGCAAACACAAAAGCTTCAATGTTGCCGCGAAAATCAGCAAACATCGGAAAGGCCTGAAGCATAGAAAACATTACCGTGATTAACGGTACCAGCGACAACAACGAAATATACGCCAGGTAGCCACCTACTACCGTGATCTGATCCTGCTGACAGCGCTGAGCATAAAGTTTAATAAAGCGTAGGCCGGTCTGAGCATAGCCCTGCCAGTCAATTTTCATGCCGCCTCCATTTATCCGGGTAATAACCTGAGGATACAAGAAAAGCCAGCGTTCAACCAGCATCACAGATAACTGTAAGTTGTTGATCACTAAATATCAGGCAACAAAAAGCCGGCATTAATGCCGGCTCAGATTAGCTCGCTAAACGGTATTAACCGCGGCTGGCGCGCTTACGATCGTTTTCTGTCAGATGACGCTTACGGATACGGATCGATTTTGGTGTTACCTCTACCAATTCATCGTCATCAATAAACTCAAGTGCCTGCTCCAATGTATAACGGATTGGCGGAACCAGGTTGATGGCTTCGTCAGTACCCGACGCACGTACGTTAGTTAACTGCTTACCTTTCAAACAGTTAACTGTTAAGTCGTTGCTGCGGCTGTGGATACCGATAACCTGACCTTCATACACTTCTTCAGCATGGCTGATAAACATACGGCCACGTTCCTGCAATGAGAAAATAGCATAGCCGGCTGCTTTGCCCATGGCGTTAGAGATCATCACACCGTTAGTACGCTGGCCGATAGTACCGCCTTTATGCTCACCATAGTGATCAAAACTGTGATACATCAAACCGGTACCTGAGGTAATGGTCATAAACTCGGTACGGAAACCAATCAAACCGCGGCTTGGCATCAGGAAATCCATGCGAATGCGGCCTTTACCATCTGGTTGCATATTGGTCATTTCAGCTTTACGCTCACCCATGCGTTCCATGATAGAGCCCTGGTTCTGCTCTTCACAGTCGATAGTAACGTTTTCCATTGGTTCCATTTTCACGCCGTCAACCACTTTCATGATAACTTCAGGGCGTGATACCGCTAATTCGAACCCTTCGCGGCGCATATTTTCAATTAATACGCCAAGGTGCAATTCACCGCGGCCAGACACTTTGAATTTATCACCGTCAGCCGTTTCTTCAACCCGCAGCGCCACGTTGTGCTTCAGCTCGTGTGTTAAACGCTCTAAAATTTGACGTGACGTAACAAACTTACCTTCTTTACCGGCGAAAGGTGAAGTGTTTACCTGAAATGTCATAGTAACTGTTGGCTCATCTACCTGCAGTGCAGGCAGTGCCTCTACTTTAGTGGTGGCACAAATAGTGTCAGAAATTTTCAGTTCGCCAAGGCCGGTAAAGGCCACGATATCGCCGGCGTTGGCTTCTGTTGTTTCAACACGCTCTAAACCCAGGTAACCAAACACCTGGCCCACTTTACCGTTACGCTTAGTGCCATCGGCATTGACAATAGTTACCTGCTGGTTTGGCTTTAACGTACCGCGCTTGATACGGCCGATACCAATAATACCAAGGTAACTTGAGTAATCCAGCTGTGATACCTGCAACTGAGTTTCACCATCCAACTCAACCGCTGGCGGCGCTACGTGCTTAACGATAGCTTCAAACAGATCGGTAATATCGGTTTTCGGCTCGTTGTAATCTAATGTGGCCCAGCCGTTTAACGCAGATGCATAGACAATAGGGAAATCCAGCTGCTCGTCGGTAGCACCTAAGTTGTCAAACAGGTCAAACACCTGGTCGATCACCCAATCCGGACGCGCGCCTGGACGGTCAATTTTATTCACAACAACGATAGGCTTTAAACCATGAGCAAAGGCTTTTTGTGTAACGAAACGCGTTTGTGGCATAGGGCCGTCAACCGCATCTACCAGCAACAGTACTGAGTCTGCCATCGATAATACCCGCTCTACTTCCCCGCCGAAATCGGCGTGACCGGGCGTATCCAGAATATTAATGTGGTAGCCGTTCCAGCGCACCGAAGTGTTTTTTGCCAGGATTGTTATACCGCGCTCAGATTCCTGCGCATTCGAGTCCATAACGCGCTCCTGTAATTTGGCGCGGGCGTCGAAGGTGCCAGACTGCTGTAGCAGTTTGTCAACCAAAGTGGTTTTACCATGGTCAACGTGCGCAATAATGGCAACATTGCGCAGCTTGTCTAAGTAGGTCGCGGTAACGCTCATGTAAATATATCCTCTGTGGCACTAGATGACCGTAATGACCACCAGGCAAAACTAACTAAAACTAAAGGGCGCATATTCTACTCTGTTTTTAACAGGAAAGAAAAACAGCAACTGCAGTTTTGGTGATTTTTTTTACTAACGGCTAATTCAGCATCTACACTTAGCCCTGCCAGAGCGCACCACAACTGAACAACACCGCACCATGTTGGTGCAAGGTGCTATTTTAAAAATCCGTTAAAATAAAATATATTAATATAAATCATTATCTTAAATGATTGGCACATATCTGGCATTTAATGGCGCAACACCGCTAAATCAGTCCAAAACAGATTAATTGGAGGAATGCATGTCTGCATCATCTGTACTGAGTTTAATAAAAGAAAATGAAGTGAAGTTTGTAGATTTACGTTTTACCGACACTAAAGGTAAAGAGCAGCATGTGACTGTTCCTGTTAACCAAATCACCGATGATTTTTTCGAAGACGGTAAAATGTTTGACGGCTCATCTATTCTGGGTTGGAAAGGTATCAATGATTCAGACATGATCCTGATGCCAGATGCATCTACAGCGGTATTAGACCCGTTTTTTGAAGAAACTACGTTAAACATTACCTGTGACGTTATCGAACCCAGCACTATGCAAGGCTACGATCGCGACCCGCGTTCTATTGCTAAACGCGCTGAAGAATACCTGAAATCTACCGGCATTGCTGACACAGTACTGTTTGGCCCTGAACCAGAATTCTTTATGTTTGACGACATCCGCTTTGAAACCACGATGTCAGGTTCGTTCTTTAAAATTAACTCCACTGAAGCCGCATGGAACTCAGGCACCAGCTATGAAGATGGTAATAAAGGCCACCGTCCTGGTGTTAAAGGCGGTTACTTCCCTTTACCACCGGTAGATTCAGGCCACGATATTCGCAGTGCCATGTGTATGGTATTAGAAGAAATGGGGCAGACTGTTGAAGCGCATCACCATGAAGTAGCAACAGCAGGCCAGAACGAAATAGCTACCAAGTTCAACAGCTTAACTAAGAAAGCTGACGAAGTTCAGCAGCTGAAGTACGTAATTCATAACGTCGCACACCTGTATGGCAAAACGGTTACTTTTATGCCAAAACCGCTGGTTGGCGATAACGGCTCTGGCATGCACTGTCACCAGTCTCTGGCCAAAGACGGCGTAAACCTGTTTGCCGGAGACAAGTATGCAGGCTTGTCTGAACTGGCGCTGTATTACATCGGCGGTATTATCAAGCACGCGAAAGCTGTTAATGCGTTTACAAACCCATCAACTAACTCGTACAAGCGTCTGGTACCACACTACGAAGCACCGGTAATGCTGGCTTACTCTGCCCGTAACCGCTCTGCCTCTATCCGTATCCCATTGGTACCAAGCGCGAAGGCACGTCGTATTGAATGTCGCTTCCCGGATCCTGCGGCTAACCCGTACCTGGCGTTTGTAGCACAGTTGATGGCCGGCTTAGATGGTATCCAGAATAAGATCCACCCTGGCGATGCCATGGACAAAGACTTATACGACTTACCAGCTGAAGAAGCGGCGAATATTCCGCAAGTATCAGCGTCTCTGGAAGAGTCACTGAACGAGCTGGATAAGCACCGCGCTATCTTTACTAAAGGCGGCGTGATGTCCGATGCGATGATTGATGCCTATATCGACATTAAACGCGCTGAAGCCCGCAAAGTTGCAGTGGCTGTTCATCCGTTGGAGTTTGAGCTGTACTACAGCGTATAACGGTTTTAATGGTGTTAAAAAGCTCACTAAAGTGGGCTTTTTTTTTGTAGAATTATCAACTAAAGCACGTTAGAGTAAACCGATGGAACTACAATAACAAAAATGATCGGAAGCAGTACACGACATGAGAAACATATTATTCTTTATTATTATATTATTGTTTGCCACCCCCCACTTACAAGCACAGCAGACGAAAAAAGTGTTTGTCACCCGTGATGCTAACGGTGTACTGGTGTTTTCTGACAGCCCGCAACCCGGCGCAGAAGAAGTCAACCTAAGCCAACGGGCTAATATCATGTCAGCCACAGATTCCACCCTACCCGTCACCCGTAAAGCGGAAAAAGAAGCTTTTAGCGTCGAAATAGTGCAACCGGAAGAACAGGGTACTGTGCGCGATAATACAGGTTCTGTTTATGTATCAGGCAAAGTTAATCCGATGTTTGAACGCGGTTTGCGTTTACGCCTGTTATTAGACGGTAAACCACAGAGCGAGCCACAAAGCACAGCAGTATTTATTCTGCGCGATGTTGAGCGTGGTGAACACAAATTACAACTGGAACTGTTTGACCAAAACGGCAAGCTTATTGCAACAAGTCCTGTAACAACCTTCTATCTACATAGAGCTTCGGTAATTTCACCAAATTAGTGCAGGCGCTGTGCATTTCAGACAAATCTGAATTACACTGCCATCAGACTGCACCAATTAGGTGCAAAGGATGGGACAGTGACACAACGAGAAAGCAGCACAGCGCAGTTGACTGCGCAAATAACAGCTCAGTTGACCACAGCAATTATACTGTTGGACAGTAATTTACATATTCGTTACTTCAATACGGCCTGCTGTGCCGTATTAGGACTGGGTGAAAAACGTTTACACGAGCAGTACTTTCCTGATTTATTCCAACACGTTGATATTAGCGCAGAGCATTTTGCCAGCGCTTTGGCCGCCAAGCAGGGTTTCAGCGTCAGCGATGTGCAAGCTGTGTTAGCAGATGGCCGGCATTTATTGCTTGATATCAGTGTCACCATAAGCGAAAGTCCTGCCGGTCATTTATTGCTTGAACTGCGCCAGGTAGATCAGCAACGCAAAATTAGTCTGGAAAGCCTGCAGCAACATCAACATTTGGCAGCGCGGGAGTTAATCCGTGGCCTTGCTCACGAAATTAAAAACCCGCTGGGTGGATTACGCGGTGCAGCACAGTTACTTGAAGAATCACTATCTGAAGAGCTGAAGGAATACACCCAACTTATTATTGCCCAGGCTGATCGGCTACGTAATCTGGTTGACAGGTTATTAGGCCCTTACAGAGCAGCCCAGCGGGTGAACAGTAATCTGCACCAGATGATTGAACAAGTGCGTCAGTTAGCATTAATGGACAATCCTTCAGGTGTCAACTTCAGCCGCGACTACGACCCAAGCATTCCTGATTTCACTTTTGACCCGGAATTATTAGAACAGGCATTACTCAACATAGTACGCAATGCCCAACAAGCACTAGAGCATACGATACAACCGGCAATTTGCCTGCAAAGCCGGATCTTGTATCAACATACTCTGCATGGCAAACGCTACAAACTGGTGGCGATGATTAAAGTTACCGACAATGGCCCTGGTATACCAGCCGGGATACGCGACACTCTATTTTATCCCATGGTTAGCGGCAAAGCCGGTGGCACCGGCCTCGGGCTCTCTATTGCACAAACCCTGATCCATCAACATGGCGGCTGGATTGATTGTGACAGCTGGCCCGGCCAAACCGAATTTACCCTTTACCTGCCTATAGCTGACACTGAGGATTGAATATATGAGTCATACTGTTTGGATTATTGATGACGATAATTCTATCCGCTGGGTACTGGAAAAAGCCCTGGCCCGAGCGGACATATTATGCGAGAGCTACGCCTCTGCTGATTTAATGCTACAGCGGCTGGAATATGACCAACCCGCAGTTGTGGTATCCGATATTCGCATGCCGGGCACAGACGGCATGGCGCTGTTAAGCCGCTTGCAAGAACTGGCACCGGAACTGCCGGTGATTATTATGACGGCGCACTCCGATTTAGACAGTGCCGTTAACGCCTTTAAACGCGGCGCTTTTGAGTACCTGCCTAAACCCTTTGATATTAATGATGCGGTAGCGCTGATAAGCCGCGCGTTAGAGCATGCTAAATCACGCCGGCAAGCCAGCAAAGCACAGCCACAAGCGCTGTCACCTGAGATCATTGGTGAAGCACCGGCAATGCAGGAAGTGTTCCGCGCTATTGGCCGGTTAGCCCGTTCCAGCATCAGCGTATTGATCAATGGCCAGTCTGGTACCGGCAAAGAGTTGGTCGCAGGCGCACTTCATAAACACAGCCCGCGCGCTGGCCAACCCTTTATTGCGTTAAATATGGCAGCAATTCCAAAAGACTTAATCGAGTCTGAATTATTTGGTCATGAAAAAGGCGCCTTTACCGGAGCCAATAATCTGCGTAAAGGCCGTTTTGAACAAGCCGATGGCGGCACGCTGTTTCTTGACGAGATCGGGGATATGCCGCTAGACGTTCAAACAAGGCTACTGCGGGTGTTAGCAGATGGTCAGTTTTATCGCGTTGGCGGCCACCAGGCCATAGGTGTTGATGTACGCATTATTGCCGCAACCCACCAGAACTTAGAACAGCTGGTGCGCGAAGGTAAATTTCGCGAAGATTTGTTTCACCGCTTAAACGTCATTCGTGTTCATTTGCCGATGTTAAAAGAGCGCAAGCAGGATATTGCCAAGCTGGCGCAACATTTTTTACTACAAGCAGCGCAAGAACTAAACGTCGAAGCCAAAACCCTAACCAAAGATGCCGAGCAGTTGCTTACGCAATTGGATTGGCCTGGCAATGTGCGTCAGCTGGAAAATACCTGCCGCTGGCTAACAGTCATGGCCAGCGGTAAACAAATAGTGCCCGCTGATCTGCCACCGGAACTGATGACACCGACAAGAACACCTGCGCTGTCTGGCAATGGCATTGCCAATAGCTGGCAGGAGCTGTTGGCCAGTTGGATAAGCCAGCAACTCAATGCCGGCGCAGAAAACATTCTGGCACAGGCCGGGCCAGAGTTTGAACGCACTGTGTTACAGCAGGCGCTACAGTACACACATGGCCACAAGCAAGAAGCCGCTAAGCGGCTGGGCTGGGGTCGCAATACGCTGACGCGCAAACTAAAAGAGCTGAATATAGAATAAACAACAAGGCCGGGTGTTAAAACGCCCCGGCCCTATAGTTTGCTGAAACAGACACCTGCTGCGTTATCCCTGATGAATGTTTCAGGAATCGCTGCGCAGCTTTTTTTGTTGCCATTTCTGCCGTTTTTCATTGAGTTGTTGGCGTTGTTCATCTGTAAGCAGCTGCAATACCTGGTGCTGTAATTTCATCGCAGCCAAACGTTTTTCTACTGCTTGTTGCTGCTGCTTTTCTATCAGCAAACCTGCCGTGACCTCATCAAAGGTATCGGCGGCCATTAAATCACGCATTTGCTGACGCTCAGCTTTATCAAGCCGGGCCATTTTTTGCTCACTACGGTGTTGCTGCATCAACTGTTTGATCTGCTGTCGCTGGCTATCAGTCAATGCCAGCCCGGCCAGAATGCGCTTTATCGGAGCATGCTGCATATGCTGGCCGTGTTCATAACCCGCCACTTTTTGTTCCCGGGCTACTGCAGCACCAGACAAGCTGCTGGCAGTAATTAAACCTAAGGTAAAAATCAGTTTTGCTACTTTCATCGGATACACTCCTTTATTAAGACAGGCTAAGCATAAAACAGCCAATGCAAAGCAGCGCAAAGAGCAGGTAAAGATTCTGTAAAGCAGTATTGCCTGGGCGCAGACATTGGGTAGACTTGGCACAAAGAGGAAGAAACTATGCCCGCAATTCTGATGATTGATGACGATACTGGTTTGTGCGAACTGGTAGAGCAATATCTGGCGCTGGATGGCTATGAGTTCAGTGCAGCGCATGACGGCCGGCATGGTTTGGAAATGGCAACTCTAGGCGGATATCAGCTTATTTTGCTCGACATTATGCTACCTGGCATGGATGGCTTAACTGTTCTGAAACATTTGCGCGCCAACGCACAATATTGTCCGGTGCTAATGCTCACAGCCCGTGGTGATGATGTTGACCGCATTGTCGGGCTGGAACTGGGCGCCGACGATTATCTGGCGAAGCCATTTAATCCGCGTGAGCTGGTGGCCCGCATTAAGGCCATTTTACGCCGGGTAGAATTGACAAAATCGCCGGCGGGCGGGCAAACGGTATTTAATTTAAATAACCTGCAATTAAACACCGCTAACCGCCAACTGAGTTGCAATGGTCAGCTGGTCTCACTTACCGCAACAGAGTTTCAGTTACTGGAGCAGTTAATGCGTCGTGCAGGAGAGGTTGTCAGCAAAGATGAACTAAGCCAGGATGTATTGGGCAAACGTCTGCAAATGTATGACCGCAGCCTAGATATGCATATTAGCAACATTCGTAAAAAGCTGGCACAGTTTAGCCCTGATGAAAAAATCCAAACGCTGCGTGGTAGCGGCTACTTATTTATAGCAGGCGACTAATGCATTGGCTGGTACACTTTAATCCATTTCGCTATCTTGCTGGGCGCATATTTATCTGGTTTTGGCTGGTGTTGCTCAGTGCCGTTTTTGTTACTCTGGCGATGTCACGTGCGCTTACAGAACGCAGTGAGATACGTCGCATGCCTTCATCTATGGTGGCTCAGGTACAACAACAATTACAAGGCTTGCGCCGCAGTGCCAATGTAAGTGAGCTGATAACACGCCTGCAGCAAGCCAAGCCAGACCGCTGGTTGGTAGTTGATGCTCAAACTAATACCGTTCTTACCCCCGGCTTGCTGCCGACAGATTTTGATCAGCATTGGCTAACCGAATTATCTCGACTGGACAAACCGCGTTGGTTACGTCATGACAATATCTCACTGGCCGGCCCCTTTTTACTTAATCTTGACGGACAAATCCTGGCCCTATATCAAAAACGTGAGCGACAACCCCGGCCCTGGTGGCATCTGACACAATTACCCCAACATGTGCTGCTGTTATTTACCTTAGTCATTTCGGCTGTAGCCAGTTTTGTACTGGCGGTATCTATCTCCAGACCGCTGCGGGAACTGTTGCAGCGCAACTTGCAATTTGCAGATGGTCAACTCAATAGCAGAGTAACCGGTTTAATAAAACGTCAGGACGAGCTGGGCTTATTGGGGCATAGTTTCAATACTATGGCAGAACGTATCAGCGGATTACTGACCAATCAGCAACGTCTGATACGTGATATTTCGCATGAACTGCGCTCGCCACTGGCAAGGGCACAGTTGGCGCTGGGTTTGACAGAGCGTACCCAGACACTGCAGCAGGTGCCAAGGATCAGCCAGGAACTTGAGCGGCTAGATAGCATGCTGGACGAACTGCTAACATACAGCAAACTGGATGCAGGCCAGTATCAGCTCAATAAAACCTCGTTTGACTTAATAGAGCTGCTCAGTGAACTGACAGAGGTAAACCAGGTTGAAGCTGATGCCAGGCAACAACAGGTAAAAATCGTCGCAGCTGACACGCTGTCAATTATGGCAGACCAGCGTTTGCTGGCCAGAGCGATAGAGAATGTAATGCGCAATGCCATAAAATATAGCCCAACAGGCGGTGAAATTTTATGTCAGTTGCAACAACAACCAGGCTGGGTATTGCTACAGATTTGTGATCAGGGGCCCGGCATTGCCAGCTCGCAATTGCAGGCTATTTTTGAGCCTTTTTACCGCGTATCAGACAGCCGAGACAATCAAACTGGCGGCACTGGTCTGGGGTTGGCTATAGTGGCGCAAATTATACGGCAGCATGGCGGCAGTGTAATTGCCAGCAACCGCGAGAGTGGCGGGCTTTGTATCAGTCTACAGTTACCGCTAAACTAGCGGACGTATTCGCAATTCAAGGTGCAGTATTTTTATGACAGCCGCATTTCTGCCTGTGCAGCCATTAGGTATGGCCAACACTATTGCTGCCGACTGGCGCGGCAGGTACCTGCCGCTTTGGCAGACTATGAAAAGCGGTGAACTGACAACCACAGACAACCTGCAATTACGTTACTACAGCCATCGCTCAGCTCGCTCGGATCTGGCTATTGTAATAAGCCCCGGGCGGATGGAGCTTGCACTAAAATACGCCGAGTTAAGCTTTGAGCTCATACAAGCCGGTTACAGCGTTTATATCCTTGACCATCGCGGTCAGGGTTTATCTCAACGCGAACTGGTAAACCCGCACAAAGGCTATGTCAGCCATTTTGGCCACTATCAGCAGGATTTTGCCCAATTTATTGACCATATCGTTGTGCCGGCAGGACATCAACGCACCATCGCACTAGGCCATTCTATGGGCTGCGCTATACTGGCTGGCTACCTGCAGCAATACAAACATCCGTTCGATGCAGCAATTCTGGCCTCTCCAATGCTGGGCATTTACACTGGTCTGGTACCCTACCGGCTAGCCCAATCACTTGCCATAGCATATGGCGCACTAAACCGTGCCCTTGGTCAACAGCCCTGGTATTTCCCTGGGCAAGGTAATTATACGGAGAAAGCCTTCAGTCACAACCCGCTAACCAGTTGCCGTGAGCGCTATAATTGGCTATTACAGCTGTACCGAGACTACCCGCAGGCACAACTGGGAGGGGTGACAAGCAGCTGGATTAACGCTGCCATCCGCGCTATGGCGCTTTTGCAAGCTAATGCTGCCAACTGGCACACACCGCTATTACTGCTGCAAGCAAGTGCCGATAAAGTCGTTAGTAATCATGCGCAAAATATGTGGTACTGCCAATTACCGGAGCATGTTGTAACACAAAAAGTCATTTTAGATCGGGCCAGACACGAAATTTTCATGGAAACAGACAGCATACGCCAACAGGCATTTAATGCTATTAATCAGTTTCTGCAACAGCTGCCAACGGAGTGCTGAATTTGCTACACTAGCACTCTGCCATTTCGGAGTTTGCCATGTTACATGTTGTGCTGTTTGAGCCTGAGATCCCACCTAACACCGGTAATATTATTCGCCTCTGTGCTAACACCGGTTTTAAATTACATTTAATTGAACCTCTGGGTTTTGCCTGGGATGACAAGCGCATCCGGCGCGCCGGACTGGATTATCACGAGTTTGCTGAAGTGCAACGCCATGCCAGCTTTGGCGAGTTTGTTACGAGTGTGGCTCCAAAGCGCCTGTTTGCCTGCACAACCAAAGGCAACACTCAACATAGTGAAGTTAGCTACCAGGCTGAAGATGCATTGATTTTTGGCCCTGAAAGCCGCGGCCTGCCAGCCGACGTGTTACAACAACTGCCATTTGAACACTGGTTACGTATTCCGATGACAGCAAACAGCAGATCAATGAATTTATCCAACGCCGTTGCGGTATTCGTCTACGAATCGTGGCGTCAGTTGGGTTATCAGGGTGCGCGGATCTCGTAAATGCAATTTGCATTACCTGATACAGTACAGCTATAGTTACTGCTGTTAAGCTCGATAACAAGGATGTCGAAACTATGCCACCTCTGCGCTGGTTATGTTGTATTGCGTTTTTGCCAGTATCACAAACGCTGGCAAACCAGACAATACCAGAAACCACCTTTTTGCCCGGGGAGCCATTCGCCACTATGTTCTTCGGCGTGGTTACTGCATTATTGTTATTTGGTTTTACCTCATTGGCGATATTCAATCGGAAATTGCAGCGGCAAAACCGCAATCTGTTAAATAAAAACCAACTTCACAATGCTTTTTTACAACAATCTAATGATTTTATTGCGATACTTGCAACTGATCTTACGGCAACCTTCATCAACCCGGCGTTAGCAGCACGATTAAATATACCTCAGGGCACACAGCTGTCTAACTTGCCGCTGTATACAAAAAGTGATAGCGCAATGTTACTGCTGACAGAGCTTGACCTCAGCAATGGCTGGCAAGGTGAGGCCTGGCTGCAAACCCCGGATGGTAGACTGGCCTTGTCAGTAGCAGTCACAGCACCTTTACAACCTGACTTCCGGCATTTATTGTTGGGCAGAGATATCGCCGGGTTAGTACAGCAGCAACAGCAAAACAGTAACGACTTTTTGTATGATGCCGCAACCGGTTTGTATAGCCCAATGTTAATGACAGAATATTTACACACCTTAATTCATATCAGTAACACGTCACACCTGCCTTTTGCGGTTATGTTGGTCAGACTCAATAAATTGCTGCAACCCACTGCGGTTGCCCCGGCGTTCGACTTGCAAAAAATCACGGTGCAGCTAGCCAACAGGATGTCAGAGTTAGTGATTAAAGGCTGTGTAGTTGCCCGTTACAGCAATGACACACTGGCAATATTAGTGCCGCAGCATCTGTGTCAAGGCAATACTGAACTGCAGCTAAACCGGCTGGGCCACCGGATTTTAACGCTGGCAGAGCAAACAGCCGCTGCGTCCGGCGGCTCACTGCAAACCACGATAGGCATCAGCGTTTTTTCCGCAGACTCTGATTCAGCAACCGAATTAATTCTCGCGGCATCAGCTGCGTTAGTTGAAGCAGCAAAAGCCGGCCACAGCCGGATGGTATTTGCTGATGAACCCTTTTGGCATCGCGGCAGCGAATATCAGGCATTAGAAGCTGAGCTGCAAAAAGCTATGACTCTGGATGAGTTTGAACTGTATTATCAACCCCGAATCAGCATTGGCAGCAACCGTGTAGTCGGCTATGAAGCCTTGCTACGCTGGCATAACCCACGACGGGGTATCTTACTTCCGCAACATTTTCTTGCGATCACAGACGAAAGTGGCTTAACCATACAGCTCGAACGGTTAGTATTTAACAAATGCTGCAGCCAATTAAATCTGTGGCATAAAACAGGTGTTAGCCGCGGCCGTATGGCACTAAACATATCCTCTTTAAGCCTGCAACAAACCGACTTCGTTGCTTATCTTGTCAAAGAGATGACCACTTTTGGCCTAAGCGCTGAGATGTTTGAGCTTGAGCTAAATGAAGATACGCTGCTAAAAACGGATGAACAAGTACAGTCGTCCTTGCAGCAGTTGGCTAAACTGGGGTTTTATCTGACACTTGATAACTTTGGCGAGGGTATTTCGTCGCTATCAGTTTTGCGTCAACAACCGCTACACGGCGTAAAAATTGCCGCAAGTTACATCAAAGACATGGAATACAACGAGCAACAACGCAACATCACCGCCAGCTTGATCAGGCTGGCGTCGTATTTACAACTGGATGTTGTCGCTGGCGGGATTGAAAGTGAAATGCAAGCTTACCTGCTACACGTCATGGGTTGTGACATTTTGCAAGGGCACTTGTTTAGCAAAGCTATACCTGCATCAGAAATACCGGCAGTACTGGCAAAAGAAAACCACCTGGTTCGCAAAGCGCTCAACTAAGCTCGCTGACCTGGTTAGCTGACTTCGTCACGCTTTTCGCGACCTAGCAAATCTAGCGCCGCCAATTTGACATCTTTATGCTGGTACAGTACCTGATATATTTGCTCAGTAATTGGCATTTCTACACCAACACGTTGTGCCAGATTATATACTTCACGAGCATTGCGATACCCTTCTACTACCTGGCCAATTTGCGCCATAGCATCATCTACCGCTATGCCCTGCCCCAGTAACAAACCAAAACGGCGGTTACGTGACTGGTTATCCGTGCAGGTTAGTACCAGATCGCCAAGCCCGGCCATACCCATAAAAGTATCTTTTTTTGCCCCCAGCGCACAACCGAGCCGGCACATTTCTGTTAAGCCCCGGGTAATAAGCGCGGTGCGCGCATTGGCGCCAAATCCGATACCGTCAGCCATACCGGCCCCGATAGCAATGACGTTTTTTACCGCACCACCTAACTGCACGCCAATAAAATCCGGGTTAGTGTAAACCCGAAAACTTTTGGCACAGTGCAGTAAGTCAGACAACTCCTGAATAAAAGCAGGGTCGGCAGAGCTTAATGAAATGGCGGTTGGCATACCCAGCGCCATTTCTTTGGCAAAAGTAGGGCCTGAAAACACCGCTAAAGACACCTTATCGCCTAAAATATCGTGCGCCACATCCTGTAGCAAACGTCCTGTTTCATGCTCAAGCCCTTTCGTGGCCCAGGCAACACGGGCATCTGGCCGTAAAAAAGGTTTAATTTGTTGCAGTGTGTCAGCAAAGGCGTGGCTGGGTACCACCAGTAGAATATCCCTGCTGCTAGCTACAGCACTTGCCAGATCAGCGGTAAGCTGTAGCGTATCGGGCAAAGGGATATCCGGCAGGTATTTTTGATTCAGCCGCAGCTGAGCCATTTCTGACATATCCTGCGCATTGCGCCCCCACAACGTAATGCTATTGCCATTACGTGCCAGACAAATAGCCAGAGCAGTGCCATAAGACCCTGCCCCCAGCACCGCTATTGCTGCAGATTGCATGCCTTAAGCGTCTGTTTTTACAGCTTGTGCTTCAGCCTGGCGGCGTTGCACATATTGCGCAAATAGAGCATCAAAGTTTACCGGTGCCAGGTTAAGCTGTGGGAAAGTGCCACGGTTAACCAGGTTAGACACGGCTTCACGCGCATATGGGAATAACACGTTGGGGCAAAATGATGCCAACATATGCGCCATCTGAGCATCTTCCATCTGACCAATAGAGAAGATACCAGCTTGCTGTACTTCACACAAAAATGCGACTTCGTTTTCAACAGTAGTGGTAACTGTCAACGACAGCACCACCTGAAAGGTGTTGTCTTCTAGTTTTTCGCTGCGGGTGTCTAAATCCAGCTTTACTTCCGGTTTCCACTCTTTACGAAAAATTGCCGGCGCGTTTGGCGCTTCAAAAGAAATATCTTTTACAAAAATACGCTGAATTGCGAATTGGATACCTTGCTGCTCAGTTGCAACGCCGTTTGCTTGTTGTTCGGCCATGATAATACCTGTATTAAAATTATGAATTTAGTAACGGATCGAGTTGCCCGCTGGCATCTAACGCCAGCATGTCATCGCATCCACCTATGTGGCGCTCACTAATAAAAATTTGTGGCACTGTGGTTCTGCCACCGGCACGCTCAATCATCTCGGGGCGCAGCTCTGGCTGCTCATCAATGCGAATTTCCTGATAACTCACGCCTTTGTTATCCAGCACGGATTTGGCGCGAACACAATAAGGACAATATGCTTTGGTGTAAATAGTCACTTGCGACATCATTACCTCTTAGATTTGACTACCGGCAAACTCGCGCCTGTCCAACTGCTCATGCCGCCTTGCAACACTGATACAGTGGTAAAGCCTTGCTTTAGCAAACTGGCAGCCGCTTTTTGTGCGCTCATACCAGCTTGACATACCAGAATAATGGGCTCGGCTTTATGCTTTTCAAGCCCTGACAGCTGTTGTTTTTCAATTTCTGCCAGACTGATATTACGTGCCGCTGTAATGTGCCCCTTGGTGAAGTCGGCCTCAGCACGTATATCTACTACCTGTGCATTGTGTCGATTAACCTGCAATGACAGCTCTGTCGGTGTAATTTGCTTTACCGCAGAAAAGGTTGATTTTATCCAGCTGACAATCAGCATGATAAACAACACCACCCAAACGGCGCTTAAAATAGGATGATTACTGAAAAAGTCAATGTACTGCTGCATGGCGTCTCTGCTTATTATCGGACTAAAAACCAGCGCAGAGTATACTCAGTTTAATGGCTAAAAGCAGCATTCTAATGACAGACACCTGATGTTCGGGGCTGGAGAATTGCACAAATTGCGGTAAGATAGTGGCCATTTTCGCCTTCTTTTATTCAGATACGGAGTTCTCATGAGCAGCGGCAAAAAACCTTTGGTGTTATTAATTCTTGATGGCTGGGGTTATCGTGAGGACACTAATAACAACGCCATTGCACAGGCCAATACCCCGGTAATGGACAGACTATGGCGCGACTATCCGCATAGCTTAATTTCCGGCTCTGGTCTGGATGTTGGTTTGCCTGATGGCCAAATGGGCAACTCAGAAGTAGGACACGTAAATCTTGGCTCTGGCCGGGTCGTGTATCAAGACTTTACCCGTATTACCAAGGCAATCAGCGATGGTGACTTTTTTACTAACCCAGCGCTACAAAGCGCAGTGCGCCAGGCAAAAAAACAGGACAAAGCAGTACACATTATGGGGCTATTGTCACCAGGCGGCGTCCATAGCCATGAAGAACATATACTGGCGATGATAGAATTGGCAGAGCGCGAAGGTGCCAGCCCAATTTATCTGCATGCCTTTTTGGATGGTCGCGACACACCACCGCGCAGTGCAGAAGCGTCGCTGAAAAAAATACAGGATCATTTTGATCGTACTGGCAGTGGCCAAATTGCGTCGGTTATTGGCCGCTATTACGCCATGGATCGCGATAAACGCTGGGACAGGGTGCAGCAAGCTTATGATCTGTTAACCCAGGGTAAAGCGGAGTTTCATGCCGACAATGCTCTGCAGGCTTTAGACATGGCCTATCAGCGTGGTGAAAACGACGAATTTGTTAAAGCAAGCGCCATCGTGCCTGCTGGCGCCAAGCCGGTGCAGATGCAAGAGGGTGATGCCTTGATATTTATGAACTTTCGTGCCGACCGGGCCCGCCAGTTCAGCCGCGCTTTTACTGACGATAATTTTAGCGGCTTTGCCCGTGAGCACCGACCGGCACTGGGCAGCTTTGTCATGCTGACCGAGTATGCTGCCGATATCAAAGCCCCTTGCGCTTATCCGCCAGAACCGCTGCACAATGTGTTAGGCGAATGGTTGGCTAAACAAAGCAAAACCCAGCTACGCATTTCAGAAACTGAAAAATATGCCCATGTCACGTTTTTCTTCAGCGGTGGACGAGAAGACTTATTCGACGGTGAGCAGCGCATACTGGTCGACTCGCCCAAGGTCGCGACCTATGATCTGCAGCCAGAGATGAGTTCGGCCGAGCTTACCGATAAGCTGGTTAGCGCCATTCGAAGTGGTGACTTTGATGTTATTATTTGCAACTATCCCAACGGCGACATGGTCGGCCATACCGGTGTTATGTCTGCGGCAATCAAAGCCGTTGAAGCCGTCGATAGTTGTATTGGCCGGGTTGTCGCTGCACTGCGTGACGTCGGTGGCGAGTGCTTGATCACAGCTGATCATGGAAATGCCGAAATGATGTTAGATATCGATTCTGGTCAGGCCCATACCGCGCATACCAGTGGGCCAGTTCCGCTAATTTACGTAGGCCGCGATGCTACCGTAACAGAAGGGGGAATTTTAAGTGATATAGCCCCTACCATGCTGCACCTGATGGGCTTAGAAATCCCCTCAGAGATGACTGGCAAAATTTTGCTGCAGCCAAATTAATGCTCAATATCAGGTGTTCGCTGGTGTGCAGTGCGCTGGTGCTAGTGTCGGCTCTTGGTCCGGCACAGGCTCAGCAGCAACAAGAACAGGAACTTGCCGCGCTGCAACAACAAATACAGTTAACTGAACGTCAGTTAAAACAGCAGCAACAACAGCTTGAACAGGCTGAACAACAACTGCAAGACTCGGACCGTGCACTGGCACAAGCCTCAGCCGCGGTGCGTGCAACTGAGCAACAACGTCAGCAACTAACACAGCAAGAGCAGCAACTAACCAGCCAAAAAACACAACTGGAACATAATCTCGCACAGCAACAACAGTTATTGGCTGCACAGTTAAAAAGTGCCTACAGCCTGGGGCGCCATGATTACAGCCGTATGCTGTTAAACCAGCAAGACGCCAGCAAACTTGAACGGGTATTAAGTTATTACCAGTATTTTAACCGCGCACGGCTGACCCAACTACAGCAACTGAACCAGACTATTAGCGAGCTGCAGCACGTGCTGGCAGACCTGGCGGATAAACAGCAGCAGTTAGCTGACACGCTACGTACCTTGCAACAACAACAACAACAATTACTCAGTGCGAAAGCCAGCCAGCAGCAAGCACTAGTTGCGTTACAAGACACTTTAAAGCAACAGGGCCGGCAACTGGATTATCTGCGACAAAACGAGTCCAGCTTACAGGCAACACTGGATGAGCTGCGCAGACGCGCACAACAAACTCTTGAGCTTGCAGGCCTGAGCGGCCAAAAAGGTAGTTTAAACTGGCCACTTAAAGGCACTTTGCTGCAAAAATTCGGCGAAAGCAGGCAAGGCGGTATGTCGTCCCGTGGCATTTTAATCCAAAGCAATGAGGGCGCCACAGTTCAAGCTATTGCAGATGGCCAGGTCATATACGCGGATTGGTTAAAAGGTTATGGTTGGGTGATAGTATTGGATCATGGTAATGGTTATATGAGTTTATACGGCCACAACCAGAATTTGCTAAAACAGCCTGGCGCCCGTATCAGCGCAGGCGAAGGTATTGCACTGGCGGGTATGAGTGGCGGCCAGGCAAGTGCTGGCCTGTATTTCGAAATTCGTAACAAAGGCGAAGCCGTTAACCCCTTGCATTGGCTAAATAAATCCAGATAAAAAACATAATGTCATCACTAAGGCTTGCACTTATACTAATGACAACGGAATCTAACACAAGCGCTGGGCGCAACTGAGAATAATAATATCGTGCGACTACTTACTGCCTTAGCTATTTGCCTATTAAGCTATACCAACCACAGCTTTGCTGAAATGCCCAGAATAGCTATTATTATTGATGATATCGGCTATCAGAAAGCCGACTTAAAATTGATAGACCTGCCCCACCCACTCACGTTTGCAGTGCTTCCGCACACGCCCTACGGCAGTAAAGCAGCTAAACATGCGTTCTTGCAACAAAAAGACATTATGCTACACATGCCAATGCAGGCAAGTAACGGCAAGGCACCCGGCCCAGGCGCACTAACCAGTGACATGAGCAAATTGCAGGTGCAACAAACCTTGCAGGCAGCGCTGGCCGATATTCCTTACGCCATCGGCATTAATAACCATATGGGCAGTTACTACACTGAGCTGGGCGAGCCAATGGCCTGGACGATGGAATATTTGCGCAAACGGCATTTGTTTTTTGTAGACAGCCTCACCACCGCCAAAAGTCAGGCTGGGAAATACGCCCGCCAATACGGTGTAACTAATTTAAGCCGGCAGGTGTTTCTGGATAACGAACAGAACGAAGCGGCAATTGCCAGGCAATTTGACATCCTGCTGCGTATTGCCCGCAAACGCAACAGCGCTATTGCTATTGCTCACCCCTATCCGCAAACCTATAGTTTTTTACGCAAACAGCTACCTAAGTTGCAGCAGCAAGGGATCCAACTGGTGAGTATTTCCGAGTTACTGCCGCAGCATCATAACGTGATAGCCGCTGGTTTTACTGCACCGGCTGTATCAGCTCCGCAATAATGGTTTAATATACAAAAAAAGCACCCGGCTCTCGTCGGGTGCTTTTTTAATATTAAATTGGCTGTTAATCCGGTGCTTTAGACACACCCACCATAGCAGGCCGCAACAGGCGACCGTTTAACTCGTAGCCTTTTTGCATTACAAAAGTAACGGTATTTGGCGCTACATCGGCAGACGGCTGGATACTCATTGCCTGATGCAACTCGGGATTAAATGGCTGGCCTTGCGGGTCTATCTGGTTAACACCATATTTGGCCACAGTATCAAGGAAACTCTTCATTGTCAGCTCGACGCCTTCAACCACGCCTTTTAACGTTTCATCCTCACGGTTTATAAACGCCAGTGCCCGCTCCAGGTTGTCTACCACAGGTAACAGATCAGCAGAGAACTTCTCCAGGGCAAACTTATGTGCCTTTTCTACATCCATACTGGCCCGGCGGCGAATATTGTCAGACTCTGCCTTAATACGCAGCATTAAGTCATGCTGTTCTGCCAGTTGCGCTTTAGCTTGTGTCAGCTCAGTTTCCAATTTACTGATAATAGTATCTTCACCAGACAGTTCCACGGTGTCAGCATTATCTTGCGCTGGCTGCTGAGTATGTTCAGTCGTGTTATCCGTTTGCTGTTGTTGCTCAGTCATGTGTCACTACTCCGAAATTAAACAGGTGTATTATGGGGATACTTAGCGCCGATTCAAGTTTAAATTTAATTGTCGGGCACAGGCTTCAACCAGCGGGATCAGCCGCGCGTAGTTCATCCGCCTAGGCCCAAGCAACGCAATAAAGCGTGATGGCTGCGTCTGATAACGTTGCGCTATCAGACTAACATTCGCCAGCTCAATATAACCAGATTCCTTTCCTAACAACAACTTAGGGCTATCATCTTGGGTAATATTGTGTAGCAGGCGCAGCAAGCCTTCAGGCTGCTCCAACATCTGCATCACTTGTTGCAAAGCGGCATTTTGCTGGTATTCCGGCGTCAACATCAACTGATGCTGACCAAAAATTAACGGCTGGTGTTGCTGTAATTCATCTAAACTAAGTTGTCCCAGCACCTTTTGCAAAAGCTGCTGACATACACCGCTTTCTCCGCGCACTATGGCGCCCAGCCGCGCTATACCGTCCTGCCACTGGCCGCCACCGCCAAGCGCAGCGTTTAACAAACACAGCACCTTACTAAGAATACTATTGTCAATCGCCACCTCACAATGCAGCACCCGGTGCAGTATGTCGCCATCTTCGTCAATCACTACCAGCAACAATCTGTCGCTGGCTAACCTTACTAAATCTATCTGCCTTACCATCCGGCCACCGGCTTTAGGTGCACTGACAATTGCAACAAAACCGGTAAGGTTAGTTAATAACTGCCCGGCTTGCTGGCATAACAGCGACACCGGCAACTGCGGTGTTAACTTACGCTGCAATTCATTGGTCCAAATTGGTGTTAGTGGTTGTAGCTGCAGCATTTTATCAATGAACAAGCGCATACCGGTGGTGGTAGGTATACGCCCGGCAGAAGTATGCGGCGAGCGTATAAGCCCTTGTTGCTCCAGCTGCATCATAGTATTACGCACCGTAGCCGAACTTACCGCCAACTGCGCATTATCAGCCAGCACTTTAGACGAAACCGGCTGCCCATCCAGCAAATATTGCTCTACTATCAGCTTTAAAATCAGCTCAGGCCTGCTCAGGGATATTGTCATGCGCCACACTCAATTCAGTCTTGGGCTTTGATATGGGGTATGCTGCGGCATAATTCAAGCAACACGCCCTAGTGTCAGCTGCGCCCTGACGCTATACTGCAGGCACCATGTTATAGGAAACTGCTTATGCAACATGCTTTTACTACCGTAGGCTTAATTGGTAAACCTCATCATCAAGGGGCCAATGCAACCTTGCTCAGTCTGTACCAATTTTTACAGCAGCAAGGGCTCAAAGTCTATATAGAGGAGCAGGTTGCACAATCATTGAGCTTACCTGGTGCCGATGTACTTGATCTGGTCGAGATGGGTAAAAACTGTGATCTGGCTATCGTCGTAGGGGGCGATGGCAACATGCTGGGCGCAGCCAGAGTATTGTCTCGTTTTGACGTTGCGGTACTGGGGGTAAACCGCGGCAACCTTGGTTTCTTAACCGATTTAGCACCAGAAACGTTCGCCCAGCCACTGCGCGAAGTATTGGCAGGCAATTTTGTTACTGAAAAACGTAACTTGCTAGAGGTTGCCGTGCATCGAAATGGCACGATAAAAAGCAGTAACAGTGCGGTAAACGAAGCCGTATTACATGCTGACAAAGTGGCGCACATGATTGAGTTTGAAGCCTATATCAATGACGAATTTGTTTACAGCCAGCGCTCCGATGGCTTAATCATCAGCACACCAACCGGCTCTACCGCCTATTCATTGTCCGGTGGTGGCCCTATCCTGACCCCCGACCTGGATGCTGTTACCCTGGTGCCAATGTTTCCACATACGTTAAGTAGCAGGCCGTTAGTCGTATCAGGCAGCAGCGAAATCCGTTTAAAAGTGGCCAGCACTAATGATGCACACCTGCAAATCAGCTGCGACAGCCATGTTATTCTGGCAGTAATGCCGGGCGACGATATTTATATCCGCAAACATCCAACCCCACTGCGGCTGGTGCATCCGCCGGGTTACAGTTACTTTCATGTACTGCGTAATAAGTTAGGCTGGGGCAGCAAACTTTATTAAGCAGCTGCTTGCTAAGTCGGCTATACCGGTATAAAGTTACTGTATAAATAAACACTGTTATTTTTAACAGCGCCTATATACGTAACTTTAACCTGTTCAGGTCTGGAGCATCGCATGCTGTGTCATCTGCATATCAGTAACTTTGCCATTGTTCGCGCGCTGGAAATCGATTGGGCTGGCGGTATGTCTACCATTACCGGTGAAACCGGCGCCGGTAAGTCTATTGCCATAGATGCACTGTCGTTGTGTCTGGGCGAGCGGGCAGATGCCAGCGTCGTGCGGCCGGGTGCCGATAAGGCTGATATCGTTGCCAGTTTCGACGTTAGCAAATTAACCGCAGCGCAGAAATGGCTGGCAGAGCAAGACCTGGCCATGGGTAGCGAATGTATAGTCAGGCGCGTAGTAAGCAATGAAGGCCGCTCACGAGGCTATATCAATGGCGTACAAGTACCGGCACAACAATTAAAGGCACTGGGCCAACATTTACTTAGTATTCATGGCCAGCATGCGCACCAGCAGTTACTGAAAAACGATTACCAACGCCAGCTGATCGATGCTTTCGCCGGCCACGCCGACACGCAAGAAGCTACCCGTACAGCCTGGCGCGGCTGGCAACAGCTACAACGGGAATACAGCGAGCTGGAGCAATCGCAACAGCAACGCGACGCCCAGCGTCAACTGCTGGAATACCAGGTGGCTGAACTGGACAATTTTGCCCCGCTGGAGCATGAGTTTCCACAACTGGAAGCCGAGCATAGCCGCCTGAGCCATGGCAACACTTTGCTTAGCCAAAGCCAGCAGTGCCTGCAACTTTTGTATGATGATGAGCAGCAAAATATCTATCAGGCGCTTTCTGTCGCTGCCGCTCAGTTGGATCAGCTCAGCAGTCTCGACCCTGCACTAAGCAGTATTCAGCAAATGTTAAATGATGCACTGGTGCAAACTGAAGAAGCCAGTCGCGAGCTGCGCCGCTATGCAGATAAAGTTGAATTAGACCCAGAGCGTCTGCAGCAGGTAGATGAACGTCTTGGCTTGTGGTTGAATTTATCACGCAAACACCAGGTAGCACACGAAGAGCTGCCGACGCTGCATCAGCAACTATCGGCGCAACTGGCCAGTCTGACCGGTGACGACAAACGCCTGCTACAACTGGCTGCAGATATCAACGCCGCGCAGCAACATTATATGGCACAAGCTCAGCAGCTAAGCGAGCAGCGGCGTGACGCGGCGGCAATATTAAGCAGCCAGGTAAGCAACAGCATGCACGAGCTCAGCATGGCCAATGCCAGGTTTGAAATAGTGCTTAGCCCGCTAACTGTCGAGCAAGCGAATGCCAATGGCTGTGATGCCATTGAGTTTCAGGTATCCACTAACCCCGGCCAACCACTGCAGGCGATGCATAAAGTCGCCTCGGGCGGCGAATTATCGCGTATCAGCCTGGCCATTCAGGTTATTTTGGCAGACAAAGTTACTACACCTACGCTTATTTTTGATGAAGTGGACGTTGGTATCAGTGGCCCGGTAGCTGCCGGTGTCGGCAGGTTATTGCGCCAGTTAGGTGATAGCACACAAATTATTTGTGTCACGCATTTGCCGCAAGTAGCCAGCCAGGGCCATCAGCAATTGTTCGTAGAAAAATATACCGACGGTATAGCCACCGAAACCCGCATGCGTACTTTGAACGATGAAGAACGTATCAGTGAAATTGCCCGCTTGCTGGCTGGCGAGAATATCAGTGCCAGTGCACTGGCAAACGCGCGCGAACTTTTATGCGCACCGGTAGTCTGAAAGAAGGTTTTTCAGTAAGCCTGTCATAGGGTATGATGGGCTAATTCAGATAAAGCAGATAGTATAGATGAAAGCAGTAATTCAAATTTTAGTCGTGGTAATGGCACTGGCGAGTGTCAGTGCTTGTAGTAGCTGGATTTATCGTATTGATATTCCACAGGGTAACTTTCTGGAACAGAAAGACATCGACAAGCTACGTATTGCTATGACCAAAGAGCAGGTAAAATATGTACTTGGCAGCCCGGTAGCAAGCAATGCCTTTGATGATGATACCTGGCATTATTTTTACGCCCTAAAAAGCGGCAGCGGCAATGATTTTGAGAAACAACTTATCGTCGAATTTAAGGATGACAAGCTGGCAGACATTAAAGGCGACTTCGCAAAATCAGACAGCTTTAATACCCCGCTGGATATCTAAGCATTAAAAGCTTAAGTACATTGCTTGCCAATAAAACCAGCTTCAGGCTGGTTTTATTTATTCGGCCGTTTTAGTCTCATGTGGTCGTCCGCCGGTAACTTTGTCGGCCCGCCCCTCTTCCTTAGCTTTTTCTGCTCGGCGCCGGCGTAAATCTTTTGGATCGGCAATTAACGGCCGGTAAATCTCTAATCTGTCACCATGCTTAACCTGGTCCTGTAACTTAACCGGCCGGCTCCAAATACCTACTTTCTGTGTAGTTAAATCAATTTCAGCATATTGTTGCAAAATACCTGACAAACTAATTACTTGCTCTACCGTACTATGCGCCGCAACCGTCAACGTTAACAGACTTTGGCGCTCAGGCTTAGCATAAGCTACTTCAACCGTAATCTGCTCAGCCATGATTAACTCCGTATACCTGTTTTGCCCGCTGCGTAAACGCATTGACCATTGACGCCGTTAACTCTGCGAATATTTTGCCAAAGGCAAACTGAATCAGCTTGCTGGAAAATTCAAATTCAAGTTTTAACACTACTTTACAGGCGGTATCGCTTAGTGGCTGAAATTCCCAGCCACCCTGTAACTGCTTAAATGGGCCATCTACCAACTGCATCGCAATACGTTGATTGGCATACAAAGTATTGCGGGTGGTAAAAGTATGGCCGATACCCGCCTTGGAAACCGTAAGCGATGCCACCATCTCTGTTTCAGACCGGCTGACAATACGGGCAGAGGTGCAGCCAGGCAGAAATTGCGGGTAGTCAGGTACGGCGTTGACTAAGTCAAACATCTGCTGCGCGCTGTAAAAAACCAACGCACTGCGCTCAATTTGTGGCATACTCTCTCCCCTTTAAATACGCCGCCGATTGTAACAGAATAACGCGCTGCAACAAGGCTTGAGCCATCGCTGACCAATAAAACAGAGCTGCGAAACGTAACGAATTATGAGTAAAAAACAAGTTAGTAAAAACAAAAACGGCACCATAGCGCAAAACAGAAAAGCTCGACACGAGTATTTTCTGGAAGACCGTTATGAAGCTGGCATGGCACTGCAGGGTTGGGAGTTAAAGAGCATCCGCGAGGGTAAGGTTAACTTGTCCGATTCATATGTCATCCTGCACAATGGCGAAGCATTCTTACTTGGTGCACAAATTCAGCCGCTGAACAGTGCATCCAGCCATGTGGTGTGTGACCCTGAGCGCAGCCGCAAATTGCTGCTACACAAACGCGAGCTGGATAAGTTAATTGGTTTAAAAGAGCGAGAAGGTTTCACGCTGATAGCCACTGCAATGTATTGGAAAGCCTGCTGGGTAAAACTGGAGTTTCACCTGGCCAAAGGTAAAAAGACCTTTGATAAGCGCGACGATATTAAAGACAGAGACTGGTCACGCGAAAAAGAACGCATGATGAAACACGCTAAGCGCTAAATGACGACTTGAACTTTTTGCCGTACAGCCCCATCTAAGCTGTGCGACATAAAAAACGGTGAAGGTGCAATGCTTGCTTGTGTAACAAGCCCCAGCTGCGTACAATAGCCAAACACTATGGTGTGTAAGTGTTCCATACAGAATTCGGGGCTGATTCTGGATTCGACGGGATTCACGAACTCCTAGGTGCATGCCGAGGTGCGGTAGGCCTCGTAAAAAAACCGCAAAAAACTAGTCGCAAACGACGAAACATACGCAATCGCTGCTTAATAGGCAGTAGATAGCTCTTCCCCTCACGCATGTCTGTAAGCTGAGACTCTGGAAGATCACCCCTAACAGAATCGCGTCGCGTCTTCGCCTGGAGACAAAACGTTAAAACCAATCAGGCTCGCCCGACGATAGCCTGCCATTCGGCGCTCATAGGGTTAACTAAATGAATGTGCTAAGCATGTAGGACCGAAGATGTAGGTTTTTCGGACGCGGGTTCAACTCCCGCCAGCTCCACCAAATAGCACAAGGCCAGCAGCGATGCTGGCCTTTTGTTTTTCTGCTTTGTTGCCCACCATCATAAACTTAACTGTTCATGCTTTGCTCAAACAATATCGCAGGTATATACTTCTACTATCTAGCTGTCGGAGGTGAATATGGATACTGGCACCGTGTTTAAAAACAACAATACTCAGGCAGTACGTCTGCCAGTTGAAGCGCGTTTTCCTGACGATGTGAAAAAGGTCGTGGTTCGTGTTGTGGGTAAAGATCGCATACTCACACCTGTCGCTAACAGCTGGGATTCGTTCTTCCTGCAAGGTAAAGCCGTAACGAACGATTTTATGCCTGAGCGTGCAGCACAAGAGCAGCAAGAGCGGGAAGCCTTTTAATGCTGAAATACATGCTTGATACCAATATCTGTATCTATGTAATAAAACGCCGTCCTGTTGAAGTGCTGGAAACCTTTAACAAATATGCTGGCTTAATGTGCATCAGCTCAATTACTTATGCAGAGCTTTGTCATGGTGTTGAGAAAAGTGCACGGCCAGAACAAAACCGGCAAGCAGTAGAAGATTTTGTTTCCAGGTTGGTAATTTTGCAGTACGGTGAAAAAGCAGCTCAGCATTACGGCGAAATTCGATCAGAATTAGAAAATGCTGGAACACCAATTGGTGTTAATGACCTACACATCAGCGCCCACGCAAGAAGTGAGGGATTTACACTAGTGACCAATAATATTCGTGAATTTGACAGAGTGACAGGCCTTAGGCTTGGAAACTGGCTCTGACATATAAGCTAAATCAGAATGAATGACTTGAGTAACACTATAAAACTATTTTTTTATGAGCGAACTACCAACCCTCTAATCGCAGCCTTTTGTTTTTCTGCTGTATAGCGGTATAACGCAGATCTGCTACAGCAATATCAGCAATGTCTCACAGTCACTGGTTTAAAAATACCTACTTTGTACTTTTACCTGAGCAATTATCAACCTCTACTGAATAACATTTGGTTACAGTAGTTAAAAACTAAAAAATATTATTTAAACAAGATCAAAGCGTTAACCTAACTAGCACTTAAAAGCCGTATTTTTGGCCGTTCAGACGTTTGACGTGTACATGAATCATGCGCATAGTAAACCCTTCTTAAAATTGCAATGGATGCGTGCTTTAATTAACGCCGATGGAATGGCACACCTAACAGTAATAAATAGATAATAAAACCGTTAGCAAGTACATAATCAGCATTTTGGGGCGCATATGAACATCCAATTAGCAACAGGTAGTAGCTCGTCACTGTACGTACCTAAAAAAAGCCCAGATCTTCTTTTTGGGCTTGATGAGTTAGTAGCCTATTTTTTTAATTCATTTCACTGCTTTGTGGCAGAGTCTACCATTGAGAAAAATGCCATATTCAGACTAAGACACAAAGTTTATTGCGAAGAGCTAAACTTTGAACCTACCCGTGAAAACGGCATGGAGCAGGACAGTTTTGACAATAATTCTAAACATCTGGGCATTGAGCATGCTTTATCTTCGCAAATGGTTGGCACCGTCAGGGTCATTACTTCAGATACCTCACAGGAATTACTGCCTGTAGAAAAGTATTTTGGTACAACAATAACCAATACTCACTTTAATCCAATTGCTTTCCCAAGAGAGCAAATTTGTGAAATTTCACGCTTAGCAGTACCTGACTTTGTTAGATGTAAAATTCGCACGGCTAATCTATTTACTCATGAACAACAAGCCCAGGCAGGCAGTCTAGTGGCTATATCACTTTATCTGCTCGCATCTGTTTTGTGTGAGCAGCAAGGACGATTTCACTGTTTTGTCATGTTCGAACACAAAATGGCCAGGGCGTTGAGAAAAATCGGCATTCACTTTACACAGATAGGTGAATTTACCGAACATAACGGCTTACGCGCGGTACATTATCTGGACGTGCGCACTTTAACCGATACGCTACAACCAAAATATGTTGCGCTCAGAACCATGCTGGCGACTCAACTAGATACAAATACCTTGTCAGAACTTGGCTGCAGAAAAATTGCTTGATTGCTTTGATGGTGTTAAAACGCATTGGACTCATTAACCCAACTTACACTGGGTGCAGCGGTAGCAGTGGCTACGTTAGGTCGCCAAACCCCGCAAAAATTTAAAATTGCAGCAGCAGGCGCAATATTAGGCACTTTGCCAGATTTAGATGTATTACTGGATTATGGTGATGTTGTAAGTAATATGGTGCTGCACCGGGCGCAGAGCCACGCTTTTTTTTACCAAACCTTACTTGCTCCGCTACTCGCTTTCCTTGCTGCAATAATGTGCCGGCAGCGCCAGCATTATCTGCGCTGGTTACTGGCTACCTGGTTAATACTGATTAGCCACAGTGCTATTGACGCTATGACAGTATATGGCACCCAACTGGCATTGCCATTTAATAACTCGCCCTATGCCGTCGGTAGTATTTTTATTATTGACCCATTGTATACTCTGCCGCTGCTGCTGGGTGTGGGCTTTTTTTTAGGCAGCAAGAACTATGCAGTGGCTGTGCGTGCTAACTTTCTGGGTATTGCGCTATCCAGCACGTATATGCTTTGGACTGTTGTAGCGCAGTGGCAGGTTAGCCATATTGTCAGGCAGGACCTGGCCGCCCAGAAGCTTAGTTATACCAAATTGCTGGTAACACCAGCACCACTGAATACCCTGTTGTGGCGTATTGTCGTAATGACAGAGCAAGGCTACGCAGAAGGGTTCTACTCGCTACTCGATGGCAATACAGCAATATCGTGGCATAGTGTTGCAACAGACAAAGCGCTGGCATTACGTTACCAACACTTAAAAAGTGTGCAGCAGCTGGCTGCGTTTAGTCGAGGCTTTTACAGCCTGCGTCAACAAAATGACCGCTTGCTGCTAACAGATCTGCGAATGGGGCAAGAAGGTAGCTACGCCTTCGAATTTATTATTGACGGGCAAAGCGGTATGCCGCTGGCACAACTGCCGATGCGTCACAACAGCGATATCGCATTACCCTGGCTTTGGCGACGCGCGCTGGGGCAACCGCTGCCATCACCTTATTGGCCTAATGGCCAATAATATTATAACCTGACCAGTCAGGTACCAGGCGTTGACTTTGGCCAGACTCAGTCAGATGTACATATAAACCTTGTAACTGCTCGACGGCAAAGCAGTCATCTAACTCGAGCAAATCGTCTTTGTGCCGGCTGTCTGCTTCTGGCAACAACAGCTGTTTAGCCTTCGCTTTTGCCTCAGAGTGTGAACTGGCAACACACAGCATAAAATCATGCTGCTCAGCAATTTTGTCTGCGTAATAACCACCAAAATTAACAAAATAGAGTTTAAGCTCACTTTGTGCCGGAGTTTCACGCAGACTTACCGCATAGCCATCGATATGCTTCACCTGCATATAACTATCGATATGCAGGCCTTTTACTGTACCAAACCATTGCTGACACAATTGCGCATACGCATCTTGTATTTGTTGCGCAGCGACAAAGCGCACATCGTGCAGCTCAATATTCGCCCCTGGCGCAGTTCCACCGAGATAAACTAAAAACAGTTGCATTGTTCCTCCCAAACACTCGCCGGTGTTACGGCTAGTTTTACTATGGCGCCGCGACAATAGCGCAGTTTTGCCATAACAACCAGTAAGTCAATGAAAGTTCTCTGTAAAAAAATCGCTTCTGCAGTACAAAACTGCTATACCTTGATAACTGATTTAATTTAACACTAGCCCTAACCACGCTATTATTTCGGAGCTATGTAGTAGTCTGATGCGAAGTGAACTACAACACATTCTGAATACCATAAGCCGCAATCCGGCAATTGATCAAGGCGAACTACAATCTGCAACAGAGCTGATTTTACAGGGTATTACTACCGGCCTGGCAATTGACCGTGCCAGTGTTTGGTTGTTATCAGACGACAAGCAGTACATGCATTGCAGCTACCTGTTTGATGTTGGTAGCAGCAAGGCCACAACAGGCTTAACACTAAGCCGTATCGACTTTCCGCACTACTTTGCAGCCTTAGATCAGGAACGCAACATCGTAGCAGCAGATGCTCACCACCACCCACAAACCAGTGAATTTAGTCAATCTTATCTGACACCACTTGGCATCTGTGCCATGTTGGATACTCCCATACGGCACCATGGTTTAATGGTAGGTATTATCTGTATTGAACACCGCGAAGCAAAACAGTGGCAAACAGATGACATAGTATTTGCCGGCTTTCTTGCCGACATTTATGGCCGGGCACTAAGCGCATCTGAACGCCAACGCTACCAACATCAGCTAGAACAATTAAATAGCTCGCTGGAGCAGGTCATTACGCAGCGTACCCATGAATTAAGCCAGTCACTGAGTCAATTGCAGCAAACCCAACACCGACTTATTGAAGTAGAAAAAATGGCGAGCCTTGGCCGATTGGTAGCAGGTATCGCCCACGAAATTAACACCCCACTTGGCGTTGCCGTAACAGCAAATAGCCATGCCGAAGCAACAGTATTACAGCTTGAACATGCTTTTCAAACCAACCAACTAACACGACAGCAATTTCTGCAATGCGGCAGTACAATTAAATCCAGTATTACTATGGTTAATGCCAATTTGCAACGCGCGGTAGATCTGGTAAACAGCCTCAAACAAACTGCAACGGACAGTACAGAGCAGCATGCAGAAGTACTGCAACTGCAACAGTTTTTACCAAGGGTAGTCAGTAGCGTTAAATCATTGTTGGCAGAGCATCAGGTGAATGTCAGCATTACGGTACCCGATAACATGCAGGTACAAAGTTATGTCAGCCCTTTATCGACTATTATAGGCCGGCTTATTGAGAATGCCTGCCTGCACGCCTTTCCTGACCAAAGCGACAGACAAATTAGTCTTACCGCCAGCCAACACAGCCACTACTGGCAATTAGAAGTGGCAGACAATGGCCGCGGTATGACGGCAGATGAACTGCAACATGCCTTTGAACCATTTTTTACCTCACGGCGAAGCGTCGGAGCTAAAGGACTGGGGCTTACTCTGGTATTTAATCTGGTGACACATTTACTTCGCGGTGAAATCAGCCTGCATAATTTACATGCAGGCTGCATGGTACGGCTGATGTTACCGTTGCAGCCTGACGCTACACTTTAACCGTCAAGCCATCTGCCAAAGCACGCCGGTAAGCCAAAGCAGCAGGGATCACCGCTAGCAGTGCCGCGAGCACCACCACTGCAAAGGCAGCATATAAGGTTTCACTGCGGACAATATTTAAACTAATAAACAAGCCATAATCTGCAGCGAGTGTATCTTGCAACAGATACAAACTGACCAACAACAACAATGCGGCTGACAACAACGAGAAAAGTGTAATCAGCAACACTTCCATCTGGATCAGCACAAATAAATACCAGGGATGAGCACCGGCTGCACGTAAAATGGCCATCTCGCGCTGACGCTCTTTCATTGACGCCAAAAGGGTAGTAACCATGCCAATCAGTGCCGCTAACAACACCAGTAAGCTAATTAGCAGCAACATATTCTCTACCATACCCAGCATTTGCCATAGCTCAGCCAATGCAACACCGGGCAAAATGGCAGACAGTGGCTCACGTTTAAATTCATTTATTTGCCGCTGCACAGTAAAAGTGGCCATCTTACTATTGAGGCCCAACATGAAGGCGGTAATAGACTCTGGCGTTAAATCTTCTGCCAGTGTTTGCTCTGCCGTAAGCTGACGCCCGGGAATTGGCGCGCCTTGTTGCCAATCCAGATGGATAGCTTCTATCGCTTCAAGGCTAACATGTACCGTTTGGTCTACCGGCGTGCCGGTAGCAGCCAAAATGCCAACAACGGTAAAAGGTTTGTCTTTGTGCTGACTAAAGCTTACCGCGCCAATACCATGCGACAACTCAATTTGTTGGCCCAGCTTGTAGCCAAGTTTTTCAGCGACCTGGGCACCCAACACGGTTTCATAAACCGCTTCAAACGGCTTACCACCGGCAAAGCGCAATGTCTGCGAATTGGCGTAACGAAAGTGCTCAAAATATTGTAACGTGGTTCCCATAACGCGGTAGCCACGATGCGAGTCGCCCAGCGAGATAGGAATAGCCCACTGCACCTGGGGATGTTTAATAATTCGCTGATAGGTCGGCCAACTGATATTGGCCGTTGCATTACCGATACGAAATACCGAATATAGCAACAAATTAAGCTGGCCAGAGCGCGCTCCAACAATGAGATCTGTACCTGAAACAGTGCTGGTAAAGCTGTTTTTTGCTTCTGTACGTAAATGATCAATACCCAATAGCAATGCAATGCTAATGGTCAGCGACAACCAGGTCATTAGTACCGTGCCGCGCCGGTTCCACAAACTTAACCGCGCCAGTTTTATCAGCATGGCTGTACTCCTTGTGCTAGTTTATCCATGTGCAACTGATACTGAAAATACTGCTGCAAACTGGCGTCGTGGCTAACAAAAATAACAGTGCAGCCATTAGCGTCGGCCTCAGCTAACATTACCCGCATAAAAGCATCGCGGTTATCACTGTCCAGAGCTGAGGTAGGCTCATCTGCAATTAGCAGCGCCGGCTTTGGCAACAGTGCCCGAGCTATTGCTACGCGTTGTTGCTGCCCTACGCTAAGCGCACTGGCTTTTTGCCGATGTAAATCTGCCGGCAGGCCTAACCGGCTTAACAGGATAGTAGCCCGCGCCAACATATCGGCGTTGTTTTGCCCTGCAAAGTGACTGCTTAGCAATGTATTGTCGAGCACAGATAAATATGGGATCAGATTCAACTGCTGAAATACCACACCAATTTGCTGCGCTCTTAGCGTATCACGGGCTGCACTGCTAAGTTGATGCATTGGCTGACCATGAACATACAGCTCGCCACTTTGTGGCCGGGCAATACCACTTAACAAGTTAAGCAACGTGGTTTTACCACTGCCAGAGGCGCCACGGATAAACAAATGCTGGCCTTTGGTCAATGTCAGTTGTGGGATCTGCAATTGCCATTGGCTGGCTTTATAGCTAAACGTCAATTGTTTGAGTTCAATAGCAGAAATTTCAGGCTTGTCAGTCACAGGCTTCCTCAGCGTCATGCTATGATGTATTCGCTTTGCATTATGCCAACTTAGAGGAGCAAGCTCCAATGCTACGTCTGTTATCTGTTGCGTTATATCTGACACTGGTCGCAAGTTTTAACCTTGTTGCCAGCGAAGTCAAAACCATTGAGTGGACCGACTTAATGCCGGAAGAAGAGTTAAAAATGCTGCTACAAATGCCTGAAGTGCAACATGATTACAGCCAGCCTTCGCCATTTGATGATAATTATCAAGGTGATGATCCGGCAGCGCAGCAGTGGCAGCAAATTCTAACATCAGCGAAAGTACGGGAAGAATTCAACAACACCAAGGTGCGGGTGCCAGGTTTTATCGTACCGCTGGAGTTTGACGCCGAACAGAATGTTACCAGCTTTTTCTTAGTACCTTACTTTGGCGCTTGCATCCATGTGCCGCCACCGCCGCCAAACCAAATCATTTACATGCATGGCGCCAAAAATCTGAAAGCCGACATGATTTACTCACCGTTCTGGATTTCCGGTACCTTAAAAACTGAAACAATGACACATGACTTAGGCCAGGCGGCCTACAGCATGGCGGTCGACTCAGTAGAAGAATACACTTACTAATACAAACGGCAGCCTGAGCTGCCGTTTTATTGCGATTAAAGTGTTATTAAAACTGCAGCGAACTATTGCTAAGGGTGGCAGTACTGCCGCCCTGGCGATCATTAACAATCCATTGCACCTCGACCTCTTCCAGTGTTGGCAGTAAATTAAAAATGTGCAGATTAATAGCACTTAAACGGGCTGGGCTCTGACAAAGTAGCTGATAATTTGCATAAAAGTCGGAGTGGCCGCCTGTAATATTTGCCTGCATCAAATCGGTGCTGGCGTCTGCAGTCACAAGTTCACAGCTGGCCTGCGCATTAATACTAAACCACTCGCCCTGATTAAATATCGCGATAGCCGCAGCCACTTCTTGCTGCTGCTCTGCGTTACGTGGTTTATGTTCAAAGCCCAACACACTTTGCGCCGCCGACTGAAAAGCCAGCTGCATTTCATTGCCCTCCAAAACCAGCGTTAGCAGGGCCTTGCCATGCACATGGGCACCGAGGGCGGTATGCTCATGCTCATGCTCATGCTCATGCTCATGCTCATGCTCATGCTCATGCGGTTCAGTTTGCGCTGCATTTACTGCCGTTGCCAATGGCAATATAGCTAACATCATGCTCAGTACCGCTGCATTCAACTTCATATTTATCTCCCGTGACTAATCTGATAATTGTTACAACATAACACATTGCACTATAACCTTGCCATACACTGATCGCAGCAACCACCGATAGCGTAATGTCGGGCATTGACTGACAAAAGTGTACACCATGCCAAAGCTTATAGTCGTGCTGGGAGACCAGCTGAGTCCGGCGCTTGCCAGCCTGCAACAGTTGCAGGAAGACGACATAATTCTGCTGGCCGAGGTAGCCAGTGAAGCCAGCTATGTTAGGCATCACAAACATAAAATTATTTTGCTGTTTAGTGCTATGCGCCATTTTGCAGCCACTTTGCGGCAGCTGGGCCACAAGCTGTGTTATGTCCGTTATGGCAGCGTACCGCAGCTAAACACTATGACGGATGCCGTGCGGTTCACCCTGGCACAACACCCTGATATTAATAGTATTGTCATTACAGAATGCGGTGAATTCCGCTTGCAACAGGAGATTATAAGCTGGCAACAACAACTTTCGTTGCCAGTGCAAATCCTTAGTGATGACCGCTTTATCTGTGATCTGCCGCGTTTTTTACGCTGGGCCCATGGTAAAAAGCAGCTGCGCATGGAGTATTTTTATCGCGACATACGCCGTTACACCGGCCTGTTGATGCAGGGTGATAAACCTGAGGGCGGCAAATGGAATTATGATGCCGACAACCGCAAAGCCTGGCCTGACAAACTCCAGCCCACAGCACCGCTGAGCTTTACCCCTGACGACATCACGGCTGAGGTTATTGCGCTGGTTAAACAGCATTTTTCCGGCAATATGGGTAGCGCTGATACTTTTCACTATGCCGTATGTGGCAAAGATGCCCGCCAGGCCTTTTTGCATTTTGTCCAGCATCAATTACCACAGTTTGGTGACTATCAGGATGCCATGCTGCTGGACCAGCCCTTTTTGCAACACAGCATTTGTTCAGTGTATTTAAACTGCGGCTTGCTGGATGTACGTTGGATGTGCAACAAAGTCGAGCAGGCATATCAGCAAGGCCTGGTGCCATTAAATGCTGCGGAAGGTTTTATCCGGCAATTAATCGGCTGGCGTGAATATGTGCGCGGCTTGTACTGGCTACTAATGCCTGAATACAAGCAACGTAATGTGCTGCACGCCAAGCGGGCGTTACCAGGTTACTACTGGCATGGCAAAACAAAGATGCGCTGTGTGCAACAGGCTGTACAAAGCACTATTGATCATGCGTATTCGCACCATATTCAGCGTTTAATGATTACCGGCAATTTCGCGCTGTTAGCCGGGCTTTCGGTAGATGAGGTGACCGATTGGTATCTGGCAGTGTACGCAGACGCTTACGAGTGGGTGGAGCTACCCAATACCCTTGGTATGGCATTGTTTGCCGACGGCGGCGTGCTGGCGTCTAAGCCCTATGCCGCCAGTGGCGCTTACATTAACCGCATGAGCAACTACTGTAAGAACTGTGCTTACAATGTAAAAAATACCACCGAGGCTGATGCATGCCCATTTAATGCGCTGTACTGGGATTTTCTGAACCGTAATCAGCAGCAACTGGCTGGCAATCCGCGGTTAGCGCTGCCTTTTGCTAACTGGCGTAAACGCAGCGACAACGATAAAGAAGCTGTGCTGGCAAAAGCGGCCGCAACCCTGCAACAATTGGAACAGCTATGAGCGTCAGTTTAATCCTGTTAAACGAGACTTTAAGGTTACATGACAACCCGCTACTACACGCCGGCAACGGCCGCAAAGCAGCCGTCGTTTTGCTAGACAACGCTGCTTTTTTTGGCCGGCAATATGGCTTAGCCCGGGCAAACTTACAACGTTTACAACAACAGTTGGCACTAATTAACGAACTTAAAACCGCGTTAGCCACCAGAAAAATCGGTTTAATTACTCTGTTTGGAGACACTGTTGGCGCGATAACGCAATTGGCAGCACAGTTACAGGCCACAGAGCTGTATTGTGCAGAACCGGTAGCCGCCGATGAATGCAACGCCATCCGCCAATTGGCTTTGAAACTTAACGTAACGCAGCTTGATTGTAATTCGTTGCTGGGCGACAGACTTAGGCCTGATCTGGATAGCCTGCCTCGCAGCTTTACCCCCTTTCGTAAACAGCTTGAACCGCTGCTTCAGGTGAGCAACCCGGCAACTGCCATAGTTAACGAGGCAGACTGGCTGCCACCTGCGGCCACCGAGCCGTTTAATCATCAGTTTATTGCGTTGCAGCGCCAGTTTCAGGCACAGCCGGCGAATGCGCAAACCGGTGAACAAGCCGCTCTGGCACGCCTTACGCATTTTATCTGGCAAGGCCGGCATATTTTGCATTATAAACAAACCCGTAATCAGCTGCTTGGCGCCGACTATGCCAGCTTTTGTTCTGCATATCTTGCGCAAGGCAGCTTGTCGGTGCGCTGGCTGTGGCAGCAAATTGTTGAGTTTGAAACACAAGTAACAGCCAATGAATCTACTTACTGGCTTAAATTCGAACTGTTATGGCGTGAGTTTTTTCGCTGGCAGTTTCGCAAATATGCTACACGCTGGTTTAGTAAAGGCGCAGTTAAGGGCCATATAGATTTTACCGCACCACAATTAAGCGCCAGCCAGTACGCAGCGTTCAACCGTTGGTGCAGTGCCGCTACCGGCACAGCCTTTGTTGACGCCAATATGCGCCTGCTAAACCAAAGCGGTTTAATGAGCAATCGTGGCAGGCAAAATGTCGCCAGTTATTTGATCCACGATCTGGGCTTAGACTGGCGTTTAGGTGCAGCCTACTTTGAACAACGCCTGCTCGACTATGACTGTGCCAGTAACTGGGGGAACTGGGCCTATATTGCCGGTACCGGCAACAGTACTGAGCGCCAGTTTAATCTGGAGAAACAAGCAAAACTTTACGACGCCGACGGCAGCTTTGTAAAAACCATGCTGCCGTCAGCTCAAGCATAAGCAGCATCAGATGACTGCCCTGGTATGGTTTAAACGCGATCTGCGTATTACTGATCACCGGCCACTATATGAAGCGGTAAAAACAGGAGCTGTGCTGCCGGTATACATTATTGAACCCGATTACTGGCAACAGAGTGACGTGTCATTAAGACACTGGCAATTTATCGCGCCGGCTCTGCAACACCTAAATGAACAGCTTAGCGCACTTGGCCAGCCGTTACTGGTAGTTAAAGGGCCGGCAACAGCCGTGTTGCGACAGCTTTGCCAGCAATTTAACGTCAGCACGGTATACAGCCATGAAGAAACCGGTAATCTCTGGACCTATCAACGTGATTTGGCGGTTGCAAGGCTTTTACGTGAGCTAAACATACCCTGGCAGCAATACCGCCAGTTTGCTGTATTCAGGCGTTTAGCTAACCGAGACAACTGGTTTAACCTGGCTGATCACTGGCTGAAATCTGCACCTGCACCCGATATTCACGCACTGCCGTTGATAACGGCGGCAAAGTGGGATTTAGCGGCCCTGTCGCCAACCCGAAAAACTGATTTACCACTGTGTAACACCGTGCAAAGCGCAGATACAGCAATACAAACCTTTGACAGTTTTTTAAAAATACGCAGTAAAAACTATCGGCAACATATTTCACTGGCAGCTAAAGCCGGCCAAAGCTGCTCGAGGCTTAGCCCCTTTATTAGCTACGGCCAGCTTAGCCTGCGCCAGCTGCAACAACACAGTTATCTGGCAATGAAAACCTCTGGGCAAGACTGTCAGCGTCAGGGGTTACAGGCATTTTTCAGCCGCCTACGCTGGCACTGTCACTTTATTCAAAAGCTGGAAGATGAGCCGGCAATCGAGTTTTTTAACATGCATCGCGGCTTTGACGGTTTGCGTGAAGCAGATTTTAACCAGCACTTTTTTGACGCCTGGCGCCAAGGCGCTACCGGCTACCCGTTAGTTGATGCTGCCATGCACTGCCTTTTAGCCACCGGTTGGTTACATTTTCGAGCCAGGGCGATGCTGGTCGCATTTGCCAGTTATCATTTATGGCTGCATTGGCGGCCGGTTGCGCTGCATCTGGCGCAGTGTTTTATCGATTACGAACCAGGCATTCATTACCCGCAAATTCAGATGCAGGCCGGTACAACCGGCATTAACCCCAACCGGATGTATAACCCGGTAAAACAAAGCCAACAAAAAGACAGCCATGGCATGTTTATTCGTCACTGGTTACCGCAACTGCGCCGGGTGCCCGACAGCTGGATACATACTCCCTGGCTTATGCCTGCTGCGTTGCAACAAAAGTACGGCTGTGTGATAGACCGTGATTATCCGCACCCTGTAGTGCCGTTACAACAAGCCCAGCATCAGGCACGTGCCAGACTAACCCTGTGGTTAAAACAAATAGACAAAACAGACTGGCAACAACAAAAACAAGCAGTATTTGTCCGTCATGCCAGCCGTAAACGGCCGCAAAGCCGCAAAACACAGGTAGACAGACATCAGCTTAGCTTCGACTGGTAATTAGTCTGGCGTAGTTTGCAACGTAGTGGGTGTTTGTTGTTCCAGCCACTGCACTGCGTGCCAGATAGCACTGATTGCCATATCGAGAAATTCGGGATCTATGCGCTGCCAGGTGTCCTGCGGAGTATGGTATTGCGGGTGGTCCTGGCCACCAAAAAACAAATAAGCAATGCCCGCGCGGTGAAAAGGGCCATGATCGCTGGCGTTAGGCCAATCGTAACGGGCATGGTGCCGCGGTAACCGGGTTGGGCCACGATGGTGCAAAAACTGTAGCTTGGTATACTCGCGTGCCAACCCGGCAATCAGCGCCGGATAACGTCTGGCACCGGTCAAATACAATTTACCGCGCTTATCAGCGCGACTCACCATATCCAGGTTAAGGTTTAACACTATATTAGTTAACGGTACCGGCGGTGCAGCGACAAACGCTTTGGCGCCATAGAGCCCGTCTTCTTCAGCATCGGTGGCAATAAACACATAAGAGTAAGCCGGACAGCTTTGCTTTAACCGGGCCGCCAGTTCAAGCATCGCCGCGACACCCGAGGCGTTATCATCGGCACCGTGATAAATTTTTCTGCCGCTGCGTCCTAAATGATCGTAGTGTGCAGTAACTGCAATATAATGTTGCGGATAGCGGCAGCCGGGTATCATCGCCACCATATTAATACCGGTTTGCGGGTTCAGGCGGGAATAGACAAAGCTGTGCTGAAAGCCATCAGCAAAATGCTGTAACTGAAGCTCGCGGTAACGCTTGGCAATATACTGCCTGGCAAGTGCACTGCCTGGCGTAGCGGTTTTTCTGCCTTGCATACTGGCGTCACTAAGTTGGCTGATATCCGACAACAATTGCGCTTGTGCGCTACACAGTACACAGAGCAATAATCCGGGCAACCAGCGTCTCATTGCTGTTTAATACGTTTTTGTAGTTCTAATGCCTGCAGTTTCCCATGGTAACGGCGTCGCTCTGTCGGCTCAGCGGCGAGCTCAGCCGCTTTTTGCAGTGCATAATAGGCATGCGCAGTGTTGTTGTTCTGGTAATGCGCCTGTGCCAGAGCCAGCTGAAGCTGATGCACTAGGGGCGCTTGCTGCGCAGCCTTAGTTAAGTGCTGTAGCGCGTCGGCATATCTGTGTTCACGCAGAGCAACTTTACCGTACCAGTACCAGATGTATGGGTCTTGCTCATTCAATTCAATTAGCTGTTGTAGCATGTTGTCAGCTTCAGCCGCTTCGCCTTGTTCCAGCTTTAGCATGGCATAATTACTTAGCAGGCTGGTTTTACTCTGTGCCACATTTAAGCCGTAGTCATACCATGCTGCTGCCAGCAATGGCTGCTCTAAACGGCGATGCACAACAGCCAGTAAATTTACCACAGCACCATAAGCAGGGTCGTACGCCAACGCGGCTTTTAGCAAGGCTAAAGCTTGATCATACTGCTGGGTAAGCACAGCGTCCGCAGCCAGATTGCGGTAAAACATAGCAATAAAAGTGTGTTGTGAAATACGCGGCCCATTTACATCCGTGATAGAGGGTAAATAATCGATAACCAGATAAGGCTTACCAATCTGCAGCATATTTTTACCGGGCGCAGACACAGACGCATCATATAAAAATGTCCTGACATGATCAGAAGACAACAGAAAATCACTTTCTATGCTAAATACCGGCGCAGATTTAATGCTCTGGAACTCAATATCAACGTCAACCAGATCAGCGAGGGCTTTGGTTAACACAGCCAAAGACATGCAGTTACCGCTGTTAAGCGCATAAGCCTGGCTTGCCGTATGGTTTTTCCCCAGATAGTCAAAACCGCTTACCTTACGGGCAAGAAAGCGATATAGCCGTCGGTTAGGTGGCATATCACTATGTTGTGGCGCATAAAAATAGCTTAAAAATTCAGCTTGTTGCTCCGCAGTTAGAGCAAAAATATCTGCTTCAGTTGGCACCGGCAAGCTGGCGTTTAGCAGTAATGGAGAGTATGGCAATTCCGGTACCGCTGACGCAGAAAAGGTCGCAGGCTGCGGCACACTGCTGCAGCTGCTTAATAACAACACAGCCGACAGTGCCGTAGCAAGACAGATATACATGCCAGCTTGCATATAACATCCTACTGAAGATTAATTAACTTTGTTATATCGCATCTTCGTCTTCTTCACCAGTACGAATACGCACTACCCGCTCAACATCGAAAACAAAAATCTTACCATCACCAATGCGGCCGGTTTGTGCTGTTTTCATTATGGCTTCAACGCAGCGCTCTACCTGCTCGTCGGTAACCACAATGTCCAGCTTTACCTTAGGCAGAAAATCTACCATGTACTCGGCACCACGGTAGAGCTCGGTATGGCCTTTTTGCCGGCCAAAGCCTTTAACTTCCGTTACGGTCATACCGGTAACATTAATGTCGGCCAGCGCTTCACGCACATCATCCAATTTGAAAGGTTTAATAATTGCTTCAATTTTTTTCATTATCGTTCCTATCGACTAAGCGGCGGTGTTGCAGGCAGTATAATACAAGCCTGTTGCTGGTTCAGCAGTTAAAGCTGAAGAATCACTTGATCCATCAAGGGTAAAGCACGGTAAGATAGCTAAATATTCTCAGCAGAGGCTTAATACATATGAATGCAGCGCAGATTATTGCCGAAATGCGGGTGTTACCGCAGATCGAGCCCAACTTTGAAATTCGCCGTCGGATAGACTTTATAAAACAGCGGCTAACTAATTCAGGTATGAAGACCCTGGTATTGGGGATCAGTGGCGGCATAGATTCAACCACTTGCGGCCGGTTAGCACAACTTGCCGTTGATGAACTAAACCAGAGTAGCAGCGGTTATCAGTTTATTGCCGTGCGCCTGCCCTACGCCACACAACAAGATGAAGCTGAAGCTCAGCTGGCAGTCGATTTTATTCAGCCCAGTAAAGCGCTATCGGTAAATATTCAATCAGGTGCCGATGCTATTCATCAGGCAAGCTGGAGCGCTATGGCGGCAATGGGGCTGGCAACAGCAACCGCAGCTCAGGCTGACTTTGCCAAGGGTAATGTTAAAGCCCGCACCAGGATGGTGGTGCAGTACCATATTGCAGCCTTGCTGGGAGCATTGGTATTGGGAACAGACCATTCTGCCGAAAACATTACCGGCTTTTACACCAAATGGGGAGATGGCGCTTGCGATTTAGCACCTCTGTTTGGCCTAAGTAAACGCCAGGTGCGTTTGCTGGGTAAAACACTGGGCGCACCGGATGTACTGGTAGGCAAAGTGCCTACTGCAGATCTGGAGTGCATGGCGCCGCAAAAAGCCGATGAAGTAGCGCTGGGTTTAAGCTACGAGCAAATAGACGATTTTCTTGAAGGTAAAACTGTTGAGCCCAGTGTAAGTGAAAAACTTATTGCTATATATCTGAAAACTCAGCACAAGCGCCAGCCAATACCGACCATTTACGATTAGTCAGTCCGCGCTTTACTGCCTGCCCAGCTGCATTAAAAACCTTAATGCAGCTTTTGTTTTACAAAAAATACACCATACTTGTTGCTATATACACAGCAAGGAATGGCTATGGCTACAGGCAAACAACGGGCATTTAGCCTGCCGGAGCTTATGGTAACACTGGCAGTGCTACTTATTCTGGCAACCATAGCGGTGCCCGCTATGGTAGCGTTTATCGATTTTCAGCGTGCTCAAGCTTATATGCGTGAATTTAGCCAGCATTTGGCTTACGCCCGTGCTGCCGCTGCCAGTAGTAATTTGCCGGTAAGGTTATGTCCACAACAAGCAAGCCAATGCCAGAATAACTGGCAGCAACTGCCGTTGCACCTATCGCTGTTTTACCCCAACGATAACAGCCTTAAGTTATTGCGGGAGATAGCACCGCCGGCACAACAGCACAAATTAATTTACAACCGTGACCGGGTAACGTTTCGCCGTGATGGCAGTTTAAACGGTTTTGAAAACGGCACTTTTTATTACTGTGGTAAAGCCGGTAGCAACTGGCATTTTCGTTTAGTGCTTAACCAGGCCGGACGCAACCGGCTAAGCCATGAGACAACTGCTTGCCCGGCAAATTAGTGCCAACACGCCAAATACTGAGGACTTAGCACATTGCGCTGCCCCAAATGGTTAAGCGTAAATTCAGGGCAGTCTGAATCTGCTTGTTGTAAACCGGTAGCCGAGGCAGTTAACTGATAACCCTGATTATCATGCAACAACGTGATGCGATAATAATACCGGCTGCCTTGTGGTGGGCTTTGCCAGCCCAATTTCGAAAAATCAGCAGTGTACAGGCCATAATCAGCGATATACTGCTCTTGCGCATTCGCTAACAGATACAGCTGACTTGTCGCCTCTGATCGATAGGTGCGCAACACGTATTGCTGATACGACGGGTAACAAATACTTACCAGAATAGCAATAATGGCTATTGCCACCATCATCTCAAGCAAACTAAATGCTGCCTGTGCTCTGCCACTTCGCATGCTAGTGTGCACCATACTCAGTCTGAAAAGTTGCTAAGCGAATAAACTGCGGAAACTGCGTGGCAGTTAGCGGTTCGGTGCAATCTGCACACTCTGCGGATATCGCCTGTAGTGCGGTCTTTAACACCTGCTTTGATTGTCCCTGCTTTAATACCAGCTGCAAATCGCCGTTTTCTTCTTGCTCAAGTGCCAGCACACCATTGCTTTGCAGCTGCACCTGTTGTTCACGACGGGCATATACCAGCCCGGCATGATGTAAATGCACAGCGTGCAGCTGCGGCGCTGCATCTGCGGCCAAAGCACAATCAGCCGCTAGCGAGCCCGGCTTTGCCGACAACAAATACACAACGCCGGCATACACTTGCGGCTTACTAATAATTTGCCGCGCCAAACCAATATACCAGCCTGCGGCGTGTTGAAGTTCAGACCATTGCTGCTCATCAATGCCATATCGCGCTTCATCAGCGCTAATGCTGCTGCGGTCAACTAAATTTGCCAGCTCAACCACACCGGACCTCTGCGCACTGTGCTTCAGCGCAATAACAATACTGTGTTGCAGACCATCAGACGCCGTCAGAAACAGCGTTGACTGATACTGAAACTGGCCATCAGCGCCGACAGCCTGGGTTTGCACCAGCTGTAATGGCCGGTCAAACTGATACCCCTGAGTGGAAAAATCAGCGATCAGCTCTGGTGCCATAAATCCTGAACCTTTCAAGCCAACAAACCATACCAGGCCCGCTACATCCACCGCATAAATTGCATCGGCTATACCATCATAATTGCTATCCAGTACCACCGGCTGCGCCAAAATAGCGCCGATATGCCCACTCGCAACAGGCCACTGCTGCAAACGGTCAAGCAACTGCAGATTATTCGCGCTGTATAGCGCCAGAGTGCCGGTCGCGGTTAGCTCGCTCAGGCTGAGGTTATTGTAGATATTTACTTGCCTTGGCTGGGCGCCAAGTAAGCTTGATGCCAGTTGGGTAGGTACCGGCTCCGGTGCTGCTAACGGGCAGGCTTGCAGTGGGTATATAGCGGCAATACCGCCAAGCAACATGCACAGTCGGTATAACATCATGTTACTCCTGTAGCAGCTCTTGTCGCAGTACTAAGCTGGAATACGCGACGTAAGACTGGTGGTTATCACTGTATTGCTGTGAATCAACCCGAACTACAGCACACTGTATGGCGTTTTCGCTCCAGGCGGCATAAGACGCGGGGCACTGCGACAAGAGCTGGCCCGGCAGTGCTTGCGCGGCAGCAGGTACGGCACCCAGGTGCTGCTGCAGCGCCTGTTGCGACAATTGCAGTTGCTGCTGCGCAGCCAAAGCGCTTTTATGACTAAGCTGACTAACAGTTAACATCGCGCTTAGCAGCACTGACATTACCATCAGTAAAATTAATGAGATCAGCAACACAGCGCCACGTTGTAATATCATTACATACCTCACTTTATTGTCGCGTTAGAAAAAAACAGGCTGTTACTTACCAGCAGGCGCCGGTAGTGATCATTTGGGGCAGTAAAGCGTTGCTCACCCATCTGGTAAGTCTGGTTATTTCGGTAATGGCTGTCCGGTTGCGTCGAGCGCAATAAAATATGATAACGCAGGCTGACTATGCGGTTTTGTTGCCAAAGCTCTGCGGTCATTTGCTCGGTCGGTAACATATAATTCAGCGTGCCATCACCATCGGCATCAATACCAAACTGAAAATGCATACGCTCAACCCCATCAAGCACCGAATCAGTGCTGATCACCGCTTGCCCGGCATTACTTCTGGCTAAACGCTTGCGCATCAGCACTGGTATTGTGTTATTGGCGTAGTGTTGCATTTGTAAGTAAAACACCAGATGCTGGTACGGAAAATAGTCCAGCGCCGGGTTTAACTGCGCGCTGTTACTGTCAACAAAACGGGCATGTTGCCAGTCGGTTTCAACATAAAACCGGTTTTGTCGCATAGCGGCAGGCTGGGCATATTGGCCAAGTAAACGTTTAACCTGCAACAGCTCCGAGCCAGCTAACGGCTGGCTAACACAATCCAGAGGCCGGCCAGGGCTTATCTTCTCTGCATACAGTGTTATAAACGCCTGCCCGGGCCGCGGAAAGCTGCCGCTGTCAATACCTGCTTTTGCGCAATCACCCGGGGGCGGTGCTAACGCTGCCGCTTGCGTAATATCGTCAAGGCCCGAGCGCCCGCCCCAAAAGCCCACATTTGCCAGCTCATTGTGCAGTAAATTCATCAGCAACTGCGCATTTTGTTGCAACTGCGCCAATTGCTGGGTTTGCCTAACCGAGCGGCTAAGGCTGCCAAAAGCAGTAAAGGCGATGCCCAGCAAAAATGTTGCCAGTAGCAGTGCTATCATCAGCTCTGTTAAGGTAAGCCCTTTGCAATTGCGCATAACTTAGCCTGCGCTGATATCGAAGTAACTACGACCAGCGCCTGGCTGACAAGCCGCAGTACTAGCTTGCTGGGCTTGGCTAGCGGAGCGCCAGCTGACACTAAGTGAAACTGAACTACCTGACTGCTGCAGACAAAACTCGGCATCCGGCAGCGCAGCACCGGCTTCGGGATTTAGTAACTCAAACCATTGTTGTAGTTGCACTGCCGCAACCTGGCTTGCTGTACAAGGTTGGGCAGGCGAGCATGAAGGGGCCAGCGGAATTTCGGACTGCAGATGCAAACGCGAACCTACAGCATTGGCCAGTGCGCTGTTGCTTTGCATGTCCTGCAACAACGCATTACCAAGTGCCAGCGCCCGGGTTCGGTGTATGGCGTCACGCACCTGCTTTAACGCCAGGGTTTGTGTCGCCAGTACGCCAAGTAAACCAATATTAAGTACCAGTAGGGTTACCAGTACCTCAGTCAGAGTAAAGCCATGTTGTAACCGCATATCCGTATGCCCAAGGTTTTATTTAACCTTAAAGTTACAACATTATTTCAAAAGATCAAATTTAATTACCAGCAATTTCTCACAGTATTTGCGTTAAACCCACCTGCAGCGCCTTTTTGCCCAGCTTGATTAAGCGTTAGCGTGCCGCATTCTGTATCGTTTTGTATTGATGTTGGCTGAGCAGACAGGGTATAGGTTCTGATATTGTGATTACTAAGTGCAAAACCATAACGTTGTGCTAAATCAGTCCGACACTGCAGCTGTGGTAACACAAAGCCATTTGGGTTGTAGCGCATATTTTGCGTATAGGTCCGCTCCATAAACTGCGCCAACTCAGTCAAACAGGCAGTAGCAGTGGTTCGGTTAGAAGTAATAACATACCGCTGATAAGACGGCACAGCAATAGACGCCAATATGCCAACTATCACTACCACTATCATCACCTCTATCAGAGAGAAGCCAGCGCCTTTAATGTTTAGAGCCTTATTAAAAGTTATCAATTTGACATCTCCCGCCAGGATACCCGGCCAGCTACAGCGCCAGTATTAAGACCCATATTTTCTAACGTCGTAACAGTTCCAGTTTCATCAACAATAAGTATATCGCCTTGCATGCCGTCAAACTTGACGCCTGACGCTACTGTATCTCTAGCCGTTACAGGGTCTTTTACTGCATCTTTATCATCAAATTTCTTATCGCCAGAGCGGTCAAAATAATGCACTTTTAGTTTGCCGCCGGTGAAAGGATTTATGGCCATGACCCAACCATCAGACGACGGACTACAGAAATCACTGGTGGGAACAGTGGATGCAACGACCAACGTACTAACGCGACTAGACCCTAAATTAGCTGAGCGCATTTGCGGCTTTTCTACAATTCGTTCACGCGTATCGAGTAAATCAATAACCCAACCACGTTTGGCGGCTAGATCGTTACTTGTAGCTTCCTCTATTACCCGCGCATTAGTACCAACATTAGCTAGTTCTCGCTTAACTAACTGTGATTTTCGGTCAATAACCATGCTGCCATCTTTAATACCATACCAGGACTGTTGATCAGTATTAATAGGATCAGCGTTTGATAGCATTCTGCCAGTACCAAAATACACCCATAATTGCCCGGTCCCGGGCTCTTTGCCCAGTGTAATGCCACCAGTTATCGACTGTTTAGCGCCAGCCTCAGACTTAGCAATAAAAAGTGGATTACCGCCATAGGCAATACCATTGGTTTGAGGATCAGCAACCGACAAGTCAAATTTCCAGATATTGCCATGCAAGTCGCCGGCAAATACCCAGTCCAGATTACCATCACCATCAGCATCCCAACCTTCTACCTGACCCAGGCCATTGTCAGCCCCTACGCTGGCTGGCAAGTCAATTTGCCACAGCGTATTGCCGTTATTTACATCAATAACTAGCAAACCGCCTTGCGATGCTTTGTTGTTATTGTAGCCATACCCTATTATTGCTACCCACTTACCAGTGTTTAACCTAGCGACCAATGGGCGACTTGTCGTTTTACCCAACGCTGGATAGGACCGATCCCATAGCATACTGTTCTCATCAAAACTCTTCGGGTCAGTGATATCTAACGCAAATAGGGTTTCTCCACCACGCCCCATAGAACCTACAAGGATGCTTTTCCAGTTTCCTGAACCATCTTTAATATCAGCAACAACCGGAGAACCGTCCACATAATATTGATGTATATAATTCGGATCAGTTAAAGCAGCCAACCTACTCAGTGCCGCATTCGGAATATAAGCAAAACGCTCATCACCGGTTTTAGCATCAAACGCATGCAACATGCCATCATTGGCTCCGACGTAGACGGTGCTCTCTCTGTCAAACATAGCTTCACGGAAATCTTCGTATCCGCTACCCCAACCATACAATTGATAGTTCCGGTTGACTATGCCCTCAACCAACAGCGGTGTTGAGTGGGCAATATCACCCAGCACGGAACCACGATTTCTGAATGTCCCACCCTCTTTTTGCTCTTCGTCTCTGTTTCCCCGAATGTAATTAACTTGATCATCTGACAATACTGAATCTGAAACATTTGCTTCAATAAACTTCAACGCGCTTGTTGCTGTGCTGCCAAAATAAATAGCTCTACTACTATAATCGCGGCTATCCAGCTGCTTTGCCGCCGACCAAGTTTCTTTGAAATTGTTGTTTGCATCAAATGCGCTTAAATCACCAGACCAATCACCACTGCTAAAACGTCCGCGAAACAAACCGGTTGAGGTCTCAAGTGACGTAGTAGAGCCAGCCAGATTAGACGAAGTAGAAGTAACATCCCGTATTGCTTTTAGAATGTCATTAATTGCCTTTTTATATTCAGTCGGACTAGTTGCAGCTATAAATTCACCACGACCATTAATTGTTGCATGCCATAAATCATCAATTTTTTCGCTATTACCAGCTTGAGGGTCTTTCCAGTTACCCGGTGTATCTTTTTTCGGATCTTTGGTGCCTTTAACACCAAGTGACACAGCATGGGTGACCATATGCTGCCAAAAAGCCGGATTTTTACTACCATTTGCTACAGGTACATTGTTATCCAGCTCGCGCAAATCATTCATCCAGTATTTCATTGCAACATCGGCCAGTGTATCGGAAAAGTCATCGCTATAAGGGTCCTCTTGCTTGTACTGAAAATCTTTCTTTTCGTCAGTTGGATGTTTGTGTAAAGGGCCGTTTGATTTATCAATATTATCTACACCAGGCGATGGGCCATTGTAATAGCCATCTGTCGTTAAAATAGCGAATGACTGACGACAGCTAATTTGGTTCGCAGCTGCACCAGGCCCCCAGGGGCCTGTAGCTGAGTCTGAACTGTACTCATCGCCGACCCACTTCAATGCATTCCGCAGTGGCGTAGAGTTATTCATTGGCACTTCAAATAACTTTTTAAACCAGTTTTCTTTGTTGCTGCCAAAGAAGGTGCCTTTTTCAATATCTGCCAGTTGCGGCAACGGAATTTTTAGCGTTTTACTTGCATCATTCGACAAGGTTTTAAAACCAATGCGAAAACCCTCAGGAACAGCAGCAAAGGCATCACTGGTGCCAGCCCGGGCGGCAAGAATACGTGAGCGGTAATAGCTAAACCAATTAGCAAAATGCTGCTTTTCTTCAGCAATAGTGCGACTAATAATTTTAGGTACAACTTTACCATCTATCGTTTCAGTGGTATTCCAGGTAAATTTAGTTGTTTTTTCCTGCCAGCCGGTCGAAGTGCTCATATCCCGGGTATAGGCTTTATCGCCACGGATCTGATAGCCGGTATAATTTTTTATTTCTTCTGCGCTACCCGAGCCTTTATAGACATAATAAGTAATAGGCCAATAGTCTTTACTACTATTTGATGTCTCACGTTGATTCAGGCTGGATGTGCTGTAATACCAGCGGTCAAAGCTCTTTTTTGTAGTTAAATTAATAGTACCGGGATCATCATCTTTAGGATCCCAGGGGGCCGCCTCAGGATTGACATTTCCCATACTTTTGTTAGTCCAATCCTTCCACGGCGCATAATCAGCAACTGGGTTATAAAATACCTTATTGATTTCTGATGAGCGCTTAATCACATTGTGAATATTATCACTATCGAACGTTGGGATACGTCTATCAAAATGGTTAAGACCGCCGTACATTTCTGGCTGGAGCGGGAACAAATAGCCCTGGATCTGGCCATTCACGAAGACATAATCATCCGGCATCACTTCCCATTGCATAGAGCCGGAATCATCTAATACAAAATAAATATTCGCAGCCACTGCACTGCCGGTTTGTAGCGGTGCTTCAGCTATATCTACCGCGGCTTTGGCTGTACTGATGCCAAACATCAGACTTAGAGTAAATGCCAGCCAGCTTAAAGGTTTGTTCGACTTCATCATTCACCTCTTACCGTTATAAACGAAACACGCTTTGTAGCATTACATTAGCGCCCTGTGCCGCCGTTGTGCGCACTGTAATGCGCCAACTATCCTTCAGACAGCCAGGGACAACAGCTCCTTGACCTGGATTAGCGCATTCTGGATCGGCTGGATTAGCCCACTGTCCCATATATTCAGCGATATACTCGGCACTCCCCACCTGTGGATGCACCGGGCCATTAATCCCCCACACTGTGGCTGCCACAGTCCAACGGTCGGCAAGTGCCGGATCTGGCGTACAGTAAAATCCTCGTGTACCGCCCCCGCACAACAGAAAAGGGTTAGCAACATTAACCTGATTCTGTACAAACACCATGGTGGCTTCAACCAACTGATAAGACAACTCACGCTCGGTCAGGTTTGATGTCATCCGCTCCTGTACCGCACTATCACGCATTGACGATACCGCCAGCAAGGTAATAGCCACCAGTAACAACAAACCTACAACCAGGGCCACACCCTGCTGCGATTTAACAGACTTCATCTTATTGCATCCTGTTTCTGTTAGCGGCCATATAGTTAAAAGTATTCAGGTTGGCAGACATGGTATTGCCATTATCCATAACCAAAGTAACACGTACCCCGATTACCCGATCCCAATTACCGGCTGGTACATTAGTTGCTGTCATCCAGACACCTGGCGGGCTAGTGTTTACCAATACTTCGTACTCAAATTGCAGATCGGTTACGCCACTGGTTATTTCATCTGCTACTTCAACACCATTTAATACAAAAGCCCGGTACAACGAATTACCTCCAACATTGTTTGGCGCAACAAACCAAGCCACTGACTCAAGCGGCATTATCATGCCGCCCAAAGCAATGGTTAGCGGTGAATTTAGCGGTTCACCGAGAAAACCGGTGACATTAGTGCCAGCGCCTTGCTGATGTCGCAATGTAGCAGCAGTGACAGCCGTAACTTCAAACATTGCCGCCCTTGCACTCCCATCACATACCAGTGCCAGGGTGCCGACAGTAAGACCATTGAGTTGAGGGTTGGCATTAACGTCGAATGTACTGGTTGCTATGTTATGTCCGGCGACGGTTACGCCATTGCCTGCACCATACATTAAACGGATTACATCAGTAGTCGGTGTCGGTGTCATACCTGCGACGGCAGGCAAGGCTCCCTCAAACCCCATAACACCACCAACCCAGTTCGCCCAGGCCGCATTAGCGACATTAAAATCACTGGTCACGTTGGTAACGTTAGTATTGTTACCACAACCGGTAAAAGCCGCGCTTCTAAGATCACGCGCCAATAACTGAAATGACAAACGTCCGCTGGACTGCATCTGGCTTAATACCGTGCTAACCCGATTGGTTTCCTGATTGGCGAGAAACACACCTATAACCCCACCAAGTAAAACCAACCCTAATGTCAGCGCAATCATCAGCTCTACCAGAGTAAAGCCATACTGCCGACTGGTGTGCATTTTATAACTAACTGTTACTGTCATGGGGCCACCTGCAGGGATAACGATGAGTCACCACCAATGGCAATACGCCCATCTGTCCAGCTCAATGTCAGGGTATAAACGCTTTGCGCCGTATCCCAGTCAATATCAACACAAGCTTCGGTATTATTCAGTGCATTTCTTACCATAGCTGTCCAGGCTTCCAACGCTTCGTGATCACAGGTAACACTGTAATTGCCCAACCTTGCGTTCCTAGCGTCAGCACGCAGGGTTTCAGCAAGCATATCCATCAGTATTACTGCCTGCGAACGCTCATATGAGCTTTGCACATTGCGCAAACTAGCGGTTTGTACACCAGCAACACCTAACAAACCTATCCCCAATACCAACACCGCAATCATTACTTCAAGCAATGATACACCACGTTGCCTGGACAAATTTACGATAGGAAACTTCGCCATAATTTAAACCTCCGGTCTGCTGCAACTACCGCTGCTGTCAAATCGATTAATTACAGTCCGCCCGCCACTGCTTACTAACAAATCACGCACATTTGGGTTGACTGAACTCTCCTCTAAACACACCCGGATAATGCTGGTTAACGGCAAGCGGGTATTAACAGCGTTTCTAGCCAGGCCCATAGGGGTAAAAACGATAGTATCGTTGTCCATTCCGGCATCAGACAGTACTTTGACTCTGTTGCTAAGTGTCAGTGAGGTTTGCAGCACGCCGTTTACCGGGTCTAATACCAGCCATTGTGTCCATAAACCGGTATCAGCGTTACAGGTAACGCCATCAGTAGTATTGCAAAAAGTAATATTGCGATTAAGACGTATCGCCTCAGAGCGGGCGTACGTTATGGCCGATAAAAACTCATTGGCCTGAGCATTTAAACGGTTAGATGAAATCAGATTACCAAATGCCGGTATAGCCACTACCGACACTATGGCCAGCACAGCCACCGCAACCATCAGTTCGATAAGCGTAAAACCGGTTACTGCTGGCACAAATGGCTTATTACAGCGTGCTTTTTCAGTTACAGCTTTGGGCATAATAAAATCAACTCAGAGTTTTAGCGGAATTTTATAGTTGAACCATACTGCTGAATGCTTTCTGTGCAAACTGCTTTAGGGATAAACGGCAGTATTGCCGGATAAACGGCAGGCGGGAAAAGTTAGCTCAGGCTGTCACGCAGCGCCGTCACTTCACGGCGGCTAACTTCCAGCTTATCTTCACAACCCTTTAGCAGCACCCAGTGGCGGCCGTCCTGGCTGAGCAAACGGGCAAAGTAGGTTTTATTGATTAACGTGCGGCGGTGAATACGTACCAAAAGTTGCGGAAATTGCTGCTGCAACTGCACCAGGCTTTGCTCTATTAGTGCTTCGCCCTGCTTAAACACCATTCGTACGTACTTGTCATCGGCGGCAAAATAATAAATATCACTCAGCGCCAATTGGCGTTTCACCCCGCCAAGCACATAGCTGAGTTTCGGCTCTGTGTGTTTTTTCTCCAAATGTGCCCGTGTCAGGGTACCGGCCTTTTGCAGGGCACTTTGCAGCGCGTCGGCAGCTACCGGCTTTAACAAATAACCCACCGGGCTGGCCTGATAGGCATCCAAGGCGTGCTGTGGGTGGGCGGTAACAAAAATAACCGCAGGTGGTACTGCCAATTGTAATATATCTGTACCCAGGCTAATGCCGTCTTGCCCGGGCATGGCAATATCCAGCAACACCAAATCCGGTTGCAGTTGTTTAATGTGCTGCATTGCCTGGCTGGCGTTTTCAGCCTCGGCCACACATTGCTGATCAGGCAATTGTAATAACAAGCGTTTTAGCCTGGCTCTGGCCAGCGGTTCGTCGTCAACAATCAGTATACGCATTAGCTCGCCCCTGCCTGTAACGGAATAACCAGCTTCACCCGGAATAAGCCATCGACAACACCCTGACTCAATTGGGCTGCCCCTCCATAGTGAAGCTGCAAACGCTGGCGAATATTATCCAGCGCTATGCCGTTACTGGCGCGGTGTTGGCTTTGCGATTTAATCTGCAGCTTAAAGGGATTAACTATAACGATAGTGACTGACTGGCTGCTCTGCAGAATATTCACCTGCAAGGTCGCCGTTTGCGGGCAGCTTTCAATACCATGACGCACAGCGTTTTCCAGCAGTGGCTGCACGGTTAATGCCGGCACACTCAACACAGCCAGATTATCGGGTTGTTGCCACTGCACTTGCATGCGATTTCCCAAGCGCCATTGCTCCAACGACAAATATTGTTTTGCCAGTGTTAATTCATCCTGCAACGTTACCATTTCACCAGCATGCAGCGCGGCGCGAAATAACGCAGATAAATCCAGTAGCGCCTGCTCAGCCGCTGTGGGATCAACATGAATTAACTCTGCGGCGGTATTTAAGCTATTAAACAAAAAATGTGGCTGAATACGGGCTTGCAAGGCGCTAAGCTCGGCCTTGCTTTGCGCTTGTAACTGAACACTACGCTCGCTGTGCATAATAAAAAACTGCATGGCAACAACGGCAACAATTAACGCCACCATTAAATTACCCAAGGTAAAGCTGGCTAAGCTTTGGCTAAACATAGCGTTGCCAGAGGCAAAACCGCTAAACGCAAGATAACTTACCAGCACAGTTAGCAGCAAAAAAATGCCACTACAACACAGCAGAATATTCAGCGGCGTCAAACGGTTTAACTGGCGGCGCAGGACACAAAACAGCAGCGTCGTAAGCAATGCCACCCAATGCACAAACAAGCTTATTAAACCCAAACGTAACCACAAATCGTTATGTGGGCCTGGCGCAAACGCCAATACAACCGCGACAGCCTGCGCCAATACAGCACAGCGCAATAAGAAACGGCCGTGGCATAAATAGGGGAGCTTTAGTGCAGGCAGAGCCCATTGCAAGTGCATTTACTATGCCTGGGGAATTCAACATACATGCATACTACACTGATTACACACAACATGTTAAGTGTGGCCTGCCTGGCAGCAGGCCAAAGTAGATTTAACGCAACTCTGCTGGTATGGCAAACACTACGTTTTCTTCGCGGCCTGGGTTTTCACTTACCGTTTTACCGCCCCATTGCTGCAGCTGTTTTACTACCTGTTGCACCAGCACTTCCGGTGCTGACGCGCCAGCAGTAACCCCAACAGCAGTAATACCGTCAAGCCAGCTTTGCTGAATATCATTTGCGGTATCAATTAAGTACGCCGTGCAACCCATCTTTTCTGCCAGTTCACGCAGACGATTTGAGTTACTGCTGTTCTTTGCACCTACCACCAATAACAATTCGGCTTTGCTGGCCAAATCACGCACTGCGTCCTGGCGGTTTTGCGTGGCATAGCAAATATCATCTTTACGCGGGCCTTCAATGTCAGGGAAGCGGGCGCGCAGCGCATCAATCACATCTGCAGTATCATCAACTGACAGAGTGGTCTGGCTGCTAAAACAGAGCTGCTGAGGGTTTTTCACTTGCAACGTGGCCACATCTTCGGCCGACTCGACCAGATAAATACCACCTTCGGGGTTATCATACTGGCCCATAGTGCCTTCCACTTCGGGGTGGCCGGCATGGCCAATCAGGATACATTCAATACCCTTACGGCTGGCGCGGGTAACTTCCATATGCACCTTAGTCACCAACGGGCAGGTGGCATCAAATACTTTAAGGCCACGCTGCCTGGCGTTTTCACGCACCGCTTGCGACACACCGTGGGCACTGAAAATAACGATATTGCCATCCGGCACTTCGTTCAGTTCATCAACAAATACCGCTCCGCGCCGACGCAGGCCATCAACCACAAAGCGGTTGTGTACCACTTCGTGCCGCACATAAATTGGCGGCTCGTACAGTTCCAGTGCGCGCTCTACAATGCTGATAGCGCGGTCGACACCAGCGCAAAAGCCGCGAGGATTGGCTAACAAAATATCCATACTTTAGCTTACCTGTACTATTTCAACGCTGAAGGTCAAGGTTTGGCCTGCCAGCGGATGGTTAAAGTCGATGGTAACCGACTCGCCAACTACATCTCGCACCAGCCCTGGCATTTCAGAGCCATCCGGCATAGTAAAGCCAATGATCATACCGGCTTTCGCCGGCGCGTCGGCAGAGAACTTACTACGATCAACATAGTAAATATTGTCCGGGTTCGGCATACCATAGGCGTCTTCCGGTGCCAGCGTAAAGCTTTTCTTATCACCGGCTTTCAAACCGCTAAGCTCGGCTTCAAACGCTGGCGAAATGCTACCATCGCCCATCTGTAATTTGGCCGGCTTATTGTGTACACGGGTGCTCTCGGCCGCGCTGCCATCAGATAACTTAATATCAAAGTGAAAAATTACCGTGCTGTTGCCAGCAATTACTGCGTCTGTCACTTTTTCACCTCTTCATTGCTAAAACTATCCCAGATTAACAGTGCGGCACCAATACAAATGGCAGAATCGGCAATATTAAACGCCGGATAGTGCCAGTTTTGATAATACAGGTGCAGGAAGTCTATTACGTAGCCGTAGACACTACGATCAATCAGGTTACCAATGGCACCGGCCAATACCAGGCTTAACGCCAGATTTAGCTTCAACTGGGTTTTGCTATTGCGGGCCAGCCAGACCGCCAGCACGCAACTTATCACCACGGCAATGATGGTAAAAAACCAACGTTGCCAGCCACCGGCGTCACTTAAAAACGAGAACGCAGCGCCATAGTTACGCACATAGGTAAAGTTAAAAAACGGCAGCAGCTCTATAGAATCAAACAGCTGCATATTGGCAATAACCACCTGCTTAGTGACCTGGTCGGCGACCAATACTAAAAGTATCAGCCACCATAACCGCCAACCGGACTCTTTAAACAGCGCCGCCATTATGCAAACGCCCGCTGTTCGCCAACGCCTTCCACGTTGCTAACACAACGCAGGCACAACTCGGCATGCGCCGCATTGGCGCCCACATCATGCCGGTGATGCCAGCAGCGGCCACATTTCGCGGCGGTTGATGCAGCGACATGCACGCTTAAACCGGCTAATTCGGTTTGCACTGCATCAGCTGGCGCGACATCGGTACTTACCTGCGCGGTAGACGTAATCAGCACAAAGCGCAGCTCATCGCCCAGTTTGGCTAAATCAGCTGCCAGTGTCGCTGAGGCATATAACGTCACCTCTGCTTGCAAGGATGCGCCAATTTTTTCTTCGCGCCGTGCCGCTTCTAATACTTTGTTCACTTCGTCGCGTACCTGCAGCAGTTGCTGCCAGAAAGCATCGTCAAACTTGCCGGCCGACAAACCACTAAAGCCGGTATACCAGACATCAGTAAAGACAAATTCTTGCTGCTGGTCAGGTAACTCCTGCCAAATCTCCTGAGCGGTAAAGCTCATAATTGGCGCCATCCAGCGCACCATCGCCTGCGCAATATGGTACAGCGCAGTTTGGCACGAGCGGCGCGCAACACCATTGGTATGGGCGGTGTACTGCCGGTCTTTTATCACATCCAGATAGAAGCTACCCAGCTCTACGGTGCAGAAGTTCATTAGCTTTTGGCTGACCTGGTGGAACTGATAGTTATCGTAGGCATCAACAATTTCTTGCTGCAACTTAGCGGCACGGTTCACTACCCACAGGTCCAGCTCAACCATTTGCTCAAAGGGCACTAAATCAGTTGCTGGGTTAAAGCCGTTTAAGTTGGCCAGCAAAAAGCGCGCAGTGTTACGAATGCGGCGGTATTTATCAGCTGCACGGTTTAATATTTCATCTGATACCGTCATTTCAGAGGTGTAATCGGTGGTTGCCACCCATAAACGCAAAATGTCAGCGCCGAGTTTATTCATTACATCTTGCGGTGATACCACATTACCCAAAGATTTCGACATCTTGCGACCATCGGCATCAACGGTAAAACCATGCGTTAGCACCTGTTTATACGGCGCTTTGTGTTTGATGCTTACACCGGTCATTAATGACGACATAAACCAGCCGCGATGCTGGTCCGAGCCCTCCAGGTATAAATCGGCCTGATCGGCACCGCCAAACTCCGGCCGCACATCCACTACACAGGCGTGAGTTACGCCTGAGTCAAACCAGACATCCAGCGTATCAGCCACTTTAACGTATTGTGCAGCGTCATCACCCAGCAAAGTTTGCGCGTCTAAATCAAACCAGGCTTGAATGCCGTCTTGCTCAACCAGCTTGGCTACTTGTTCAATCAGCTGTTGAGTGTTTGGATGTAAAGCACCGGTATCTTTATCAACAAACAACGCTATTGGCACACCCCAGGTACGCTGGCGTGAAATACACCAGTCTGGCCGGCCTTCAACCATTTTTTCAATCCGTTGCTGGCCCCAATCCGGGATCCAACGGGTTTGTTCAATTTGTTGTAACGAGGTTGCCCGCAGCCCTTGCTGCTCCATGCTGATAAACCACTGCGGTGTGGCACGGAAAATAATCGGCGTTTTATGGCGCCAGCAATGTGGGTAGCTGTGTTTGTATGCCTTGTGCACTAACAGCGCGCCGGCGTCTTTCAGTGCATCTACCACACTGTCATTGGCTTTAAATACATGCTGGCCAGCAAACAACGGCGTGTCTGGCAGATAAACACCATTAGCACCCACCGGATTGGCCACTTCCAGGTTATATTGCTTGCCGACAACAAAGTCTTCCTGACCATGGCCCGGTGCAGTATGCACACAACCGGTACCGGAATCTGTTGTTACGTGCTCGCCTAAGATAACCGGCACGGTAAAGTCGTAAAGCGGGTGTTGTAGTTGCGTCAGCTCAAGCGCAGCACCTTTGGCAAAGCCCAGCGCATGGTAGTGCTCAATACCGGCACGCGCCATCACGTCTTTTACCAGATCAGTGGCAATAATTAAGCGCTCGGCGCCCAAAGGGCCCTGCTCTACCTGTACCAGGCTGTAATCTAATTTGGCATTTACTGCCACGGCGCGGTTGGCCGGGATAGTCCAGGGTGTGGTGGTCCAGATCACTACTGATACCTTCCCGCTACCGCGCTTGCCTTCAGGGTGGTCAAAGCGGTCCACCGTAGCTTCGTCGACCACAGCAAAACGCACATCAATCGCCGGTGATACTTTATCCTGATATTCCACCTCTGCTTCAGCCAACGCAGAGCCGCAATCTGTGCACCAGTGCACTGGTTTAAAGCCCTGCTGCAAATGGCCATTGCCGATAATTTTACCCAGCGACCGGATAATATTGGCTTCAAAACCGTAATCCATGGTGCGGTACGGGTTTTGCCAGTCACCCAGCACACCTAAGCGGATAAAGTCGGTGCGCTGCGCATCAATCTGCGTGGCAGCATAGTCACGACATTTCTGCCGGAACTCGGCAGGTGTTAATTTTACCCCCGGCTTGCCATATTTTTTCTCTACGACCAGCTCAATCGGCAGGCCATGGCAGTCCCAACCCGGTACATAAGGGGCGTCAAAATCGTCCAGCGTTTTCGCTTTAACAATAATGTCTTTTAAAATTTTATTTACCGCATGCCCAATATGGATATTGCCGTTAGCGTAAGGAGGGCCGTCGTGCAGGATAAAGGTTTTTTTGCCTTTTTTGGCTGCACGAATTTTGCCGTACAAATCGGCTTCGGTCCATTTTGCCAGCATTTGCGGCTCGCGCTGCGCCAGATTGGCGCGCATCGCAAAAGCCGTTTCCGGCAAATTCAGGGTATGCTTGTAGTCGCTCATCCGTTGGGTTCCGTCTTATCAATAGTGGCATGGGCTAAAGCACCATGCTGAAAAAATGCTGTTGCCGCCCGTACATCGGCGGCGATTTGTTGTTGTAACTGAGCCAGAGATTCAAACCGTTGTTCACTGCGCAATTTATGCTGCAATAATACTTCTATCTGGCTACCGTATAAATCACCTTTAAAATTAAACAAGTGCGCTTCAAGCTGTTGCCGCTGGCCCTGTACCGTGGGCCGGTTGCCAATATTGGCGACGCCCTGATAACGGCCAAATACCGTGTTCGCCGTTATGGCGTAAACCCCAGCTACTGGCAGCTTACGCCGGTACAAAAACACATTGGCGGTCGGAAAGCCCAGGTCACGGCCTAACTTACGACCATGCCTTACCCGCCCGGTTAATGCAAACGGCCTGCCCAGCATCTCTGCTGCCAGCGTTAACTTATCCTCGGCCAGCGCCTGGCGGATCAGCGTACTGCTAATGCGCTGCTGGCCCAGTAGCAAACTAGAAGTGCTATACAAGCCAAACTGATGCTGCTCAGCAGCCAGTGCCAGTAAGTCAAAACTGCCACTGCGGTTTTTACCAAAACGAAAATCATCGCCAACAATTAACTGCTCTACACCGAGTTGTTTTAACAGCAACTGCTGAATAAACTGCTCCGGTGCCTGCGCGGCAAAGGCCGGGGTAAAATGTACACATAGCAGGCGGTCAACCCCAAGCTGGGCCAGCGCTTCATATTTCTCACGAAACCGCGTTAGCCGCGCTGGCGCTGCGTCACCGGCAAACACCTCAAGCGGTTGCGGTTCAAACAGCATCACGCAAGATGGCAAGCGCATTTGTCTGGCAATGGCAACGACTTTGGCCAACACCGCTTGATGCCCCAGGTGCACGCCGTCAAAATTACCAATGGTCAATACACAGCCACGATGATGAGGCTGAATATTGTGTAAGCCGCGAATTAACTCCATGCCTGCCGTATCTGACCTTTGACTACAAACCGCGCATTATAACCACTTAATCAATTGCTTTCAGCAACAGAATTGGCCCGAAAATGCGCCAGCCGGACCCCAAATAACAACAACAAGCTAAAGTAGCCGACAACAGCCAAGCCACACAGCAGGCATAGACGCCAAACCTGAGTAGTAAAACTCAGCGCCACCCAGTCGTTCAACGTTGGCGTTTGCCAATACAATAAGGCAGCCATCATCAGGCTGGCCAGTATCAGTTTCAGTAAAAATAACATGCTGGTTTTACTTAGTTGGTACACGCCGGCTAATTTTAAACCGCGATACAGTAAAAACGCATTTAAACTGGCCGACATTGCAGTGGCCAGTGCCAGGCCGACATAACTTAAAAAGGGTGCCAGCATCAGGTTAAACAGCATATTGGCAACCATAGCAATAATGCCGATACGCACAGGAGTTTTGATATCCTGCCGGGCATAAAAACCTGGCGCCAGTACTTTTATCAGCATATAACTCAGTAAACCCGTGCTGTAAGCCACCAAGCTGTACGACACCATTAATACATCGTTTTGGCTAAACTCGCCGCGCATAAACAGCAGTGCAATAATAGGCTGCGCCAATACCATTAACCCGGCCATTGCGGGTATGCCAAACAACGCGACGAAGCGCAACGACCAGTCCAGTGTCTGGCTAAAGCGCTCGGTATTTTCAGTCGCATGATGACGCGACAAATTCGGTAAGATAACCGTCGCAATAGCAATACCAAATAGCCCCAACGGAAATTCAATCAGCCGATCTGAGTAGTACAACCAGCTAACCGCACCGGTAAGTAAAAAGGATGCAATCACCGTATCAAGCAATAAATTAATCTGGCTTACCGATACGCCAAACAGCGCCGGCAGCATAAGTTTGCGAATTTTCGTGACGTTTTCGTCGCGCCAGCCCCACCTGGGCCGCACTAACAAGCCAGCTTTGGCTAAAAACGGCAGCTGAAACAACAACTGCACCACACCGCCGATAAATACACCCCAGGCAAGGGCCAGTGCCGGCTCGTCCAACGTTGGCGCCATAAATAGCGCGCAGGCAATAATGGCAATATTTAAAAACACCGGCGTAAAGGCCGCTACGGCAAAACGGTTATAGGTATTGAGTACCGCACCGGACAACGCTACTAAACTAATAAACCAGAGATACGGAAAAGTAATTTTCAGCATCAGGCTGGCCAGCTCGAACTTATGCGCTTCAGGGCCATCATTTAGCCATTCAATAAACCAGCCCATACCGAATAACATCGCCACCAGCGGTGAGGCGATCACGCCAAATAAGGTGACCAGCGTAACGACCACCCCTAAACTACCAGTAACTTTAGCCAGCAATTCGCGCACGGCATCATCACCATGTTTGGCTTTAACTTCGGCCAGCACGGGTACAAAGGCTTGCGAAAACGCGCCCTCGGCAAACAAACGCCGCAAAAAATTAGGGATCCGGTTAGCGAAAAAGAACACGTCGGCCGCTGCACCGGCACCGATAAAATTAGCGACAACCACGTCGCGTATCAGCCCCAACACGCGGGAAATGAGTGTCATAAAACTGACAATCAGGCCTGATTTTAGTAACTTTGCCGACACTTACACTTCCTTCTATTCGCCAGTGGCTATTTTGCCCCGTTAGTGCTGCAGATTACCAGTAGGCAGTCAGATTAAAATCTGTGACTTTACCGTTAAAGCATTTGACAACGGGCCATTAAATAGGCATATTATGCGGCCTTTGATGGGTCCGGTTTAGTTTTTTAGGAGTGTTACCTTGGCTAACATTAAGTCTGCTAAGAAGCGCGCAATTCAATCAGAAAAACGTCGTCAGCAAAATGCTTCACAACGTTCTATGATGCGTACTTTCATAAAGAAAACCTACGCGGCAGTTTTAACTGCTGACGTAACTGCTTCAGCTGAAGCATTCAAGAAAATGGTGCCTGTTCTTGATCGTATGGCCGCTAAAGGTCTGATCCACAAGAACAAAGCAGCACGTCACAAAGCTCGTTTAAATGCCCATGTTAAGGCATTAAGCGCTGCTTAAGACACAGTTACAACAAAAAAGCCGGCTTTAGCCGGCTTTTTTGTTATTGGTATTCTGCACTTCTCAAGCGTCGTCAGAGCAATACAATTTGTGCATCAACGCTATTAACGCCTCAACCTCTTTACTGTTCAAGCTGTAATATACCGTCTGCGCTTCTTTTCGGGTTTTTACCAATTTATGCCGGCGTAGCAAAGCTAAATGCTGCGATAAAGCAGACTGGCTCAGCTCCAATTTCTGGTTTAACTCACCAACCGACAATTCTCCGTCAAGTAAGTGACATAAAATCAGTAAACGCCGCTCATTAGATACTGCCTTCAACAATTTTACTGCTTTTGCCGAGTTGGCTAACATATCCTGCATATTCATTGGTTACTACTCTGCCATTAGTAAAACAGTGATATTACCGATTTGTTCACCAATCGACAATATAATCATTCTTATTTGACAAACAATAACCAGTTTTAGCAAGTTGTAGCAATGGCTCGCACTTAGTGTAATAGCGGTTGTACTAACTTATGAATGCGAACCGCGGTAAAGGGTTTTACCACAAACGCCCTGGCGCCATTTTCAACAGCCATTTTCAAATTATCAACACTAGAGAAAGCGGAAACCATAAATACTATTGCATTTTCATCCTGTTGCCGAAAATGCTTTAGCAACTGCTGCCCGTTAACATCAGGTAATTGAATATCGAGAAATACCAGATTGGGGCGATGCTGGCTAAACAACTTAGTTGCGCTGTCACCATCTGCAGCTTCAAGTACAGAGGTGACGCCAATACTTTGCAGGATCTGACAAATATAACTGCGCACCGCTGCGACATCATCGACAACCAGAGCACATAATGCTGACGGCATGGGCTTTCCTTATCGCCTTAATCTTTCCATATAACCAGCAGCTTTAACTCGCGAAAACGATGAGATAGCGAAGAAAAGGTGGTAAAGTCGATGTCAATTTACCAACAACGGGACAGAATGAAAAGATGAAATTGTGGCTAACAACAATAACAGCAGCATTATGCCTGCAGCTAAACGCCAGTGAACTTAAGCTGGATAATAACCTGGCATACCACCTAACTGAGTCATTGACAGTCGAAGTTGGTCAGCGCCTGGCAGGCAGCGAGGCAGATGCCAGGGCTGTAGCCTGGGCTGAACAGAAATTTAAACAGCTGGGTTATGATAAAGTGTGGACCGAGCCGTTTAGCATGCAATATTGGCAGCGCGGTCAGGCCAGTTTGAGTGTCAGTGCGCCTTTTCATCAAAACCTGGTAGTTACTGCTTTGGGCGGTTCTATCGGCACACCTTTTGATGGCATTAATGCCCAGGTGGCAATGTTCGACAGTCTGGAGCAACTAAAGCAAGCGAACCCTGCGCAGGTAAAAGATAAAATTGTTTTTATTAACAAAAGCATGGGTAAAGACAAACTGGGTACTTTTTACGGCTCAGTGGTTGGCGCCCGGGCCCAGGGCGCAGTAGAAGCCGCTAAATTAGGCGCCAAAGCTATTGTTATCCGCTCTGTTGGCACCAGCATTAACCGCTTTGCTCACACCGGCATTATGCGTTACAGCGATGAAGTAGCTCGCATTCCGGCAGCAGCTATTTCTGTCCCTGATGCCATACAGCTGGAGAAAATGCTCAGCCGTCAGCCCGAGCTGACATTACAGTTACAAATGCAAAATAAGCTGCCAGGCGAAGTGATTAGCCATAATGTGATTGCCGAAATTACCGGTAGTAAAAGACCGGACGAAATCGTGCTGATCAGTGCGCATATCGATTCCTGGGATGAAGGCACCGGTGCATTGGATGACGGCGCCGGAGTAGGTATTGTCATGGCCGCTGGTGCTTTATTAAAGCAACAGGGCCGGCCTGAACGTACAGTGCGGGTAGTGCTATTTGGCAATGAAGAAGGTGGCTTAATTGGCGCCCGCGCTTACGCGGCAAAGCATGCCGCCACCCTGAAAAACCATGTTTTTGCTTCTGAATCAGATTTTGGTGCTGGCCGCATCTGGCGGCTGGATACCGGTTTTGGTGCTCAGTCATTAGCATTTGGTAAAACCCTGCAACAACAAGTGGCACATTTGGGAATTGAATTAGGCGACAATTCAGCCTCTGGCGGGCCGGACGTATCAGTGCTAAAAGCCCTCGGGGTGCCGGTGGCAAGCTTGCAGCAAGACGGCACAGACTATTTTGACTACCATCACACACCAAACGATACCATGGACAAAATTGACCCTGCAGCTATGCAGCAAAACTTAGCCGCCTGGCTGCTTACCACCCGTGCAGTGGCAAACAGCAGTATAGATTTACGCCAGTAATTCAGCGTTGATGATATTTCAGTGGCTGCAGCTTTTGCTGCGGTCGCTGATGTTTACGGTAACTACCGCGCAGCAGCCACAAATGGGTCCCCACACCCAGCAACATCATGGCAAACGGATAAAAATACATATTGTTTGACACCGAAAACACAAACAGCCCGGACATGACACAAACGAAAGGCAGCATTTCATAGCACCAAAATGGTAATTTGCCGCCGTACTTATAACGTGCACCTTTTATATCAGAACGCCGGTTATCCGAACGCAATATCCAGACCACGGCGCCAGCCACCGTTAACAAAAAGGCGCAAACCAGTGCAAGCCAGCTGTTATAGCTTAGCAATACTGTGACGCCCGCAGCGATATAAACGTAGGGTAACGCCTCGTACAGTTTAGTGGGCAACATAAGCGGCTCCTTGCTTGTTTGGCCAATGTTAAGTGTAGCCTAACTTTAATTTGCTGCATGGCTAGCCCAAAAAGCATTAATTAAATTAATCCGATGGATGCAAAATTCTTCAATTGTGCAAAACAGATCCGAGCAGCATAATGCGCGCAAATTTTAGTCGCTTGGAATAACTGGACACATGCCATGGACACGATTTTGTTCGACGTTATAAGCTGGGTTGGTTTAACAATCTGCATTGGCGCGTTTTTTATCAAGGACGTGTTCTGGTTACGCTTGGCAACACTTATTGGCTGCAGCTTACTGTTTGTGTACTACAGCCATATTGCGATACCACAGGGAGTGATCTCTAATTTATTAGTATTACTAATAAACGCTTACTATTTGATACGCTTTGCGCAGGCACGCAGAGCAGCAAAAACCAGCGAAAGCACGGCCGCGCCCCTTGCCAGTCAGGCTGACTAAGCAATAACAGACTTCTGTCAGTGCCCGGGCTTAGCTATAATAACCAGCCCGGTTTGTCACAGGAGTAGCGTGATGCAAAACGATGAGCTAGATCTGTTTCTGCAGGAAATGGCGGGTGTTAGGCCATTGTCGCAGGACGAAATATTACCGGAAAGCGGCGAGTTCAGCCCGACACTGGCGCAACAGGCCAGGCGCAAAGCTGCCGAGCAGGACATGGAATATGATGCCAACTATCTCAGCATGGAATATGTTGATCTGGTAAAGCCAGACGAGCCGTTTAGTTATAAAAAAGATGGTGTGCAGGACGGTGTTTACCGCAATCTGAGGCTGGGTAAATACCAGACAGATGCGACGTTAAACCTGCTGGGTAAAAGTCTGTCAGATGCGCGGCGCGAATTATTCTTTTTTATTGAAGACTGCCATAAACGCGGTATTCGCACCTTACTTATTCAACATGGCATGGGCCGTAACAGCAAACCACATCCGGCTATTCTACGCAGTTATGTGTTTAAGTGGCTACCGCAAATGCCCATTGTATTAGCCTGTAATACCGCACAAAAACAACATGGCGGTTATGCGGCTACCTATGTATTACTGCAAAAAAACGCCGAACAAAAACGCGAAAACCGTGAGCGGCATACCAAAGGATAAGTTGAAAAATAAAGCCCGCGCCGCGGGCTTTTTGTCTGCGAGGTTGCGCAGCTACACTTGCTCAAACCACTGTTTAGCGCTAGCTAACGCTGCCAGCACTTGCTGCGGTGCTGTACCACCTAGTGCGGCGCGCTTTTGCAAACCGGCTTCCAGTTGCAGCGCCGGATAAACGTCTTCGCTGATTAATTCACTGAATTGCTGTAAATCAGCCAATGGTAAAGCTTCCAGCGCCAGCTGCTGCTTAGCCGCATGCACTACCAGCTCGCCTACGACCTCGTGCGCATCACGAAACGGCATACCTTTACTAACCAGATAATCCGCTAAATCAGTAGCGTTGCTGTAGCCCAGCTCTGCCGCCTGACGGCACTGCGCCTCGTTGACACTTAAGTGCGGGAGTACTGTGGCCAATACCAGCAAAGATTGCTGCCACGTCGCCATCAGGTCAAAAAAGCCCTGCTTGTCTTCCTGCATATCTTTGTTGTAAGCCAGCGGCAAGCCTTTCAGTACATGCAAAATGGCGACCAGATGGCCCAGCACACGGCCGGTTTTGCCGCGCAGCAACTCAAACACGTCGGGGTTTTTCTTTTGTGGCATTAACGATGAGCCGGAGCTTATCGCATCGCCCAGTTTGAAAAAGCCCGCTTCACCGGAACAAAAGAAAATAACATCTTCGGATAAACGCGATAAATGCGTCATACAAATGCTGGCAGCGGCAGATAGCTCCACCACATAATCGCGATCTGACACGGCATCCAGGCTATTCAGCGCGGCGCTGCTAAAACCCAGCCGCTGCGCCAGCTGCTCACGATCAACTGCGACACCGGTGCCGGCTAAGGCACCACAACCAAGCGGACACACATCCATCCGAGTTAAAGCATCATCTAAGCGGCTGACATCGCGTTTAAACATCTCGACATAAGCCAGTGCCCAATGCGCCACCAATACCGGCTGCGCCCGTTGCAAGTGGGTAAAACCGGGCATTACTGCCGTACCGGCCCGCTCGGCAAAGGTGAGTAAGGCCGCTATGGCGCCGAGCAATGACTGACGCACATGTTGCGCATTCAGTTTGCTCCACAAACGCAAGTCAGTTGCCACTAAATCATTGCGGCTGCGCCCGGTGTGCAGCTTTTTCGCCACCGCACCCAATTTAGCTGTTAGCTGCGCTTCAACCCAGCTGTGAATATCTTCTTCGCTGGTTTGCAGCGGCAGCTTAGCATCAGCATCTATCGCCACCGCTAAATCGGCCAGCCCGGCATCGAGCTGCGCCGCTTCATCGTTGCTGATAATACCGGCCTTTGCCAATTGCTGCGCCCAGGCGCGCGAGGCCTGAATATCCTGGTGCGCCAGCAGATAATCAAAGCTTAGCGAGTCGTTAAAATCGCGAAACTCCGCCAGCGTTGCTTCCTGAAACCGTCCGCCCCACATCGCCATAATAATTAACCTTTTTGTTGTTGATGCAACGCACGGATCCGGCTGGCCAGGCTGTACAAGCGGATAAAGCCTGCTGCGTCTTTCTGGTTGTACACTTCATCACCCTCAAAGGTGGCGAAGGCTTCAGAGTACAGCGAGTTAGGCGAGCGACGTTTGGCCACAGTCACATTACCTTTGTACAGCTTGATTACCACATCACCGGTTAACTGTTCGGCCAGCGAGGTGGCTGCTGCCAACAGTGCGTCTTTTAACGGCGTAAACCAACGGCCATCGTATACCAGCTGAGCAAACTCCTGGCCCACTTCTTCACGGTATTTCAGTGAGGTTCTGTCATACACCAGCGCTTCCAGACCTTTTAGTGCCGCCATTAAAATGGTGCCGCCCGGCGTTTCATAACAGCCACGGGACTTCATACCGACTAAACGGTTCTCGACGATATCAATACGGCCAATACCGTGCTCAGAGCCGATTTCGTTTAGCAATTCAATCGCCGCTACCGGGGCAACGGCATGGCCGTTAATTTTGCTCAGTTCGCCTTTATCAAAGCTCAGCTCAACATAGGCAGCATGATCCGGCGCCTGCTCCGGTGATTTGGTCCACATCCAAACCTGGTCTGACGGCTCACACCATGGGTTTTCCAGCTCGCCGCCTTCATGCGAGATATGCCATAAGTTAGCATCACGACTGTAAATTTTGGTAGCTGATGCTGTGGTAGGCACTCTCTTCTCAGCTAAATAATCCAGCAATGACTGGCGGGAGTTAAATTGCCACTCGCGCCATGGCGCGATAACGGTTAATTGTGGTGCCAGCGCAGCAAAAGCGCCTTCAAAGCGTACCTGGTCATTACCTTTACCGGTACAGCCATGGCACAGTGCATCGGCACCCAGCTCCAGCGCTAGTTTTACCTGAGCACGGGCAATGACCGGCCGTGCCATAGAGGTACCCAGCAGATACTGGCCTTCGTATACGGCGCCGGTTTTCAGCGTCGGGTAAATCACTTCCTTAACCAGCTCTTCGCGTAAATCGACAACATGACAGCTGCTGGCACCGGAGTTAATGGCTTTTTGCTCAACACCGGCCAGCTCCTCATCGCCCTGACCTACGTTGGCGACAAAGGCGATAACTTCGCAGTTATAGTTATCTTTTAACCACGGCACTATGGCCGAAGTGTCCAGACCGCCGGAATAGGCTAAAACGACTTTTTTGATACTCATAGTGTCCTCACGCAAATAAACTGATTAATACGGCATTCTGGGCATGCATGCGGTTTTCCGCCTGCAATAATACAAGTGACGCCTCGCTGTCGAGTACCTCGCTGGTAACCTCGTGCTCACGATGCGCCGGCAAACAGTGCATAAAATATTTTACCGCCAGCCGCTGCATTACAGCGGTGTTGATCTGATAGGGTTTAAACACCCGCTCAATCAGCTCCGGATCGGCTTTATCGCCCATCGACAGCCAGGTATCAGTATAGATAGCATCGGCGCCGGCGGCGGCAGATAGATGCGGGCTTAGCTCTAATACCGCGCCAGTAGTGGCGGCAATTTTCTGCACATTCAGCAGCACCTGGGCATCCGGTGAAAAGCCCTGTGGCGTAACCACGGTCATCTTCATACCGCTAAGCGCAGCGCCAATCATTAATGAATGACAAACATTATTGCCATCACCAACATAGGCCAGGTGCACTTGGTTTAAATCGCCAAAGCGCTCTTTTAGCGCCAATAAATCAGCCAGTGCCTGGCACGGGTGATATAAATCGCTCAGCGCATTAATAACCGGTTTATGGCTGGCCTGCGCCAGTTGCTCCAACGTTTGCTGCGAGAACACCCGCGCCACTATGGCGTCGGTCCAACAGGCAAGGTTGCGGCCAAAATCGGCAACGGTTTCGCGTTTACCCATAGCGCCATTTTGCTGGTCCAGATAAACACTGTGGCCACCGAGCTTATAAATACCCACATCAAAACTGACGCGGGTACGCAGCGATGGCTTTTCAAAAATCAGCGCGATGCTTTTACCCGCCAGCGCCTGAGTGTATTTCTGCGGTTGCTGTTTTACATCCAACGCTAAATTCAGCAAATCGTTAAGCGTAGCCGGGCTTAATTCAGCCAGACTCAATAATTGGTTTAGTTTACTCATTTTCAGCTGACTTGCCGCCAATGCGGCATCCTTGTTTAAGGGACTAACAGACGATGCGCGTGCCTACTGCTTGCTGTCGCATCAGATTTAACAAATCTTGCGGGTGTTGCCAGCCCGCGACGGTAATACTTCGTCGCAGTGCCTGAGCAGTGTCTAAAGCGGCATCCAGTTTTACTTTCATGCCGCCTTTAATCACGCCCTGAGTTACCAACTCTGCCGCCTGTTGGCTGTTTAGCTCACTGATAAGCTGCCCCTGGCCGTCTAAAATGCCAGGCACATCGGTGAGTAACACCAGTTGTCCCTGTACCAGTTGGCAAATCGCCGCGGCAGCTAAGTCAGCATTTACATTTAATAATTGCCCTTGCTCACCGTGGCCAATTGAGCTGAATACCGGCGTAAAGCCGCCAGCCAATATATTTTGCAGTAAAGTGCCGTCTTGCGGCTTAGCCACGCCAACAGCGCCTAGTTTAGTATTTAATTCAAAGCAGCAGCTGTTACCGGCAGACAGCGTTAACCCAACCGGTTTTAAGCCTTGCAGTGCAGCGCGCGCCACCATATGGGCATTTACCGCGCCGGCTAAGGCACCGGTAATCACCGGCATTTGCTCAGCCGGTGAAATACGCTGGCCATCCAGCTTTTCAGTATGAAACCCAAATTTGGCCAGCCACTGATCCACCTGATCACCACCACCGTGCACCAGCACCAGCGGATACTGCTGCTTTAATTCGGCACACACTGCCAGCAAGGCATCCAGCGCGCTGTCGTCCTGCAACAGGCGGCCACCCATTTTCAGTACCAGAGGGGTATTATTCATGGCTCACTCCGGTAAATAGTCCTGCCGTTTCCGGCTTGCCAAAGCGCACGTTAGCTGCCTGCATGGCCTGGGCGGCGGCACCTTTTAATAAGTTATCAATCGCCGACACCACCACCAGTTGCTCACCATCCTGCTGCCAGTGAATATCGCAATACGGCGTACCGGCCACGTCAGCTACATTGGGCGAATGCGACACTAAGCGTACTAACGGCTTACCGTTATAAGCGTTATTGAAGGCAGTAGTCACTTGCTCTGCTGATACGCCAGCTTTCAGCGTTACTAGGCTGGTAGCCAGGATGCCGCGTTTAAAATTGCCCAAATGCGGCGTAAATACCACTTTGCGGCCTAAGTTTTGCTCTATTTCCGGCCGGTGGCGATGTTTGAAAAAGCCGTAGGCATTTAAGCCGACTTCACAAAATGAGGTGCTAAGCGCCGCTTTGCGGCCGGCACCGGATACGCCGCTGGTAGCGTTAATCACCGGAATGCAGTTATCGGCCACTAAACCGGCCTTAATCAACGGCAACAACGCCAAAGTACAGGCGGTTGGATAACAGCCAGGCACCGAAATTAACCGCGGTAATGGCGTGCTCTGCCATTCCATTAGGGAATACACCGCTTCTTCTAACAGTTCAGGATGCTGATGTTCATAACCATAATACTGCGGATATAGCTGCGGCTGCTTTAAGCGAAAGGCGCCGGATAAATCCACTACATCGATACCCTGCGCTAATAACAACGGGGTTACCGCCTCACTGGCTTCATGCGGCAGGGCTAAAAAGGCGACATCAATTTTACCGTTTAAACCTGCAGCCAGCTCATCTGTCCACGGCTGCACCAGTATATCCAGCTGCTGTTTATAACGTGGGTAAAGTGAAGAAAACGGCTCGGCCGCCCGGCCAGCCGACGCATAAGCGCCCAGCAGCTCAAAATAAGGGTTACGCGCTAAAATTACCGCCAGCTCAGCACCGCTGTAACCGGCTGCACCTAATACAATGCTGCGCACTAAAGAAGAAGATTTGTCTGTTGATAACATCGGTTACGGCTCTCGAACAATAAATAACGTATAGGTATAGCACGAAACAGCCGCTAGTGTAGAACGGCCGCCATGCAGTTTCAAGAATTATTATTCTGTTTTTGTGAATTTTTATACAGCAAAGTTACGCCGGTAAAGCAATATCAATTCGATTGCGTCCGTGCTTTTTGGCTTGATACAAAGCACTGTCAGAGCGTGACAGTAATTTTTCGTGCTGTGCTTCATCAGCAAATTCGGCAAGGCCCATGCTGATGGTAAGGTGTAGCCCCGGCGCAACGGCGCTACAATCAGCCAGCATAATTGCTTCGCGTATACGCTCACAAATATCCCGCGCCAGCAGCGCGGTGGTATTGGGCAATAACACCGCAAACTCTTCGCCGCCCCAGCGGGCAACAGTGTCATCCTCCCGGCAATGCGCACTAATCAGATTGGCTACCAACTTGAGTATCTCATCGCCAACGCTGTGGTTATAGTGGTCATTAACGTGCTTAAAGTGATCAATATCCAACAGCACCAGGGTTAAAGGCAGCTTAGAACGACGCGAGCGTGCACATTCCCGCGCCAATGCCTCATCAAAAGCTCGCCGGTTTGCCAGACCGGTTAAGGCATCTAGCCTTGCTTGTTGTGCAAATTCCTGCGCCTGAATTTTTAGCTGCTCCAATAATGTTGAACGCTCCAAATCGGCGGCGGTTAAATAATCGGCCTGGCGTTGCAACTCAAGCGTTTTTTCTGCCACTTGTTGTTGTAACTGCTGCTGACGATACTTAAGTTGCAGCAAACGCCAGCGTACTGCCAGCACTAGCAACAAAACGACACTGGAACTTAGCAAAACCCAAAACATCGGTTGCTGCCAGTAATACGGCAAAATAGTAAATTGCACACTGGCATGTTGTGCGCTCCAACCACCTTGTGGATAAGCAGCAGCGACTCTAAGCTGATACTTGCCGGGCGCTAAATTGGTGTATTCAGCCGTATTATGACTGCCGCGATCTATCCACTGCTCATCAAAACCAATAAGCTGACTGCGGTACTGAATGCGTTGTGGCATAACAAAACCCAGGCCAGCAAAAGCAAACTCCAACCGGTTGGCACCTGGCGGTAATACAACGTTTTGGCGTAATGACGTAACGGCACCGTTTACCCTTAAACCCTCTATAACTATTGGCGGTATATGGCTGGCAAAACGTTGCAATATACCCGGTTGCACCCAGCTGACACCTTTAGATGTTGCAAACCAAACTGAGCCATCTTGCGCCAAAGCCGCTGCTGACATTGAACCGCCATTGGCCTGGGCACTTTGCATGCCATCGCTTTCGCCAAACAGCTCATAGTGCAATTCATGCTGCAGGCCATTTAATACTGCGGTCAGACCTTGTCGCTCCAGCCGCAATACGCCGCGGTTGCTGCTAACCCACAGGTGATGCTTACTATCTGCCACCACCTGAAATAACTTATCAAATGGCAAACCCACATTACGGCCCAGCATAGTCATGTGACCATTGGCCAGGTCATAGCCTACCAGACCACGGTCAGTAGCCATCCAAAGCAGGTTCAATAATGGATCAGGGGTAAAACCAAAAGCATACTCAGCACCGTCAAGCGGTTTGAAATCCAACGCAGTAATGCTGCCATCAGTTTGCCGTATGGCAACACCGCCACCGGTGCCGATAAACAAACGGCCATCGGTGTGCAAATACAATGACATAATAAAAGGAGCGGGTAGCCCATGCTCTGTGCCATAGACGGCAACACCAGCTGCAGTAACATGATTCAGACCTTGTGCTGTGCCGACCCAAACGCCATCGGCAACAGGTAAGATTGCCCGCACTTCGTTAGTCAGCAGGCCATTGTCGCGGTTGAGATGACGCTCAATTTTACCATTACGCCACAGTAATGCGCCGTCAGTATAGGTGCCAATCCAAACGCTGCCATCAGCCGCTTCACTTAAACTCAGCACCGATTGCCCACCACTGTATGCCAACAAATCCAGTTGCTCTATATTTTGGCCGCTTATGCGGTTAAGCCCCTGACTGCTGCCAACCCAAATACTACCATCGCTATGTCCTAATACGGTTCTGACATAATCACCCGCCAGGCCACGATCGGCGGTATAGGTGACAAAAGGCGCTTCACGCAACCGGAACAAGCCACCATTGGTGCCCACCCAAACGCTGTTTTCACGATCTTGATACAACGATAATATCCGATTGTTCGGAAGGCCGGCTTCGATAGTCAGTTGCTCCAGCACTGCACCAGTTGAACGCAGTAAGCCCCGGTCTGTGGTACCGATCCATAACTCATCATTACGCAACAACAAAGCTGACACGGGTAACGCAGACAATTCAGCCTGCGCTAGATGGCTTTGCCCATCCAACCATTGATATAAGCCGCGCTCAGTTCCTACCAACACCGCTTCATCACGTTGCAGCAAGGCAAAAACCGGCAACGACGGAATATCGGCAACAGTGTGAATTATGTTCGGTGAGTCAGGGTAAATAACGGCTAAGCCCCGGCCAGAGCCAATCCATACCCGGCCAGCAGTATCTACCAATAATGAGTGCACCACATCACTGGGTAAACCCTCAGCACTGGTGTAATGCAGCCTGTTACCATCAGGCTGTTGATAAAACAGTCCCTGTCCTTCAGTGGCCAACCAATAACCACCGTGCTGGTCTTGTTCTACATCATTTAACAGCACATTTAATTGTGGCCAATGCTGCCAGCCTGCAGTTGAACGACGCACAAAACCGCCGCGTGAGCCAACCACCAATAAGGCTCCGCTATTATCCTGGCGGATAGCACGAATACCCGAATCTGGTAATCCGGTCTCGGCTCCGCGTCCTTTAATAGAGAAATTACGGCCGTTAAAACGTGCCAATCCTTCCCAGGTAGCAACCCAAAGATAGCCATCATCACTTTGATTTATACTGTTTATGGTGTTGTGCGGCAAGCCGTCCCGGGTGGTCCAGCTCTCCTGAAAGTAGTTACTCAGCTTTATTGCCGGTTCTGCAGAGGCAGCAGTGCTAACTGCCAGCATTAATACAAGCAACGCCCGGTATAGCATAAGGTAACCACTGCAACTGACAATACTGCGCCAGTTTTTCATCCAATGCATATCACTCTGTCCTTGCTCAATAAGCAAATGCTAAAGCACTAACGGGGTCAGAGTAGCTTAATTTTCAATTGCCGCCAAGCGCAACTAAAGTCGACAACAATAAATGCCTGCAGGTTGCAGGCATCAACATATAAGGTTACAGCGCTTGTTGCGGCCTCACCCCAAGCAGATGACAAATAGCATAACTAAGCTCGCTGCGGTTAAGGGTATAAAAATGGAAGTGATCTACGCCTTCGCGGCTGAGCACTTTTACCATTTCCATAGCGATATTGGCGGCCACCAAATTGCGTGTCGTGGCGTCGTTGTCCAGGCCTTCATAGGCTTTGTGCATCCACTGCGGTACAGCCACATTGGTCAGACCGGCAAACTTTTTAAGTTGCTGAAAATTGGTTACCGGCAAAATGCCCGGAATAATATCCACATCAATACCGATGGCTGCACAGCGGTCGCGGTAGCGCAGAAATTTTTCAGTATCAAAGAAAAACTGCGTAATAGCCCGCGACGCACCGGCATCGGCCTTACGTTTTAAATTCAGCAAATCAAATTGTGCATTTGGCGCTTCCGGGTGCACTTCCGGATAGGCTGCTACTGAAATATCAAAATCGGCCACTGAGCGCAGTATCTCTACCAAATCTGCCGCATACAAATCTGGTTTGGCGCTACTGCCGGGCGGCAAATCACCACGTAGCGCGACGATATGACGAATACCGTTTTGCCAATAGTCTTTAGCTATAGCAATTAAATCGTCTTTCGTCGCATCAACGCAGGTTAAATGCGGTGCCGCAATTAAGCCGGTACGCTGCTTAATCGACTTAATAATGTCATGCGTACGGTCACGCTCGCCGGAGTTTGCACCGTAAGTTACCGACACAAAAGACGGCGCCAGCGGCGCCAGCCGTTCTATCGATTGCCATAGTGTTTGTTCCATCTGTGCTGTTTTTGGCGGAAAAAACTCAAAACTGACGTTGACCTTGCCTTCCACGTCCTGCAGGTTACGGTTTATTGCTTCTAAATATTGTGCATTTGCAAATGCCATAACGACTCTCTTTTGTTACGTCAGTGAGGCCGGCAATGTTGCCGTACCAATAAGTTGTTGAATCAATTGCGCCAGGTCGGCATGCAAGCCACCTGCCGTTACTACCCGACCAGCGCCTGGCCCTTTTAGCACCAGTGGATTATCGCAGTACCAGCCGGATCGGATCACAAAAACGTTGTCGCAAGGTGCTATCGCCGCCAACGCGTGTTCATGGCTTACTTGCTGTAACGCCACAGTGGCGCGCACCTTGCCCTGATCCAATTTCAGGCTGGCAACATAACGTAGTACCTTGCCGGCCGCTTTTGCCGTGGAAAATACCTGCGCCATAGCGTCATCTAATGTTGCCCGCTGTGGCCAAAATTGCTGCCAACTGCCCTGCTCCAGCCCAGCTGGTAACAACGGCTGCAAGGCAATATCATCCAACTCCAGTGTCACTCCCAACTCCCGTGCCAACACCAGCAATTTGCGCTGTACATCTTTACCAGATAAATCATCACGTGGATCCGGCTCGGTTAGGCCGGCTTGCTGCGCTTGCAGCACAAACTCAGAAAATGGCAGACTGCCATCGTATTTGCACAATAACCATGACAGCGTGCCAGAGAAAATACCGCTGACTTCATCAATGCTATCACCAGCGCTCAATAATTCCTGCAAAGTACGCTGCACCGGAATACCGGCACCGCAGGTGGTGTTACTCAGCCATTGCCGCTGATGCTCTGCCAGGGCGTGTTTAATCTGCTGATACTCCGAGTGCGGCAGTGTTACGCCTTGTTTATTGGCACTGATAATATCGCAACCGGCAGCGATAACAGCCGGATATAATGTTGCAAACTCGCGGCTGGGCGTAATATCCACCAGCACTTTCGGTGCTGGCAATGCCTGCAGATATTCCGTCAGTTGTTCTGCGTTCCAGGCATCAGCAACAGCCAACACTGGTTGCCAGTTGCTTACGGCGATGCTATCACTAAGTAATGCACGGCGTGAGTTAAGCACTGCCGCCAGATTAAGTTTAAGTTTAGCGTCAAAACGTTGCTGCTGCGCCCCCAACATAGTGAGAAACTCTGCACCAACATTGCCAGTGCCGGCCACGACCACTTGCAGCACTGGCTGCGGTTGAATTAAACAGCGGTGTAATTGCTCAAGTGCGATCTCAGACAGTGGATTGGCCAATAACCAGATCAGCTGCTGCGTGCTTTCATAGCGATGCAGCACGCCCTGTTGCTGCAATAATTGCTCTGCCGTTTCAGTAAGCGCTGCACTGCCAGCTTTTAACCACGCCAGCGCATAATAACGCTGCGTATCCCACACAGCATGAATATTTAACCCGGCCAGATAATCCAGCGCCTGCTCAGCGCATACCGCCGGCAATAACCAGCACAAATTATCACCTTGCTGCGGCAGTGCAATCACCGGCTGCTGTAACTCCAGCGCCAGTTGCGCGGCGCTGATACTGGCATCCTGATGCAGTGTTAATAAAGTGACATTATCAAGTTCAGTGATAAAGCCCTGCGGTTGCGCTTTTTCCTGTAAAGCACGCTCTTGTGCAGCATTGTCTTGCTGCACCACACGGCAACCGGCATGTTGTGGCTGGTAACTGCTACGCACCAGCAGCGCCGTTGCAGTGCCGGTTAACGGTGACAAGGTGCGGGCATGCAACACCGGATTACCCAGCTGCGCCAGCTGACAAGCTTGCTGCCAACTTACCTGACTGTAAGGCAATGCCGTCTTTACCTTACGCGGGTCAGCGCTGTAAATGGCTTTTACATCGGTCCAGATAGTCACTTCAGCCGCATTTACCAAAGCGCCAAGTAAGGTCGCGGAGTAATCACTGCCATTGCGGCCCAACGTAATACTGCGGCCTTTGTCATCGCGGGCAATATAGCCGGTAACCACATGCACCGTATCGGGCTGTGTTAGTTCGGCCAGCAATTCTGTCGATTGCAGCCAGTCTGGCTGATGCTGCTTTAAACGCAAAAAATCACGCGCGTCCAGCGCGGCAGCATTAAACCCACGCAGCTTCAACAATTCACTCAATAACAACGCCGACAAACGCTCACCAATTGCCAGCACATCATTTTGCTGTTGTTTTACCAGGGCATCAGGTATTGCCGCCAGCCATTGCCGTAATTGCTCCGTCACATGCGCGGCGGCATTAGCTGTCAGCGTCTGTTGCACTAACGCAGTTAGTTCTGTTTGCAGTGTAGTCAAGGCAACATCACGGACTTGTGTGTCTGCTGCAGCAATAATATGCAGTAGTGCATCGGTGGTATCACCCGGTGCCGACACTACTACCCACAGTGCTTGCTGTCGGTTTTGTTGTTGTAGAATATCCGCCACTGCAGCAAAACGCTGCACATTGGCCAGGCTGCTGCCGCCAAATTTGTGTACCTGTGCTGCAGTATACTGTTGTTTTTTTTGCTGAACTTGCATAATCAATTACCAAAAGGCGCTAAGTGCCGGGTTTAACCGAAACTGCTGTTGTTGTTCATGGTCTGGTCTGACGGCTGCTTTGCCGACTTCACTTTTTTTATCAGCCTGTTGGCTAGCCTGCGCTACAGCGTTAAACGCCTGCTGCAAATCAGCCAGCAAATCATCACTGTTCTCAATGCCCACCGATAAACGGATTAATGTCGGGCCTATCCCCGCTGTATGTTGTGCTTTGGCATCCATCGAGGCGTGCGTCATAGTGCCCGGATGGCAAATCAGGCTTTCAATACCACCGAGCGACTGTGCCAGCGTAAATAAACGCAGCGCAGAGAAAAATACCGGCAACAAAGCTGCATCAGCGGCTAAGTCAAAACTACACATAGCGCCAAAACCGCTTTGTTGCGCCTTGGCAATGTCATGGCCCGGATGTTGAGGCAAGCCCGGGTAATATACTTTGGCCACCAGTGGTTGTTTAGCCAGAAAATCGACCACCCGCGCGGCATTATCCTGCTGCAGACGAATACGCGGCTCCAGTGTGCGTAAACCACGCAGCGTCATATAACTGTCAAACGGCGCGCCGGTAATACCTAAACAATTGGCCCACCACTTTAACTCTTCACCCAGTTGCAGGCTGTTACACACCAATACACCGCCGACAATATCACTGTGGCCGTTTATGTATTTGGTGGTGGAGTGCACTACGATGTCGGCGCCCAGCGCCAGCGGTTGTTGCAACACAGGCGATAAAAAGGTGTTATCTACCACTACCAGCGCCTGCAATTTTTTAGCTAATTGGCACACTGCGCGCACATCGGTAATTTGCAATAACGGGTTCGACGGTGTTTCCAGCCAGATCATTTTCGGCTCAGCTTTACTTATTTGTTCTGCCCAACCGGCTTGCTGAAAGTTCACTACTAACAACTTAAAGGCGTTTTTACGCTGCGCTAAGTTGGTAAATAAACGGTAGCTGCCACCATAGCAATCATGCGGGACCACTAAGGTATCGTCCGGCGTTAGCAGCTGCAGTGCCAACAGGCAGGCTGACATACCAGTACTGGTAACAATAGCCTTTACGCCGCCTTCCAGCTCAGCCAACGTTTCCGCCAATAAATCCCGGGTTGGGTTGTTCGAACGCGAATAATCATACTGGCCCGGTTGCTTAAAAGCGGCTAATTCATAGGTTGAGGTTAAATATAGCGGTGGTGTCACTGCGCTAAAAGCAGTGTCCTGAGCTATGCCGGCACGGGCAGCGATGGTCGCGGCATGACGCTTTGACATGGTGAACCTCATTTGGATGTTTAGACGTCTAAAAGTATAATGATAGAAAAACAGATGTCAAACCATTTAGCCGTCTATAATGATTATTTGTTGCACACTATTTGACTGAGCGGCATAACACGATAGAATTTCGCCACTTGCGCAAGCAATACAACATAATGACTAATACAAGGTAACCATATGGCTAAGTGGAATGGGGAATATATTCACCCGTACGCGGAACACGGTAAAAAATCAGAACTGGTAAAAAAAATCACCGTATCTATTCCGCTGAACGTATTAAAAGTGCTGACCGACGAGCGCACCCGACGCCAGGTAAATAACCTGCGCCATGCAACCAACAGTGAATTATTATGCGAAGCCTTTTTGCATGCCTTTACCGGACAACCATTGCCGGCTGATGAAGATTTGCGCAAAGACAATCCACACCAAATTCCTATAGAAGTCCGCCAGATCCTCACCAGTATGGGCAAACCCATTCCGGTGATCATTGAAGCCGATAGTGACGAAGAATAAATCATTGTCAGAGATATAAAAAAACCGCCGTTTGGCGGTTTTTTTATATCTCTGACGAGCCTGCGTCTTAGCCCATCGCGGCCTGCAGCTTTTTCATCGCATTCTTTTCTAACTGACGTACACGCTCAGCAGACACACTGTAGCGGTCGGCAAGTTCCTGTAGTGTCAATTTGTTATGATCCAGCCAACGGGCACGAATAATGTCCTGGCTACGATCATCCAGTGTACGCATGGCTGCCTGTAATCTGTCTACCGCAGCGTTATCCCACTGGTCTTCTTCAACACGCTGTGCCAAATCAGAACCTTTGTCCTGAAGATAATAAGCCGGTGCAGTATACGCCGCTTCGTCATCTTCATCCGGCGCATCAAACGGCATGTCATAGTTGCTCATGCGTGATTCCATCTCACGCACTTCATGCTCTGCAACACCCAATGACTCCGCCACGTTTTTCACTTCTTCCTGATTGAACCAGCCTAAATGTTTTTTCGCTTTACGCAGATTAAAAAACAGTTTTCGCTGTGCCTTGGTGGTAGCAATTTTAACGATACGCCAGTTCTTCAGCACATATTCATGAATTTCAGCTTTAATCCAGTGCACCGCAAACGATACCAAACGGACACCTACATTAGGGTCAAAGCGTTTTACCGCTTTCATCAGGCCTATATTGCCTTCCTGAATTAAATCGCTGACGGGTAAACCATAACCAGAGTAGCTACGGGCAATATGTACGACAAAGCGTAAGTGAGACATGATCAGTTGCCGTGCGGCTTCTAAATCGCCATGCTGGTGCAGACGTTCTGCTAAACTGCGCTCCTGTTCGGCGCTAAGCATGGCAATGGAACTGACAGCATGAGTGTAAGCTTCCAGACTGCTGCTGGCCGCTACTGGTAATGACATCATTTCTGCTGCTGTATCGCTCATTTCTGTGTCCTGTCCTCAACTAAGTGAATCGATATTAGCACTCTTTGAGTGAGAGTGCTAATTTTAGTTTCAGTAATTGTTAGATCTGCTTATTCTAAAAATTATGTTGTAATAATTAAACGTTATTAAGGACCAGTCGGTTCAATCGCGCTGATATGGCGGCGTACCGACAAATACGAACCAGCCAAACCCAATAACACCGCCAGCAGCATCAAACCAAAAAATTCGGCCACACTCAGCGACATTAAACGAAATTCACTGCCATACAGCTCAGTGACACTGACTATGGCACTTTGCAGCCACAGCAACATCGTCTCTACGATCAAATAGGCCAGTACCCCCCCAAAAACACCAAACCATACACCACTGTATAAAAACGGCCGCTGAATAAAGGCATCAGTTGCCCCAACCAGTTTCATCACTTCAATTTCATCTTTTTTATTCATAATCGACAACCGTATGGTATTGCCGATAATAAGCACTACAGCACCTAGCAATAACAAAGCAATTACCGCCACCGCCTGTTGTAATAAACTGACAATAGCATCAAGCCGGGTTAACCAGTCAATATCCAGCTTGCCATACTCAACGATACGTTCTTTGTTTAACCGGTTTAGCAGCGCGCGCGCAGCATCAGCCTGCGTATTCTTCGGCAACACCAGCAGTACATCCGGCAATGGATTGACGGTTAAATAATTTAGTGCCGGGCCAAAGCCTGATACTTCAGCAAACTCATGTAGTGCTTGTTGCTTACTAATATGCGTTACACGGGCAATAGCGGCATCGCCTTGTAAAATAGCCTTTAAGCTGTCGATTTGCGTTTGGCTGCTACCATCTTTTATAAATAAACTGATCTCAGCTGCCTGGGTAAAGCTGTCGCTGATTTGCTGCATATTTTTTACCAACAAATGCAGAGTTACTGGCAACGTCAAACTAACGCCCAAAACGCCGATAGTCAGCAAAGACGCCGATGGCGTGCGCCAAATCTCACCTAAGCTAGCCAATGCCTGACGCAGGTGATTCACCCAAAACATGACAAAACGGCGGCCCAGTCCAATTTTGCGCACCGCAGCACCACTGCTTGCCCGGCCAGAAAACAAAATGCTCATAGCGGGTCTTCCTGATATTGCAGCAGCCCGTCGTTAATCATCTTGCCTTGTTTTAACGTTAAAGTACGGTACTTCATCCGGGCTACCAGTCCAAGATCATGCGTGGCTACCAACACCGACACGCCAACCTGATTAAAGGCTTCAAATACCCGCATAATGTCTTTAGACAAATCCGGGTCCAGGTTACCGGTGGGTTCATCCGCTAACAACAGCGGCGGTTTATTAACCACGGCCCTGGCAATGCCGACCCGTTGTTGTTCACCGCCGGACAAAGTTTGCGGCAGACAGCGGGCTTTATCAAGCAACCCCACTTTATCTAAGGCAGCATGCACCCGTTTCACCATATCTTTGCCGCTAAACCCTTCTATTACCAAAGGCAGCGCCACGTTATCGAACACCGTATGGTTCATCAGCAAACGGTGGTTTTGAAAAATAATACCAATATCACGGCGGACGAACGGAATATGCTTGCGCTGAATCCTGCTTAGATCAACATCGTTAATCAGCACCCTGCCTACGCTCGGGCGTTCAATCAGGCTAATGAGTTTAAGCAGGGTGCTTTTGCCAGCACCCGAGTGGCCGGTTAGAAAAGCCATTTCGCCTTTTTCCAGCTTAAAACTCACCCGATCCAGCGCGACAAAGCCTCCAGCGTAACTTTTACTAACCTGATCAAACTCCAGCATGGTTAACTTTCCCGGTTAAACAGCGCGCGAATAAAATCCTGGCTATTAAACACGCGTAAATCATCAATCCCTTCACCGACACCGATATAGCGCAGCGGCACCTTAAATTGATCAGCGATAGCAAAAATAACCCCGCCTTTCGCTGTACCATCCAGCTTGGTTAAACTGATACCGGTTAGCTGCACAGCTTCGTTAAATACCCTGGCCTGACTCAGCGCATTCTGGCCAGTGCCAGCATCTAGTGTCAGCATGACTTCATGCGGCGCGGTTGGATCAATTTTCTGCAGTACACGAACTATTTTTTTCAGCTCTTCCATTAGATGGGCTTTGTTCTGCAACCGGCCGGCAGTATCGGCAATCAACACATCGACCTTGCGCGCTTTAGCGGCCTGGTAAGCATCGAAAATAACCGAGGCACTGTCGGCACCGGTATGTTGGGCTATCACAGGGATCTGGTTACGCTCGCCCCATACTTGCAACTGTTCTACTGCCGCGGCACGAAAGGTATCCCCAGCTGCCAGCATTACAGACTTACCTTGCTGTTTAAACTGCTGAGCCATCTTACCAATGGTGGTGGTCTTGCCCACACCATTAACGCCAACCATTAAAATAACAAAAGGGCCTTGTTGGTTAACCGGTTGCAACGGCTGCTCAACATCTTTGAGCAGTGCTGTCATATCCTGTTGCAGCTTATCAAATAACAAAGTGGCGTCTTTTAGAGACTTACGATCTGCGTGCTGTTCCAACTGCCGGATCAGCTTTTGGGTGGTGTCTACACCAACATCGGCCAGTAACAGCTGGGTCTCGAGCTCTTCGTATAATTCGTCATCTATTTTACGGCCGCTGAATAAACCAACCAAGCCCAAGCCTAAGTTCTGGCTGGTTTTGGCTAAGCCTTGCTTTAAACGCGAGAAAAAGCCGGTTTTCTTTGCTGCTTCAGCTTTAACCGCCAATGCAGCATCAACCACCACATCAGTTGCAACTGGCACCGGTTCAGTAACAGTTTGCACTGCTGTATCAGCAAGGTTATCAGTGGGGGTTGTTACATCCGCTTCAGCTTTTTCTGCAGTATGCTGAATGGGTAACGTAGAGTCAGTTACATCGGATGGCTCAGGCTGTTGCACAGCACTATCGGCGGCGTTGTTGTCTTTGCCAAAACCAAGCCAGGAAAACAATTTATTTTTTTTGCTCATAAGCCCAAGTGTATGCTGATAAAAACTAAGGTAAACTTGACTGTTATACTAACACCTTTGTGTTAAAGGCAAAATGTATTAGATGAAACAAGCAAAAAGCAGCACAAAACGCCCGTTCGGTAGCAAAAAATCGGTTGCGGCCTCAGGCACACCAGGAGAAGTGCGTATTATCAGCGGCAGCTGGCGCGGCAGCAAATTAGCCGTTTTAGATGCTGAAGGTCTGCGCCCAACCACCGACCGCGTTAAAGAAACGCTGTTTAACTGGTTAATGCATGATATCAATGGCGCTGAAGTGTTAGATTGCTTTGCTGGCAGCGGTAGCTTGGGCTTTGAGGCGCTGTCACGCTATGCCAGTCATTGCACCTTGCTAGAGCACGACAAAGCGGCAGCAGCGCAACTACGCCAAAACCAGCAAAAACTCGGCTGCAGCACGGCTGAAGTAATCAATACCGACAGCCTTAACTGGCTAAAGCAAGCGGCTAACCGCCAGTATAATGTGGTGTTTATCGACCCGCCATTTCGTAAAGATTTAGCCTTGCCGTGCTGCCAGCTACTGGAGCAACAGCAATGGCTGGCAACCACAGCATTAATTTACCTGGAAACAGAGAAAGAATTGGATGTTACGGCTTTACCGGAAAACTGGCGTTTGCTCAAAGAAAAAGTCGCGGGGCAACTGGCTTACCGATTGTATCAGCGCGGCTGACACCGCGCTTAATTGCTCAGTCGCTGCTCAGTTCCATACCTAAATTGGTTAAGCCCTGCTCTGCCACCCAATGCTGCAGTAACTGCCGCTCTTCACGACCAAACTGCTTAAGCGGGGTAACCAGCTCGATCAGCTCTGCCAGACAGTCCATTTCATATTGCATTAGAGGGTGTTCACGGACTATTTTTTTTAGCTCAGCTTCTGTGGTTATATCGTCGTCGATACTCTCGTGCTCAATCAGGCGCGCCACCGTAGCCTGCGATATTTTAGCTACATTGATAAACTCACCGGCATCTTGCTGGGCGATACCGCTGAGCATCATATCCAGCGCGGTAGCGCAATCAACAGCAGGATACACTCCAAAAATATCAAAATTACTGACGTCGGGTGTAATCAGCTCTAGCTCTGCTGATAACTTTTCGAAGTTAATTTTGACTTTTTTAACCGTCAACCACTCCCACACCAGTGTTAGTATATGACGCGGCAATTCGGCATCGCCGCTTTGTGTTACTTCAGCAAATAACTGGTAATTAGGTAACATACGTTCAAGTAAAGCAGCTGCGATGGCAGCTTGTTGGTAAAAACCCAACTCGCGCATCGCCTGAAAATTATTAGCTTTTAATTTCATCTGACAGTAATTTAACCAGTAACTTTAAGTTGTTTTTGCGCATATTCAAACTTCAGTTTAAATTCCATTATGCGTTCTTCCAGTGTCTGCACTTCGGTTTGATGTGCTTCTTGCTGCGTTTGTAATTCAGTGCGCAACGTGCGGATTAGCTCGCGGCTACTATCGGCTTCTTGCTGCTGTTTCTGCTCTGCAGCATATTGGCGATTTTGCGCATGCTCAAGCTGCGATTCCAGTTTTTGCAACCGGGTTTGGCTCTGTTGATGCTGCTCAGTCAGGCTGACGTAATCTGTTTGTAAGCGCGTCAACTCAGAACCTAAGCCACCGCTTTGCTGCTCAATCTCAATTAGCTGCTGCTGCGCCTGCGCGAGTTGTTCTTGTGCCAGTGCTAATTGTTGCTGGCTGTCTTGTTGTTGCAGTGTGAACGTTTCCAGTTGCCCCGCTTGCTCTTGCTGCAGTTGCTGAATTTTTTGCTGCTGTAGCTCCTGAGCTGTTTTGCGGTCCTGAATTTCTTGCTGCAGGCGCGCAATAAGTTGCAGTTTGTCTTTCTCTGCAGCTTGCATCTGGTCTATCAGTTGCTTATTTTGCTCAGCCGCGGCCAATTGCTGTTGCTGGCTGGCAATATCTTGTTGCAACTTATCTAATTGCTGCTGATATTGCATTTGAAGATCATTGGTTTGTTGCAACTGCTTTTGCTGTTGTTCAACAGCAAGCTTAAGCTCCGCTTTGCTTTGCTGCACTGATAGCTTCATTTCATGCACCGCAGCTTTGGCTTGCTCTGCTTCTGAGTGCGCGGTCGTAAGCTGCTGTTGCAGTTGTTGCGCTTTATGCTCAGAGTAATGCAACTGCTCTTGCAAGGCACTACCATCACTACCTTGCTGTTGCAACTGTCCCACTTTTTGTTGCAATTGTTCTAACACAGCCTGTTGTGCAGTGCGCTCTTGCTGCATATCAGTTAATGTCAGTGTTGTAGCTGCAAGCTCATCTGATACCTGCTTATGCTGCTGACGCAGTTTAGCTAATTCATGGTTATCTGCTGTCGCTAATGGCACTGCTAAGTCAAGTTGCTGCTTGGTTTGCTGCCAGTCTTTAAACAGCTTTTGGTAGGCTTGTTCCTGCTCAATCAGGCGCTGTTGCCACTGTTTTTGGCTGTCTGCCAACACAGAAGAGGCAAATAACTGCAACTGTTGTTGCTGTGATTGCAACAGTTGCTCGGTAAAACCTGCCAGGCTGGCGGCCAATTGTTGTTGTGCCGCATCGGTTAATCCGGCAATAATTTGCTGCTCATTTTTTTTATTATTGTTGCTTTTTACTGCATTCATTATCAGCTCTCGTGCTACTTAAACGACACCTGTATTCTCAACCGCATCGCCATATAGTCTTCAAAACCACTCTTCAACCACAATACCTTAACAGTTATTCTTATCAAGGCATATATTGCTGTGGTTTAGTGTAATATGAGTTTTCAACGATAGCTAACGCTATTAGTATTTTTGTCATACTATAGTTAACTCTGTCATAACAGGAACTGAATGATGATGGACCTCACAACACCTGCATTGCTATTTCCTGCTATATCATTGTTATTACTAGCTTATACCAACCGCTTCCTGGTATTGGCACAGCTAATCCGCGAGCTGAATCAGCGTGAAGGTAGCCAGGTTAGAGACCTGGCTAAAAGGCAAATAAGCAACCTGCGAAAACGCATCGTATTGATAAAAACCATGCAAGCTTTTGGCGTGCTGAGTTTTGTACTGTGTACTGCGGCAATGTTTTGTTTATTTATGCTGTGGCAGATTGCTGGCCAGTTGTTGTTTGTCATCAGTTTGATTAGCTTATTAATCAGCCTGCTCTATTCTTTGTATGAGATCCAAATCTCTTGTGATGCGATAAATATAGAACTTGAGTCACTGCAGCGGGGCTAGCCCGACTGAACAGGTAGCGAGATGAGCCAAAACGATTTTTTATTTACTGATGAACCAACCACTGTCGAAGAACCCGTCGTAGCAGCCTCGCCCTGGCTGATACTGGTAGTAGATGATGACGAAAGCATTCATCAGATTACTTCATTGGTGCTAAGCAATTTTAGTTTTGAGCAACGCCCGCTGCTGCTATTACATGCCCGCAGCGCGAAACAGGCTGAACAGCTTATAAACCAACACGACGACATCGCTGTAGCTATTATTGACGTTGTAATGGAAACACAACATGCCGGGCTTGAACTGGTAAAAACCATCCGCCAGACATTTAACAACCGTCGCATGCGACTTGTATTACGCACCGGACAGCCGGGCGAAGCGCCGGAAGAGCATGTCATTCGCGATTACGACATTAACGACTACAAAAACAAAACCGAAGTTACTGCTATAAAACTGAAAACCCTGCTGTATGCCGGGCTGCGCTCTTACCGGGATATTTGTATTATTGAACACCATAAAGCCGGGCTGGAGAAAATCATTGGCTGCACCACCAGTTTTTTGCAGTGCAGCTCATTAAAAGAGTTTGCTTCACTGATACTCGGCCAGGTAGCGTTTTTGTTAGGGCTGCAGCGGGAGCAAATCTATTGCTGTGCCGCCATTAACAGTGCTTCAGCCGACACCTTGCAACTTGATGTAATTGCCAGCAACGTAGCAAACAACAGTAGTTTGCCCCCAGAAGTACTGACCAAAATAATGCAGGTGCAACGAGACAAAATGCCTTACCGTGGCGACGATTGTTTTATTGGTTACTTCACTACCCACCGCGGCAATGAAAATTTTCTCTATGTCAGCAAAGGTTCGAAGTTAGAGCAAACCGAACATCATTTGTTAAGCTACTTTTCGCATAATATTGCTATCGCCTATGAAAACATCCGCTTACGCGAGCTGATGCGAGACAGCCAGCGTGAGTTGTCGTACATTTTAGGCGAAGCGGTAGAAAAACGCTCAAAAGAAACCGGCAGCCACGTCAAACGGGTAGCTAACTACAGCTATCTGCTGGCTATTAAAGTTGGCTTATCTGAGTACGATGCCGAAGTCATCAAGCTGGCATCACCACTGCACGATTTGGGTAAAATTGCCATTCCGGATCACATATTAAATAAACCAGGCAAACATGATGCTGGCGAATGGGCTATCATGCAGCAGCATGCTGAATTGGGTTACCAGATTTTACAACATTCTTCTAACGAGATCCTGCAAATGGGTGCCATTATAGCGCAGCAGCATCACGAAAAATGGAATGGCAATGGTTATCCACAAGGTTTAGGCGCTGACAATATTCATATCGCCGGTCGCATTACCGCATTGGCAGATGTATTCGATGCGCTGGGCAGCGACAGATGTTATAAAAAAGCCTGGCCTTTAGGGCAAATTATCGAACTAATCCGTGCAGAGCGTGGTCAACATTTTGACCCGGTGCTCGCAGATATTTTGTTAAACAATCTGGACGCCTTTCTCGCCATTCGCGATGCTTACCCGGATTAAATACAGGAAGAAGTGTATGTTAAGTTACTCGATTAAACGTTTTGGCCTTGCAGTTACTGCAGTTGCCGTATTACTTATTGCCGGGTGTGCCTCTGGCCCCAAAGTTCGTTCAGATGCTGCCGCAAATATTAACTTCGCCAGCTATAAAACGTTTAGCTTTATGCCAGAACCAGCAACGGACCATCCGGCTTATGCAACGTTAGTTACACAACACTTTAAAGATGCCATAACCGCTGAAATGACAGCTCTGGGCTACCAATATACTGATACTAATGCAGATTTACTGGTAAATTTTAATTCAAATGTCGAAGAGCGTACCGACGTACGTTCTACACCCAGTGCAAACGTGCACTACAATTACTATAACTACCGCCGGGGTTATTATCTGGGCTTTCCGTTATATACCAGCGAAATTGATACCGTGCGCTACAAACACGGTACAGTAAATATCGACGTGGTTGACGCCGTTAAAAAACAGCTGATTTGGGAAGGCATTTCTGAAGGGACGCTAAAAAGAGCAGATTTGGAACAACCAAAACCCGCTATTGCTAAGGTTGTAGGTTTAATCTTTCAGCAATACCCAACTAAACAGGCAACTGCAGCGCATTAACCACGCTGAGTCAACCTGCTAGCGGGCACCTCCTGCCGAATTTTTTCTTGAAGCGCCGCGCAGTCGGCGTTTTTATTTTGCTGTTGAATAGACAACGTCAGCTCACCAACTGTTAAACCGAATTTATGTAAAGTTGTGCGATTGAGCAGATTTTCGTTGTCAATTAAGTACAACCAGTCTTTTACTTTTACATCCAGCGTATCACCGCCATAGGGAATACGAAGTGTATACTCCCAGTACAAACTATTGCCTGCTAACTGGCCTTTTGCCTGACCTACTACATCGCCGGCACTGCCAGTTACACTGCCATCTGCATTTTGCTGCAGTTGCCAATGGCGCTGCTCAATGCGGCCATCACTAAAGTAAAACAGCTCGTATAAGTCGCCGCTATTACCTTGCCAACTACCACACAGCTCCGCCGTAAAACGTACACTTTGTTTACCTTGCCAGTCATGCAATACCCCCCAGGCACGACTTTCGCCCTGAAAAAACTGGTCCAGCTTTAACACTGGTGTTTCATTACTATATTCCGACACCGACTGACTACAGCCCGACAACAACACTGTAATGGCTATAAACGCTGATTTATACATATTCTTTCCTCTTTAATAGTCATTACGTAGAGCCACTCAGTCCAGCCCAAATAATTATTCTTTTAGTGGTTAAGCTTTAGGCCGGTGCATTTGAAACCGCGTTGTTGCATCCGCAACAAAATAGTCCGCCGGGCCACCACCGCGCAATACCGGCTGCGCCGCTGCCGTGTCATAAATGCCGTTTACCAGCAAATGCTGTGCAATATGCACCCCCACCACCTCACCAAACACCATCCAGGTGGTGATTTTGCAGCCATCAGCAGCAGTTAGCTGCAGCACCTGGCTTAGCCTGCATTCAAAGGTTACCGGGCTTTGAGCCACATGCGGCACCTTAATAATGCTGGAGGCTTTGGCGGTTAACCCGGCCAGGGCAAATTCATCCACGTCCGGCGCCACAGCGGCACTGGTTTGATTCATCGCTTGCGCTAATGGCTTAGTTACCAGATTCCAGCAAAACTCGCCGGTTTGTTCAATATTACGCACTGTATCTTTGTAACTGGTGCTGGCAAAGCCAATAATCGGCGGCGTGTAATTAAAGGCATTAAAAAAACTGTAGGGTGCCAGGTTCAGCTGGCCTGTACTGTCTTGTGAAGAAATCCAGCCAATTGGCCTCGGCGCTACTAAGGCATTAAACGGGTCATGCGCCAGGCCATGGCCTTTGGCCGGTTCATAAAAATAGCGATTATCAGACATAGGACTCTGCAAGGTTAAACAGGATGTACGCAGCCTAACAAAATCTGCTTTGGCTGCGTAAGCTTTTGCGCGACAATAGCCACAACTTTTTTATCGAGCCTTGCTATGTCTGATGCTGTGTTAGCCAGCGATGCGCTGAATTTTGATGCCATTATTGCCGCTTTTTATCAGCATGGCTGGGTTTGGCTACCCCATTTTCTTAGCAACGAGCTGAATACAGCCTTGTTGCATGAAGCACAACATCACGCCAATTTAACACCCGCTGGCATCGGCAGGCAAAACGCACATCAGCTGAATCAACAAATTCGTCGCGATGCTACCCAGTGGTTTGATGGCCAAAGTGCGGCCCAGCAAAGTTACCTGGCGTTAATGGCACAATTGCAGCAGGCCTTTAACCGACGCTGCTTTTTAGGCCTGTTTGATTTTGAATGTCACTTTGCCCGTTATAATCCGGGCGATTACTACCAAAAGCATGTTGATGCCTTTAGCGGCCGCTCTAACCGGGTGCTTACCACGGTAAGTTATTTAAACAGTGTCAAAGCGGGTGGCGAGCTGGCGCTTTACGACGAACATAACCAGCTAATTAATACCTTTTCACCGACTGCCGGCAGCCTGGTGCTGTTTGAAAGTGAGCGCTTTCCGCATGAGGTATTACCAGCAATTGACAGCCGTTACAGCATTGCCGGCTGGTTTCGCAAAAATGCCAGTATTAACGGCATACTAGACCCGGCCAGTTAAAACACCTATGATTAGCCCTATGCGCATTGTACTCAGTTATTTATTGTTAGTGACTCTGACACTATCTGGCCTGTCCGGATCGGTGCAGCCAGCGCATGCGTATACCCTGGCTGATGCACTACAGCAAAATAGCACACAACTGCTCGCCGCCGGTGAGGCAAACGAAATGCCGTGCCACAGTGCAGCAAAGGTGGCGCCGGTAGAAACTGAACACGACTGTTGCGACCAACCGCAGCATCAATGTAAAAGTGATTGCTGTGCCAAGCACTGTGCCACAGCCGGTGCATTGTTAGCCACTGAACTATTCCGTTATGTCCGCCCTAACACCACAGTAGCCCAACATATAGCAACGCTACCGCAGTGGTTTTTTGCCGAAGACCCGCCACCACCGATAAACGCCTGATACCGTTTGTTTTTAATGTCGTGCTTAAGCACGTGTCGTAATTATTGTTTCAGGAAAATACTATGTATAAGTTTTATGTTCTGGCGCTGCTGTTACTGCAGGGCGCGCTGATACTATCGGCACAGGCCCAGGATCACAGCGGGCACGCTCATGCCAGCCCAGTCGCGGCAGCACAAAGTGTGTTAGCCGAAGCCAGCCCTGTATATGTTTGTCCGATGCACCCGCATATTCAGCAGGGCGAGCCCGGAAACTGCCCGATTTGTGGCATGGATCTGGTGCTGCAGCGGCAGCAAAAAATGGCGCAGGTGCAGGTAAACGGTGCCATGCAACAGGCACTGGCTATCCGCACCGAAGCAGCTGCCCCTCGCACCTTGTGGCGCTTTATCGACACCTTTGCCACGGTGCAGTATGCCGAAGATGCCATTCACCACAGCCATATCCGTGCTGAGGGCTGGATAGAACAACTGTATGTTCGCAGCCTGGGCCAACGCGTTAAGGCCGGCGACAAGCTGTTTAGCTACTATGCCCCCGATTTACTGGTAGCACAGGACGATTATCTGCAGGCGTTATCGGTTAGCAAACAAAACGGCGAGCGCAGCGCCAGTTTAGTTAAACGTGCTGAAACCCGCCTGCGGCTGCTTGGCCTGAGCGATAAAGACATTAACCAACTGCAACAAAGCAGGCAAAGCCAGTATCAGATCACGGTTTACGCCCATCAGGATGGTGTAGTCACTATGCTGAACGTGCGCGATGGTATGTATATCAAGCCCGGCGATACGCTGATGGAGCTTACCAGCCTGAGCCGGGTCTGGTTACTGGCCGATGTGGCCGAAGCCCAACAAAGCTGGTTGTTTAACGGCATGAGCGCCGAAGTAGATATTCCGTCACAGCACGTAAGCGCCATAGATGCCAAAGTGGATTACATCTACCCCGCACTCGATGCACAAAGCCGCAGTAGCAAAGTACGGCTGACGCTGGATAACAGCAAGCAACTGTTTAAACCCAATATGCTGTTACCGGTACGACTATACGGCGGACCACTAAGAGATGTACTTAGCGTGCCGCGTGATGCCGTGCTGCTAAGCGGCAACAGCCGACGGGTGGTGGTGCAAGACGGTGATAACTTTAGCGTGCGCACTATCACTACCGGCAGCAGTGCTCAGGGCTATGTTGAAGTGCTGTCCGGCTTGCATGACGGCGAACTGGTAGTGGTATCCGGCCAGTTCTTGCTCGACGCCGAGGCCAGCTTAAGCCAGTTACCGCAAAGCAACAGCGCCAGTCACCAGCATTAGGAGCTCACGCAATGATTAAGGCTATTATTCGCTGGTCGGTGCAAAACCCGCTGCTGGTATTATTAACCACGCTGGCGCTGGCACTATTTGGCTATCAGGCAAGCCAGCAGCTGAAGCTGGATGCGCTGCCGGATTTATCCGACGTCCAGGTAATTATTAAAACCAGCTATCCGGGCCAAACCCCCGAAACTATCGAGCAGCAAGTTAGTTATCCGCTGTCGACAGCGCTGCTGGCTGTTCCCAAAGCCAAAGCCGTGCGCAGCTTTTCAATGCCAAACGACAGCTACCTGTATGTGATTTTTGATGACGGCACCGACCCTTACTGGGCGCGCTCGCGGGTATTGGAATATTTGCAAACCGTTAGCCTGCCCGCCGGCGCAAAGGCCACCTTGGGCCCTGATGCCAGTGGCGTCGGTTGGATTTTCCAGTATGCGTTAACTGCAAAAAATGCCGATATATCATTAGAGCAACTCACCAGTCTGCAGCAATTTTACCTGACGCCGGAGCTGCAAAGCGTCGCCGGCGTGGCAGAAGTAGCCAGCATTGGCGGTATGGCCAAAACCTACCAGTTACAGCTTGAACCACGCTTAATGCGTGCTTTTAACGTTACCCTGGCCCAGGTGATTGCTGCAATAAACAGCCACAACCAGCAACAGGGCGGCAGTGTTATTGAAGTGGCCGAAACCGAACTGCTGGTGCAGGCCGGTGATTATATTCAGTCACTGACTGATTTAGCCGCTGTGCCACTGGGAGTGCGTAACAGCGCCGACTACCCGCTAACGTTGGCCGATATTGGCAGCGTGCAAATTGTACCAGGCGCACGGCGCGGTATTGCAGAGCTGAACGGCGAGGGTGAAGTGGTCGGCGGTATTATTGTCATGCGTCATGGCGAAAACGCACTGAGTACTATCGCGGCGGTGAAACGTAAACTGGCGGAGTTAAACAACGGCCTGCCCGACGGCGTAGCGCTGGTCACGGTTTACGACCGCTCGGAATTAATTGAAAACACCGTCAGCAATTTAAGCCAAAAACTGCTGGAAGAAATGGCTGTCGTGGCGCTGGTGTGTCTGGTGTTTTTACTGCATGTACGCTCCGCGTTAATCGCCGTAATCAGTTTACCGCTGGCGCTGCTGGCCAGCATTTTACTGATGCAGCAGCTGGGTATTAACGCTAACGTAATGAGCCTGGGCGGCATCGCCATTGCTATCGGCGCCCTGGTCGATGCCGCTATTGTAATGGTAGAACACGGCCATAAAAAGCTGGAGCAGGCCCGCACCAACGGCCGCCAGTTAACTAAAGCGGAGTTTCGTCAAACCATTATCGACGCCTGCCTTGATGTCGGCCCGGCACTGTTTTTCTCCTTGCTGGTGATCACCGTCAGCTTTTTACCGGTGTTTATGTTAGAAGCACAGGAAGGCCGTTTATTTGCCCCGCTGGCGTACACCAAAACCTTTGCTATGGCCTCTGCCGCTATTTTGGCCATTACGTTAATTCCGGTGTTGATGCTGTACTTTTTACGCGGCAAAATTCCGTCGGAGCAGAAAAACCCGCTCAGCCGCGGTTTAATCGCACTGTATACGCCACTGCTTAAACTGTGTCTGCGTTTTCCGACCACCTTAGTGCTGCTTAGCGTGCTGGCACTGGCCTCGAGCATAGTGCCGTGGCAGCGTTTATCCAGCGAGTTTATGCCGGCCTTTGCCGAGGGCGACCTGTTGTATATGCCCACTACCCTGCCCGGCTTAAGCCCGGCCACAGCAGCCAAATTACTGCAGCAAACCGACCGGCTAATTAAAACCGTGCCCGAGGTAGAAACAGTGTTGGGCAAGAGCGGCCGCGCCAATACCGCAACAGACCCGGCACCGCTGACGATGCTGGAAACCAGCATTAAACTTAAGCCGCAAAGCCAGTGGCGCGACGGTTTTACGCTGGACGATATTATTGCCGAGCTTGACGCTGCGGTGCAGGTACCAGGGCTGACCAACGCCTGGCTGCCGCCGATAAAAACCCGCATTGATATGCTGTCTACCGGCATTCGAACCCCGGTGGGGGTGCGCGTAAGCGGGCCGGATCTGAGCACTATTTCAGCGGTGGCGCAGCAGCTGGAGGCAGAGATTAAACTGCTGCCGGGCAGCCGTTCAGTATTTGCCGAACGCGCCGAAGATGGCCTTTACTTACACATTACGCCAGACTTAACCCAGCTGGGCCGCTACGGCATCACCCTAACCGAGCTGCAGCAATACGTCGCTTTTGCCATAGGCGGCGCGCCGGTGGCGCAAAGTATTCAGGGCCGCGAGCGTTACGATATCAGCCTGCGCTTTCCGCGTGATTATCGCAGCCACCCGGATGATATTCGCCGGCTACCGCTGCAAAGCCGCGACGGGGCTTATGTGCTGCTGGAGCAAGTGGCAAAAGTAGAGGTGGTAAATGGCCCGGTGATGATCCGCGCTGAAAACGCCCGCTTAACCAGTTGGGTCTATATCGACTTACCGGCGCAAACGCAGCTCGGTAGTTATATAACACAGCTGCAAAGCTTGTTGGCAAGTCAGCGTTTGCCAGCGCAGGTCAGTGTGAGTATTGGCGGCCAATACGAGTATATGCAGCGGGTATCACAGCGGCTGGAGCAACTGGTGCCCTTTACGCTGTTGCTCATCATGGTACTGCTGTATTTAACCTTCCGCCGCTTTACTGATGTCGTGCTGGTACTGGTTACGCTGCCGTTCGCCCTCAGCGGCAGCCTGTGGCTGCTGTATTTACTCGATTATCAGCTATCGGTCGCCGTGGCGGTGGGCTTAATTGCACTCAGCGGTGTCGCCGCCGAATTTGCCGTGGTTATGCTGTTGTATTTAAAACGGGCGGTGGATGATATCAAGCCGCAAAATCAGCAGCAGCTATGGCAGGCTATTATGCAGGGCGCCGTGCAGCGGGTGCGGCCCAAGGCGATGACAGTACTGACTATTATTGTCAGCCTGCTGCCGATTATGCTAGGCAGCGGCGCCGGTAACGAAGTGATGCAGCGTATTGCCGCCCCGATGCTCGGTGGCATGATAGCCGCACCACTGGTATCAATGCTGCTGATGCCGGTACTGTACTTTCTGTTACTGCGCCGGGCATTACCGGTAAACTGATACTGAAACAAAGCAGAGATAGTTGCCGATAGCGCAGCCACAGACTTTTTCGCGTTAGCGAAGGCGGATAACAAATTCGTCCGGAACGAATTTGGTCAGCGCAGCTGGTCCGCCTGGTGGAGGGCAGGATGCCCGCAACCCCACTGTGGCGAGCAGAGCGGCAACTATCTCGTGCTACGAAGCTGGTAAGTTAGTTCTGGTGTTGCGACAGCGTTACGTTTTGTCCTACCACCACGCCATGTTTAGCAAACCAGCCACGCGGCATTTCCAGCGCGGCAATCACCGGTTTGGCTGACGGCACCGCAGTGGTATCAAAAGGCTCCAGCGTGATCAGTTCTGCTATGCGCCAGTCCGGGCCAATATAGGCTACATCCAGCGCCATAGCGGTATTGGCCATCCACAGCGCTATCGCTCTGGGCTCGCGGTATAGCAACAACATACCCGGGTCTGCACTTTGCTGAAACATCAGCCCCTGCGCCCGTTTTTCCGCCGTATCTGCCAACTGCACCTGAATAAGTACTTCACCCACCTGCAGCGGCACCAGGCTAAATACCTCTCGTGGTTCATCCGGCACAGCACAAGCCAATAGCGGCAATATCATTACCAGCGCTGCCAAAAATCGTGTCATGCGGCTTTATCCTTGTATCAGAATCCGTTGATTAGATAGCTTAGGGCAATACCGGCAAACACCAGCATGCCAACATAGTGATTGTGCAAAAATGCATTAAAACAACCCTGACGGCTGGCGCGGGCAAGCCGGTATTGATAAACAAAACAGCCGGCAGCGCCAACCAAACTGCAATAATACAACCAATGCAGCTGCGCCAGATAACCCACGCTACTCAGCAACAATAAGGTGCACAGTTGCAACAATGCAATGATCGGCAAGGCGTAACGGCCAAATAAAATAGCGGTGGATTTAATGCCGACGTTAATATCATCCGGCCGGTCGACCAACGCATAATAGGTATCGTAAGCCACTGTCCACAGCAGGTTGGCCAGATATAGCAACCACAACAGTGGCGGCAACTGCAGCTGAGTGGCCATAAACGCCATTGGCATGCCCCAGCTGAATGCCGCCCCTAACACTACCTGCGGTAAATGGGTGTAGCGCTTCATAAACGGATATATCGCTGCCAGCAGCACCGCCACCAACGATAACAACACCGTTTGCCAGTTTAAAAACACTAACAGACTGGCAGACAACAGCAGCAATAACAGAAATAACTGCAACGCTTCAGTGGCTGTTACCACGCCGCTGGCCAGGGGCCGTTGTTTGGTGCGCTCCACTGCGCCATCCCAATGCCGGTCGGCATAATCATTGATCACGCAGCCGGCAGCGCGCATTAATACCACGCCCAGGCTAAACACCAACAACAAATGCAGCGATGGCACGCCCTCGGCTGCCAACCACAGCGCCCACCAGGTTGGCCACAGCAGTAAATAGGTACCGATGGGTTTTTCCAGCCGCATCAGCTGTAAGTAATGCCGCCGGTTATGCCAGCATAATGCAAGACTCATTGCGGGGCGTCATCCAGTAACGCCATCGCCGGTAAAAACGCTTCTGCCACCAGCAAAGGCAAGCCGTTTAACGTAAACACCGAGCGCCTGGCATGGCAACGCGCCGCTACTGATAACTGTGGCAAGGCGATATCCAGTTGGGTTGTTTCAATAATGCCGCGGTGTAAGCCCGGCTGCTGAAAAATATAATCACCCAACGGGCGCTCGCCTAAATCAGCCAGTGGCCGCAACACGGTAACAGTTTGCTGTGGCAACCAGCTTTGCGCATAAACGCAAGGCATGTCGTTGCACCATAAAATCACTTCGCGCAGCTGCGCAGCAGCGGTGCCAGGCAACAAATGCTGCAAAAAAGTCGGCAGTTCACTTTGCTGCTCGTTTAGTAGCTGCACACGAAACTGCCGGCAGTGTCGCTTTAACCGAGCGGTGAGAGATGCCGGCTCTGAGATCCACGGCGCCAGCTGCGGCGGCAAGGTTTGTTCAATAGCATCCCGCCAGGGGGCATCAAGAGAAATAAAGGGTATATTCACAAAAGCACATTCTGTACTGAATAAGTCTGGCGGCATCATAGCAACTCTGGCGTATTTTTTCAGCCGCAATAAGCAGAGAAAACGGCTTACGGCAGACAAGCTTAGCTGGTAAAATACAGCGCTTAACGCTAAGGTTAGTGTCGTTGCCGGCCTGTTTTTATCAACCAAAAGTGATACTTATGATTAAAAGCTTGTTGTTTTGTCTGCTGTTGTTAACCACTGTGCCAGCATTGGCGCAAGAACAACCGAAAGAAGTGGTTTATTATGGCTTCGACCCGGATATTGTCACTAATTATATTTCCGGCAACCGCCGCAGCTTAGGCTATATTCGTATCACCGTTGAACTGATGATTGAAGATAAAAGCTTTTTACCGGCCGTAGAGCATCACGAACCGCTGATCCTGGATATTATTTATGGCACTATCAGCAAGCAACCGGAAGACAAAATTAAGTCGTTAACCGGCCGTGAAGAAATCCGCCTCGCCTTGCTGGATAAGTTACAACAAGCAATGAAAAAAGAAGCCGGCGAAACGATTATCCGCGACCTGTTGTTTACCAAATATTTATACCAGTAATAGCTACTGCCGGGCCTGAGTATTGCGCAATAACCAGGCCCAGCCGATACCGGCAAGCAAGCCACCAAGATGCGCCCAATTCGCCATACTTACCCACAATATATCCATGAAACCCAGTACCAGCCAAAGCAACATAAAGCCTGCCAGGCCATTGCTGATCTGCAGCCCCTGCGCTGGGTTTAACCGGCCGGCAATCCAGAAGTAACCAAACAAGCCGTACACTACTCCTGACAGACCACCAAAATGAGGGCCAACAATAAAATACTGTGCCGCATTAGATAACAAAGCTATCGACAATGTCACACTCAGCAGGGTTATAAAGCCTAGTTGGCGTTCGAACTGCTGACCTAAATAGCCCCACCACGCCAGATTAAATACCAGATGTGTCAGCGAAAAATGTAACAACATCGGTGTAAACCAGCGCCATAGCTGCGTTGGCTCAGTAAGTTGTAACAACCCACTACTGCCACGCCAATCCAGTTGTTGCCAACCGTACACCACTAAACAGAGTGCCAACAGCAATAATGTAAGAGGCGCCTGCTGCCAAAATTTTTGCAGGTTAAAGGCCGGTAATATAGGCCCGGAAGCAGCTCCGGGCATACTAAGTTGCCAGGCCGCAGATTGATAGCGCGGATGGTCGGGCTGCTGTAAGAACAGCGTCAATTGCTGTTGTATTTGCTCCTGCTGTTCAGGCGCAGCATACAACTCGGCAAAATCAGTACGCTGCACCACAGCATTTACCTCAAGCCCCTGAGCCAGGCAGTATGCTGCAAACAGCTGCGCGGCATCAGCAGAATTTAATTCGGCAAATTTATGCACCGTTTTCACTCACAAAAGGCAACTGCAGCCGCCAGCTTTCAAAGCCACCATCCATACTGTACACCTGCTCATAGCCCTGTTGCGCCAGATACTGCGCAGCGCCCTGGCTGGAATTGCCGTGATAACACACCACCACCACAGGTTGGTCAAATTCAAATTGCTGCATAAAACCGTTCAGAGTGCCATTGGTTAAATGATAAGCGCCGTCTATGTGGCCAGCAGTAAAACTCTGCTCGTCACGAATATCAGCAATAATCACTCTGCCCTGAACTTGCAGCTCTGCTGTTTCTGTTACGGAAATATGTTTAAAATCGGTCATAGGTACCTCACTACTTTATTTGCCTATAATACCTTAGTGCAGATCTTTTAACAGTATCCGCGCAAAAGCTAACCGATCAACCTACTTTAGTGTTAGTTCAACAATAATCACTGGACACTGATTAAACTATTGTTAACAATACCAACCAAATTGATCGTCATATCGGAGCCCCTATGTCCAGCCTGATCATTCTGGCTATTTTTGTCGGCCTGTTGTTCTGGGTTATCAGCATTTTTAACAGTCTGGTGCGGCTGAAAAACCGTTTTCAGAACGCTTTTGCCCAGATTGAAGTACAGTTAAAGCGCCGTTATGATTTAATTCCCAATTTAGTTGAAACAGCCAAAGCTTATATGGCGCATGAGCGCGATACGCTTGAGGCGGTTATCTCTGCACGCAACGCTGCTCTGGCTGGGTTAAAAGTAGCCGCCAACAACCCTGGTGATGAAAACGCGATAAACCAATTAGCCGGCGCTGAAGGCGCTCTTCAAGGTGCCATGAGCCGTCTTAACGTGGTAATGGAAGCCTACCCGGAGTTAAAAGCTAATCAGAATATGATGCAGCTGTCAGAAGAACTGACCAGCACAGAAAATCGGGTGGCCTTTGCCCGTCAGGCATTTAATGATGCGGTTACTGAGTACAACGGCTACAAGCAGAGCTTTCCTGCACTCTTGTTCGCCGCCAGTTTTGGTCATGCTAACGATGCCAGGTTACTGGAGTTTGCTGACAGCGCCGCTATTCAAGCCGCCCCCAAAGTCAGTTTCTAAAGCTGAATACGCCGTAACATGAGCAGCAACTTTTTTGCCCAGCAAGACTTAGCCCGGCGTAACACCCGCATTTTGGTGGCACTGTTCACGCTGGCGGTGCTGTTATTGTTGTTACTGACTAATATTGTTGCCTTAATCAGTCTGGGTTTTATCGACCCGGCTATAATCAATGGCCCCTGGCACTGGCAAAGCCTGCCGTGGCATCTGGTAGCCTGGGTTAGTTTGGTTGTTATTGCCGCAGTAGGTATTGCCGTAGGGTACAAATGGCAACAACTTAGCGCGGGTGGCAGAGTTGTTGCGCAGTCACTAGGTGGTACGCGGGTTACGCCCGACAGCACAGATCCACTACAACGGCGCTTGCTGAATGTGGTAGAAGAAATGGCGCTGGCCGCTAATACCCCGGTACCGCCGGTATACCTGTTGCCCGAGCATAGCATCAACGCTTTTGCCGCAGGCTACAGCCCGGCCGATGCAGTAATTGGCGTTACCCAGGGCTGCCTTACACACCTTAGCCGCGACGAGTTACAAGGTGTTATCGCGCATGAGTTCAGCCATATTTTAAACGGTGATATGCGGATGAATATCCGCCTGATTGCGATATTAAACGGCATCTTATTTTTAGGGCATATCGGCTACTATATGCTACGTGCCGGAGGCAGAAGCAGTGCAGTGCGCGCCGGAGGCAACCGCTCCGGCAACAACAAAAACAGTGGTGGCGGCCTGTTGTTGTTAGCGCTGGGCTTAGTCGTAATTGGTTACCTTGGTTCGTTTTTTGGTAACCTGATTAAAGCCGCCGTTAGCCGCCAGCGTGAATTTCTTGCCGATGCCTCAGCAGTACAATTTACCCGAAACCCCAGCGGCATTGCGGGCGCCTTAAAAGCCATTGGCAGCCACAGTAGCCATAGCAAAATTGCCAACGCCAATGCCGATGAAAACAGCCACTTATTTTTTGGCGAAGCGATCAGCCGCTGGGCGTCAATATTTGCTACCCATCCGCCGTTAGCCAACCGTATAAAACGACTGGAACCAGGCTGGAACGGTAAGTTTGCCGCGCCGCGCAGTGCGCAAACAACAGAGACAGATGTCGCACTCTCAGCTTCGAAACCAACACATGCGTCACGTTTACAACAAGCCCTGCCGTTGCTGTTGTTACACAGTAGCCGCCAGACAGAACCAGCAATGGCGTTGATTTGCTGTCTATTATTGCAACAAGATGACAGTCAGCGCCAACAACAGCTGCAGCTGATTAAAGATAAAGGGTCAATGTCTTTATTACAGCAGGTGGATCAGTTGTGCGATGCCGTAGCAGCTTTAAACGCCTTGCAGCAAATACAGCTTTTGCAGCGCGTTATGCCAGCGCTGAAAAGCCTGTCAGCAAGCGGCTTTGCAACATTTGCCCAGCTGCTGCAAGCTCTGCTACAAGCAGTTAATGCGCCGGAGCTTGGCCCCTGGTTGGTAAGCCAATTTGTGCAACATAATCTGGCAGCACAGTTCAACCCGGCACAAGTCAGCCAAAAATACGCCGCCAAAACATTGCAACAGCTAAGTGCTGCAATAAGCCCTTTGCTGGCGCTGGTAAGCAGTGCTGCAGGTGATGCCGGGCAACAACAGCAGGCATGGTGCGCTGGCATAGCCGTGTTGGGTTTGCCGCCAACTACAAGGCCTGAACCCGACTTGCCAACCTTAAACCAGCAGCTGCCATTGCTGCTGGCATTGCCGCCGCTGCAAAAACAACAGCTTTGGCAAGCTGTAGATACCTGCGTGCGCGCCGACCAACTGCTGCAGACTAACGAGCAGGCATTGCTGCTTGCGCTGGCATTATTGTTGGAGATCCCATACCAGAACGATAGCGCTACTTAATGGCGGCATTGTCAGTTTTTCTATAACTGCAACAAGTGATATAGCGTATTATTGCAAAGTCCCCCTTTAGCCTCAGGTTAATTTCGGGTAGAATTAGCGCCCATTTTTGAGCAGGAAACCGTCATGACCGATAATCGCTTGTTTTTGTTGTACGATACGTCATTTGACGAGATGGACGCCGAAGGCAGCCCGGGCTTTGGCTATGTACTGCTGTTTAACAGTGCCGACGCCGAACAATACCATGCCGGAGAAAACCCAAACTGCGCAGCCGTGTCTATGCTGTTTACTGACCATGCCGACGGCAGCATCAGCGGCGATTTACTCGGCTGGGCGCATCTGGATGCCGACATTTTTCAACAATTTCCGCTGGGACAGTTTTTTCTGTTGATGGAGCAAGCTGCACAGGTAGCGATTAACGCCTTTCGTCAGGTGGGTCAGGTGCCTGACCGGTTGGTAGCACAACATCTGGATGATGAAGAGTTAATCCAATTTGATGTTCAATTCAACGATCTGCAACTTAATGAGCAGCAATCAGAGCAGCAACTGGCACAAACATTGATGTCAGGCAGGCCTTATCTGGATTCTTAAGCCGGCTGGCTGTAGTATAATTTTGTTTTGCATAAGCCACACTGCGCATCTACGATAACGCAGTCTACCTATATTTTGTTCTGGAGAAAGCGTTATGGCCCAGGCCGTTGATATGTCGGCAATTGAACAGGCGTTAACCGGTTTTACCATACCGCCACAGCCGGAAATCCTGCAGCATATTCAGCAGCAGCTGGACGCCCCAGAACCTAATATTAAACGCATTTCAGCGTTGATTAATCTGGATATCGGTATCGCGGGCTTTACCCTCAAAGTAGTGAATTCTGCTTTTTTTGGCTTGAGACGCAAAATTACCTCGGTTGAACATGCCTGTAAGTTTCTTGGCGTCAACCGTGTACTCAAGCTGGTTCGCAGTGTACTGCTACGTTTTACGCTGGCCGAGGGTTGTAACGATAAATTCAGCTTAAAAATGTGGGCTAGTGCCCTGCAAACGGCGAATATCGCCATGACACTGGCCAAGCATTTTAATTTTGCGCAGGATATTCAGGATGACTGTTACAGCCTGGGGCTGTTCCACAATGCTGGTATCGCTCTTATCCATCAACAGGTTGATAATTATGAGCTTACTATGCAACAAGGCCTGCAGCAGAGCCGGGGCTATAGTGAAATAGAAGAACAGTACTTCCAAACCTGTCATGAAGTACTAGGCTATTTGATTGCCGAGTCGTGGAGTCTAACCCCAGAGCTGTGTAACGTAATTGCTTACCATCACAGCCCGGCATTAATGCTGGAAACTGACAGCGAGCTGGAAAAACAGCTATTTGCTTTGTTAAAGCTGGCCGAACATTTTAGCGGTGAGAGCCGGCAATTGTTTAATATAAGTTTAGACCCGGAATGGGAGCAGCATAAAAGTGCCATCCTTGAAGTACTGGATATCGAACCACTGCAATTGCCGGAATTGGCCGAGCTGTTGCACCGGGCCCAGGTAAGCACCATCTATTCTGTCTGAGCATGGTGCATAAAAAACCGCATTTGCCCGAAAAACGCTGCCCCCAGTGTGGCCTGATGTTTAGCTGGCGTAAAAAGTGGCAGCTAAATTGGCTAAATGTGATTTATTGCTCTGAGCGCTGCCGACGCAGCAAAACCGCCGACAAAACCAAAAACCCATGAAAATAATTCTTGCACCGATGGAAGGCGTAGTAGACGCCCTGATGCGCGATATGTTAACGCGGATTGGCGGTTACGATTTATGCATTACCGAATTTATCCGCGTGGTAGACCAAAAACTGCCGGCGCGCGTGTTCACCCGCCTGTGCCCTGAATTACTCAACGGTGGCAAAACCTTTGCCGGTACGCCGGTACGGGTACAATTGCTGGGACAGGACCCGCACTGGCTGGCAGAAAACGCCGTACGCGCGGTTGAACTCGGCTCTCCCGGCGTTGATTTAAACTTTGGTTGTCCAGCTAAAACGGTCAATAAAAGCCGTGGTGGTGCCGTTTTACTAAAAGAAACAGAACAGCTATACCGCATTGTAAAAGCCGTGCGCGATGCGGTACCAATGCAGTTTCCGGTCAGTGCTAAAATCCGCCTTGGCTATGACGATACCAGTTTAACGCTGGATAATGCAGCAGCCATAGCCAATGCCGGCGCCAGCATGCTGACCGTGCATGCCCGTACCAAAAGTGATGGCTACCGGCCACCGGCTTACTGGCCATGGATTGCCAAAATCAAACAACATGTGGCTATTCCGCTGATTGCCAATGGTGAAATCTGGAATGCCAATGACGCCGCCCTGTGCCGCCAGCAGTCTGATTGCAACGACATTATGCTCGGCCGCGGCGCACTGGCGATGCCAAACCTGGCGAAAAGTATTCGCGATGGCGGCCCTGCTATGCCATGGCCGCAAGTGCTTGAGTTGCTCATGCAATACTCTGAATTTGAAATGTGCGGCGACAAAAGCCAATACTACAGCAACCGTATAAAGCAATGGTTCAGCTACTTAAAACTACAGTATCCACAGGCTGCTGAATTATTTAGTCAGCTGCGGATACAGCGCAAAAGCAGCGAAATTCTGACCACACTAGAACAAGCACTGCACCACGTGACAAACAATACAACAGGTTAGACCAGTATAAGTTGGCGAAATGTTAGCCATCATTCACCGCAATCCGAAATGCCGTTAAATAAAGACTATACTCCTCAAACAGTTAGTTTAAGGAGAACCTGTTATGCCAATAAAAATCGCCGTGCTAATGGAAAGCCGGCCCGGTGAGAAGCGGGTGGCGTTGGTGCCTGCGGTCGCCGAAAAACTGAGTAAGCTCGGTTGCAGCATCAGTATGCTCAGCGGTGCCGGCGTGGGCAGCAAGCTGCCCGACAACGTTTATAACGGCGTTGAGATTGCCGGCACCGAACAACATTTACTGGCAGACGCCGATATCGTGCTGGCGGTACAACCGCCTAAACTGGCTGAGGTTGCGCTGTTAAAACCCGGTAGCATTCTGCTTAGTTTTATTTATCCGCATAAAGAGCCTGAATTAACCCACTTGTTGTGTGAAAAAAACATCACCTGCTTTGCCATGGAGCAAGTGCCGCGGATCAGCCGCGCCCAGGCGATGGATGCGCTGTCGTCTCAGGCGGCACTGGCCGGTTACTATGCCGCTCTGCTTGGCGCCACAAAACTTGCGCGCATATTACCCATGATGACCACAGCCGTAGGCTCTATCCGTCCTGCACGCTGCTTAGTTATGGGGCTGGGTGTTGCCGGCTTGCAAGCACTGGCTACCGCACGGCGTTTAGGCGCGATAACCGAAGGTTACGATGTGCGGCCAGAAACCAAAGAGCAAGCAGAGTCGTTAGGTGCCAAATTTGTTGCTACCGGTGTGGATGCCCGCGGTGAGGGCGGGTATGCCCGCGAGCTGACGCAACAGGAAAAAGACCAGATTGCAGTTGCAATTACCAGCCATATTCAGCAGGCCGATATCGTTATTACCACCGCGGCAATCCCAGGTAAGCCCTCACCCAAACTGATTAACAAAGCACAGGTGGATGGCATGAAACCTGGCGCAGTGATTATTGATCTGGCCGCAGAAGGTGGCGGCAACTGCGAATACAGTGTACCGGGTGAAACAGTAGAGCAAGGTCTGATAACAATAATGGCGCCGTTAAATGTGCCGTCAATGTTAGCTGAGCATGCCTCAGAGCTGTATGCGAAAAACCTGCTGAATTTATTGCAGCTGTTTGTGATTGACGGCGCCATCGCGCTTAATTGGGATGATGAAGTGCTAGCGAAAACCGTGCTGACACATAACGGTGAAATAAAACCAGAAGCGGTAAAAACCGCACTGGCAAAACACTAATACACGTTACTACATTATTTATTGGGGATAGTTATGGACTACACCACCACCATCTTAACCGGCTTTGTCGCGCTGTATATTTTTATGCTGGCCGCCTTTACCGGCTTTGAAATCATCGGCCGTGTACCGGCCATTTTGCACACGCCGCTGATGTCCGGATCTAACTTTATCCACGGTATCGTAGTGGTTGGTGCGCTGTGGGCCCTGCTCAACGCCAGCTCGCTGCCAGAGCAGATTATTGGCTTTCTCGGTGTGCTGTTAGGTGCCGGCAATGCCGCTGGTGGCTATGTGGTAACCGAGCGTATGCTGCAGATGTTTAAACCATCAACCAAAACCCCTAAGGAGTAAGGCATGAATACAGCTTTACTCATCGACAGCAGCTATTTTATCGCCGCCTTTTTGTTTATTTATGGTTTAAAGCGCATGTCGTCGCCGCTAACAGCCCGTTCCGGTATTGTCGTCGCTGGCTGGGGCATGGTGTTGGCCGTATTGGCCAGCTTTCTCTACACACTTGATGTCAACGAGGCCGCCAAACCACACCTTAGCACTAACCTTACGCTGGCGCTGATTGCGTTGGCGCTGGGCCTTGGTTGGGCCTGGCGCAGTGGCAAAAAAGTGGCGATGACCGAAATGCCACAAATGGTGGCACTGTATAACGGCATGGGTGGCGGCGCAGCTGCGGCGATAGCAGCAATAGAACTGATTGGCTACAAAACCCATGGCAGCATCTCACTGAGTTTGGCCGTGCTGGGTGGTTTGATTGGCGCAGTGGCATTGTCAGGCTCGTTAATCGCCTGGGCTAAGCTGGATGGCCGCATTAACGGCACATTGCGTTTCGGCGCCCTGCAGTTGGTAAACGGTAGCCTGTTGTTAGTGCTGCTAGGTATTGGCGCTTACATTATCTGGCACGGTGGCAGCGTTGCCTGGCCGGTGTTTGCGGTGTTTTTTGCATTGGCGCTTATTTACGGCGTTATGATGACGATGCCGATTGGCGGAGCCGATATGCCGGTAGTCATTTCGCTGTACAATGCCTTTACCGGCTTAGCCGTTGGTTTTGAAGGCTATGTATTGAATAACCCAGCGCTGATGATTGCCGGTATGGTAGTCGGCTCGGCCGGCTCTTTACTTACGCTGTTAATGGCCAAAGCGATGAACCGTTCGGTGGCTAATGTGCTGTTTTCCAACTTTGGCGCTGCTGAAGATGAAGCGCAAGGCGATATTGCCGGCAGCCAAAAACCGATAGATGCCGGTGATGCCGGTATTAATATGCGCTACGCTGGCAAAGTGATTATCGCGCCCGGCTATGGTCTGGCAGTAGCACAGGCACAGCACAAATTATACGAGCTGGTAAAACTGCTGCAGGACGCCGGGGTCGAAGTAAAGTTTGCCATTCACCCGGTAGCCGGCCGCATGCCAGGCCATATGAATGTGCTGTTAGCCGAAGCCGGGGTACCGTACGACATTATCTTTGATATGGAAGATATTAACGACGAATTTAAAGAAGCCGATGTCGCTATTGTCATTGGTGCCAACGACACGGTGAACCCGGCAGCACGCACCAACAAAAGTTCACCAATTTACGGCATGCCGGTGCTAAATGTCGACATGGCCAAACAAGTGTATGTGGTAAAACGTGGCCAGGGTAAAGGCTATTCCGGCGTGGAAAACGCGCTGTTTTACGCCGATAACACCCAAATGGTGTACGGTGATGCGCAAAAAGTGATGGTATCAATGATTCAGGCGATTAAATCACTTGGCGGTGGTCACTAGAGAATATACAAACCCGCTACTTTAGCATATCGTAGCTAATGCAGCGGGATATGAGCTTAAAGCCGCACCAGCGGCTAAGACTATTTGCTCAAAGAAAGCAGAACCCGAAAGTTTGGCGTCGCCGAAACACAACATTTTAATTTTTAGCCTCAGAGACTAAAAAATTACTGAGAGCTGCACCCCAGCGCTGGTGCGGCTGAAGCGGCGGCTTTCCCCTTCTTGCTTATAATCAATAGGTGTTACCGGCCTGTGCTCAGTTTCATAGCGAAAATTATACCAGTTGCCATACATGTCTATGCGGATATTCTGGTGCAGTTTAAACTCCAGCCCGGCCCTGACATTGGCATTGCAGCAATTGTTGTCATTGGTGTCTAACCAGTTCATAAGGCTGCTATTCAGATCAAACCCCGCATGCACGTAAGGGCCTACAGGCCAATCTAAACCGAGCCGGCCATATAAAAATACCGGCCGGAAACGACCGCCATCATAATCTGTTGGATATTGCTTAAGCGTAATGCGCTGATAGCTTAACCCTGCTTGCATATACACATCGTCTCTACCGACATGCCGCAAGCCTATAGCAAATCCTGATGTTTCTGCTTTACCAACGCCTTCTGCAAATAACGCGAGCACTGCATCACCTGCTGGCATTGCTGCGTTTATCGGCGCGGAGGCAACAAGTACTGCTACAACGATTGCCAGTTGAACTATTTTACCCATTGCTACCACACATTAAATTAACGCTATGTACACAAGGGCGCGAATACTAGCGCAAAGCCCTGCTTTAATGCCAGATAAATATCGGATCTTTGCCAGCAGATAGACAGCAATTTTCAGGCACAGTACACTGCTGCCCAAACTGATTGCTAAATTAAGGTAATGCAAGTGACTAAAGAAACGTTAACTGAACAACAAATTGCTGAAATAAAAAGCAACTTCGATTTTTTTGACCGTGACGGTAACGGCCGTATTGAATTAACCGAGTTTATCGAACTGCTTACCGCTTTGGCACCGAAAACCAAAGCCAGCCATGTTGAAGAAGGCTTTAAGCTTATCGACACCAACAACAATGGCTATATCGACTTTGCCGAGTTTTTAGACTGGTGGCAGGATTGTTGGTGGGAGTACTAACCAGCCAGGCTTCGGCCTTTGAAATAAAGCCTGGTATTAGCACTTCCCCTTCTGCTGCCGCCTGTATTTTATTATCTAGTCATCCGCTGTTGCTTGCCAAATAACCAGCTACAACATAAGTTATTAACTGGTTCAATAGTGCTTCAGGAAAAACTCGGTGCTAAGCAAATTGATTAGGTGGCTGCTTTTGCTTACTGTGTGGCAATGTTTTGCCCAGGCCGATCCTTTGATACAGCGTTTGGGCAATGAAGATGGCCTGACCAATAACACCCTGTATGATCTGGTGCAAGACGATGCGGGCTACATTTGGCTGGCAACCACTGAGTCGGGCCTGAAACGCTATGACGGCTATCGGTTTGTCACGTTTTCTGTACTCGAGCCGCAAGAGGCGCTTAGCAGTATTCAGCCTGACGTTGGCAAATTATTAATTGACAGTAAACAACAGCTTTGGGTTGGCACTTGGGGGCTGGGTGTTAGCAGGTTAAGCCCGGACCGCAGTACATTGAGCCGTTTTGCTTTGGGTGGCTTAAAGGTGCAGAGTTTACTTGAAACAGCTGACGGCAGTGTTTGGGTTGGCTCAACCAATGGTTTATTCCGGATCACTCCAGATGATAGAGTCGAGCGCATTGGTGGCCCCGATGCCAGCGTCAGCTTTTTGCATCAGCGTGTTTGGTCTCTGGCACAGGGCGATGACGATACAGTTTGGATAGGCACCAGTGAAGGTTTTTATGCCTGGCAACCAACAACAGGGTTATCAGCGCCGGTGTTGCTTACCACAACAGCCACCAGCGGTAGCCGGGCCAACGAAATAAGAGCATTAGCCTATTTTGACGCTAAGTTGTGGCTTGGCACGCGCAATGGCTTATCAGCGTTTAATCCTGATAACGGTCAGCTAAACCACCTTCAGAGTGGCGACGGCAGCAATGTCAACAATGAGTTTGTCATCAACACGCTGAAGCCAGATATTAGTGGCAATCTGCTGATTGGCAGCTATGAAGGTTTGCATCGGTACTCCCCGGCATGCGGCTGTTTTATGCCGTTCAGGCAGCAGCAGGCATTACTGCCAACACTAAATGTCAGAGCCATATTTACTGACCGCAGTGGTGTGCTCTGGTTAGGTACCCGCTCACATGGCTTGTTTTATACCCGCTACGGCCAGAATGCTTTTTCACTGCTACAGCACTCTGCCGCAGCAGATTTACGCAAAAATTTTGCCTTCTCGGTCACTAATTTACTCTTTACCGAACACAATAGATTATCAGTATCTGTTGGCCAACATCTGCATCAGCTCAACCTCAGTACAGACAGCGCAACACATTTAAAGCTTGAAAGCACCATTAATAAGCTGGCGATAGATGAAAACGATGTCTTATACATTGCCACGGATCAGGGCGTGTTTTTTCAACACCCAGCAGAGCAAACTCTGAAGCCGTTTAATACCGCTTTTGAATTAGCAAAAATAACGGAGCCCATTGTCAGAGACATGGTTACCCAAGCTGGACAACGCTTCTGGTTTGGTCTGTGGGGAAATGGCGTACTGTACTACGATAAACAGCGCGGCGTGGTACGTCATTTTTTGTCTGAACTGTCCAGCCATCATTCGGGTGACGCGGTAGAGGCAATGACCTTAATGGCCGATGGCACAGTCTGGGTTGGCACCCGTTATAGTGGCTTATACCAGCTTGATGCAGAGGCTGGGATAACAAACCGTTTACAGCAAGGTTTTGCCACCGCTTTGCCGTCAGATAAAATTCAATGCCTGGAAAATGACGGCGCCAGCTTATTGCTGATCTGCACTAACCGGGGTTTAGTGCTGTGGGACTTAGCCAGTGATATAAAGCGCTTTTTAGATCAGCGTGATGGCTTGGCCAGCAGTAATATTGTAGGCGCGGTTGCCGAACAAAGCCGCATCTGGGTAATGACAAGCCAAGGCATAAATTTAATTAGCCCTGATATTGACCACATAGTGACTTTTAGCCAGCATGATGGCCTGACAGCACCAGAACTTAACAGTAACGCTAACGCTATAGATGCCGACGGCAACCTCTATTTTGGCACCTTGCAAGGTGTGTTTAAAGCCAACCCCAAATTAATCTGGACCAACAGTACCAAACCAATCCCCAGAATAACGGCGGTAAAAGTTAACCATGAGCCAGCGCTAGCACTCGAACCCTATGCCAAAACACCGCTGATACTAAGCCCGACTGAAAACACGCTGGAGTTTCACTTTTCAGCGATGGATTACCATGATGTTGACCGTAACAGCTATCGCTATAAGTTAATTGGCCTGGATAATGATTGGGTATATGCCGGCACCCGCCCTTACACCGTATATGCCAATTTAGCGCCGGGTGACTACCAGCTCCAGTTAATGGCAATGAATAACAATGGTTTAATTTCGGAGCAAACGGCCAATCTTACTTTTGTTATCAGCCCGCGCTGGTGGCAATTATGGCAGGTACAAAGTGGCTTTGTCTTAATCTTCGTCGCGCTGTTGCTGGCGCTTCATCTTTATCGTATGCGGCATATCAGGCAGATCAACCGTCTATTAAATCAAGCGGTAAGTGAAAAATCAGCTAACCAGCGGCTGCTCGAAGAAACTGTCAATATACGAACGCAGGAGCTACAGAAAAAAACCGCACAACTTGAGCAAAGCTTGGAACATCTAGCGGAAAAAAATCAGGAACTCACCCGCCTGGATAAACTAAAAGATCAATTTGTCTCCACGGTGAGCCATGAGCTAAGAACACCTCTGACTGCCATCCGCGGCGCTATTTCGTTGATATCAAAGCAGGCAGTAAAGCCAGACTCTGCCGCGTACAACAAGATGCTCGATATTGCTGGGCTGAATAGCGAACGCTTGGCACAACTTATCAGCGACCTGCTGGATATGCAGAAATTTGACTCTGGCCATTTTCAGCTTGAACCGGTCAGGTTTGATCTCAATACACTAACAAAAGACGCCATAGAAGCTATTCAGCCGTATGCCGAACACTTTGATGTGCAAATACGCTGGCAGGACAATTCTGAGCCTTATTGGCTGAAGGCCGACCCACTGCGGATCCGTCAGGTGATGGATAACTTTTTATCTAATGCCATTAAGTTTTCCAATGCCAGACAACAAGTGACAGTAAGCTTGCAACGACAGCAAGACGCAGTGCTTTGGCAGGTAACAGACAGCGGGCGGGGTATCTCGCCGGAATTTGCCAAATCGATTTTCTCCAGCTTTTCGCAGGAAGATGCGTCAAATGCCCGTAACAGAGAGGGCACCGGCTTAGGCCTGGCCATCAGTAAGAAAATCATCGACAGCCATGCTGGGCGCATTGGTTTTAGCAGTACCTTAGGTCAGGGCAGCCGCTTTTGGTTTAGTTTACCAGCGGCACACTAGTCCGCGAAGCTGATCTTGCCCATAGTTACACCCGGGATGCCCTCACGGGCATTGCTGAATTTCTGCTTACCACCTACTAAACATTCATTGGCCAATACAGCAAAGAGCACCGCTTCTTTGGCGTCGGGGTTGATGCCTAAGTCGCCGGTGGTTTTGATCACTACATCAGGCAACGCGGCTTGAATTTGGGCCATTAACAGCGGGTTATGGATACCACCGCCACTGGCGTAAATAACAAAATTAGTCAACGCTGCGGTAGTTTGCTGTATCGCTGCAATAATCATATCAGCGCTAAAGCAATTTAGCGTCGCCATAATATCAGCATGGCTTAACTGTTCTGTGCCGGATCGCTGCTGCGCACGGGCCAGATAAGCCAGATTAAACACTTCCGGTCCGGTAGTTTTCGGAAATTGCAGGGCAAAAAAATCATCTTGCTTCAAGGCGACAAGTAAAGGTTTACTTACCTTACCCGCCTTAGCCAAACTAGAATCTGCATCAAAATACTTGCCAGGATAATGCTTTTGAATAAAGGCATCCATTATGGTATTGCCCGGGCCAATATCACTGCTGAATACCGCTTCAGCATCTAACGTTTGCGGTAGCCAGGTAAAGTTAGCAATACCACCAATATTCAGCATAATGCGGTTTTCGTCTTTACTGCTAAACAGCAGATAATCACCGTAAACCGCTAACGGCGCTCCTTCTCCGCCGGCAGCGATATGCTTTTGGCGAAAATCACTGATGGTGGTGATACCGGTGGTTACCGCCAGGTGATCACCATCGCCGATTTGCAAGGTGGCATTGCTGTAATCAACCAGATTATGCTGGCGCTTCGGACAGTGGAAAATGGTTTGGCCATGGCTGGCTATCACATCAATATCGGCGGCACTTAGCTGCCAGTTCGCCAGACACTGGTTAATCATACGGCCGTGTTCTATCCCGATCCACGGGTTTAACAGCGTTACCGCCTGCAAGTCGACTTCACGTTTGGAGAACACTGCCTTAACCCGCTGTTTATAGTCCGTACCGTAATCTACCGTGCAAAACTGCAATAACGTAATGGTGGTATTAAGGCCTTCGCCGCTCAGTTCACACAAAGCTACATCCAGACCATCAAGCGATGTACCGCTCATCAAGCCAATAACCTTACGGCTGGGTTTAGCGGCAATAGCATACAACTGCTGAATATGACTGTGCATTTAAGGTTCCTGTAATCGTTAGCGCTGACAAAGCAACTGTAGCATGAATAATTTATCCATAGATAGGTGAAGATCAACTAAATAAAATTGCATGCAGCCTAATGTTGGGTTATATATTCAGTGAAGCGTAAATTTAAATGTATAAAAAATTCATAAAGTCCAACCCGATATTTTACCCGGCAACAGGGAGTATACACAGATGACACCTTACCTCAGCAGAAAAAACCATAGCGTTAACTTGCGCCGAGCTTCTCAACTAGCGCTGGCAGTAAATCTGGCTTTAGTCAGCCAACTTGGCATGGCACAGCAGGCCGACAACTTTGCAGGGGCAGAAAAAACTGAAGTGATCACCATTACCGGTTCACGTATTGCCCGTGCCGAACTGGTTTCGTCCAGCCCCGTTGCATCAGTAGATGAAGTGCAAATTCAGCTCGACCGCGCGGTAAATGTCGAAGACATTACCGCCAAACTGCCGCAAGCTGCTGCTGGTGCCAATGCCACCGGCGCGACGGTAGGTGATTCGTTGGGCTCTTCTACTATTGACCTGCGCAGCCTGGGCCAAAACCGTACCTTAGTGTTAATTAACGGCACCCGTGCGGTACCGTTCAGTTTTCGTAACTCAGTAGATGTAAACATTATTCCGGCCGGATTAATTAAACGGGTTGATGTATTAACCGGTGGTGCCGCTGCGGTATACGGTGCCGACGCCGTAGCGGGTGTAGTGAACTTTATTATGGACGACCAGTTCGACGGTATTGAACTGTCAGCCAGTTATGAAACCGCCGACGGCGGTGGTGAAAAACTCAATACCGAAGCCGTATTTGGCGGTGATATAGCCAATGGCCGCGGCCACATTACCGGCTACATTGGCTATTCTGAACGCAAAGCGTTGTTGGCCGGCGAACGCAGCTGGGCATTAAAAAACAGTGGTAGCATGATCAATACCGGTGGCTTTTACACCGACGTAGCCAGCGGTAACAGCTTTGGCATCGACGACAACGGCGGCGTTACAGCACAGCGTAACACGCTAAATGTCACCGGTGATCGTTACCTGACCCAGCCCATGAACCGTTTATCCGCCGGGCTGTTCTTCAACGCAGAATTAAATGATTATGCCGAGCTGTATGGTCGCGGCATGTATGCCAAAATAAAAGTCACCGGCGCCGGCGCCGGCGGGCAAACCCCGGTAAGCGTTAATGAGCAGGTTACCTTAACTACAGATAACCCGTTTATTCCTGCGGCTGTCCGCGATTTAATCAGCTTTGACACCAACGGCAATGCACTGGTAAACGTAGAACGCAACCTAGGCTTAGGTGTACAAACCACCGAAGCAGTGCGTGAATCGAGCCAGTTTCAGCTGGGGGTAAAAGGTGTACTGACCGACAGTTTAAGCTACGACATATACGCTCAGTATGGCAGTACCGACGAAACGTCCAGCATTACCAACAATGCTTATAGAAACAACAACAGCGGTATCAGCCGTTTTGGTACTCTGGCTAACACAGTAGATATTTTTGACCCGCAGCTGGATTTGTCTTCGTTCAGCACACCACTGCTGTATTCCAACCGTGAACGTACGCAGAGTGTTATGGCTGTCACCTTATCAGGTGACTCGGCACCACTGTTTGAATTACCGGCCGGCACCGTTAGTTATGCACTGGGCTATGAATACCGCAAAGAAACCGGTAAACAGCTGCCGGGCGATGCCTTTCGTAACGGCACCAGTTTTGCGGCAGTAAGTGTGTTTGATATGGACGCCGGCTTTGACAGCGAAGAAGTGTACGCCGAAGTGTTGGTACCGCTGTTATTTGATCAGCCGTTTTTTGATCAACTGGACTTTGAAGGTGCTTACCGTATTTCAGAGTATTCCAATACTGATGCCGAAAATACCTGGAAACTGGGGCTTAACTGGGCAATTAACAGTGATATCCGTCTTCGCGCCAGCCGCCAGACAGCATTTCGCGCACCTAATTTAGGTGAGTTTGCAAGCCCGATTACGGCGCTGTCGCTGGCATTATTTGACCAAACCAGTGAGCAATTTGTACCGCGCTTTGCCGGCCGTTTTAATGGTGATCCGTGTTTATTGGGTACCGGTAATGCCGAGCAATGCACCCGTTATGGTGCCGCCCCGGCAGGTGCGCCGTTTGATGCCTCTAGCGCCAGCTATACCTTTGGCGGTAACCCACAGATAAAACCGGAGCAGGCCGAATCGTCCACGTTGGGTGTGGTGTATACACCAGCTTATATCAGTGGCTTTGATGTCACTCTGGACTACTACAGCATCAAAATTACCGATGCTGTAAGCCAGATCCAACCTGCTGCGGCACTGCAAAACTGTTACATCGATAACCCGGTAGCCGGCAACCCGTTATGTGATGCCGTACTGCGTGACCCGCAAACCGGTCTTATCAGCACGGCTATTGTAAATGATTTTAACCTGGCCGCAGTGCGGCAAAATGGCTTTGACCTGGCAGCTAACTACCGCTTTACCGCACCGGCAGCAATGGGCGGCAGCTTAAAGCTGGCGTATCAGGCCACTATTATCACCAAACAAACGCGGCAGAATAACGCCACCGTAGCGGCGATTGACTGTAAAGGCACCTTTGGCAACGCATGCTCCGGCGACTTTGCCAGCGTGCTGCAAGCCGATTACAAGCACCGCGTTACGCTGGACTGGGCCCTTGACACTGTGGCTATGCAGTTAGGCTGGCGCCGCATTGGCGAGGTAGCAAATGCCGCCGATCGCAGTGTCAGGATCAGCGCGCAAAACTACCTGGACCTGGCTGCATCGTGGCAGGCTACGGATGAACTGAGCTTAACGGCCGGTATCGATAACCTGCTGGATAAAGCGCCTCCACTACCGCAATCCGGTGCCAACCACTTTAACACTGTAAGCGACTACCCAGTTACCGGCCGTACTTTAGGTGTTTCACTGCGTTACACACCCGCGTTCTAATCCCAGACACGGCGTTTCCCGGCCTGTATTGCAGGCCGGGCTTTTCAATTTGCTCCGGGCATAATAAGCTGCGGGTTGTAACCGTATTATTACGCTGTGCCCCTGTGCCGGCAAACAGGACTACCGGATGTCTGTACTTGAGAAAATTAACGCCCTACGCGAAAAGTTTCCCCGCGCCGAACAACAACTGGCCGACTATATACTGGCGAACCCGGATCATATTCGTGATATGCCGTCACAGCTGCTGGCTCAAGCAGTGGGCATAAGCCAGGCCAGTGTCGTGCGCTTTACCCAGAAGCTGGGTTACAAGGGCTACCCCGATTTTAAATTTGCCATTAGTGACAGCCTGCACCGGCAGCAACCTGCAGCCAGCAACGCAAAATTGCACGGTGAAATATCACTGGATGACAGCTTTGCCGCCATGAGCCAGAAACTGTTAGCCGGCAAAATTAACGTGCTGCAAAAAACCCATGCTATTAACAGCCAGGCCAGCTTTGAACAAGCCGCCTTGTGGCTACGCAGCGCTAAACGTATTTTACTCTGTGGTAAAGGTGGTTCAGCGCTGGTGGCAAAAGACTTTTCTTACAAGCTGCAAAAACTGGGCATGGCGGCGCTGGCCGAAACTGACACCCATGTGCAACTGGCTAATATTGCCAACTACAGCAGCAACGATGTATTGGTGCTGTTAAGTGAATCAGGTGAGACACCCGACAGCGTAAAAATTGCCGAACAGGCCAGCAGCAATGGTGTGCAAATTATCAGTATTACCGGCTACGGCAACAATAGTGTGGCGCGCTTGGCGGGTGTTAAACTGTACACCGTAGCCGATGAAAGCTCGGCACGCTTGTCGTCAATACTGGCCCGCAATGCTCAGGAGCTGGTCATCGACACACTGTTTATTCTGCTTACGCAAACTTGCCCGCAAGGCCGGCAAATGCTGGCGGCGTCCAATCTGGCAGTTGACAATTTTCTTGCCCGTAAACGCTAATACATAATGCATTTCTAATATAAAAAGCCCAAAACTTGATCCAGCGCATAAGCGCTGGTCACCTCTGCTTGTATAGTGCTGTGACTGTACCGCCAGATAGGTACAGCGTATTTCTCACCTATGCTGCGGAGCTTAGCGATGGATATAGTTGACCTGTCCCGGTTTCAATTTGCCTTTACGGCAATGGTTCACTTCTTGTTTGTTCCCCTTACTTTAGGTCTGGCGTTTTTATTGGCGATTATGGAGTCGGTGTATGTCATGACCGGCAAAACCATTTACCGCGATATGACCAAATTCTGGGGCAAATTATTTGGTATTAACTTTGCACTCGGTGTAACCACCGGTATTGCGATGGAGTTTCAGTTTGGTACCAACTGGGCTTATTACTCGCATTATGTCGGCGATATATTCGGTGCGCCACTGGCCATTGAAGCCTTAATGGCGTTCTTTCTTGAATCTACCCTGGTTGGCCTGTTCTTTTTTGGCTGGGATAGGCTAAGTAAAGAAAAACACCTGGCGGTTACCTGGCTGATGGCGCTGGGCACCAATTTATCCGCATTATGGATTTTAGTCGCCAACGGCTGGATGCAGTACCCAATAGGCGCTGAGTTTAATATCGACACCATGCGCATGGAATTGGCCAGTTTCAGCGAGGTAGTATTTAGCCCGGTGGCACAGGTTAAGTTTGTGCATACGGTATCAGCAGGTTATGTTACCGGTGCTATTTTTGTACTGGCAATTTCCAGCTGGTATCTGCTCAAAGGCCGTGATTTAGCCTTTGCAAGGCGCAGCTTTGCTATTGCTTCCGCTTTTGGTTTAGCCAGTGTGCTGTCGGTGATTGTATTGGGCGACGAATCTGGCTATGAGCTGGGTGACGTGCAAAAAGTAAAACTGGCCGCCGTCGAGGCAGAATGGCAAACCCATCCGGCGCCAGCAGCATTTACCGTGTTTGGCATTCCTAATCAAGACACCCAGACCACAGACTATGCGCTAAAAATACCAGCGGTGCTGGGGCTGATTGCCACCCGCTCGCTGGATGAACCGGTGCAGGGTTTAGCAGAGTTAAAGGCTAAACACTTAGAGCGCATTATCCGCGGCCAGGAAGCCTACGTGTTAATGCGGCAATATCGTGCTGGTGATAAGTCGCCAGCCACCGTTAGCCGTTTTAATGAGCTTAAAGAAGACTTAGGCTACGGCATGCTGTTAACGGCCTATACCGATGATGTTGCCAATGCCACTGCTGAACATATTGCCCGGGCAGTAGAAGACTCGGTACCACAAGTGTGGCCACTGTTCTGGAGCTTCCGCATTATGGTGGCTTGTGGCTTTGCTATGTTGCTGCTGTTTGCGCTGGCGTTTTGGCACAGCGCCAAACGCACCGTCGATAAACCCAAATGGCTGCTAAAATTTGCCGTGTTTAGCCTGCCACTGCCCTGGATCGCCTGTGAAGCCGGCTGGTTTGTCGCTGAATATGGCCGCCAGCCCTGGGCGATAGGTGAAATTCTGCCCACCCACCTGGCGGTGTCTCAGTTATCCGTAACAGATATCTGGATTAGCTTAATCAGCATCATGGTGCTGTATACCATCTTTGTGATTATCGAAATGTGGCTGATGACCAAGTACGCCAAACTTGGCCCGTCATCTTTGCACACCGGTAAATACGATTTAGAAAGCCCTGCTGCTGCGAAGGAGGCATAACATGGATTACGAAGCACTACGTTTTATCTGGTGGTTGTTAATTGGCGTGTTGCTGATTGGCTTTGTTATTACCGATGGCTTTGATATGGGCGTGGCTGCACTGTTGAAAGTGCTGGGTAACAGTAACGACGAGCGCCGCGTGATGATCAATGCCATAGCGCCGCACTGGGACGGCAATCAGGTGTGGTTAATTACCGCCGGCGGCGCTTTGTTCGCTGCCTGGCCCACGGTATATGCCGCCTCGTTCAGTGGTTTTTATCTGGCGTTAATGCTTACCCTGTTTGCGCTGTTTTTGCGCCCGATTGGTTTTGAATACCGTGCAAAAATAGATAATGAGCAATGGCGTAGCCGCTGGGATTGGGCGTTAACTGCCGGCTCAGCCATACCGGCGCTTATCTTTGGTGTTGCTTTTGGCAACCTGCTGCAAGGCGTACCTTTTTACTTTGACGATATCCTGCGCCTGCATTACACCGGCAGTTTCTGGGCGCTGCTTAACCCATTTGCACTGCTGGCCGGGGTATTAAGTTTGCTGATGATAGTAAATCACGGGGCTACTTACCTGCAGCTGAAAACCGAAGGCGAGTTAAAAGCCCGCAGTGAAAAGCTGTCTGCCATTGTCGCTCTGGTGTGTGCCGTCTTATTTGTGCTGGCGGGTGTCTGGCTATATGTCGGTATTGACGGCTATATCGTTAGTAGTGTGATTGACACCAACGGCGCTAACCGTACTACCGAAAAAATAGTAGAGGTGTCCGCTGCAGGCTGGTTTGTTAATTATGGCAAAGTACCGTTGTTATGGTTAATACCGGTACTGGGAGTGCTCGGTTTTATTGCCTGCGCACTGGCCAGTAAAGCCAAGCGCCATATCACGGCTTTTGTCAGCTCGTCGCTGGCTATGGCAATGGTTATTCTGGCCGCGGGTATCAGCATGTTTCCGTTTGTGATGCCTTCCAGCAGTCATCCGGCACATAGCCTGACCATGTGGGACGCCACCGCCAGCGAAACTACCTTAATGATTATGTTTGTCGTCGCCTGTATTTTTGTGCCATTGATCCTGGCGTATACCGCCTGGGGTTACTATGTAATGCGTGGACGCTTAAACGAGCAGCATATCCGCGACAACAGCCATTCACTGTACTAATACCAAATACTATAAGGAGCACATTATGTGGTATTTTGCCTGGATCTTAGGGGTATTACTGGCCTGCTCTTTCGGCATTATCAATGCGATGTGGCTGGAGTTAAAAGGCTACGAAGGCGAGGACACCCCCGCTGAGTAACCTACCTGACGTCAAACAGCAGCTTAATCAGCTGCTGTTTGCAGTAAAACCTAAACTGAACAACGCGCTGCTGCTGGCAATAATGGCAGCGCTGTTGTTTATTCTGCAATGCTATTTACTGTCGTTAGTATTTGCTGATTGGTTAAACACGATGGCAAACAGGCAAAGCCTGAATCTGCAATTGTTACTGAGTATACTGCCACTATTAGCACTGTGTCTGTTGGGTCGGCCATTGCTGCAATATGGCCGTGAGCAGCTGTGTGTAAATGCCAGCATGCAGGCACGATTGACATTACGCCAGCAGTTGCTACAGCACGTCGCTACTGCCGGGCCGGGTAAAAACCAATACGGCAGCGATGGCAGTATCAGCACCAAATTGTTAGAGCAGGTTGACGCGCTGGACGGCTTCATCAGCCGCTACTATGTGCAGCGCTATCTGGTGTTACTAACGCCAATATTACTGGCCATTGCCACGGCGTTTTATAGCACGCTTGCGGCGGCCATCTTATTAGTTACCGCCCCCTTAGTGCCCATGTTTATGATTATACTTGGTAACTCAGCAGCCACAGCCAGCCAGCAACAGTTTGCCGAGCTGTCGCGTATGGGTGGACGTTTTCTTGATCTAGTCCGTGGTTTACCGACATTACGCCAGCTTAATGCAACCGGGCGCGCAGCCAATTCCGTATCCAACGCCGCACAGCGTTACCGGGACAGCAGCATGCGGGTGCTGAAAATGGCATTTTTGTCTGCTGCAGTGCTGGAGTTTTTCTCAGCACTGGCCATCGCCTTGCTGGCGTTATATTTAGGTTTGGGTTTGTTGGGCATTCTGCCCTGGGCCAAAGGCGAGATACCGGTGCCTTATCAGGGCGCGTTATTTATTTTGCTGTTGGCGCCGGAGTTCTATGCCCCGCTGCGCCAGCTCGGTAGTGATTACCATGCTAAGGCGCAGGCCGAGGCCGCCATTGCAGAACTAGCGCCCATATTACAACGTCAGGCATGGCAGCATAGCGGTAGCCAGTCGCTGCAGCTTAGCCAGGCACCAGCACTGGTTATTAACCAGTTATATATCAATGGCAATGATGGCAGAACAAGGTTGGCACCTTTCAGCCTGAATATTCATAGCGGCGAGCGTATTGCATTGCAAGGCCCAAGCGGTAGCGGTAAATCCAGCTTGCTGCATGCGTTGCTCGGCTTTACACCTTATCAGGGCGATATTTTAGTTAATCATCAGCCGCTGGCCACACTTGAGCTGGCTCAATGGCAACAGCAACTTGGCTATATGGCCCAGCACAGCAGCTTTATGGCCGCCAGCATTGCCGATAACCTGCGCTTAGCAGCCCCCTCAGCCAGTGACGAACAGCTAAAACAAGTACTAGAGCAGGTTGAGTTGTGGCCGCTAATCAGTCGCTTGCCGTTGCGGCTAAACACCCTACTTGGCGAACGTGGTTTGGGCTTGTCCGGCGGCCAGTTGCAGCGACTGGCTCTGGCGCAATTATTACTGCGCAGCGCCCGCATCTGGCTGCTCGATGAACCCGCAGCGCACTTAGACGGGGCCACCGCGTACCGTTTACATCAGCTTATAGGCCGTTTAAGTGCCGGTAAAACCGTGTTGCTGGTGAGTCATCAATTGCACGGCTTGGACTGGCTGGACAACGTGATACAGTTGCCCGACGGCAGCACAAAATTACAGCATGAGGTTAAGCATGTCCGCGCCTGAGCCAATCCGCCTGCGAACATTAATGGCCAGCCGTCGTGGCGCCTGGTCACTGGCACTGTTGTTGGGCGTGCTAACGCTGCTCGCCGTGATCAGCTTGCTGGCATTATCTGGCTGGTTTATCAGCGCTGCGGCGCTAGCCGGCTTGGCAAGCTTCGGCCTGGGATTCGACTATTTTCGTCCGGCCGCAATGATCCGGCTCTGCGCCATAGGCCGCACCGCAGGGCGTTATGCCGAGCGGCTAAGCTCACATTATGCCGCTTTGGGTTTACTAAAAGATCTACGCCTACAGCAATTTAACGCTATGGCGCAAAGCAATGACACTAAGCGTCACTCGGCCGACAGCTTACAGCGACTGGTAAGCGACATAGATCAGCTTGACCAATTCCCGCTAAAAGTGGTTGCGCCCTGGCTATGGGGCATACTGTTAACTCTGCTGGTATTGCTGTTCTGGGCTTTGCTGTCAACCAGCTTATTGCTTGCTGCCATACCGCTGCTACCAGCAGTGTTACTGGTACCGGCGCTAACATTAAGCCGTGCTATGTTGTTAGCAAAACAGCAGGCCAGTACTGCCGCCAACCGAAGACAAACATTGCTGGAGCCTCTGAGTATGCTGGCAAACTTACTACTATGGCAACGCTGGCAACAAACGTTACTGCCGTTTCAGCAAGCCGATCACAGCCTTCTTAGCCTGCAACAGCGCCAGCAGCAGCTGGTAAGCCGCGCCGTGCTGCTACAACATAGTTTACTTGGTATTACCTTACTGCTGCTGCTGTGGCAAGGTGGCAACTTGTTAGCCAGCGCCAACTTAACCGTGCCGCTATTGCTGGCGGCGCTACTGGCACTGTGGGCGTTATATGAAGTACTGACACCTCTGTGCCACAGCGTTGTTGCCTTAGGGCTGAGCGTCGCTGCCCGCGACCGGTTAAATCAGTTTGGTAATGCTCTGGCGCCAGCCGGGGTTAAACCGCAACCTGAAGGTCCTTACCGGCTCAGCGTTAGTAAGCTATCAGCGCGGCACGAAGCCGCGCTATCCGGCCCAGACAATATAAGCTTTACACTGCACTCCGGCCAGGTATTGCTGGTCAATGGCGCCTCAGGCGCGGGTAAATCGACGTTATTAAAAGCGCTGGCCACTGAGTTGCCTTATCAGGGTGAAGCCATGTTAAACGGTCAGCCTCTAACACACTGGCAACTAAGCTATTGTATTGGCTATTTACCGCAACAGCCTGACTTGTTTGATTTAACCCTGGCGCAAAATCTGCGTCTGGGCGCTCCTGATGCCAATGATGCCCAGCTTTGGCAAGTACTTGAAGAGGTTGCATTGGCAGACTGGGCCAGAGCTCAGCCACAACAGCTGGCAACGGTGCTGGGCGAATATGGCGCCGCCGTATCGGGCGGCCAGGGCAGGCGCATTGCGTTGGCTCGGTTGCTATTAGCCAGTCGGCCAATTTTATTGCTCGACGAGCCATTCGCCGGGCTAGATAGCGCCACCACAGCACACATTGTACAGGCATTAGTCAACCGCCAGGCTAAGGGTATACTGATTATGGTTAGCCACCAACAGCTTAATTTACCAGCAGCTACCAGGCTGCAACTGTTCGCAGATCGTCATGATCTTTTACAAACGTGAACAAGCAAATACAGCACTACAATCATATGCTCATGATAATAAACATATAATTTCGATTGGCGCCGTTATTGCATGGTTTTTGCCATATAAATGTATAAAATAGCTGGCTGCGTTGTGCAGCATTAGTAGTACGCTGTGAAATAACAACACTGGAATTAAGGTATAACTATGGATAAGTTAATTGTTGCCTGCAGTTTACTTGCGTTGAGCGGGGCTTGTCAGGCCGCAACCCAAACCTGGGATTTTGTTGGCAGTGGCGGTAGCGGCTCAATCAGTCGCAATATCATCCCCAATACCGTCAATTTATCAGATGACGACAACAGCATGTCAGTCAGCATGACCGCCTGGTCTGCTTATAACCCCGGTGACTATGGAACTAATGAAACAATCTTTCAGGCGGAACTTTGGCTTAGCCAGTGGGGCACATTAGTTTTTAACAGCTCAAGTGATCAGCATTATGTTGATAACCTTGGCCGATATGATTTTATTCTGTTGTCATTTAGCGAGGAAGTTGAGCTGGCTGGTATTAGTGTGGCTTATGCCGACCAGGGTAGCGACATTTCTATTGCCGCCTTTAACAACAACCCGTTCACAGCAGGATCGCGGATGCAGCGTTGGAACGAGGTTAGTAGCTATGCCGTTGCATCGTCCAGTTTCTCAAATGTAGGTGCTTCACCGGCAAATCACTACTATTCGCTGAATACAGCTTCTAAACTGAATAACGGCATCAGCGGTGTAGCCAGTAAATACTGGATGATAGGTGCTTACAATGAGTTTTTTGGTAGTGGCCTTACAGCAGGCAACGATCATCTGAAATTTAGCGGCCTGACCACCAACACCACCACACCAAGAAACGAAATATCTGAGCCGGTTTCCTTATCACTGTTTGCAATGGCATTGCTGGTGTTAGCCGGACGCAGAAAATTCAGTTAAGTAACACGGTAAAATTAAAGCATCCTGCGGGATGCTTTTTTATTGCCTGAAAAAGTACCGGCACACAGACAAAAAAACCCCGCGCCATTGGCACGGGGTGTCAGATAAAAAGACAAAGGACAAGGATAGACGTAGTTTGGTGGTGACGTTTAGCTTGCGGGGGCTGCGACAGCTACTGCCTCACCCTCGCTCACTCGCTCCCGGGAAGTTCCACCAACTCTTCCCAGGCTGCTTACTTTACCGACGCGACAAACTCAGGGTAGGCTTCAATACCGCACTCTGAGGCATCAACGCCTTCATATTCCGCTTCTTCGCTAACACGAATACCCATAACCAGTTTTAACACATACCACACCACCAAACTGGTAATAAACACCCAGAAGAAAATCGCCGCAGCACCAATCAACTGGCCGCTAAAGGTTGCACCTTCTTTGGTTAGCGGCACCAGCAACAGACCGAATAAACCTGCTACACCGTGCACTGAAATAGCACCCACCGGATCATCAATTTTCAGCTTATCCAGGCCAATAATCGACGCCACCACCAGCACACCACCGATAGCACCGAATAAAGTAGCCTGCAGCGCAGTAGGTGTTGAAGGCTCGGCCGTAATGGCAACCAAACCGGCCAGAGCACCGTTTAACGCCATGGTTAAATCGGCTTTACGGAATAACACCACTGACAATGCCAGTGCAGCCACAGCACCCGCTGCAGCGGCGGCATTAGTGTTTAAAAACACCATCGCAACAGCATTGGCATTGCTGATATCACCCAGTTTTAGTACCGAACCGCCATTAAAGCCAAACCAGCCCATCCACAGCACTAAGGTACCTAATGTTGCCAGCGGCATATTGGCGCCAGGGATTGCATTTACTTTGCCGTCTTTGCTGTATTTGCCTTTGCGCGCTCCCAGCAGTAATACGCCAGCCAGTGCTGCGGCAGCACCGGCCATGTGTACTATGCCTGAGCCGGCAAAGTCGGAGAAACCAAACTGATCGTCCAGGTTAATGCCAAACATACCATCAGCGCCCCAGGTCCAGGAGCCGTGCACCGGATAGATAAAGCCGGTCATTACCACGGCAAAAGCCAGAAAAGCCCACAATTTCATCCGTTCAGCAACGGCGCCGGATACTATTGACATCGCAGTAGCAACAAACACCACCTGGAAGAAGAAATCCGACGCGGTTGAATACACGGCGCCGCCGGTAAAGCCGTCTTCACGCTCAGCAAAGCTGGTTAGCGTAGCGTCAACATCAACACCGCCAATGCCGCTTAAGAAAAACTCGCCGCCGTACATAAAGGCATAACCACATACCAGGTACATAATGCAGGCAATAGAGTACAAGGCTACGTTTTTGGTCAGAATTTCAGTGGTATTTTTTGCCCGCACCAGGCCCGCTTCCAGCATCGAAAAGCCTGCCGCCATCCACATTACCAATACCCCGCAGATCAGGAAGTAAAAGGTGTCCATGGCATACTGTAAGTGATAAATTTGCTCTTGCATGATAACAGCTCCTTATATGGCTTCAGCGTCTGACTCGCCGGTGCGGATGCGCACAGCCTGTTCCAGATCATAAACAAAAATTTTGCCGTCTCCGATGCGGCCGGTAAAGGCCGCTTTTTGGATAGCCTCAATTAAGCGGTCTACCTGATCATCCAGTGTGGCAATCTCGAGTTTCACCTTGGGCAAAAAATCCACCTGATACTCAGCACCACGGTATAACTCGGTGTGGCCTTTCTGCCGGCCAAAGCCTTTTACTTCTGTTACCGTTAAACCTTCCACCCCAATGTCAGCAATAGCTTCACGAACATCGTCCAGTTTAAACGGCTTGATGATGGCACATACAAGCTTCATATTGTGTTCCCTTTAGTAGTCGTCTTAGCGATTCATCATTTACTAAGGAAGCCTTGTGCCAACTTTTTTAAATATCTAATTATCAATAACTTAAACATTAAAGGCGATTACTGACGAAAAAAAACGCACCTAAATGGTGCGCTTATTCCCCGTGCAAGTGCAGTAGACGCTAAAAGCTAATCGGTTAAAAACTGCTGCCATTCGCGCAGCAGTTTCAGTAAATCCTCCAAGCCGCATTGCGTTTGCATGCCCTGCTCGTCCAGCTGTAAATCGTCATCGGCCAATTTATGCTGCTGCCGTTCAGGTAACGGCTGCTCTACCGCGTAAAACAGCGTGTTGTGGCTAAGGGTTACCTCACCATTGTCTACTTCCAGCAAAAACTCCTTACCCTGATACTGCGTGCTTTGATGCGATTTAAGCGCGCTTAACTGTTGCAGCAATGGCGAATACGCCTGTGCATCCTGGCCAAATTCATCCAGCAAAAACCGGCCTAATACTTCATGCTCTGCCGCCAGCCGGATGCTGAACTGCAGTGTATTGCGATCGTAAATAAAGTCGTATTCCATACTTCTGTTCCATGTTTAAGCAGCAGATGGAACTTTGCGCGAGCGCGCCTGCATGCTCTGCCTGGCTCGCCACAGCAACTCGCCCTACTGCCTGCGGCAGGGCTCAGACACTCTGTGTCGCCCTGTCAGAGATCCAGGCCCGCTAAGGTTGCGCAAAGTTGCGACAACCGAACGATTATCTGTTTGATGGTCATAAAATTGTAGCTGTTAGCTGCATATTAGCGAGCAGAAAAAAGGCCTGCAGTGGCAGGCCTTTAACATTGCAGCGTTAACTACACCGCTTGCTGAATAATCACGTTATCCGCTTTTTTGGTGTACTGCTCCATGCGGTGGAAGTTCAGGTAACGGTAAGTATCGGCTGCGGTAGCGTCGATTTGCTTAGCATATTCCAGATACTCGGCTACCGTTGGCAGTTTACCAATGATAGACGCTACTGCCGCCAGCTCGGCTGAGGCTAAGTACACATTGGCGCCCTGGCCTAAACGGTTAGGGAAGTTACGCGTAGAGGTAGACACTACGGTTGAGTTCTCTGCTACGCGGGCCTGGTTACCCATACACAGTGAACAGCCCGGCATTTCAGTGCGGGCACCGACTTTACCGAAAATGCTGTAGTAACCTTCTTCAGTTAACTGCGCCTGGTCCATCTTGGTTGGCGGAGCAATCCACAAACGGGTTGGCAACTGGCCTTTGTATTTGTCCAGTAACTTACCGGCAGCGCGGAAGTGGCCAATGTTGGTCATACAAGAACCGATAAACACTTCGTCAATCTTATCGCCTGCCACTTCAGACAATAAGCGCGCATCGTCCGGATCGTTCGGTGCACACAGAACCGGCTCTTTAATGTCCGCCAGGTCAATTTCAATAATTTCACTGTACTCAGCATCGGCATCAGCAGACATCAGCTGCGGATCTTTCAGCCAGGCCTGCATCGCGTTAATACGACGCTCAATGGTACGCACATCGCCATAACCTTCAGCAATCATCCACTTCAGCATAACGATGTTTGATTCCAGGTACTCAGCAATGGAGGCATCTGACAGCTTGATAGTACAGCCAGCCGCTGAACGCTCGGCAGAGGCATCAGACAGTTCAAACGCCTGCTCTACCGTTAAGTTTGGTAAACCTTCGATTTCCAGAATTCGGCCGGAGAAGATGTTCTTCTTGCCTTTCTTATCAACGGTTAACAAACCTTTCTGAATGGCTACGTATGGAATGGCATGTACTAAGTCGCGCAGCGTAATACCCGGCTGCATCTCGCCTTTAAAGCGCACCAATACAGACTCTGGCATATCCAGCGGCATAACACCGGTAGCGGCAGCAAACGCCACTAAACCAGAACCGGCCGGGAATGAAATACCAATCGGGAAACGGGTGTGTGAGTCACCACCGGTACCTACGGTATCAGGCAGTAACATACGGTTTAACCAGCTGTGGATAATACCATCGCCCGGGCGCAGTGATACGCCGCCGCGGTTCATGATAAAGTCCGGCAGGGTGTGGTGTGTATCTACGTCAACCGGCTTCGGATAAGCGGCGGTGTGACAGAAAGACTGCATGGTTAAATCGGCAGAGAAACCTAAACAGGCCAGGTCTTTTAACTCGTCACGCGTCATCGGGCCGGTGGTATCCTGCGAGCCTACTGTGGTCATTTTTGGCTCACAGTATGTGCCAGGGCGAACGCCTTTCACGCCGCAAGCTTTACCAACCATTTTCTGCGCCAGCGTAAAGCCTTTGCCTGAGTCGGCTTTAGCTTGTGGACGACGGAATTTGTCAGATGGGCCATGGCCTAAAAATTCACGCGCGCGGTCAGTTAAACCACGGCCGATAATCAGTGGGATACGGCCACCGGCACGTACTTCGTCAATTAAAACGTCCGTTGCCAGGCTGAATTCTGCCAGCACTTCATTAGTGCCGTGACGAACCACTTTGCCTTCGAACGGCAGAATGTCGATCACATCGCCCATTTCCAGCTTAGAAACATCAACTTCAATTGGCAACGCGCCTGAGTCTTCCATAGTGTTAAAGAAGATAGGCGCAATTTTGCCACCCAGCACAAAACCACCGCCACGCTTATTCGGCACGTAAGGGATGTCATCACCCATAAACCACAGCACTGAGTTAGTGGCGGATTTACGTGATGAACCGGTACCTACTACATCGCCAACATAAGCCAGCGGGAAGCCTTTTTTGTTCAGCTCATCTAACTGCTTAATCGGGCCAACTGTGCCCGGTTGATCCGGGGTGATGCCTTCACGGGCGTTTTTCAGCATCGCCAAGGCGTGCAGCGGGATATCCGGCCGTGACCAGGCATCCGGTGCTGGCGACAAATCATCAGTGTTAGTCTCGCCAGACACTTTAAATACGGTTACAGTAATTTTTTCTGCCAGCGCCGGCTTGCTTTCAAACCACTCGGCATCAGCCCAGCTTTGCACTACTTGCTTAGCATGGGCGTTGCCGGCGTCAGCTTTTTCAGTGACATCATGGAAGGCATCGAAAATCAGCAAGGTGTGCGACAGCGCTTTGGCAGCAATAGGCGCCAGCTTCTCGTTGTCCAGCAGACTGATTAACGGCTGAATATTGTAACCACCCATCATGGTGCCTAAAAGCTCTGTAGCATATTCAGCACTGATCAGGATGCTGGTGGCTTCGCCATTAGCCAGCGCGGCTAAAAAGCCGGCTTTAACATAAGCCGCTTCGTCTACGCCCGGTGGTACGCGGTTTACCAGTAAATCAACTAAGGTGTCTTCTTCGCCTTTTGGCGGGTTTTTTAACAGTTCAACTAAGGCGGCTACCTGCTCAGCATTGAGCGGTTTTGGCGGGATACCTTGCGCAGCGCGCTCGGCCACATGTTCGCGATATTGTTGTAGCACAGTATGATCCTCTTGGTCGTTGCCGGCAGTCTTGCTACTGCGGCGTCATTCTTAGAATGAATGGGCATAATTATATGAAAATTCGGGCCAGATTGACATCCGGCAGTTAACCACCCACGTTATAGTGGTTATAAATACGGTGAATACAAAACCGGATGTTATATATTCTTTGTTATAGTGGTCAGACCTCGCTATTAATACCAAAGGTTGGAATCCCGAACTGGGCGTCACAGAGTGTCTGAGCCCTGCCGTAGGCATTAGGGCGAGCTGCTGTGACGAGCCAGGGCGGGAGTTGCAACCGGCGGGCTAAGCTAAGCTGTAAAACAAAACGGCTGAGTAGTCACCCACTCAGCCTGTGCAGTGTAGCAGATTTTTATTACCCAGCGATTACCAGATCTTAACGCGCTGCTCTGGTGGCAAATACATCGCATCACCCTCTTTGATATCAAAGGCGGTGTAAAACTGCGGAATATTCGGCAGTACACCAATAACACGATAATGCGCCGGTGAGTGCGGGCCAGTGCTTAACTGACGACGCAGCGCTTCCTCGCGGAACTTGGTGCGCCATACCTGCGCCCAGCTGATAAAGAAACGTTGTTCGCCGGTGAAACCGTCCATTACCGGTGCTTCTTTGCCGTCCAGCGATAACTGGTAAGCTTTCAGCGCTACTGTCATACCGCCTAAGTCACCGATGTTTTCGCCCAGTGCCACAGCGCCATTTACGTTAACGCCTGGTATTGGCTCAAACTTGTTGTACTGGCCAATTAACTTGGCACCACGCGCCTGGAACTGGCCTTTATCCTGCTCAGTCCACCAGTTACGCAAGTTACCATCACCGTCGTATTTAGCGCCCTGATCGTCAAAACCATGGCCAATCTCGTGGCCGATAACGCCACCGATACCGCCGTAATTTACCGCATCGTCGGCGTCCATATTAAAGAATGGTGGTTGCAAAATAGCCGCCGGGAACACGATTTCATTGTTTACCGGGTTGTAGTAAGCATTTACCGTTTGCGGTGTCATAAACCATTCGCTCTTATCGATTGGCTTACCCAGCTTAGCGACCATTTCATCATAAGCACGATGGCTGGCACGCACAAAGTTACCCACTAAATCGTCAGCCTTGATTTCCAGGCTGGAATAATCTTTCCACTTATCCGGATAACCAATTTTTGGCGTAAATTTACTCAGTTTTTCTTGCGCAGCAACTTTAGTTTCAGCTGTCATCCATTCCAGCTCGTTAATCGAGATTTCATAAGCTTTAATTACATTAGCCACCAGGGTTTCCATCCGCGCTTTGGCTTCTGGTTTAAAATGGCGCTCTACGTACAGCTTGCCGGTCAGCTCACCCAACACCTGATCTGAGGCATCTACCGCGCGTTTCCAGCGTGGTTGTTGTTCCTGAATACCGCTTAATGTCGTACCGTAGAAGGCAAAACGGCGATCAGCAAAGTTGCTGCTAAGGCTTGCAGCAAAACCATGAATGGTTTTCATGCTGAGGTAATCCTGCCAGCTCTGTAAGTCGGTAGCCTCAAGTACTTTAGCAAAACCTTCAAAATAGCTTGGCTGACGCACAATAATGTCATTTGCAGCAGCTAACTTTACACCGTCAGCAAAAACAGCCCAGTCAAACGCCCCCAGGCTGGCATTTAAATCGGTAGCAGACATTTTGTTATAGGTTTTATCAGCATTGCGGCTTTCTAAACGGGTCCAGTGATGCTCGGCCAGGGCTTTTTCCAGCGCAAATACACGTTGTGCTGCGGCTTCAGCGTCAGCATAACCGGCCAGACTAAACATATCAGTTAAATATTGCTGATAGGCTTTAAGAATATTTTGCGATGCTTCATCATCTTTAAAATAGTAATCACGATCTGGCAGGCCTAAACCGCCCTGACCTAGATAAACGGCGTATTCGGTAGAATTTTTCGCATCATTATTTACAAACCAGCCAAACGGAATAGCAACGCCATCACGCTGCAAACGGGCGAATAACGCCGGCAGCTGAGCTTTATCCGTTACCGCTTTAATGGCATCCAACTGCGGTGTTAGCGGGCTTAAGCCCAGTTTTTCTATAGTGGCTTCATCCATAAAACTGTTATAGAAGCTACCCAGTTTCTGCTCGTCTGAGCCTGGTTTTAAGTCGGTACGAGCCGACACTTCATCAATTATGGCTTTTACCGCTTTTTGCGAATTATCAGCCAGTACATGAAATGAACCATATGAGGCTTTGTCAGACGGGATCTCAGTTTCAGCCAGCCATTTACCGTTAATAGCCAGGAAGAAATCTTCCGAGAATTTTACAGCCGGGTCAAAGTACTGCGTATCCACGCCGGATACCAGTGGCGCTTTTACTTCGGCTACTACCGGGGTTTGTACTTGTGCGGTGTCCTGTTTGTTACACGCCGTAAGGCCAAGTGCCAGCGCTACAGAGGCGGCGGCTAAGGTAAGCTTTTTCATTGTTGTTATCCTGGTTAGGTTACATATGTTACGCAGTTCAATACTACGCTGTTGCAGCGCTGATGCCAAACCAGTAACAACAGGAAGTTGTAACAAGTTATAAAAACGCTATGATGCTGCTTACTTACCGGCAAAAAACACTGACTTTTATGGATAAACTGCGCCAGGCCGACCAGTTGTTGCAGTGGACAGAGCAACAGCAACTTAACCCAAAGCAATTGCAGCAGGCAGCAACAGAGTATGTGCTGCATCCGGCCACAACCGACTGGTTAAAGTTAGCTAACCGGCTGCTATTATTTGTTGCCGTAATGCTATTTGGCAGTGCACTGATTTTCTTTTTCGCTTACAACTGGCCTTTGCTGCACTATTTGGCCAGGTTTGCTCTGGCGGGCGCTGCCGTAGCGTTAAGTGGCGTGCTGGCAATTTTTAGTCCGGTGAATAGCCTGGTGCGCCGCGCAGCGATACTGCTAACTGCTATTTTCAGCGGAGCCTTGCTAGCCTTAATAGGCCAAACCTATCAAACCGGTGCTGATATCTGGCAGCTGTTTGCCGCCTGGGCTGCCCTTATTACCCCACTGGTGCTGCTAAGTAAAAGCCGCGCCAGTTATCTGATCTGGTTTGCGCTGCTGCAACTTACGTTGTGGCGCTATTTGGACACTAATGCCGGATTCTGGATGTTTAATGACGCACAGCTGCTATTGCTGCCAACACTGGCTACTCTGCTGTTAATGCTGTTTGCCGAATTTGCCCTCTGCCGCCTGGGTGTCGTGCAGCATAGACCACTAGTGTGGCTGACGGCACTGGCACTGTTAGCACCTCTCACCTTAGGTGGCATTTTAGGGGTGTGGGAAAATAGCTACCTGCCGAATTTGCTCAGTTATCTACTGATCGCCAGTGTTTTAGCACTTTGGTACTTCCGCCGGCAGCGTGATTTGCTGATTTTTGCCCTACTCTTATTTAGCGCCATCGCCGTAAGCACCGCCATACTTAGCAGGCTAATGGATGGCACTGACAGCTTTTTTCTGATTAACCTATTGGCTTTTTACGTTATTGGCAGCAGCGCCGGTGCAGCAGTCTGGCTAAAACACTTGTTGCAGGAGGCTCAACATGGACAATAACCGCACCCTGCTTAACCGCCTGGAACAGGCTGACATTATAACTACAGATAAAGCGCGACAGCTTGGTCAGCACGGCACGCCCTGGTGGTTGCAACTATTGCTCGGCTTTGCTGCCTGGATAGCATCGATACTCATTATTAGCGCCTTTATCGGCCCCTTGTTGGCATTGGCCGACAATAACGCAGTGCGTGTACTTGCTGCGGCCATACTGCTGGCGACAGCTATTTGGCTGGCAACACAAGCACAGGAGTTTTTGCAGCAGATGTCGGTAGCTATCGCGCTGGCCGGCCACGGCTTGTTGGTCTATGCCTTGTACGAACTTTTTGGCCAGCAGGATGAAATGGCACGCTATGGCTGCGCGCTGATCAGTAGCCTGCTGTTGTTTAGCCCGTTAAATCAATTACATCAACGTGTGAGCCTGACTATCGCAGTTTGCTGCTTATTGTCATTAATCCACTCTGCGCCAGCCCTTGCCGCGATCAGTTCTGCACTGGCGGCGATTGCAGTATTGTTATGGTGCAGCAGGCCGCGCTGGGCAGCAATGGCGTACAGTGGCAGATTAAAAAGCATGTTGGAAGTAACAACATTAGCTGCTCTGGGTTTGACATTATTTGGCCAATGCCTACTGGTGATTGACAGCAGCAACTGGCTGGATGATAAGCTGGCCTTGGCGCGTGCATTATACAGTGCGCTGGGCAGCATATTATTCATCAGCACCGTGTTCTGGCTTAGCCGTTTGGCGACGGTGCCAAGCCGGCTGGCACTGCTTACACTGGCCACTTTGCTGTGTGTCTTGCTGTATCCTGCCTCAGGTTTACTAGCCAGCACCGCACTGATGCTGGCCTGTTTTTATGGCTGCAGCCGGCGCTGGACAGCGCTATGTTTGCTTAGCATGCTGTTTGCGCTAAGTCAGTTTTATTACAGCCTTGAGCTTACCTTACTGTATAAATCCGGCTTGTTGGCATTATCAGGCCTGCTAGTGCTGGCAGCCTGGCTATTGCTGCAACGTTATCAGCGGAGGTTGGTATGAGCCCACGTCTGACTCAGCTGGCAATAGCCGCCGCCGTGCTATTAATTCTGACCGCCAGCACGCTAACCATCTGGCGCTTTGAGCAAACGCTGATGACAGGCGAAACGGTAATACTGCAGCTGGCACCGGTCGATCCACGTTCAATTATGCAGGGTGACTATATGGCGCTGGCGTTTGCGATTGACCGTGAGCTGCCGGATGATGCCGCTCAATATAGTTATGCATGGCTAAGCTTGTCGGAACACGGTATTGCCAGCTTGTATAGCCTGAACAACGATTTACCCACTCAGGATGCTGTGATTGGCCTGCTACTACGCCCGCGTGATGGTATTGTCAGTGTTGGCCCGAATGCGTTTTTCTTTGCTGAGGGCAGTGCTGCCGTATATGAAGCAGCGCGCTATGGCCAGTTTAAAGTAGACAGCAGCGGCAAAGCCCTGCTGACAGCCTTACTGGATGAAAACCTGCAGTTGTTGGGCGAGAATATACGCTAACCGTCACACTGATAACAGCTGGGTTTACGTGGGCAGCTGTTGCCGCGGGCGCAAATCAGCTGCGCCGGCTTTTGTAAGCTACGCGCTACCCAGTTAATGTTCAGAATATTTGCCACACTGGTAAGCGCCGTTTGTATCGTTTTTGGCACTTTAGCGCCACCACTGCTGTCAATGCACAGTTGCTTTAACTCAGCGGCCATACTGTCGGCGTCTACCCCTTGCGCCAACAGCGCCGGGTTTAAATCGATACCAGCACAGAGCACATGAGCGTTGCCGGCTAAATCGGCCACTTTAGTCGACTCGCAGCAGTATATGCGTGGCGTACCGTTTACATCCAGCAGTGATAACTGCGCGCTACTGGCTACGCCATCAACATCAAACATCCGAAATACCGCCCAGTGCTGACAGGGGTCTTCCACCTGGCGCATATTGCCCCACGGCAATGGTATGCCATTGCCGCGATACACAGCTTTTAATTTACCCGGCGTATAGGCATCAAAATAATGCCAGTGGGTATAAGGCGATACCGCCGTCATGCGCCGCATGGCTACCGAAGCTGACACGCCGGCCTGCTGATGACTGCTTATTTCGTAGCCATGGCGGTCGAGCAACTGGCGAAACGGTAACTTGGGGCACAATAGCGCCCCGGCAAAAAAGCTTGATTCAAAATCACGCCAGGCATGCAAAATGTCCTGTGGCTGCACCGCGGTCGAGCTGGACAACTCATCATCATGCGCGCCGCCGACGGTCATACTGCTTTTAACACCGTCTTTATTGTGCAACACAGCATGGCCAATATGCACCGCCAGCTCGTACTTTAACCGGGTTGGAAACGCTTTTAGTAAGCTATTTAAATGCAGTGTATTGGGCGGCGTAAAAAACGACGTGGACACGTTTTTTGATAATACCCCAAGCTCATCCAGCAGCTCTTTCGGGGCAGCTTCAAACCAGCTTATCTTCAAGCCTAGCTGCTTGCAGATCAGCAGCAGCTCGTCCACGCTGAGTGGCATACGCTTTTGCCCGACGTCTTCGGCCGCACGCTCCAGCTCAGGAAAGTGGTTTTGGTGATGCTCCTGATGCGCACGGATCAGCAACTGAGCAAACTGCTTACCGCTGGTGCCGGTTTGCGACAGCATCTCCGGAATGGCAATTTGCAAAATATCATTGGAAAACAAAAAGCCGGGTTCCAGCGCCATGCCGCTGATACCACCACGGCTGCCTTTTTCGGGCGTTAAATCTTCACCGGCATCTTCACCGTCTAAAAACCAATCCAGATCTTTTTGAAATACTTCGGCTATCACCTCCAGCATTTCAATACCCGGCGTGCGTTTACCGCGCTCGATCATCGATAAATAAGACACCGATGGTGCATATTCCGGGTTAACCCGAATACAGCGGGTAGACAAATCTTCCATGGTTAAGTTATTGCGTTTACGCAGGTTTCTGATCTTGGTACCAAGGAAATGTGATTTGCGCAGCAGGCTTTTGTTTAGTTTCATTTTGTAAAATTCACACTGTAAAATTTTTATTGTGAAATTATGCTGTTTTTTAGCCTAGACTAGTTTTTAACCGATAGCAACTGGTCTGACGTTTAGACCAACTAAGCAGATACCCGGTAATTAAACTCTGGACTGGACGATAAACGTCGTTAAAACGAGGATGACATCATGACAACATTGGCCCAACAACACAGCACACCATCACAGAGCCACACTGCCTGGATGGCGACCGAGCTTAGCGTGATTAACGAGCTGAATCAGCGCCATGTTAAGCAGGTGATGGATTACTCCAAAGGCTTTCTAGACAAAACCTTTCCACTGCAGCAAGGCTCGCACAAAGACGTATGCAGCTATGTTGTGTACTACCAGCAACTGCTGGCGTTTTTTGCCGATGGCAGCACCAGCGGCCTGCAAAACCCGGCACAGTTTGTTGCGCTAAGCGGCCATCGTGAAACACCCAACTCCATCGTGCTGAACAACAACGGCCGCCATGTTGAGCTAATTTTAAACCGCACCGGCATTAACGGTTGCCAGGACAAAGCCAGCATAGATGACATTCAGCTGCAAACCTCAGAGCCTGATTGCATCTGGTTTAGCATGATTACCGGTCGCCAGGTAACGTGCGCCCACAAAGGCAATAAGCAGTTTACCTGCAAAGACGGCCTGCCATATCCGCTGGCGTAGCAAAGCCCGGACGCAAACAGCAACGACAACACGCTACCAAGGCAGATTGCCGTTGCTGTTTTTTTGTGCTAATTTCCTGCACCACTTACACGGTGCCGACAAAAACAATAACAATGGATGTGTTTACTCTAACGGTCGTTAATGCCTTTATTGCTGCCACTTTTACAGCCTTATTGGTATTGCAGTATAAAGCTGAACGACAGTTTCGTTATCAGCGTTATTTTGTGCTTGCTGGGCTATTGATGTTAGTTAACGCACTATTAAGTGCTATAAATGGCAGTATAGGCAACCTTCCCTATTGGCTGGTACCCGCACTGACAAACAGCTGTAGCGTTGGCGCGCATCTGGCATTAGCCTGCGGTATTCACCGTCATTTGCAGTTTCCTGCCCGGCGACAGTGGCTGTTACTCCTGCTTATTGTTATCTACCTGCTGCAGCTCACTGATTTCGCCAGCAGCACCACTGCAAACAGAATGTTAATTGCAATTCCATTGGTCGTAATACTCAACCTGTGGAGCATTAATATGTTATGGCGTCACAGGCACAGTGAGCTGGGCCCTGTCTATCTGGCTTTTTGCGCGGTATTTGCCTTTAATATTGCCCAATTTGGTTTACGTTCGGCCTATATGGCACTGGAGCATTATCAGGTTGTGCATACCCACTACAGTAACCTGATACACAGCATTGGCTTTTTCAGCCTTACCGCCTTTGCTGTTTTAATTATTGGCTGCGTTATTATGTTAAGCCATGCTCAGCAAAGGCTGGCGCTGCTGCATATATCAGAGCGTGATGCTCTTACAGGCCTGTTAAACCGCCGATCGTTAAAAGCACGCTTAACCTCTGAATTAAATCGTAGCGCGCGTAGCGGCAAGACACTAAGCATTATGCTGTTTGATATCGACCACTTTAAGCGCGTGAACGACCAGCACGGCCACCGCACTGGTGACCTCGCCATTGGTCATGTCGTAGATATTGCCAGCGAGCAATTGCGTGATTACGACTTGCTGTTTCGCTATGGTGGCGAAGAGTTTTTAATTTGTCTGCCAGATACCGCAGAAGAAACAGCAGTACTTATTGCCAACCGGCTACGCAAAGCAGTTGAACTTAGCCCGCTTAACACCGAGCCACAAATAAACATGACCGTCAGTGTCGGCCTTAGCAGCACAACAGCTTTTACCGATCCGGACGAACTGATAGAGCAAGCCGACATAGCGCTGTATCAGGCAAAACAAAATGGCCGCAATAATGTAATCGTATATCGGCAGCTATAGGCCGGTATTAAAACAAGCTATGGCATAATCACGACAAAATTCACTTTAACTAAGCGTGAAGGAACAAGCCCCGCGACATTCAGACGAAGTGCTGTTTGCTCAAATAGGCCTGGAGGCCGATATTACCATCGTTAAGAAATTGGTCGCAGCGGTTAAAGGTAAACCAGCGCCAGCACCAACACGTTGTGTTGAACAAAATGGTATTCGCATTTGCTACGAGCAAGGCGCCGAGGGTTATTAATAGCGCCTTACATGGCTATTTAATTGCTATTCGATAGCTGAGACGCTTAACCAAACCAGCCCTACCCAAAGTACTATGCCAAAAGTCATAGCTGAAAAAGTGACTTTTGGCACTCACCGCGTTTCCACTGCCTTGTTAAGCTGAATAAAACTATCAGAGGAAACTCCATGCGATTTACCATCAGCTTTTTAGCGCTTAGCTACGCGAAAAAATCATTACCCTGTTTAGAGCAAGCGGTAGCATTACAGCCACACAATATCAGCTATAGCAAAGGTTTAATGTCATTTTACCTTGGCGCACCTGGCATTGCCGGTGGCGATAAACAGCTTGCCTGGCAATAGAACTGACACTGGTTATGGTATTGATTGGCGCTGTTAAGTGGGTATATCCGAAAATCTTATGTCTGCAACGCAGCCAGATTGCTCTGGTTCCGGGCTCTATGCTGGCCAGTGCCATGTTATTTAGTCTGCTTGAAGCAGAGCAGTTGGTAAACAGTTTTTCTGCCGGCCTGTGGCTGTGGCTGTGGCTGTGGCTGGCATGTTTTATCACCGGATTCTGCATCGGTATAGGCCAGGAGCTACTTTATCGCGGTATACTGTTTAGCAGCTTAACGCGTTTTATGTCTGTAACACTTGCAGGTGCAGTAACTACGTTTGCTTTTGTCATAGCGCCGCTGCATTCGGTAAGGTTATGGCCTCACCTGTCGCCATCGATCTTATTTAACCGGACACTGTTATGAGTAATACAGACAAAACCAAGGCACAATGGACCATGCGCGGTGAAAGCATGACGCGTATTGAGACTTTCTTTGCCGCAGCTTGCGCCTTCGCGGTTACCATGGTGGTCATTTCTGTAGGTAGTATTCCACATACGCTAGCCGATTTAATTGTTGCCACAAAACAAATACCCGCCTTTACTGCGAGTTTCGCTGTTATTAGCTGGATATGGCATACGCACTCGGTATGGAGTCGGCGCTTTGGCCTGGAAGACACCAGAACCGTAGTCTTTAGCTGTCTGTTAATCTTGCTGGTACTCATTTATATGTATCCATTAAGAATTATGATGCAGGCATTATTTGCCGTACTCAGTGATGGCTTTTTTCCAAGCATGATCCGACTAGAAAGTGAATGGGACGTCCGGTTTATTTTTATTTTATTCGGTTTAGGTTTTCTGCTACTCAGCCTTAACTTTGTCGCATTATACCGGCATGGCAAAAGTGCAACACTGGTTTCACCCTTGTCTGAATATGAAACATACCAAACCAATACAGAGATCATTATCTGGCTAAGTACCGCCGTGATCTGCCTCGGTGCACTGCTTTTTTCTGCGTTTCTGCCGCTCAAGTATATCGGCTGGGCTGGGTACAGCTATTTTTTGCTTTTTCCGGTGTTAAATGCCATCACGTGGCGCCGGCATCGAACATGGAACACAATAACCGGCCCTTAGGTGAATGTGCCATTATCACACCACCTCGAAATTATTTTTATTCAAACAGCTCCATCACCTTGTTCCGCGCGTAAGGTATACCCAGATCAGTACAACAACATTAGCAGAGGCGAAATTATGATTAGTTATGTAACCCTGGGTGTAAACAATTTAACTGCCGCCAAAGCCTTTTATGGCGAATTACTGGGCGAATTGGCCGGCAAAAACTTACTGGATATGGGCCGTATTGCGTTTTTTGGCAAAAGTATGGCGCAGCCAATGCTGGCGGTATGCGAACCCTTTAATAAACAGCCGGCAAATCCGGGCAATGGCAATATGGTGTCGTTTCAACCTGGCAGCAAAGAAAAAGTCGATGCTTTATATCACAAGGCGATTGCGCTGGGTGCAAGCTGTGACGGCGCCCCGGGCCAACGCATTGAAAACACCTTTTACGGCGCTTATGTTAAAGACGCCGATGGCAATAAACTGTGTTTTTGTCACTTCGGCTAAGCGTTAAGTACCGATGCAGCTAAATAGCGACTTTTCTCGCCGTGTAGTGGTATTGCCAGAGCAATACCACTTTGTTGACTCACCACTGGCAGGCGTTAGCCGTATGATGTTAGACCGTGCCGGTGCCGAAGTGGCACGCGCCACCAGCATAGTGCGCTATGCCCCTGGTAGCGGCTACAGAAGCCACACCCATGACGGCGGTGAAGAAATTCTGGTGCTGGATGGCGTGTTCAGCGATGAGCATGGCGATTATCCGGCCGGTACCTACCTGCGCAACCCACCGGGTACGTCACATCAGCCGTTTTCCCGTGATGGTTGCACTTTGCTAGTCAAACTATGGCAATTTGCCGCTGATGACGCCAGCCAACTGGTGATTAACACCACACAGCAAAACTGGCGACCAGGCCTGGTGCCCGGGCTGACAGTGTTGCCGTTGCACGAGCACAATGGCGTAAGCACAGCATTAGTGCGCTGGGCCGCAAACACCCGGTTTAACCGCCATGTCCATGTTGGCGGAGAGGAGATCCTGGTGCTGCAAGGCTTGTTTTGCGATGAATATGGCCAGTATCCGGCTGGTAGCTGGTTGCGTAACCCACGTTACAGTGAGCACACCCCGTTTACCGGCAAGGAAGGCGCATTAATTTACGTTAAAGTAGGTCATATAGATGCGCTCTTGCTGGGTGATCAGTTTATTCAACCGGAAACCACAGCATGACGCAGATATTTAATAGCAGCGAATTATCACGCATTATCGAGATGGCCTGGGAAGACAGAACACCGTTTGAGGCCATTTTGCAGCTCTATGGCCTAAGCGAACCGCAACTGATTAAACTGATGCGCAGTCAGCTTAAGCCATCATCATTCCGGCTATGGCGTGCCCGGGTTACTGGTCGCGCCACCAAACATATTAAATTACGTAACCCTGACATCAGCCGCGCTTACTGCCCCACACAATACAAACGCTGATAAACTCTCAGCTTGCCAATATTGAGCGCCCTTCAAGCTCAGTTGCTTTCCCTTAAAAACCGCACTTAATCGCGGTATGTTATTTATACCTTTACAGGCGTCAGGTTTTTCTGTTTTGATAGCCCAATTTAACGCTAAATTTACAAAGGAAACCTAACATGCCATTTGTCGCACCACTACCCAGTGACGCCAATCCAGAAGTAGCTGAGTTGGCCCAATTTTTTAATGAAACATTGGGGTTTTGTCCTAATAGTGTACTAACCATGAGCCACCGGCCAGCAATAGCCAAAGCGTTTATTCAATTAAATATGGCCGTGATGGAGAACCAAGGCCGGGTAACATCCGCACTGAAACGGCTTATCGCCTACGTATCCAGCCATGCTACTGGCTGTCGCTATTGCCAGGCCCACACTATTCGTGCAGCTGAGCGCTATGGCGCAGACGATGAACAATTACAGCATATCTGGCAATTCAGAACACACCCGGCATTTAGTGCGGCAGAACGAGCCGCGCTGGAGTTATCTATCGCTGCTTCGCAGGTGCCTAATGCAGTAGATGACGCGATACAAACCGAGATGCGCTTGCACTGGAACGAAGGTGAAATAGTAGAAATAATGGGGGTAGTAGCGCTGTTTGGTTATTTAAACCGCTGGAACGACTCAATGGCTACCACCTTAGAAGAGGGCGCTATAGCATCAGGCGAAACCTGGCTGGCAGGAGAGGGTTGGAGCACCGGCAAACACCGCTAATACCCATTAAACAGGTTTTAGCAGTAGCCGTTACTGTATTTGCCCTTAGCGTAGGCATAGCAAGCGCAATAATTGGTGTGGGTATTTCATTAGTAGTGACCTTATTACCACTGATTATCGTTGGCTACCTGGTATGGTGATTGGTGCGCGACAACCGCCTTAGCAGGCAGTACTAGGCTATGATTATTTAAGCCCGGTGGCGCGCAACTAACATTTAACTTCAATTTGGTTGCAATCAATTACAGTTCTCACTGTGGCGCAGCGCTACCATTTCTGCTAACAACACCATATAGGATGTAAGCAGAATGAAGCCTCACCTCTTGCCGCTGCTGGCGTGCAGCTGGCTGCTAGCCAGCTGCGAAATTGACACCGTTAACCGGTCTGAACATTATTACGATTTCAACCAGGGCAACCAGCAGTGGCAGGCTGGCTTCTCTGACTACCCCAGCGATAACGCTGACATCTATCAGCTTGACAGCGGTATACGCAACCTGCCAACAGGCTTTGCTGGCAAAGGTTTTTATCTGGCAGGTATGAATCGCAGCGACGACCTGTTTATGTATATCAAACGAAAAATCACCGGGCTAGAACCGTCCAGCCGCTATCAGCTGTCGGTTTCAGTGCGGTTTTTAACCAATGCCGGCAAAAATTGCATGGGAGTTGGTGGCGCACCAGGCGAGTCGGTTTACCTAAAATTTGGCTATGCCGAACAAGAGCCGATGCAGGCTGGTTACTACTTAAACGTGGATAAGGGCAACCAAAGTCAGGTCGGCACTCATGCCCGCGTGTTTGGCAATATTGCCGCAGCAGATGCAGATTGTAACGGCGGAAAATTTGCCGGAAAAATCGTTACTGGCGCTGGCGATACCCCGCTGCAATTTACCAGCAACGCTGACGGAACTGTCTGGGTATTTATTGGCACAGACTCTGGCTTTGAAGGCCTGACCCGGCTGTATTATCAGGAGCTGGAGCTGCGTATTACGCCGCGCTAAGCCTAGCTATGTGGCGTGTGTAAGCTGCCGGCAGCCCTCAAAACAGCGACAGTCCCAGTTCATCAGCCAATTGCTGAATTAACTGCATGGCAACCACCGAATTACCAAAGCGGTTTAACGGTGGGCTCCATGCGGTTATCACACCAAATTGCGGCACTATTGCCACTATGGCTCCGCCCACGCCACTTTTGGCTGGTAAGCCCACTTTAAAAGCAAACTCGCCAGACTGATCGTACATGCCGCTGGTAGATAAAATGGCATTTACACGGTGTGCATCACGCCGGCTGCAAACTTGCTCGTTGCTGTGCGGCTGCAAACCGCGGTTGGCTAAAAACAGCAGCGAGCGCGCCAGTTGTTCACAGTTAATGGCGGTGGCGCATTGGTGAAAATAATGCTCCAGTACCTGCGGCACTTCTGCTTCGATATTGCCGAAACTTTTCATCAGGTAAGCCAGGGCAGCATTGCGGTTGCCGTGTTCTAATTCAGACAGATACACTTGCTGGTCGGCATAGATGGCTTCTTCCCCGGTTAAACGGCGTAAAAAGGTTAAAAAGGCGGTTTTGCTGGCCGAGTAATGGCTAACCAGCACATCGGCTACCACTATGGCGCCGGCATTAATCACTGGGTTACGTGGTATTCCCTGCTCCCACTCCAGCTGCACGATAGAATTAAACGGCTGACCGGACGGCTCCATATTTACCCGTTGCCACAGCTCATCGCCCAGCCGGTTCATTGCCATTACCAGGCCAAAAATCTTAGAGATACTTTGCAACGAAAAGCTTTGTTGTGCCGCACCGGCACTGTGCAGCCTGCCATCCAACGTCGCTACCGCCACCCCGGCTTGCTGCGGCGCTACCTGCGCCAGCGCTGGAATATAGTCGGCCACTTTGCCGCCGCGGTATAATGGCTGGCACTGCGTTAACATTTGCTGTAACAAAGCACTAAAATCGGTGGTGTTAGTTATTGGCAAAGCGGCCTCCTGCGGTGTTATCTGCTGCGGCATTATGTCACAGCCACCAGGTAACTGCGGCAAAAATGGCGCCTTTAGTGCCAAAGTGGTATATCTTTAACTGAGTACAACACCTGATGACAAGACGATAAATATGAAGTTGCTGCTTTGTTTTTGCATATTGCTATCTTTTTTTCCGCCCGTTTTGCCAAAGGGGCATGCCGCATCAGATGAATTCAACTTTTATACCGAACATTTACCGCCATACAGCTATATTGAGCAGGATAAATTAACAGGCCTCAATGTAGAACTCATTCGCGCTCTCTGCCAGCGCATTCAGTTAAGCTGTAACCTGCAACTTTTGCCCTGGCGCCGTGCTTTTGACATGGCGCTGCATAATCCAAATAGCGGGGTGTTTTCTACCTCACGCAGTGCAGAGCGCGAAATGAGGTTTCAATGGGTGGGCCCTATTGTCAGCGAAGCGGGGTATTAATTTCGTTTACAGGGCCGTACCGAGGTTAATCCAACCAATCTGGAAGAGGCTAAAAGTTTTGTTATTGCAGTTTCACGCGGTGACAGACTGGAACGCTATTTTCAGGATCTGGGCTTTCGCTACGGAGAAAACCTAATCGGTTTCTCCACCCGTACTGAACCGATACCGTTGTTTACCGCCCACAAAGTAGACTTACTGGCCGGTTCAAAACGGGCATTGCGCAGTTGGATGCTTGAGCACAACATGCCTGCCGACATGGCAGAGCCTTTATTTTTATTGGATAACATTGGTGATCATTACCTGGCACTTAACCGGCACTTTCCTACTGATATTGCGCAGGCGCTGCAACGCGAACTGGACACAATGACACAAAATGGAGAGCTGACAGCCTTAATGCAAAAGTATCCTTAACAGCATCGCTGATATAGTTGGCTCTGCTCCCCAGGCATCGCAATACTATGAAAAACACTTCACGTGCGGTACTTGTTAAAATCACAACGCCCTGACAGTAGTTGGCACAAACAAAGGAATGTGCCAACATTGTTTGCCAGCAGGTACTTTTTCTACACCTTTTGGCTGCATTTGCTGTATCAATACCTGATCCACAATCGCCGTTGCCATTCGTGCCATATTGTCAAAGTCATCAATGCCATTATTGGCAAAGCCTTTACGGGTTCGGTGAATATTAAATTTTGCTGAAAAACGTCTGCCAAAAGCCTGCTCTACCCCGGTTTTACCGAGTATAAAACCATAAAGCCCGCCCCATGTCGCCGCAGGGTTATCTGAATCCCACCCGGCAAGTACGGCAATTTTAATGGTTTGCAGCATATCGCCCTCACCGTAAAACAAGCTTACCAGGCTGGCAGCAAAGTTTATTCCTGCAGCAAAGCAGCCATTGCAATACAACTTTTTACGGCTTATCTCATAGCCATCTTGTTCCTGCAGCTGATAGCGCTGATACAGCTTATCTCTGGCCTCCTCCCAACGAATGCCGGATTGATATAACGACAATACAAAGTCAAACATCTTTGCCGGGTATTGGTTTGGCGGTAATTCTGCCCGGGCTTGTTGCGCAATCTGTATTATCTGCGGTTGAATCTGCTTACTGGTGTCAATACCGGCTGCCAGCGCGTACATCACAACATAAAAATTGGCTATGTCTGCCGCCTCGCCATAGGCTGTTGTGCGTATTGGTAAATAGGCCAGGCTGGACGCTATATCCGGCCGAAAAGGCGCCAAAATACCAAACATTTCCGTGGTAAGCTGGGCATCAATCATATCGTAGTGCGGGTTATAAGCTGGCATGCCGGTAAAAGGCGGCAAAATACCCTGTTGCATTAAATCAAACGCTTGCTGATTCGACACCCATAAAAAATTCTCTGGCTTACCGTCAGCTGTTTTAAATGGTGTGTCAGTATCGGTGTAAATATGCGATAACCAGCCATTACGAATTTGCTCAGCACTGAGCAACGGTTGCTTTGAGTCATGCATTAACTTTAGGTAAATATACTCAATATCACTGTCATCATCCGAGCCCCACATTTCATCTTCGCCTGCCACCACCCAATCAATGGTGTTTGATAACTCGCTAGGTATACCCTGCCCCCAAATGCTGGGTTGATCTTTCGCTTGCCAGTCGTCGCGGGTATAAAACACACCGGCAGGACCCTCGCCGCCAATTTTATCCATTTCGGTGACCAGACCGGTCCAATTGCCAATACTCAGCCCCAGCCAGAAACCATGAACTTTATCGGCATAATCCCGCTTGTACATCAGGCTTGAACCAGCCGGCACCTGCTGGCAAATGTCTGCTGCAGCCTCAGGTAGTGCTGCTCTAACAGGTAAAACCAACATCAACACCAATGAAATAAAGCTCATTTTGCCGTAGTAAAAACGCATAAAGCCTCACAATGTAAGCGCTAACAATTGCTATTGTTATGCAATAACTTGCGGCTTAGGTCAAGATCAAGTACCGACAGCGCCGCACCGGGACTGATATAATCTTGCTTCACACAGGATCCGGAGTACTTAACATGCATTTTTCTCAGGTCATGCAACAATTTGGCGTAAATAAGCCAGACAACCTGCTTATTGAAGTGCCACCAGCATGGGGTCAGGGCCGCGCCGTCTTTGGCGGTATGGCAGCTGCCTTAGCCATGGCGCATTTACTGCCGGTTATTCCGCAAGATATGCCGCTGCGCTCGGTGTCGGTATCCTTTGTTGCACCGTTAAACGCCGGTGCGGCCACTGTGCAGCGGCGCATCTTGCGCCAGGGCAAGTCGGTTATACAGGCGCAGGTAAGTATTGAACAAGACGGCCAGGTGGCACTGGTGCTGCTGGCCAGTTTTGGTGCTGCCCGCCCCTCTGCCCATCAGCTTACCGCCGACACCGCGCCACAATGGCCAGCCGGCAAAGCGCTGACGCTACCCAAACAAGGTCCGGCACCGGAATTTACCACTCACTTTGATTACCGCATTAGCCATGGCCAGCTGCCATTCAGCGCCAGCCCGCTACGCCAACTGGGGGGTGATATCCGCATGTCCGGCAGCGAAAGCAGCCAGGCCGGCGTGTTGGAGCTGCTGGCATTAGTCGACGCCTGGCCACCGGTTAGCCTTACCCTGCTTAAACAGCCGGCACCGGCCAGTTCACTCACCTGGACACTGGAATTTATCGCACACGATTTGCCGTTCAGTAACACCGACTGGTGGCGCTACCTGGCCGAAATAGACTACGGCGCTGATGGTTATCATCATATCGCCGCCAAGCTATGGCAACCCGATGGCAAACTGGCCGCCATCAGCCGGCAAACCGTAACGGTATTCGCTTAGGAAAGCAGCATGCTTAAGTGCGATTTACATGACTATATCGAAATGGTGTGTTTGTATCATTATCCGCTTAATCTAACGCTAAGCTCTGGTGCTGTGCTTAGCGGCTCGGCGCTCACCACCCGCTATAACGAGCAGCGCCAGGAGTGTTTGGTCATTAAGCAAAACGATAGCGAACAACCGGTGCTGCTGGATGATATTGCACTGCTGGAAGTAACAGTAGCCAACCCGCATTTGCAGCAAGTGCGGTTTAACTAAGTTTGGCTTGATCCAGGGCAGATGCTACACTTTGTGTTAACTATTCACACAGAGGAGCAATTATGGCAAGAACCACCAGCGTTACCATAGGCCCGCAGCTTGATGACTTTGTCAGTAAATTGCTTGAATCGGGCCGCTATGGTTCAACCAGCGAAGTAATGCGCTCAGCCCTGCGCTTACTTGAACGGCAGGAAAACCAAATGGCAGCCCTAAGGCAGGCTGTTGCCGCCGGTGAACAAAGCGGAGAAAGTGATTTAACCCTAAGCCAGATTGCCGACCAGGTAAAGCAACAGCACCATGTATAAGCTGTCGAAGCTTGCCGCAGCAGACTTCGCCAGCATTTATGAATATACCTTGCTTAACTTTGGCGTGCGTCAAGCTGACGCCTACACCAAAGAGCTGGAATACGTGTTGGGTCTGTTGTCTGAATCCCCTCTTATGGGGCAGGAGCATACGGATATTGGCGCAGGGGTACGGCGTCATGATCACCAGCGCCATGCCATTTTCTACCGCAGCCGCCAGCACGATATTTTTGTGCTGCGGATATTACACCAGCAAATGCAAGCCACCCGGCACTTGTTTGAACCACCACTTTAGTAGGCGCTTGGAATTTCCTTCTGAAAGATCAAGCGCAACTTTCAAGGCCTGACCCCGGGGGCTTTCATGATTATATTGAAATTGAGTGCGTACAGTTATCCACTGAAACTCCCAACCTCAAGAATATTATGAGCTTCCCCCTGCCTGTAATGATTTAATTATATGTAAATTTAATTTGAATAAATAAGGCGTAATCTTTAGAATCTGACGCATAACCTTTCTGCTTAACTTAAGGAAATCTTATGCTGACGGACCAACAAAAACGCGGTATGCAGCGCGTTATTCAAGAAAACCAGCACGAAGTCTGTGTGATCTCTCTGGAACCAAATAAGGGGTACACTTGAGTTTGGCGCCAACTACCTCGCTCTTGGCGGAGATATGTCGAAACTGGCACAACTCGGTTATGCACTGGGTGGCTTAGGCCAGGCGTATGTTAAGTCTTATAATGGCAAGTCTTACATTATTCTTAAAGGCCACGCCGGACTACGCAGAGTGCTGGTTGGTCTTATATTAACTCCTGCACTTAATTCATTAGATAAACAGTTTGGTATTTCAGATAAGGTTGTGAAAGGCTTGGAAGAGCTGTCAGACAGAACGCAAATCTATGCGCAGCAATTGCGCCGTAACCTGCAGGACAAAGCAACACAGGCAGCCACCAAAGTTACCAAACCAGTGCTGGACTACATCGTTGATTCTGCAAAACGAATCGTTATTGATATGACAAAGCATCGGTTAGAGCGATTTCTGAATCCAAGGTTTTTTTGATGCAACGAAATGAAGATACGTTAAAAACGTGGCAGTTTGTCATATGGTGGCTTGTAATTTTCGCCCTCACCGCCTTTGGTTTTATCTACTTCTGGTATTACTTATACCAACTGCTGCAAGGTCTGCTCACAGGAGCAACAGACGTTACCGTTAACAAAGGTGCTTTTTATTGCCACGGGGGCGCCTTTCTGGGCGTTATTCTTCTTTATTTCGGCATAAATAAGCTACGAGGAAAAACAGTCTCCAAAGCTCAGAATGCATGGGCCAGCCGTGCATTTTTTGTGGCACTTGGCTTGATCGTAATTCTGCCGCAACTTATTCATTATCCTACTGCCAGCTACCTGCAAGCGCAGGGGTATAGCGAATGCGAGCTACAATCGCGCCAGTGGCTGCACGACAAGGTGATGGTATTTACTGTTACACCAGAACATTGCATTGAACTGGCACGGGCGGACTGCAAAGAGACACCTGAGAGGCAAAAATGCCGCTTATTGCCGCAGTTCAGCACAAACAAAACTGTAACTGATTAGCCCCCAGGAACTACTTATCCAAAGCATGAGCATCAACAAACCAAAAGCTGTGTTATTTGGCGCAAACATATCTGCATTTTGCGGCCTGTTTGCGCTGGGCTGGTTTTGGATATTACAAAGCGATTGGAGCAGCCAGCGAGAGCAGTTAAAAAGTGGCCTCCTGAGCATAATTTTTTTTGGCCTCTTTACCCACACAGCCCATGCCAGCCTCACACAACTGGAACTCAGCTGTAACCTGATCCCGCTTGATTATCCCGGCTTTAGTCTCGACGACATACAAGAGCGCACAGTAATGCTGGATGCAGCAAATCCTGCTGCCAAACCGCTGTTTACATTAAAAGGCCATACTTTTATAGTTGGCGTTAACCGCACAGATATTACCGATATACCGCATATTCTGGATTTTTATCTGCAAGTGCAGCCACCAGCCCCGGCTGCGCCGGTAAGGGCCTATAGCGCGTCTTATTTTAGCCCTGGCACAGGCAAACATCACAGCCGGTTAGAACTACTGCATTATGGCGATAAAGCCGAACCCTATCCAACGGGCCAGCTGGTATTTGAATGCCAGCAGTATGAGTAAAAACATCGCTGTCTCGTCACATTCAGGCAGTTCAGTTGCAATTGAGATATAACCACAAACTGGCAGTTACGGCAGTAACAGAGTAAACTTTAGCCACTGTCAGGAGGATATATGACTAAGCCTTATTCCCACAGCGTTAAAGAAAAGCCGGTTAGGTTTATGCCTAAACAGCAGAACTACCAGACCAGTCTGCAGTACGAAGGCATGGTGTTGAAAAAAGAGAACACGGATAAAACCATAGAGCAGTTACGCCGTAAGTATGCGCGATAAATACGGCGTATTGCAGGATGTGTATTGTTACCCCGCCAGCGACGTCTTAGTTAACCTGTTAAATATCCAAAATACTGAACAACTGACACTAGCACATTTACAACACCTGCATTATCAGCTTTTTCAGGATATTTACGCTTGGGCCGGTCAATTTCGTACCGTAGACATTAGCAAAGGCTCAACTCGATTTTGTAACTGCCAGCGTATACAGCCAGAAGCCGACAAACTAATGGCGCTAATTCCAGCCCTTGAGCAGATTAACAACAAAGATGCCATGGCTGACGCAATGGCAGACTTATATTGCGAACTAAACATGTTGCACCCATTCCGAGACGGCAACGGGCGGGAGCAACGCTTCTTTTTCGAGGAAATGGCATTTCTGCTAGGCTATGAAATTCTCTGGCCGCCCATATCGCAGCAGCAGTGGGTAAATGCAAATATTGCCGGTGTTAACCTGAACCTTGAACCCCTGAAGCTGATATTTAGACAAGCACTGATTTTCTAACAGCAAGCCGCTGATGCCAACCAAGCGTCTCAAAAGCCATCAATCAGCAGATCAAGGCCGGCTTTGATTTGCTGGCGGTAACTTAGCAAGTTGACTTCAGTTGCTTTTAAACGCTTTGCCGATACAGAAGCAATATCCAGCAAGTCGATATAACAAGCTTGTTCTTCGATAGTGACCGGTATTTGAAACTGCGTTAGTAAAGCAGTTTTTGTTTGCGGCTTAAGCAGTGCTATCAGCAAAACATCAATATTGTGAAACAGGGTGTTAGTCAGCACCACAACCAACTGCTGCTCTATACGGGCAACGCTAAATTGCTGCAGCACTATATCTGCCCCAAGCGCTCTGCAAAAGTGCCTTGCTCAGCGATTTGCTGGTTATAGGCTGCTATCGCTTCAGCATTTTCTGCCTGCCAAAACTCAGCCTTAGCTTGGCTAACCGCTTTGCGTAAAGCCTGCTCTAACACCAGTGACGGGCTTATGTTTAATGACTTAGCTTCAGCCAGCAAAGCCGCATCTACTGAGGTATTACAGGCTGCTTTTGTAGTTTGGTTCATACTCAAGCTCCGCTGTTAAGTAATAAGCAGCAGTATAGCGCAAATTTTATGCGCAGATAACTTGCGCATGTTTTACTAAGCGCCAAACTGCCGCATATGCAGTTTGCGCAGCACTTTTTTGCCTGCCTTGGCCATATTTAGCCTTGCGCTAAACTGGCGCAGCTGCTCGTCACTAAAGCATGGCTGAGTGAAGCGGTTAATGTAGTCCCCTACCAGGTCGGTATACATCACGTTTTGTGGTATTTGAAATTTAAACTGCGCGCGCAGGCTAAAAGCAACAATTGACTGCACGCTATCGCCGTCTTTGCCGCTTAAACCAAGCAGCTGTTTTACCGCTTCAGTATGTTTGTAGTTTTGGTGTAGCGGGTTCATAAACTGATGTTTGCTACGAAAACGCTGTACTGTCCACTGCGGCTGCTTTTCGCTACCAAAAATCCAGCCACGGTAGTTTTTAACCTCAATCACAAAGATGCCAAACGGGCTAAGTACCAGGTGGTCTACCTCTGTAAAATCGCCTTTTTCTGCCGGTATGACCAAATTACGATAATGCTGATAGCTGGCAGGTAACTCGCTAACCAACACTCTGTGTAGTGCCCACTCGCCCAGCGCACCTTTAATGCGTGCGCCGTATCGGCCAGCGAGAAACGCCAGCAAACCAATAACAATGGCAAACAGCAGCACAAGTGCCAGCATGCCGCCAAACATCGCCAGCACAGGGGCAAACAAGCCTTTTAGTACATCGGCAGGCTTTGGCGGCGAGGCAGGTGCGGGTTTAACCGGCGGTGGTGTTACGGCTTTAACTGCAACATTGGCGTTAGCCGGTTTCGTCGTTACGGCTTTTGCCACACTGCCAACCGTAACGGGTTTGGCTGGAATATTAGTAAGTACCACATCTTTTACCGGCGCCGGTATTGGGTTTTGGCAGTGGTTATCAGATTCACGCTTAGCGCTTTGGTAGTTATGGCTATTGGGCTGATTAGCAAATTGCACCATCTGGTGCTGCAGCAACAAACACGCGCCTTCAGTGTATTGCTTTTGGCCAAAAGCCAGCGGGGAGATAAGCAGTAACAGCGGTAAAGTAAAACGCATCCAGCGCATAGGGCGTCCCTGAATTATGGAACTCAGATGCTAGCAGGGTAAAAAGCCATGGGCAATAAGCAATTTATAAGCTCTATGATATTCGTAGCGATTAAATAAAACCCATTTTACAGCCAGATAAATACAAATAAGTTACATATTTGCAATTTTGCATTATTATCAGCTGATAGCTTATGCATTTGTTCTAATAGCACGGAGGCAAATTATGGAAACCTATCTGTTAGCCCGAGATTTAAATGGTGTGCCGGTAGGCCGGCACCAATTCTTTGTTATTTTAACCGGCAATTCGCAACAAACTTTTCGTTTGTCACACTCCAATCAGACACTGAGCAGCCGCAGAATCGGGAAGCAATATGGTCTCGTATTGGGCGCCCAAAATGTCGCCTCTACCGGAACACCCACAACAAAATATAACCGGCTTACTTTTGTGCCATTCGAGCGGGCAGACTTGTCATGCGCCATTGAGTACTTTGGTGGCGAGCCCTCGATTTTATCTGGCCAGTTTGGCTATCAAAAAGCTGAGGCAAGGCGCATCCATCCCCGACAAGGTTACACAGAACAACAATTGGCTCAGGCAATTCTGACAGCAATAGATTTTTATGTTGTAAATGAAGGCAGTCAGCCCATAGCATATCCGCCGCCGTGGTTTGGAAAGAACAGTAACAGTTGGACAAACTCTATTCTTGACGTAGTGCCTGCTGATTTACCCAGCGATGCAAAGGCAAGACGCAAGCTTGGTGACTTCAACGGTGCAGATGCTGCGCACGATGTCCGCATCCATCAAATGTATTTCAAGGGGCTATGTAATCCATGTACAGTGCAAAATCCGGCTTATCGTTAATTCCTGACACTCTGGCTCGCGCTGTTTCAACAACGGCACTGCTGTTTGTTATCGTTGCGTTTATCGCCATACTGCGCGGCCTGAGCCAGGATATCAGCTACCCGCTGGCAAGCGATGACTGGTATTTAGTGGCGGGCTTTCTTAGCGTCTGGTGCCTTGTTCCGGCCCTGCTGGCAACAGTAATCAGCGCCTTCAGCAAGGTTGGCCACAGCAAAAGCTACATGTTGCTTGGCCTGCTGCAAGTAATATCGCTGTATGCCTACAGCTACCATATTGCTAAGCAACCGGGCAATGAACTTGGCAGCTCACCACTTATTTTGCTGGTGTATCTGGCAATACCGGTTGCAGTTATTTACTACCCGCTGTTTTTTGTCGGTAAGGCATTTAGTAAATTCCGGCTGGCGGTAGTTTTAATTGCAGTGCTGCTGTTAACTTATGCCACTATTGCTTAAGCGATAACACATGCGCAACACGCTCTTTATTACAAAAACGCACAGCCCCACCCCAGGCACACCGGAATTTGATGCTTGGCTTCTAAAACGCGCCAAAGAACGTGCAGCGGAGTACTTATCGGACGAATTTGATTTGGGTGATGATGAGCGCGGTTTACTAGCTGGTGGCTACGATCGCTTGCTGATGTCTGACAAAGAACTGGCCGAGGAAGAAGAAGCTATGGAGCAAGCGCAGAAGCAAGAGCGGCGTAAACACCTTAAGTCTGTTGATTCTAAGTAAATAGTCCAGCGGCTGCAGTAAAGCATGCAGCCGATTTAATTTTTATCTGACCCCGTTTATTATCTGACGCCAATTATCAAAACTGCTGCCGGAACGCTTGTGCTATCAGACCAAGCTGATACATCAATTGGTTAGACTTGGCTAAGTCATGCGCATTGGGCCGCAGGATGGCCATTAGCAAATAGCAGTGTTCATTGCTAAAGCCCTGGCAATAAACCAAATGCGTATCGCTGGTGCGTTTTAGCTGAGCAACCAACACCGGAAAGCCGCTGCCATTTGCTGCTAGATGAATATGCCTTACCTGCTCTTGCTTGATAACGTCGAGGTTAAACGGGTGATCGTACGGTACATCTTTACCAAACAAGGCAGGCAACTTGCCCGCCTTGTACTGCTTAAAATCAGCAACTAATGCTTTTCGCTCTTCTGCCGTTAGCGCTTCGTTTAGTACCTTACTGGTAAATACCCGTATCACTCGCTAAATTCACTCAACTTGGCGGTATCAGCGTTTAACAACAGCTCTTCACTAACACGGCTTATTTCCTTTAGCCTTGCTGCTGCCGGGCGAAACAGCCCCTGCTCCACTGCGCCGGAAGCTTCGATAATGCGCAGCATTTTTTCATATAACTCTGCACTTAGCATATAGCCGGCAGGCTTGTTGTTAGATAACACTGCCACCGGTTCATCCGTAAAGTACTGGCTTAAATTTTTGCGGGCTTCCGATACTGAAACCGCTTTTTCCGCCAAAATAGCATGTGACGCCATGCAACACCTCAAAGTACATTATTATGTACATAATTAAGCACGGAAGTAGTATGGTACTTAGACAGGCAGATTACAAGCTGACATAAACAACAAAGGCCGCGATGCGGCCTTTGTGTGTGTCTACTTGCGCAATATTTAGTGCTTTTTACTCTTATCCGGCAATTCAGCAGCATAGCCGTGATAGATCTCTGTCACCAGCTCAGACTCAGCAAAATCGATGCATTTCATCAGGTTATTTTGTGTACCCGCTTGGGTGGCATAGTCTTTTTGCAGCCACTGCTGTATCGGCTTTATCAATGCGTCGTAGGCCTCGAGCGGCATAGCGCCAAACTCCCGGTAGCCACTTAATGCACTTACTGCCTGATCGTAAATCTCACCTTCGGTAAAGGCGGTAGCTAAACAACTGGCCTGAGCGTAGTGCTGAAACAGCTTCACGCCGTTTTGCTGTTTAAACGCCATTTCAGCATGGATCAAAGCAGGCGATGCCATTACCAAAATAAACGCGGTTAAAGCAGCCCTAAACCACATCTTTACTTAGCCTTTGTGTGGTCGAAAAAGTCCCTGTAGACCTTCTCATCCAGCCCAATAGCAGGACAGGTTAATGAGCCTTCTTTAACAGCAGATAGCTCAATTTTGCCGTCGGTGACAATTACTGCCTGGGATTGCAGTGAACAATTATCCTCTTCTGTCACTGACCATTTTGTTAACTGTGATAACGGCGCGGCTTGCCCTGCGACAATGTGCACCTTGGTTTTATCGTACTGATAATAGTCGTGATTTTTGTAGTCAACTTTAACCCGCGCGCAGGGCGGCGAAAGCTGCAATGCTAAACTCTTGCCTGAGCTATTAACCATGCATTGGTCATTTACCATGCTAACGCTAACATCTGCCTGAGCGCATGACGCCGCAACGAGCATGCCGATCAGAAAACTAAGACTGCTTATACTAAAATGTCCCTTAATCATACTCCGCATCCTTAATTTCGTTCTTTGGCCACACAAGTTCAGACACTGGCCCTGCAAGCTTAGGGCACTAAAACGCTATTGCTTAACTGCAGGCGAGAGATAGCTTAGCCATTGAATTGCATCCGCTTCGTTAAAGTTACCAATTAACCGATAAACATTTTCACTCTTTTGCGAAGTGATAAAGATAGTGTTATCCGCAGCATCAGCATTAAGCCGCACGAAGGCAGTAACGCTGCCGTTGTTAAACAGCATAAGTTTAGTCTTGGCGGTAATATCGAACACCTGAAGCAAGGTTTGCTGTTTTGCCGTTAGCTGTTCATGAGTTTGCCACGAAAACAGCGTTTCTAAAGCTTTAGCAGCGCCGCTGGTGTCAATTCGCTTTGGCAGCCCTGCCAAAGCGTTGTCAGCCGACTCATAACTCAGTACATCAAAGCGGCTATTTTGTTCAAACACCATAGAAGGCGTTGCGCCGCCTAACACCTGAAGGTTGCTGAAAACGCCAACTTTAGTGCAAATATTCAGGTCGACAAAAGTCAGAACTAACGCGTCACTGGTACATCCAAAATCTGGCCACTTTTCTGTCACTGGCTGGGCCGCTGAACCACAAGCTGACAAAGCCAGAAATGATAGCAACAAACATTTTCTAATCATTAAGTACCCCAATTAGTATCCAAGACCAGCCGCAGCCAAATCTAAAGATGTTCTGTACTGCAGTATGCGAGCCCGCATACAGGTCACAGACTGCTTCTCTTTCAGATCAGTCATTACACTTCGGGTAATATTTCTGGCAATCCATAGAATACTTGCCTTTCCACCTGTCGGTTTCGGGACCCAGCGAAATGCATCAGAGCAACTTGAGATATCTGTTAATAGATCGCCAACAACTGCAGCAACGTCCTCGTTCACTTCGCCTCTAAATTGAGCCCCAATCCCTGCACGGCTATACAAAGTATTAATCAATTGCGTCACATGCTCTTTCTGTTGCTGTTCTGTCATCTCCAATTCCTTATGCTTAATGTAAAAACCGGATTATAACGCGGAGAATAAAAACAACAATTAATTCACAACAAAATTAACTCGAAGTTTATTGGTTTTATGAAGCTTGCGGAATAACAATGACTCTATCGATTTTCCAACCGTGATGGTTTTAGCCGGAACATTACTAAGCACCAAATCTTTTACCGGCGCCGGTATTGGGTTTTGGCAGTGGTTATCCACTTCGCGCTTAGCGCTTTGGTAGTTATGGTTATTGGGCTGCGCAGCAAACTGCAGCATATGGTGCTGCAGCAGCAAACACGCGCCTTCGGTATATTGCTTTTGGCCAAAGGCCAGTGGGGAGATAAGCAGTAACAGCGGTAAAGTAAAACGCATCCAGCGTATAAGACGTCCCATATTAGAGAATAGTGATGCTAGCAAGATAAGGACTAAGCGGCAAGAACCATGTGCCTAAGTACTTACTAATGCTCAACTTTGAAAGCCTGACCACGAGGGTTAAATGCTCACGATATCAATGCCACAGCCCCATCGATCGCCCTGATTAAAGTAGCAAAAGGCAAGACGCGACCCCATGGTTTTCCTGATTAAAGTAGCAAAAGGCAAGACGCGACCCCATGGTTTCAGGGGCAAACAAGCCTTTTAGTACATCGGCAGGCTTTGGCGGCGAGGCAGGTGCGGGTTTAACCGGCGGTGGTGTTACGGCTTTAACTGCAACATTGGCGTTAGCCGGTTTCGTCGTTACGGCTTTTGCCACACTGCCAACCGTAACGGGTTTGGCTGGAATATTAGTAAGTACCACATCTTTTACCGGCGCCGGTATTGGGTTTTGGCAGTGGTTATCAGATTCACGCTTAGCGCTTTGGTAGTTATGGCTATTCGGCTGAGCTGAAAACTGCACCATCTGGTGCTGCAGCAGCAAACACGCCCCTTCGGTGTATTGCTTTTGGCCAAAGGCCAGCGGAGAGATAAGCAGTAACAGCGGTAAAGTAAAACGCATCCAGCGCATAAGACGTCCCTGAATTATGGAATGCTGATGCTAGCAAGGGAAAGAAGAAGCGGCAAGAACCATATGCCTGACTACTTACTCATGCTCAACTATGAAAGCCTGCCCCCGAGGGCTTCTAGAGTTCTTACGATATCAATGTCACTACCCCCATAGATTCAAATATAAAAATTCTTAACAAGCTTTTAATTTTTTCGACCCTTCCAAAACTTCTCTACAATAGCATTCAAGTTAATTCCGAACCCGAAAAAATTAGGCTGCATCATGAGTATCGAGTTTGCCTTCTCCAGAGCATCTTCTTTGGTATCATTTTCCTTGACTATTTTGTTAAGTATCCTCTCTATTTCCGCTTCATCAAACTTTTTTGAAGCCCTTATATTACCGAGTAGGGCTTGAATATTATAATTATGATCTCCACCATCTGGAAAGTAATCTTCATGCCCTTGCTCTTCTAGGTTAATAAGATGTCTATAACTAACAGACACTGATTTATTATCTGGCATGGGGACTTTCTCACTAAAAAGCATATTCTCGAAGCTATTATTAATTTCAAAGAAGCATGCCCTAATGATAGTTAAAAAGTCCCTACGATTTTTACCTGAGACCAAAATAGAAATAAGCTTTGCTGCCGAATCACTCCTAATTACGGCAGTTGCTCCAATTTCCACATCATGCAAAACAGCGCCGGTCCTCCAACGCAAACCATTTTTTATATAATGATTCATCCTAACAATAAGCCTAGGCATAATTGATTTAGGCATAAAATCATATTGAATATCCAACTGAACACAACCATCAACATCAAAATCGAAATCAGGCTCTTGAATATCAAGCAAATCAGGAACCAAAATACTTTCATCACTAACAGAATAGCAAAGCTCAAACTTTTTCATCATATTAACAATGTAATGATGCGTATTTAAAGGGTAACAGTAACCATCATCACTACAATGCAATATAGTTGAAACCTCATCAACAGACAATATGCCATGATTTTCAGCAAGAATATTTGAATTTATTATTTTATATACTGCACCAGTAAGCCATCTTGGATCTAAAACATGAGTATCTTTTAAACGAAAATCTGAAAAGTGTACCACAGCACCAAGGTCATGGAGAAAGTCAACCAAAGCATGTTGATTCTCCATTTCAGATACACCTTCACTTTCGCATATTGTAGAGAACTCATCATAGCTTAGAAAATGATCATCAATTTTCTGAAGCTTACGTTTAATGTTAAACCAAGATATGGGCCACTCTGTACTTATTATGTCAATATAATCTAAGCAATCAATAATAGAATTCTTAAGCTGCTCCAATCCTAGACCGGTGTCACAAGAGACTTTATGAAAGCCTTTGATTGCAGGATATTTTTGTTGCAAAAACTTCCTATTAACATCAAAAGAGGGATGCTGGTCTATCTTATTTAAAACAATAACAACTGGAGATTTCCCGCCAAAAGTCTGGATATGCTTAAGCCAATATTCAGGATCCTCCTCCTTCCGCCCATCTAAAACAAGAACATACAAACTTCTCTTGGATAAAAAGAATTGATGAGTGGCGTGCATTATGTCTTGCCCACCAAAATCCCAGATGTTTAGAAAAACATCTCTTTCTTTCTGAACCTGAAATGATTCAATATTTATTCCATGAGTCTGCGGTTCATTTGGGTCATAATCATCAGATGTTAGCCTTTTAACCAAACTTGTTTTTCCAGCTCCTCCATCACCTATAACAATCATTTTCGCCTCACTTAAAGGCGTTTTCTCTTCACTTAGAGATGACAAATATGATAAAACCGCTACCTTGCCATGACTTATTATTTCAATCGGAGGAAATTCAATGGGGTTATCCTCTATATAAAGATTCCTGAACTCTTTATACATTTCACGCCCCGCTGAACCCCTACGAACAACCCGAATATTAAAGTCATATCCAAAAAAAGCTTCAGGAATAACTTTTATGTCATTATTAAATAAGTAGCACGTTTTCAATTTTCTTAATTCAGCAATACATACTGGGAATTTATTAATTCTATTCTGACCCACATTCAACATTGTTAAGCTTTTTAATTCTGAAACTGAGTCTGGAATCTGCTTTATTTTGTTTCCATACAATTGCAAATGCTGCAATTTTTTTATAGTAGATATTTTAGCGGGAATTCGAGCTATTAAGTTATCCCCTAGGTTTAGCTTGCTCAAATGTTCTAATTCGAAAATTTCCTTCGGCACGCTAGTCAACTTCATTTCGCACAATGCCAAGCCGACGACATTCCCTTTATCGTCTGCAAAGCACCCAAAATTACTTTTGGAAGTAAAGTTTGAAAATTGCCTGCCTGACTTACTTGAAGAGTCACTTCCGTTGTCGGGCAAAGAATTTGTTTTGTTGACTATAGGAATTTCTACTCCTAAAGATTTAGAAAGCCTATCTAAAACCTCAGCGTCATTTTTGTTCAGTTCCATGAAATAAACCACTATTGCTCATTTAGCTATACCGTCTCTTAGAATATAGGATTTAGTCAAGTAAAATTTTGAATTACCATAACAATATAAATTGATTGCCATTGTATCTGTAAAGTTTGAGCTATATGTAATAGCCTGAAGGTGAGTAGGTGGTAAGCGCGCAACCAAAAACAACAAAGGCCGCATTCGCGGCCTTTGTCTTAAACACTCAACTCAGAAAAATTACTTCTTCTTCGCTTTCGGGTTTGGCAGGTCGGTGATTGAACCTTCGTAAATCTCTGCGGCTAAGCCGATAGACTCGTTCAGTGTTGGGTGAGCGTGGATGGTTAACGCGATATCTTCAGCGTCGGCACCCATTTCTACTGCTAAGCAGATTTCACCCAGCATTTCACCAGCGTTGATACCAACAATAGCGCCACCGATAATACGGTGCGTGTCTTTGTCGAAAATCAGCTTGGTGAAGCCTTCAGTACGGGCTGAGGCGATAGCGCGGCCTGATGCTGCCCATGGGAAGGTAGCCGTTTCGTACTTTAAGCCTTGCTCTTTCGCCTCTTTCTCGGTTACGCCAGTCCAGGCCATTTCCGGGTCGGTATAGGCAACTGATGGAATGCAGCGTGGGTCGAAGTAGTGCTTCATGCCCGAGATAACTTCTGCTGCTACGTGGCCTTCGTGTACTGCTTTGTGCGCTAACATTGGTTGGCCGATAACATCACCGATTGCATAAATATGGCCAACGTTGGTACGCAGTTGCTTATCAACATTGATAAAGCCGCGCTCATCAACGTTAACACCGGCTTTGGCCGCGTCTAACAGGTTGCCATTTGGCTTACGGCCAACTGCAACCAGGATTTTGTCGTAACGTACCGGATTAGCTGGTGCGTTTTTGCCTTCAAAAGTGACATACAAGCCGTCTTTTTTCGCTTCAACTGCAGTTACCTTGGTAGATAACATGATGTTGAAGTTTTTGCTGTTGTACTTGGTGTAGGCTTTGACCAGGTCGGCATCGGCCGCTGGTACTAACTGATCAGCAAATTCTACTACCGATACTTTAGAACCCAGTGCGCGGTATACGGTGCCCATTTCCAGGCCGATAATACCGCCACCTAATACCAGCATTTCGCCCGGAATGTCTTTTAATTCCAGCGCGCCGGTTGAATCGATAACGCGGTCGTCATCTTTTGGAATAAACGGCAGCGCTACCGGCTCTGAACCGGCGGCGATAATAGCGTGTTCAAAGGTAATTTTAGTGTCGCCAACCTGTAAGGTGTTAGCACCGGTAAATTTACCGAAGCCGTTAACAACCTTCACTTTACGCATTTTCGCCATACCGCCAAGACCATTGGTCAGCTGGCCAACTACTTTGTCTTTCCAGCTACGGATTTTGTCTAAATCAATTTTCGGCGCACCAAAGGTTACGCCGTGTGATGCCATATCGCGGGCATCGTCAATTACCTTAGCAACGTGTAATAAGGCTTTAGACGGAATACAACCTACGTTTAAACACACGCCACCCAGGGTGCTGCGCGCTTCAACCAGGGTAACTTCTAAACCTAAGTCTGCGGCACGAAATGCGGCAGAATAACCACCAGGGCCTGCGCCCACGACTACTACCTGAGTTTTGATATCGTTGCTCATCGTATTACCTTTTCATTGAGTCGGTGTTCTGACAGCGTCACTTTGTAGGGTACGGCTATCAGGCGAAAAAAGTGGCAGAATTTTAACATCCTGCCCAAGCGATGTCCCGTAACTTTTCAGCACGGGACGCAAAATTCGCTGCTGGTTAAACAGTTACATAATGATCTGACGAATATCCGCCAGATAGCTGGCCAGCGTGGCAGTAAAGCGGGCAGCCAGGGCGCCGTCAATTACCCTATGGTCGTAAGATACGCTAAGTGGCAACATCAGCTTAGGCTCAAACTCTTTACCATTCCATTTTGGTTTAATGTCTGATTTAGACACACCCAAAATCGCCACTTCCGGCGCGTTAACAATAGGCGTAAACGCCGTACCGCCAATGCCACCCAAGCTTGATATAGTAAAACAGCCGCCCTGCATATCGGCCGAGGTTAACTTACCCTCACGCGCTTTTACCGAAATGTCCTGCAGCTCGCGTGACAACTCGATAATGCCTTTTTTGTTTACGTCTTTTACTACCGGTACCACTAAGCCATTTGGTGTGTCTACCGCTATACCTAAGTGCACGTATTTTTTCAGGATCAGGCTTTGGCCATCCTCTGACAACGAGCTGCAAAAGGTTGGGAACTCTTCCAGTGCTTTAGCCACCGCTTTCATAATAAACACCAGCGGTGTGTATTTAACGCCGAGCTTTTTCTTCTCGGCTAAGCTGTTTTGCTCTTTGCGGAAGTCTTCCAGGCCGGTGATATCGGCTTCGTCAAACTGGGTAACATGCGGAATACGCACCCAGTTACGGTGTAAATTATTACCCGACAGCTTTTGAATACGTGACAGCGGCTTGGCTTCTACTTCACCAAACTTGGCAAAATCGACTTTTGGCCAGGCGATCAAGTCAAAACCCATACTGTTGCCGGCAGCAGAACCTGAGCTTACCGCACCAGATTCTACCTGTTTTACCAGCTGCTTCACGTAGTTTTGCACGTCTTCTTTAACCACACGGCCTTTACGGCCTGTGCCGTTAACTTTAGCCAGGTTAATGCCAAACTCACGCGCTAAGCGGCGGATAACCGGTGACGCATGCGCATAGGCACTGTTTTCCACAAAGCCTTCGTTGCTTGTAGCAGAAGCTGAGGCAGCCGGTGCCGCTTCAGCTTTAGCTTTAGCTGCCGGAGCGTCGGTTTTTGTTTCAGCTTTTGCTTCAGCTTTTGGCTCAGACGCTGCTGCTTCTGCTGCCGGCGCAGCTTCACCGTTACCCACGGCAGACTCAAACAGCATAATCAGGCTACCGGTTGATACCTTGTCGCCAACGCTGATTTTAATTTCTTTTACCTTACCGGCAAACGGCGCCGGTACTTCCATACTGGCTTTGTCGCCTTCCACACTCAGCAACGACTGCTCTTCGGTTACCGTATCACCTACTTTGACCATAATTTCGGTCACTTCAACCGCGTCGCCGCCAATATCCGGTACTTTAACTTCTTGTACGCTGCTTGCTGTTTTGCTTTCGGTTTTGGCTTCAGTTTTGCTGTCAGCTTTTGCCTCGGCTTTGGCTTCTTGCTTCGCGGGGGCTGCGCCTTCACCTTCAAAGGTCATAATCAGGCTACCGGTTTTTACCTTGTCGCCTACTTTTACGTTAATGCTTTTTACTACACCCGGCTCGCTGGCCGGCACTTCCATAGAAGCCTTATCGCCTTCTACGCTAAGCAGTGACTGATCAGCGGCTACCTTGTCGCCAACCTTTACCAGAACTTCGGTGACTTCAACTTCGTCCGCACCAATATCCGGAACATGAATTTCAATAGTCATGTGCAATCCTCTTATGCGTAAAGCGGGTTGGTTTTGCCAGCGTCGATGCCAAATTTCTTAATTGCATCTACCACTACCGCTTTTTTCAGTTCGCCTTGTTTTACCAGCTCACTCAGCGCGGCTACCACGATGTAGCCGGCATTCACTTCAAAGTGACGGCGCAGGTTTTCGCGGCTGTCCGAGCGGCCGTAACCGTCGGTACCCAGCACCTTGTAAGATGTGGCCGGAACAAAGGCCCGCACCTGGTCGGCATAGTTTTTCATATAGTCGGTCGCAGCAATTGCCGGCGCGCTGTTCATTACCGTAGCAATGTATGGCGTTTTCTCTTTTGCATCCGGATTAAGCATGTTAAAGCGCTCGCAATCCTGGCCATCGCGTGCCAGCTCGTTAAACGAGGTTACCGAGTACACATCAGACGCTACACCGTAATCTTTGCTCAGTATTTCTGCCGCTTTGCGCACTTCATTTAAGATAGTGCCCGAGCCCATCAGCTGTACCTTACCCCGGTCGCCGTTTAAGCTTTCCAGCTTATAAATACCACGGCGAATACCTTCTTCAGCGCCTTTTGGCATCGCCGGATGATGGTAGTTCTCGTTCATTACCGTAATGTAGTAATAGATGTTTTCCTGCGCTTCGCCGTACATGCGGTGAATACCGTCATGCAGAATAACCGCCAGCTCATAGGCATAGGTTGGGTCATAGGAAATACAGTTAGGCACAGTGCCGGCCAGAATATGGCTGTGGCCGTCTTCGTGCTGTAAACCTTCGCCGTTCAGCGTGGTACGTCCTGCAGTAGCGCCTAACAGGAAGCCGCGCGCTTGCTGGTCGCCAGCCATCCATGCCATATCGCCAACACGTTGGAAGCCGAACATAGAGTAGTAAATGTAGAACGGGATCATCGGCAAATCATTGGTGCTGTACGACGTAGCTGCCGCCACCCAGGACGACATAGCGCCCAGCTCGTTAATACCTTCCTGCAGTACCTGGCCGCCGATATCTTCTTTGTAGTAACTGACTACTGAACGGTCTTCCGGGGTATAGGTTTGGCCGCCCGGGTTATAAATACCAATTTGACGGAATAAGCCTTCCATACCAAAGGTACGGGCTTCGTCGGCAATAATCGGCACTATTTGCTTACCGATATGTGCATCTTTTAACAGAATGTTCAGCGCCCGCACATAGGCCATGGTGGTAGAGATATCACGCTTTTGCTCTTCCAGCAGGCCATCGAAGGCACTTAGCTCCGGCAGTTCAAGTTTCTCAGTAAAGTTAGGTAAGCGCACCGGGGTGTAACCGTTTAACGCGGCACGGCGGTCGTGCAGGTATTTCAGTTCCGGCGAGCCTTCCGGCAGCTTAATGTAGGGTAAGTCGGCTACTGCATCTTCGCTGATATAGTCTTCCAGGCCTAAACGCTTGCGCAGTTGCAGCACGTGCGTCATATCCATTTTCTTCACCTGGTGAGCAATGTTTTTGCCCTCTGCCGCTTCGCCCATGCCGTAACCTTTTACGGTTTTCGCCAGGATAACAGTAGGTTTGTCGGTGCATTCCTGCGCGGCTTTAAAAGCAGCATACAGTTTTGATGGTTCATGGCCGCCGCGTTTTAAATCGAAAATTTCTTCGTCGGTCATATCGGCAACTAAAGCTGCGGTTTCCGGGTAACGGCCGAAGAAATGCTTACGCACATAAGCACCGTCGTTAGCTTTGTAAGTTTGGTAATCGCCGTCTACCGTTTCGTTCATCAGTTGCAGCAATTTACCGGTGGTGTCTTTGGCCAGCAGTTTGTCCCAACCACGGCCCCACACCACTTTGATCACGTTCCAGCCGGCGCCGCGGAATAAGCCTTCCAGCTCCTGAATAATTTTACCGTTACCCATTACCGGGCCATCAAGCCGCTGCAGGTTACAGTTAATTAAATAACACAGGTTGCCCAGCTTCTCACGGGCAGCAAAGCTTACCGCACCGCGTGATTCCGGCTCGTCCATCTCGCCATCGCCTAAAAAGGCGTACACACGCTGCGCGCTGGTGTCTTTTAAGCCACGGCCGTGTAAATACTTTAAAAACCGTGCCTGATAAATAGAGGCAATCGGGCCTAAACCCATAGACACCGTAGGGAACTGCCAAAACTCTGGCATTAATTTCGGGTGCGGGTAGCTGGATAAACCTTTACCGTCTACTTCCTGACGGAAGCTGTCCAGTTGTTCTGCCGTTAAGCGGCCTTCAACAAAAGCACGGGCATAAATACCCGGTGAAATATGGCCCTGGTAGTACACCAAATCGCCACCGTCTTTTTCATTCGGCGCGCGGAAAAAGTGGTTAAAACAGGTTTCATAAAATGCTGCAGAAGACTGGTAAGACGCCATATGGCCGCCTAAATCCAGTTCTTTTTTCGAGCCGCGCAGCACGATCATAATGGCGTTCCAACGGATCACCGAACGAATACGCCGCTCCAGGTTAACATCGCCCGGATAAGCCGGTTCTTGCTGCGGTGGAATAGTATTAATGTAGTTGGTAGTAACACCGGTTGGCATATCTACGCCTTCCAACCGGGCTTCTTCCAGCACTTTTTCCAGCAGGAACTGCGCCCGCTCTACCCCTTCAGTGCGAACTACCGATTCCAGTGCTTCAAGCCACTCTTTGGTTTCCAGAGCGTCGATGTCAACTTTACTGACTTCAGACATATCGAGGTTTCCTTTGGTTATGCACGCCTGTGCTATACATGCCCATGTGCGTTAAAAATATTAGCCCTGCTGGGTGCGACGCAGCGAACGCTCAATACGCGAGCGTTCTTTGCCTACTTCCAACATCGCTTCTTCAATAAAAGCCAGGTGATCATTACTGGCCTGGCGTGCCTGTTCCGGCTCACCATTAATCACTGCCTGCATCAACCGCTGCCGATGCAAATTTAACTGGCCACCAATGCCTTCCTTCTGCTGCAGGGTTTCCAGGTTTACCCGGATATTCTGCTCCACCAATGGCGTTAAGCCGCGCACCAAATGCAGCAACACCACATTGTGCGACGCTTCGGCCACTGCTAAATAAAAATTGCCTACGGCTTTGGCTTCCTGCTCTAAGTCATTTAACTGCTGCGCCGCACAAATGGCCTGGTAATGGCCTTTTATTTGCTCAAAATCGGCACCGGTGCCGCGCAGTGCGGCGTAGTAGGCACAAATGCCCTCTAAGGCATGACGAAATTCCAGTAGATCAAACTGCGATTCAGGATGGCGGGCAATTAAGGCAAATAATGGGTCGGTTAGCCCCACGGCCAGGTTATCGCAAACATAAGTACCACCGCCCTGCCGCCGGCTTAGCAAGCCTTTGGCTTCCAGTTTTTGAATGGCCTCACGTAGCGATGGCCGCGATACGGCAAACATTTGCGCTAAATCACGCTCTGGCGGCAGCTTTTGCCCCGGCGCAAAACTGCCCTCCAGCAACATATTTTCCAGTTGCTCGACAATGCGATCAGAGAGTTTCGCCGGTTTAATTTTAAAATCTGCCATGCCGCGTTGCGATATCCCGTTGGCTTAAGCGGTCATTTTAGCCGCTTGCGCTCTTTGTAAATTGGTATTACCAATTTAATTTTAGTGGCGATAAGGTAGCAGTTTCTGCCCAGCATGTAAATAAAGCAGAGATCCGTAGCAAAGGCAAAAGCGGAAAATAGTTAGAGTAATAACTCAACATTGCCAAGGTGTGACAGGTAGAGAAAGAATTGGTCTGACCACTAATCCTCCCCTAGCCATCAAATCCTCCCTTGGCCCCTCCTTTACAAAAGGAGGGGTATATTGCCCCCTCTTTAGCAAAGAGGGGGTTGGGGGAGATTTGGCGGTTGGGGAGATTTGGCGGTTGGGGAGATTTGGCGTTATCCCAACCAGCCAGTAAGGGTTAGCACCGCCGTAAAGGCCAAAAAAAACAGCATATTGCGCTTAGCCAACTGTACCATGCCGCTGCTATCATCCAGCGTATTTAAACTCTCGTCCGGTACGGTTTCAGCCGCTGTCGCCACTTCTACCACAACCTGCTCGTTGTCGGCGGTAAAATCCAAAAAGTAACTTAGCAACACATTAGACGCGCGCGAAAAATGCCCTACCAACGCAAAGCCTAAACCAAATAACCGCGCCGGAAACCACAGCGCCCAGTGCGCCATACAATTTACCTTGCTGTTATTGCCCAGCACAGTGGCGTAGTCGCTGGCCTCTTTTTCATCTACCGCTTCCTGTAAATGCCGCACCAACACATAACTCATCACGCCAAAGGCCCCCAAACCAAGCGGGCTTAGTACTAAAAACCAAAACACTACCGCGGCGTAATAACGAAAGTTAAGCCACAACAACAGCTGGCCATAACTGTGCTGTTGCGTACTGCCCATTTGCGTAGCAATTTGTTGCATGCTGATAAAGGCGGCCTCTTCGTCGCCTCTGTCCATGGCATTTAAATACTGTTTGTACAATTGGCGGTAATGCCAGGCGCCAATACCCAGCAACAACACCAGTGTATTCACTACCAGGGTAATTAAATGGCTATCCAGCAAACATAACAGCAAGGTTACCACTGCCCCCGGCAACGCCAGCCACAGGTATTGGCCCAGGCTGTGTGACGACAAACGGCCAAGTACAGACCCGGCACTAAAGCGCACATAAGCACGGCAGTATCCCGCGGCCTGCCATGTGTCGCTGCGCACGGCTAAACGCTCAATAATTAATGCCAGCAACATACTAATTAACGTCATGCAGAAAACTCCTTCGTGGCACTTTTTATCCCACTTTGTATCGCGCTGCGATAGCGCATCCAATCAAACGCGATGCCGGGGTCGGTTTTGCGCCCCGGCGCAATATCACTATGTCCGGTTATACGGTCCGGCGTGATAGCCGGATACTGCTGGCACAAAAAACAAGTAAGTTGAATAAGGCTTTGATATTGCTGCTCAGTATACGGCAAATTATCAGTGCCTTCTAACTCGATACCTATAGAAAAATCGTTACAACGCTCGCGCCCGGCAAACTGGCTAACCCCGGCATGCCAGGCACGTTTGGCAAAAGGCACATACTGAAAAATGCGGCCATCGCGCCAGATCACACAATGCGCCGACACCCGCACGCCCTGTAAACCGGCAAAGCTAATGTCTGCAGTGCAGTCAAGCGTACCCATAAACAGCGCATCTACGTAGCTGTGCTCTGGCTGGTGGGCAAATTCACCGGCGGGTAAGCTGATGTTATGGATCACCAACAAGCTAATGCGCTCGCCAGCTGGGCGTTCGTCGCAATGAGGGCTTGGGCGTTGGGTAATGGCAGGTGCAATCATCAGAAGTTTTGCCTTTAACCGTCATGGTTAGTAAGCTATAGCGCTATTGTCACTGCCGGAGCAGCGTAATGCAAGCATCACCACCGACAAACCGCTATGGTAAGACCTTTGCCATTATTGCCTGGCTAATCGTAATGGTAATGCTGTATTTGTTTTTCCAGGACACAATAGATAAACAGCTTAACCCTAATCAGCAACTTAATAGTGTACAAGGCAGCCTGGGCGAAACCCGCACTGTGCTGATACGCAATAAAAGCGGCCACTATGTTGGTACAGCACTTATAAACAACCAACCGGCCGATTTTATGCTGGATACCGGCGCCACCACCGTGGCAATTGCCCAAAGCAGCGCCGAAAAACTTGGCCTGCCGTTTGGCGCAGCTATTCAGGTGAATACCGCCAATGGCTTATCTACCGCCTGGCGCAGCCGCATCGACCGTTTGCAACTGGGTGATATAGTGCTAACCAACATCCCTGCCAGCATAGTACCCAACCTTAGTGGTACCGAGATATTGCTGGGCATGAGTGCGTTAAAGCAGTTAGAATTCCACCAACAAGGCAACCAACTCACCCTGATCCAACACCAATAATTATGCATACTGACTACCTTGATTTGCTGCAACACGAAATACAACGCGCCGTCACCAGTGCGCTGGCTGAAGATCTCGGCTTTTTGCCCGTAAACGAAGGCGACATTACTGCGTCTTTAATCCCTGCAACCCAGCTTGCCAATGCCAACATTATCACTCGCGAAGATTGTGTTATCTGTGGCACTGCCTTTGTTAATGAGGTATTTAAGCAACTGGGCAACGAGGTTAGCGTTGTTTGGCAAGTAAAAGATGGCGACACAGTAACCGCCAATGCCACGCTTTGCACCTTACAAGGCCCGGCGCGTATATTGCTTACCGGAGAGCGCAGTGCGTTAAACTTTTTACAGCTGTTAAGCGCCACCGCCACTACCACGGCGCATTATGTGCAGTTTTTGCAAGGCACTAACACCCGCCTGCTGGATACCCGTAAAACCATTCCGGGTTTACGCTTCGCACAAAAATATGCAGTCTTTGTTGGCGGTGGCAAAAACCACCGTATCGGCTTGTTTGATGCATTTTTAATTAAAGAAAACCATATTGCGGCGGCAGGCTCTATTGCCAATGCCGTGGCCACAGCGCGGCAAAACTTCCCCGGCAAACCGGTAGAGGTAGAAACCGAAAACCTGGCCGAATTACAACAAGCGCTGGACGCCGGCGCCGACATTATTATGTTGGATAATTTTTCACTGGCCGACATCAACCAGGCGGTAGCACTTAACAGCGGCAAAGCCAAGCTTGAAGTGTCAGGCAATATTACCAGCGAGCGCTTAACCGAACTGGCCGCCACCGGCGTAGATTACATATCCAGCGGCGCGCTAACCAAGCATGTGCAGGCAATAGACTTATCCATGCGCCTGACAATACAGGCCTGAATAACAAAAAATAACAACGCTTAAATCTGCAGCGGCAAAACTTCTGTATAGTAACTCAATCTCAAGGACGAGGCAGCAATACAGGAACATATAATGCAACTTAGCGGTACCGTAGTATTCTGGCGTGACGACAAAGGCTTTGGCTTTGTAAAGTGCGACCAAACCCAGCAGCAGCTGTTTTTTCATATCCGCGACCAGGCCGGCGGCAGCAACCGGCCCGAACCCGGTGATACGCTGCAATTTACTCAGGGCAGCGACAAACGTGGCCGGCCCATTGCCAGCCACTGGCAATTAGCCGCCAGCAGCAAAACCGGCCGCAACAAAACCCAAGCGCCGGCCAGCATCAGCAGCGCCGCCGATATTCAGCAAGCCAGCCAGCTTTCATTACTGTTTCGCATCACTTTTTTAATCGCCGTAGTGCTGGCCCTGCTGTTTGGCAAACTACTCTATGTGTTGCCATTGCTGTATATCGAAGCCAGCCTGATGACCTACTGGCTGTACAAAACCGACAAAGAGGCCGCCATAGCACGCCACGGCAACCGCCTGGCCGAACAAAGCCTGCAACTATACGCCCTTATCGGCGGTTGGCCCGGTGCTTACATAGCCCAGCAGCAACTGGCACACAAGCGTAGCAAGTTATCTTTCCGGCGTGAATTTGGCTTTGTTATTCTGGGTAATACCCTGTTGGTAGGCTGGTTACTGTCGCCCTGGGGCCAGGCGTTTTTGGCCCGCATGGCCTTGTGGGCGGCTTAGGCTCCGCCAGATGCGTTTAAGCACACAACAAGCCGACACTATCAGCTAGCTAACCAAGGCACTTAGCCAGCGGGGTTTATTATAGTGCTGCTACTTTTTTAATTTATCGTATGGCGCAGGTTCAGCCTCAGCCACTTTGTCCATAGCCTGCAAAAAGGCTTGCTCGCTGCCTTGTTGTTGCCGTGTTATTAAATACTCTTCAGTCAATAGCGCAGTCATTTTTTCAGCCACCGCAGATGACACAAACTGATTTATCGACACACCGTCTTTTTTCGCCAGCGCCTTAACTTGTTTATGCAAAGAATCGGGCAAACGTAAACTCAAAGTACTCATTTTTCACTCCGGTTTAGTGCTAAAAACTGTTGCGGCGTTATTGCTGTAATCCCAAACAACGCGCTTTTACTGAAATCACGAACGTTAAACGTAACAATAAACTGGCTTTGCGATTGCACAGCAAGTTCTAACACCATATCGTCTTGCGGATCTTTCAGGCATGGCCGCCATAAATAGTAAATCTGACATAATGTCGCTTTACTAACCAAATAATTCAAAATGTTATCAATATCGTCAACCTTAAGGTTAGGGATCAATCCCGGACGTTTTAACACCGCTTCATACTCGAAAAACAACGGGACAGAAACCGCTGGCTTACACCAATTATTTGTAAGCTCTGATAAAAGCTTATACGAGGCTCCCTGCTTAGACCGCAGTCCCGCAACGAGAATATTGGTATCGAGCACGATTTTTTTCATTAAGCAGTATTATAGGTGATACCATTAAAACCGCAAATAGGCTAACCAGCTGCACTATCATTAGATTTATGACTAACGGCAAACCTCCTTTCATCCCCCTCCTCTAGCAAAGGAGGGGCCAGGGGAGGATTCAAAGGCAAAACCGCTGTTGTAATCGGCGTAAAATAGCGCTAACAACCCGAAAAGTGATACGCCAGACAACCCTAAAATAGCGACAAACAGACTGGCATTAGCCGCCTAGCGGTTATTAGAGCAAAAAAACTAGTACTTTAATACTATACAGCTTGCTTAATGAACAGACGCAAATTTAAAATAAATAGTTAAATTTCAGCATTTTATGCAATATCAGAAAATTATTTAACATTTAGCTTGCGGCTTGCGTAGAAATTGCCAAAATAGCCCTTAGCCCAAGCGGCTAATTAAACATCAGGAGAAGTAAATTATGAAACGTACACAAAAAGGTTTTACCTTAATTGAATTAATGATCGTTGTAGCGATCATTGGTATTTTGGCTGCTATTGCTATTCCACAGTATCGCAACTACACAATCACTACGGCAGAAAATTCATGTTTAGCTGAAACAAGAGCTCTTGCCAGCGCCCTTGCCGTTTGGTTACACAATGGTTCACCGACAGCTGCGCCAGGCGGTCCAATGCCTACTGCTCCAACTGGTGGCGCTTGCACAAGCTTTACCGGCGTAACAGCTCCTGCCTTTGGCACTCCAGTAGTGGGTACTCCTCGGGCTCCGGGTGTTGCTACTCAATCGGTACCATTAGAGTAAGCTAATCCGCGGTCTAGCTAGGACCGAAATCAGCTCTGAAATTCAAAAGCCAGCTAGCAATGCTGGCTTTTTTCTGCACTGATACTTTGCATAGTTTTCTATTGAGACACATAATACTCACAACATTTAATTTGCAGCTAATGCAGAATTAGCCTAAAAAGGGATTTTATTCGGCATAATTAGCTTTTGGAGAAATCAAATAATGAATAAGACGAATACGAAGCTCCTTGGGTTTACCTTAGTCGAAATACTTATCGTCACAGCCATTATTGGTATTTTGTTCTCCATTGCTTTGCCTGCTTATCAAAATCACACAATTAGCTCAGCAGACAATGCTTGTTTTGCTGAAGTAAGGTTATATGTTCTTACAGCAATAACAGAATTAGAAAGTGGCAATACGCCAGCTGCAGCTACAACGTCTGCTTGTCTTACAATAGATACTGCTTTGAATATTGCAACTCCTATAACAGCATCACCAACCCCCCCAGGTACAGGCTCCATCACATGCAACTTAGCTAATAGTGGCTTTTGCGTATTAACACCAGGTACCTAAACCAATCTTCGGGGGCAGATCTAATTGGAACCTTCGGGGTCACCCATTTAACTATGGGGTCAGATCCAATTGTGGTGAATGACGACAATTGATGGTCGCACATGCCACAAGATTTTTTGCTTCACCTTTGATTCGCTCACTCGTTGCCGTAGATACCGGTACAACGGCGTTAACCAAGCTATATACTTGAATAACGCTGGTTTAGTGGCATAATCAACGGATTATGCAAAGTCTTATTAGCAAATTCAGGATGTTGTCGTTTAATGGCCGTTACCACCACCTCTACCCTGTTTAAACGCTTAGTGCAGCTGGGGCTGCTTAACGGCGAACAGGCCACTAAAATGGTTACCGACAAAGGTAGCCAGTACAAAAACCTGCCTGAGCTATTAATAAACGAAAAGCTGATAACCTCAGAAAAGCTGGCCCAGGCCGCCGCCGGCATTAGCCACGCTATTTGCCTGGATATAGAACAGTTTGATGTCGCCTACGTGCCAGAAGACCTACGCAACGAAAAACTGATCCGCAAAACCGATATGCTGCCGCTGGGTAAACGCGGCCGCAGCATGTACCTGGCGGTGGTAGACCCTACCAATATACAAACCATTGAAGACTTTGAATTTAACACCGGCTTAAACGCCGAAGTAATCGTGGTTGAGTACGACAAGCTGCATAAGCTGCTGGACAAGCTGTTTGACAGTAACTTAGGCGGTGACTTTAGCGACGGCGACTGGGATTTAGGCTCGCTGGGTATAGTGCAGGAAGAAGACGACGACGGCGCCGGCGTTCAGGCCGACAAAGAAGACCAGCCCATTATTGCTTTTATTAATAAAATGCTGCTGGACGCCATACGCAAGGGCGCGTCAGACTTACACTTTGAGCCTTACGAAAAAACCTACCGCATTCGCTTTCGTATCGACGGTATTTTGCATGAGGTGGCCAGCCCGCCGGTGGCATTGTCTACCCGCTTGTCGGCGCGGTTAAAGGTTATGTCACGGCTGGACATTGCCGAAAAACGCGTACCGCAAGATGGCCGCATAAAGCTAAAGCTGTCGGCAAAAAAATCTATCGATTTCCGCGTAAGTACCCTGCCTACGCTGTGGGGCGAGAAAATTGTAATGCGTATTCTCGACTCAGACAGCGCCATGCTGGGTATAGATGTACTAGGTTACGAAGACCACCAAAAACAACTGTATTTAGCCGCTTTGGCCCAGCCGCAGGGCATGATACTGGTAACCGGCCCTACCGGCTCGGGTAAAACAGTATCGTTGTATACCGGCCTGGCAATTTTAAATACCGAAGAAACCAATATTTCTACCGCCGAAGACCCGGTAGAAATAAACCTGGCCGGTATTAACCAGGTGCAGGTAAACCCGCGCGCCGGTTTAACCTTTGCCTCGGCGTTAAAAGCCTTTTTACGCCAGGACCCCGACGTAGTAATGGTGGGTGAAATACGTGATTTAGAAACCGCCGAAATTGCCATAAAAGCCGCACAAACCGGCCACTTGGTGTTATCTACCCTGCACACTAACTCGGCCCCGGAAACGCTAACCCGCTTACTAAATATGGGCGTACCGGCTTATAACGTGGCCAGCTCGGTGTCGTTAATTATTGCCCAGCGCCTGGCACGGCGCTTATGCAGCCATTGTAAACAGCCCGAAGTACTGCCCGAGGCCGAATTACTAAAACAAGGCTTTACCGGGCAGCAGCTGGCAACGGTAAAAATATTTAAGCCCGTAGGCTGCGACCATTGCACTAATGGCTACAAAGGCCGGGTAGGTATTTACGAAGTAATGCCGGTAAGTGGCGCCATGGCCGATATTATTATGCAGGGCGGCAACTCGCTGGATATTGCCACCCAGGCACAAAAAGAAGGCATAAATAACCTGCGCCAGTCTGGCCTGGTAAAGGCCGCGGCCGGCCTGACCAGCCTGGCCGAAATTAACCGGGTAACCAAAGGCTAAACACCTTGCTTAGTGTTGCGTGTTTAATGCTTAGTAGTGATTTTTGAAGAATAACTTATATAACAATGTAAATATTGCGCGACAGCGCAGCAACAGGACATAACACATGGCTCAAACCCAAAAATTTAAAATAAAAGAGCTGGAAGCCTACCTATACAAGGGCGTTAACCGCCGCGGCAATAAAGTAGATGGCGAAGTAAAAGGCACCAGCATTGCCGAGGTAAAAGCCTTACTGCGCCAGCAGGGTATTACGCCGTCGGGCGTTAAGCGCAAGCCCAAATCGCTGTTTAGCGGTGAAAAGCGCATTACAGCCTTGGATATTGCCATTTTTACCCGCCAGATAGCCACCATGCTGGGCGCCGGCGTACCGCTGGTGCAGTCTATCGACTTAATTGCCAATGGTGCAGACAATAAAAGCCTGCGAACCTTAATGCAAAAAATATCGGTTAAAATACAGGCCGGTTTGCCGCTGTCAGAAACCCTGCGCGAGCACCCGAAATATTTTGATGATTTATACTGCGACTTAGTAAAATCTGGCGAGGCATCTGGCAGCCTGGATGCTATTTTCGACCGGCTGGCCACTTATAAAGAAAAGGCCGAGGCGCTTAAATCTAAAATTAAAAAAGCCATGTTTTACCCTATAGCGGTATTGGTAGTGGCAGCCATTGTTACCTCTATTTTGCTGATTTTTGTGGTACCGCAATTTGCCGAAATTTTTTCCGGCTTTGGCGCCGAGCTACCGGCCTTTACCTTATTTGTTTTGGGCATATCCGAGCTGATGCAACAATATTGGTGGGTTGTACTTGCTGCAATAGCAGCTTTATTTTATGTAATCAGAAAAACCTATGCCAATAATTTGGCTTTTCGAACCTGGGCCGATGGCCGCATTATCCGCCTGCCGGTTATTGGTAATATATTAAATAAAGCCGCGGTTGCCCGCTATGCCCGTACGCTGTCTACCACCTTTGCCGCCGGCGTACCGCTGATAGAGGCGCTGGAATCCGCCGCAGGCGCCGCTGGCAACGAGGTGTACAAAAACGCCATTTTATTTATCCGCGAAGAGGTGTCGTCCGGTAACCAGATGTACCTGGCCATGAAGCAAACCGACCAGTTTCCTGAGATGGTAGTGCAAATGGTGTCTATTGGTGAAGAGTCAGGCGCGCTCGACTCCATGCTGTCTAAGGTCGCCAATATTTACGAGCAGGAAGTAGACGACGCCGTAGATGGCTTAACCGCCCTGCTCGAGCCAATGATTATGGCGGTGCTGGGGGTGGTTATAGGTGGCTTAATTATTGCCATGTACCTGCCTATTTTCCAGCTCGGCCAAATTGTTGGTTAACTTGATGACAGACTTAATCAGTTTATTACAACACTACCCGCCGCTGTTTATTGCTGCCGTATTGTTGCTTAGTTTAGTGGTGGGCAGTTTTTTAAATGTGGTTATTTACCGCCTGCCCAAAATGATGGAAAACGAGTGGCAGCAAGAGTATCAGGCCTATTTTAGCCCTGATACAGCTGATACTGCCGCGCCGGCACGCTTTAACCTGGCTGTGCCGCGTTCGGCCTGCCCGGCCTGTAACAGCCCGATACAGGCACGCGACAATATACCACTGTTAAGCTGGCTGCTGTTAAAAGGCAAATGCCGCCACTGCAGCGCGCCTATAAGTGCACGTTACCCGCTGGTAGAGCTGTTAACCGGGGTGTTGTCGGCCACAGCAGCCTGGCAACTGGGTTTTGGCCCTGCCGCTGCCGTTGTGATTGTGGTTACCTGGCTGCTCGTGGCACTTACCTTTATTGATATTGATAAAATGCTGCTGCCCGACCAGCTAACTCTGCCGCTGTTATGGCTGGCACTGCTGTTTAGCCTGAGCGATTCAGCCATGGTTAACCCGGCACAGGCCATTATTGGCGCCGCTGCCGGGTATCTTAGCCTGTGGAGCGTATACTGGCTGTTTAAGCTGTTAACCGGCAAAGAAGGCATGGGCTATGGCGACTTTAAGCTGCTGGCGGTGTTTGGTGCCTTACTGGGCTGGCAACAACTGCCACTGATTATTTTGCTGTCGTCTTGTGTTGGTGCCGTGGTGGGTATTACGCTGTTAACTGTACAGGGCAAAGATAAAGCCACGCCTATTCCGTTTGGGCCCTATATTGCTGCCGCCGGCTGGATAGCCTTGCTGTGGGGCGAGCAGCTAACTGATGCTTATTTGCGGTATCTTGGCTTGTAATGGTTAACTGTAATGACTAACTATAGTGTCTAACTATATTGTTGGCGTAACCGGCGGCATTGGCTGCGGCAAAACCACGGTAATGCAATGCTTTGCTGCGCTGGGTATAGCAGCGGTAGATGCTGATATTGTCGCGCGCGAAGTGGTATTGCCAGGCACGCCCTGCCTTAGTGCGATACAGCAGCACTTTGGCAGCGCTATATTGCTGCCAAACGGCGAACTTAACCGCCCGGTATTACGGCAACGCATATTTAGCCACAGCACAGACAAAGCCTGGCTGGAACAATTGCTACACCCGGCAATACGCGCGCAATTGCTACAACAGCTGGCGCAGCTAACATCGCCCTACGCCTTACTGGTAGCGCCGCTGTTACTGGAAAACGCACTGGATAACTATGTAAACCGGGTACTAGTAGTCGACTTACCGGAAGCGCTGCAACGGCAACGCAGCATGGCACGCGATAATGCCAGCGAACAGCAGATAAAAGCGATCATGGCAGCGCAATTATCACGCCAAGAGCGGCTGGCACGCGCCGATGATATTGTTAATAACGACGGCAGTATAGCCGCATTGCAGGCACAGGTTGAGCGCTTGCACACATTTTACCTGCAGCAGGCAGGCTTAAGCTAAATAAGCCCGGTGTGCTGCTATAACAGGATAATTAGCCCACACTAATGACACAGCTAACTTACGAGCACCCGCTAAACGAAAAGCTGCGCACCTATTTGCGCCTAGAGTACCTGTTAAACCAGTTGCAGCAGCTTACGCCGTTGCAAACAGAATGGCAGCAGCAAAGCTTTTTTAATACCCTGTTCGACCTGGTTGAGGTGCTGGATCGCAACGACATTCGCCCCGATTTAATCAAAGACTGCGAGCGCAGTGAAACGGCTTTAGTAAAATGGGCCAGCCACCCATCCGTTGCTGACGACAAACTACAGGCGTTGTTACAACAAGCGGTAAGGCTGCAAACCGAACTGCTACGCAGCGGTAAATTTGTTGCCAGCTTAAAAGATGATAAGTTTTTAGCACCGCTACGCCAGCGCTTTGCCGTACCCGGTGGCACCTGCTATTTTGATCTGCCGCAATTGCAATACTGGTTTAACCTGCCGGCAGAACAACGCCAACAAGCCGCCAGCCACTGGTGTAATGAATTTAACCTGCTGCAACAGGCATTACAGCTGGTACTGCAGTTTTGTCGCGGTAAAGGCCAGTTTAGCAACGTAACCGCCGACAACGGCTTTTATCAAAGTAATACCGAACAACACGAGTTGCTGCGCATCCGCTATCAGCCACAACACGGCGCCTACCCAACAGTAAGTGGCAATAAATACCGCTACGCCATCCGCTTTATGCTGTTATCCGACGACAGCGGCCGCTGCAGCAGCGAAAAAACCATCAGCTTCGAGCTAGCCTGTTGTTAATTTCAAGCGCTATGCCAGCGTAAAACTTTAACGGCAGAAAGCTATTAGCGCTACTACAGATGACTGGTAGAATAGCGCCCCAGAAGGAGAGTTAACGCATGAAAGTAAAATGCCCAACCTGTGACATAGATGTAGTGTGGACAACTGAATCGGCTTACCGGCCGTTTTGCTCGGAGCGCTGTAAACTAATTGACCTGGGTGACTGGGCGGCAGAGAACCACCGCATACCAGATAAAGCACCTATTAACGCCGCGTTGTCAGAAGAGTATCTGGCCGAACTGGAGCAGGAGTTTATCGCGCAGGATAATAACTTTTTTAAACACTGATGTGGTTAGCATCAGTGTAAACTTTTCAAGTGTTCTGACCGCTTGAAAAATGCTGTTGGATGCGCGCCACAATAGGCTGATTGGCATCGGGAAAGTCTAGCTTGCTAAGCTCTGCTACGCTGGCCCAGCGCAGTGGCTGGCCTTCACGGCCGTGTGGCTCGCCGCTGAAGCCGGTTACTAAATGGATGTCTAGCAACACGGTTTTTTCCGGGTAGGCGTATTGTAATTGCATAAAGGCACTGCTTTGGCTTACCTGTATTGCTACCTCTTCCTGAAGCTCGCGGCTAAGGGCCTGCTGCACGGTTTCACCAGCCTCAACTTTACCGCCGGGAAACTCCCATTTACCGCCCTGATGTTGCTTACTACTGCGAAGCGCCAGCAATATGTGCTGATCGCGCAGAATAACCCCCACCGCGACATGAATAACTTTGGCTGTCATTGTTAACTCCTACAGAAACAACAAAGCCAGCCGCAGCTGACTTTGTATTAACCTATGTCCAAGGTTATACCAACTTACCGTGGCACTGCTTATACTTTTTACCTGAACCACAAGGGCAAGGGTCGTTGCGGCCTACTTTGTCTTGCTCGCGGAACACCGGGCCACGCGGCATATCATCCGGTAATTCGCCACCAACATGTTCTGCTTCGGCGTGCTGATAATTGTGCGGCACGGCGTCTGCTTTACGGCGTTGCTCTTCTACAGCTTCAACGTCTTCTGCAGCTCGAACCTGCACCCGGCTAAGCACACCAATAACATCGGTTTTCAGGTTTTCCAGCATCGTAGAGAACAGTTCAAAGGCTTCACGCTTGTACTCTTGTTTTGGATTTTTTTGCGCATAGCCACGCAGGTTTATACCCTGACGCAGGTGGTCCATTGCAGCCAGGTGCTCTTTCCAGTGTGTATCCAGGCTTTGCAGCATAATGGCTTTCTCAAACTGGCGCAGTACCTGCTCGCCAACCATTTGCTCTTTGTGCGCGTAGGCGTTGTCTACTTCTTGCACGATGCGCTCGCGCAGCTTTTCTTCAAACAGTTTTTTGTCGTCGGCAAGCCACTGACTGATTGGCAAGTCCAGTGCGTAGTCGGCTTTTAACCGTTGCTCAAGGCCTGGAATATCCCACATTTCGTCCAGCGATTGTGGTGGAATATATTCGCTTATGACGTTGTCTACCACGTCTGAGCGGATAGCATTGATGGTTTCGCTGATGTCGGTAGCGTCCAGCAGCTCGTTGCGCTGCTCGTACACCACTTTACGCTGGTCGTTAGCAACGTCGTCAAATTCAAGCAGTTGTTTGCGCACATCAAAGTTACGCGCCTCTACTTTACGCTGAGCGTTTTCAATGGCACGGCTAACCCAGGGGTGTTCAATGGCTTCGCCTTTTTCCATGCCCAGTTTACGCATCATACCGGCCATGCGGTCTGAGGCGAAAATACGCATCAGGGCATCGTCCAGCGACAGATAAAAACGGCTGGAACCCGGGTCACCCTGACGGCCTGAACGGCCACGTAACTGGTTGTCAATACGGCGTGACTCATGCCGCTCTGTACCAATAATATGTAAACCACCGGCGGCGATAACCGCATCGTGGCGCAATTGCCAGTCGGCTTTTATTTTGTCTTTTTGCGTGTCGGTTGCCTCTGCACCCAATGCCGCCAGTTCTGACTGCAAACTACCACCCAGCACGATGTCAGTACCACGGCCTGCCATGTTGGTGGCAATAGTTACTGTGCCCGGCTGGCCGGCCTGAGCAATAATTTGTGCTTCATTGGCGTGAAACTTAGCGTTTAACACCTGGTGCTTAATTTTGGCTTTGTTAAGCAGGTTAGATAAGTACTCTGAGCTTTCGATAGACGCGGTACCCACCAGCACAGGCCGCGCTGCATCACGGTTTTTGACAACGTCGTCGATAATAGCCTGATATTTGTCTTCGGCATTTAAGTACACCAAGTCGGCCATATCGTTACGAACCATGGGCCGGTTGGTGGGGACTACGATAGTTTCTAAACCATAAATTTGCTGAAATTCAAAGGCTTCAGTATCTGCTGTACCTGTCATACCGGCAAGCTTGTCGTACAGGCGGAAATAGTTCTGGAAGGTAATAGATGCCAGAGTCTGATTTTCGTTTTGAATACGCACACCTTCTTTAGCTTCAACAGCCTGGTGCAAGCCTTCAGACCAGCGTCGGCCTTCCATAGTACGGCCAGTGTGTTCGTCGACGATAATAATTTCGCCGTCTTTTACTACGTAGTCTACATCACGTTTAAATAACTGATGCGCACGCAGCGCAGCATAGACATGGTGCAACAAGGTAATATTGGCAGCAGAAAACAGCGTGTCATGTTCGCCAATCATACCTTTTTCGCGCAGCATCTCTTCTACTTTGATCTGACCTTGCTCGGTTAGATACACCTGACGCGCTTTTTCGTCAACGGTAAAGTGGCCGTCACCATGTGCGCCCTCTTCGTCTTCTTTTTCCTGTTTCTCCAGGGTTGGCACCAGTACGTTTATCTGCTTGTACAGCTCCGAACTGTCTTCAGCCGGGCCAGAGATAATTAACGGAGTACGGGCTTCATCAATTAAAATCGAGTCAACTTCATCGATAATGGCAAAAGCCTGATCGCGCTGCACGCGGTCTTGCGGCGAAAACGCCATATTGTCACGCAGGTAGTCAAAACCAAATTCGTTGTTGGTGCCATAAGTGATATCAGCCTGATACGCTTGCTGTTTTTCAGGGTGCGCCATGCCAGGCACATTTACACCTACAGTTAGACCAAGAAAGCTGAACAACGGCGCGTTGGTTTGGGCATCGCGCTTTGCCAGATAATCGTTGACGGTAATAACATGCACGCCCTTGCCACTTAGCGCATTTAAATACGCAGGCAGGGTTGCCGTAAGGGTTTTACCTTCACCGGTACGCATTTCAGAAATTTTGCCCTGATGCAGCACAATGCCGCCCATAAGCTGTACGTCAAAATGCCGCATTGCAAATACGCGCTTACTGGCTTCACGCACAGTAGCAAAGGCCTGTGGCAAAATATCATCCAGCGTGCTGCCATTAGCAAGCGATTGCTTGAATTCGTTAGTTTTTTGTTTCAGCTGGTCGTCGGATAAGGCGCTAAACTCTGCCTCTAACGCATTGATCTGCTGGACTTGTTTTTCTAATTTTTTTAAGAAGCGGTCGTTGCGGCTACCAAATACTTTGGTAAAGAGTTTTCCAAACATTATCCAAATACCATGTTAAGTTAAAACTGCATTGCAGTCCCGGCTGCAGGTTAATACACCGGTAAATCAGAGCATAAGCCCAACATATTACGCCAGATATGGTGGCCGATGCTAATGCTTTCAAGGGGCCACATTCTCTGCTGCGACAGAAGCTGCTACACTGCGCGTTATTATTTACCGCTGCAGGCACCCAGGCACATGGCCCGCTATACGCAAAAACCTCAAGACATTAGCAAACTGCTGGCGGGCAGTAGCCTGGCATCACAGCAACAGCAGGTTACGTTGTTGCAGCAACTGAACAAGGTATTAGCTGAGGTATTGCAGCTAGAGCAACTCAGTTTTTGCCAGGTTAGCACCATCCGTGATGGCAGAGCCGTTATTCTGTGTGCCTCGGCGCCCTGGCTAACCCGGTTGAAATTGCAGCGCGACGCCATTCTAGACAATTTTCGCCGAAAAATCTTGCCTGATTTAGCCGGATTAGAAATTGAAGCCTCACCTAGTGGCCAGATAAACAAGCCACAACTGAGCATACCGCAAAAAAATAGCCACCAGTTGTCAGACAATGCTGCAGCGGCACTGCGCGCTGCAGCGGATAGCAGCGGCGGCGCATTAAAGCAGGCATTATTGAAGCTGGCAGAGAACGCCGCTTCAAAGGGTCAGGACACTTGAACTGTGTTGTTGTTTCAAGTGCTATGACCCCTTGAACGACAAAACCCGGTTTATGCCGGGTTTTGTTGCTGTTTTATGTTGTTAAGCCAGTTGTGGTGCCAGATAAGAGATGGGCATCTCGGCCTTATCTTCAAAGGTGACGAATTCCCAGTTTTCCTGGTTAGCCAGCACGGCGCACAACAGTTGATTGTTTAATGCATGGCCGGTTTTGAAGGCTTTAAACTCGCCCAAAATGCTGTAACCCGCCATATACAGGTCACCGACGGCATCGAGGATTTTGTGTTTTATAAATTCGTCTTCGTAACGTAAACCGTCTTGGTTTAACACCCTAAACTCATCTAACACCACGGCGTTGTCGAAGCTGCCGCCCAATGCCAGGTTGTTCGCTCGCAGGTATTCTACTTCGTGTAAAAAACCAAAGGTGCGGGCGCGGCTGATGTCTTTTATAAAACCTGCCGCAGAGAAGTCCATTTGCATGTGCTGAGTAGTTTCAGCTATTACCGGATGGTTAAACTCAATAGCAAAGTCGATTTTAAAACCATGGTGTGGTTTAAACTCTGCCCATTTGTCGCCATCTTCTACCCGCACTGTTTTTTTAATGCGAATAAATTTCTTCGCCAGGCGTTGTTCGGCAACACCGGCTTCCAGTAGCAGATAAACAAAGGGGTTGGCGCTGCCATCCATAATCGGAATTTCTGCAGCGTCAACTTCAACAACCAGGTTGTCGATACCCAGGCCGGCTATGGCCGCCATCAGGTGTTCAGTGGTAGATAACCGCACGCCGTTGTCATCGATTAAACAAGTACACATCACGGTATCGCCGACTAATTCTGGCGCTACTTTGAAGTCAACCACCGGGTGAAGATCAACACGACGGAACACAATGCCCGTGTTGTCCGGCGCAGGTCGGAGAGTAAGCGTAACCTTTTCGCCTTTGTGCAATCCTACCCCAATGGAGCTGACTGTTTTGCCGATGGTACGTTGTCTAATCATATTTTGTTCCTGCTCAAATAATAAGCAATCATAAAATGGCGGCGAAGCATAGCATAACGTGGCAATTATGCCAAATTTCACTGAACCGCAGCTTAAGCCTGCGGCGGGCTTGCCGGCGACTAAGTATAGCTTTAGTCAGCTTGTTTGCGTAAAAATGCCGGAATATCAAAGATATCGATATTAGCTTTGCTCTCTGGCTGTGCCTTGGCATTTAGCGCTGTTTGCTCATGTTTTGCTGGCTGCACATCGTGTTGCGGCATTAATGCTGCGCCACCATGGGTGCCATACACCGGTTTTTGTACTTCAACAGGGCGGCTGCCTGGCACCAGACTGATGTCTGGCCGACGGTCGGCACCAATGCCGGTGGCTACTACGGTAACGCGCAGTTCATCCTGCATATTCGGGTCGATAACCGCACCCACTACCACAGTAGCATTTTCTGAGGCGAACGCTTTAACCGCATTACCAACGATTTCAAACTCTTCAATGCTGATATCCAGACCGGCAGTAATGTTAACCAGAATACCCTTAGCACCCGACAGGTCAATATCTTCCAGCAACGGGCTGGAGATAGCCTGCTCTGCGGCTTCTTCTGCACGATCTGGCCCGGTGGCGCGGCCACTGCCCATCATCGCGGTGCCCATTTCTGACATTACGGTACGTACGTCGGCAAAGTCGACGTTAATTAAACCAGGACGGGTAATCAGCTCCGCAATGCCTTGTACCGCGCCCAGCAGCACATTGTTAGCCGCTTTAAAGGCGTCCAGCAAGCTGGTGCCCTTGCCCAGTACTTTTAATAGTTTGTCGTTAGGAATAGTGATCAGTGAGTCAACATGTTTAGCCAGCTCCAAAATACCTTCGTCAGCAAAAGCGGTACGCTTTTTACCTTCGAACGGGAATGGCTTAGTGACAACTGCAACAGTTAGAATACCCAGTTCACGCGCCACTTCGGCCACGATTGGCGCTGCACCGGTACCCGTACCACCGCCCATGCCGGCAGCGATAAACACCATGTCAGCACCTTGCAGGGTTTTCTTGATGGTTTCACGATCTTCTTCCGCTGAACGGCGGCCAATTTCCGGGTTTGCGCCGGCTCCCAAGCCCTTAGTCACGTGCGCGCCTAACTGCAGGGTAACATTGGCTGACGAGTTACGCAGCGCCTGGGCATCGGTATTTGCTGCAACAAACTCAACACCTTCAATATTGCTGGCAACCATATATTCAACGGCGTTACCGCCGCCGCCGCCAACACCTATTACTTTAATTACAGCTTCTTCGCTGTGGTTTTCCATTAACTCAAACATAGGTCTCTCTCCGTTTTTACGCTTACTAAATTGTTAAAACTCGCCTTTGAACCAACTGCTGATCCGTTTGACGAAACTGCCTACTGAATCACGCACATCGGCCACTTTTTTCTGCTGGTTGCGCGCGTCTTTGCCGTACAGCAACAGGCCAACGACACTGGCATAGGCGGGGTCTTGCACATATTCTTTCAAGCCACTGATATGCATTGGCTGACCTACACGCACCGGCATCTGGAAAATGTCTTCAGCAAATTCGACTGCCCCTTCCATTTTTGCCGTACCACCGGTAAGCACGACTCCGGCGGCGATTTGCTCTTCTAAGCCTGAGCTTTTAATTTCTTCCATTACCAGCTCAAACAGTTCCTGATAGCGCGGCTCAACCACTTCGGCCAGGGTATGACGCGACATAGACCGCGCAGGCCGCCCGCCAACGCTGGGCACTTCAATGCTTTCTTCTTTACCCACCATGCTGCGCAGGGCACAGGCATACTGCACTTTGATCTCTTCTGCGTGGCTTATAGGCGTGCGGAAGATTTTCGCGATATCGCTGGTTACCTGATTACCCGCCACCGGAATAACGGCGGTATGACGCAAAGCGCCATTGGTATAAATAGCAATATCGATAGTGCCGCCTCCCATATCTACTACACAGACACCCAGTTCTTTTTCGTCATCTGTCAGCACCGCAAAGCTGGAAGCCAGCGCGGTAAAAATTAGCTGATCTACCTGCAAGCCGCAGCGCTCAACACATTTTTCGATATTCTTTGCCATGTCATTAGCGCAGGTTACGATATGGGCTCTAGCTTCCATCCGCACACCGGACATGCCAACCGGGCTTTTTATGCCCTCTTGCATATCAACCGAAAACTCTTGCGGCAGCACATGCAACATGCGCCGCTCGGCTGAGATAGGCACCGACTTAGCTGCATGTATTACGCTGGCGACATCTTCAGCTGTCACTTCCGTATCGTTAATAGGTACCATGCCACTTTCATTTTGACAGCGGATATGTTTACCAGTGATGCCCAAATACACCGACGATACCCGGCAGTCTGCCATTAATTCTGCTTCGTCTATGGCCCGTTGTACTGCCTGCACTACCAGGTTAAGGTCGTTCACGCCGCCTTTGTCCATACCGCGTGACACGTGAGTACCGACACCAACAATGCTTAAGCGATCGTCTGGCGTAATTTCGCCCACCACCGCTTTTATTTGTGCGGTGCCGATATCCAGGCCTACTATCAGATCTCTATCCAACGACTTTGTCATGCTTTTCTCTTTTGTTCACTACTGTAACGCACGGCGATACCGGTGTCGTAGCGCAAATCTACTTCGGCGACAGCGTCGGCTTTATGTTCGGTTATTACCGGGTACAACTCAATAAAACGCTGCACCCGCTTTAACGTATCTTCGCGGCCCAGCTTCAGCTTTACGCCATTACTCAGACTAAGTTGCCAGGAAAACCGTTCGGTTAGCCCCAGCGACACGGCATTAAATTTATGCAGGGCTAACAAGCCCTGCATATGGCGGTACATGGTCAGTGCGTCCTGCTGGCTGCCTTGCGGGCCGGTTAGCATCGGCAGTTCCGTTTTCAGCTGCTGTAGTGGCGCGTCGAATATTTCGGCGCGGTCATTTAGTAATTGCAGTTGATTCCAGATCGCTACCGGCTGTTGTTCTGTAACAACCACAACCAGGGCGTCAGGCCATTGTTTGCGCACGGCCACCTGATACACCCAGGGTTGCTGTAACAGAAACGCTTGTACCTGATCCACGTTCACGCTAAAAAAGTTACCTACATATTGCTGCGCCAGCGTCTGGTGCAGCGCTTCGGCATTAATATGATGGAAATCACCATACAGCCTTATTTGTTTCACCGGCGCACTTTGCTGGCTATGCAGCCAGTGGCTTGCTGCTATAACGCCCCAGCTGAGCGCAGCCACAGCACAGAGGAAAAACAACACTCCGGCATAAAAAGCCGGCCGCTGTTTAAACACTATGTTGGGCAAGCGCCAGTTCATGCTGTCAGCCCTCACAGGTCTGCGTTGACGTTGTCTGGCTTAAAATAGCCAGCACCAGTTGCTGAAAACTCAGGCCTGCTGCCTTCGCTGCCATTGGCACTAAGGATTTCTCCGTCATACCCGGCACGGTGTTCACCTCCAGCAAGTAATGCTGGCCACTATGATCCAGCATAATATCTACCCGGCCCCAACCACTGGCGCCTACGGCATTAAACGCTTTTAACGCGCTGTTCTGCATAGCCGCAGCAAGCTCTGCGTCAAGCGGCGCCGGACATAAATACTCGGTACTGTTGGCCTGGTATTTCGCTTCGTAATCATAAAAAGCCCTTGGCGTGCGCATTTCAACTACCGGCAACACCTGGCCATTTAAGATGGCAATGGTAAACTCGCGACCATTAATCCAGCGCTCTACCAAAATTTCGCTGTCGTACTTTAACGCGGCCTTTATTGCCTGCTCCAGCTCTGCGGCACTGCTGGCGGCACTCATGCCGATGCTGGAACCTTCGTTGGCAGGTTTTACCATTACTTTGCCACCTAAAGCGGCCAGTAAGCCGGCAAAATCGGTATCATTACTGTGTACTACAGCAAACGGTGCTGTGGGCAGATTTTGGGCCTGAAATAACCACTTACAGCGAATTTTATCCATCGCCAGTGCTGAACCCAGCACACCGCTGCCGGTATAGGGTAAGCCCAATTGCTGCAGGGCACCCTGCATACTGCCATCTTCGCCACCGCGACCATGCAGCACAATAAATACCCGCTGTGCGCCAAGCTGCGCCAGCTGAGTCAGGCTTTGCGCTTTCGGATCAAAGGCAAAAGCATCGACACCGGCCTGTTGCAGCGCTGTTAGTACCGCGGTGCCAGAGCGCAACGAGACTTCACGCTCTGCCGATACACCGCCAAACATCACTGCAACTTTACCAAAGGCCTGCACATTACTACTCATGCTTGTTCTCCTGCACTGGCTTTTAACTGGTTAATATTCAATTGCATGGCAGCCAACTTTTTAACCAGCGCGCCTATATTGCCAGCACCTTGTGTCAGTACCACGTCGCCTTGCTGCAGAACGGCTGCCAGGCTGGGCGCCAGATCTTGTGGTGTGGCAACATATATAGGGTCTAGCGCACCACGGTTACGGATAGAGCGACATAAACTGCGGCTATCTGCACCGGCTATTGGCGCTTCACCGGCGGCATACACTTCCAGCAGCAATAAGCTGTCTACGCTGGATAACACTTTGGCGAAGTCTTCGTACAAATCGCGGGTGCGGGTATAACGATGTGGCTGATACGCCATCACCAACCGGCGCTCTGGCCAGGCAGCCCGCACTGCAGCTATAGTCGCCGCCACTTCTGTCGGGTGATGGCCATAGTCGTCCAGCAACAGTACCTTGCCATTGCCGGTATCGAACTCGCCGTATTGCTGAAACCGGCGGCCAATACCTTCAAACTGGCTTAATGCCGTTAATATTGCCTGCTCGCTAATCCCCTCATCGCGCGCCAGTGCAAAAGCAGCAGTAGCATTGAGCGCATTGTGCTTGCCCGGCAGGTTTAATATGACTTCGCGCTGGTTACCCTCGGGGTCGGTAATAGTAAAGCGGCTTTGAGTGCCATGCTGGTTAAATTCGCTGATGACAAAGTCGGCATCGTCGCTAAAACCGTAGGTAAGCACGGTGCGGCCAATTTGGCTGAGCAAACCACGCACTACCGGATCATCAATACATACCACTGCTACACCATAAAACGGCAGGTTGTGGCAAAACTCAAGATAGGTGGCTTTTAGCTTTTCAAAGTCACCCTGATAGGTGTCCATGTGATCCGCTTCAATATTGGTAATCACAGTGGCTAAGGGCTGCAGGTGCAAAAAAGACGCGTCACTCTCGTCGGCTTCTGCAATTAAGTAGCGCCCGGCACCAAGCCTGGCATTTGAGCCAGCCGAGTTAAGCAGCCCGCCAATTACAAAGGTGGGGTCGGTACCGGCCTGAGCAAAAATAGATGCCAGCAAACTGGTAGTGGTGGTTTTGCCATGGGTGCCGGCTACGGCAATACCATGACGAAAGCGCATTAACTCTCCTAGCATCTCAGCTCGGCGCACCACCGGAATACGCAGTTCTCGTGCCGCAGCTATTTCCGGGTTTGCCGGGTTAATCGCGCTGGAAACCACGATTACGCTGGCCCCGGTTACATGCTCGGCTGCATGGCCAAAGCTGACTTTAGCGCCCAACGTAATAAGACGTTCGGTAACGGCGTTGGGTGCAATATCAGAACCGGATACGTTATAGCCTTCGTTTACCAGCACTTCGGCAATACCGCCCATGCCGGCACCGCCTATACCAACGAAATGGATGCGGTCTACCCGGCGCATTGCCAGTTTTTTCTGTTGTGGTGTTGTAATCATAATGCGTGTCCTGTCTGGCCGGCCAACTGCTGACACTGCGCTACTACCTGTGCACTGGCGTTATCCAGCGCACAGGCACGCGCCCGGGCGGCCATCTGTTGTAATTCAGTTTTATCCTGCAACCAGCGGCTTAAAAGTGGTAATAGCCGCTGCTCATTCAATTCGGTTTGCGGCACTACTATTGCGCCCTGTTGCTGGCTCAGCCATTGTGCATTGGCACTTTGATGGTCATCTATAGCGCCGGGTAGCGGCACAAACAACGCGGCTACGCCGGCACAGGCCAACTCACTGACAGTTGACGCACCGGCGCGGCAAATAACCACATCGGCCCAGCTGTATGCTTGCGCCATATCATCAATAAAGGCTGATACTTCGACCGTTAGGCCAGCATGATGCAATTGCTGATATGCCTGTTCGGTTTGCTGCTGCATTGCAACACCTGTCTGGTGTTTTACCTGCAATTGGCCCTGTTGTGCCGCCGCGGCAAACAAAGCAGGCAAGCGCGCGTTTAATGCCTTGGCTCCCAGGCTACCGCCGACTACCAGCACTTTTAAGCTGCCGCTAAAATCATGCTGTGCGCCGGCACCTATTACCGCCGCTCTTACCGGGTTGCCCACCAACACCTGCTTGCTATTGCCGGCAAAAGCCGTGGGAAATGCCACCAGTACTTTGCGTGCCACATGTGCCAGCAGCCGGTTAGTACTGCCGGCTATCGCATTTTGCTCGTGTATTAACAGCGGTAAGCGTTTTAACCAGGCCGCAACGCCACCAGGACCACTGGCATAACCACCAAAGCCCAGCACCAACTGAGGCTGCACTGTGTCTATTACTGCCCGGGCCTGCATTACCGAACGCCATAACATCAACGGCGCCTTTAAAAGCGACAATACGCCTTTGCCACGCAGACCCGAAACGCTAATAGCGTAAAACGGCCAGCCAAATTCTGGCACCAGCTTCGCTTCCATTCTGTCGGCACTGCCAAGCCAGTGGATCTGCCAGCCAGCATCTTGTAATGCTGTGGCCACTGCCTGGGCTGGGAATATATGCCCACCGGTACCACCGGCCATTATCAGCGCGCGCGGTTTAGTCATGCCGGCCTCCGCTAATAGCGTGCTTACCTTTTAACCGCACTTCAAAGTCGATGCGTATTAGCAACGCCGCTGCCATCAGCATAATAATCAGGCTACTGCCACCAGAGCTGACAAAAGGCAGCGTTAAGCCCTTGGTTGGCAAGGCGCCAGTGGCGACGCCAATATTCACTGCTGACTGGAAGCCAATCCAGATGGCCATGGCATAAGCCAGAAAACCGTGAAAACTCATTTGTTTCGCCAGCGCATGCTGGCCAATCCACAAAGCGCGATACACCAGCATAAACAGCAAACTCAGCAGCACGGCGACACCAACAAAACCGGTTTCCTCGGCAATGACCGCCAGAATAAAGTCGGTGTGTGCTTCAGGTAGATATTCCAGTTTCTGAATGCTATTGCCCAGCCCCTGGCCAAACCAACCGCCGCGGCCAAACGCCATTAGCGACTGCGTTAACTGGTAACCGCTACCAAAGGGATCAGCCCAGGGATCAAGAAATGCCGTTACCCGCTTCCAGCGATATTCGCTGTAGACAATTAATACGCCGATTGCCATTAGCCCAGTAAAGATCAGCCCGAAAAATTGCCACAAACGGGCGCCGGCCAGGAACAGCAACGCCACAGCAGTGGCAAACATTACGATTACTGTGCCTAAGTCGGGTTGCATCAAAAGCAGCACTGCAAAAGCAAACAGTACCAGCAAGGGCTTTAAAAAGCCTTTCAGGTTTTCACGAACTTCTTCATGTCGGCGCACCAGATAACTGGCCAGATAAACAAAGAAAAACAATTTAGCCGGCTCTGCTGCCTGAATATTTATCGGCCCCACTGCCAGCCAGCGTGTACTGCCGTTAACATTGCGACCAAAAATTAACACGGCCACCAATAGAGCCAACGCCGCCAGTAACAGCAGCATATTATTGTTATGCCACCATTGTACCGGCAGGTTCAGTACCAGTAAGGCTGCCGAGAAACCAATAGCCAAATAGATAAGATGGCGAATAGTAAAATGTAATTCATTGTCGAATAATCTGGCAGCTACCGGTACTGAGGCACTGGTCACCATTACCACGCCAATGGCCAGCACCAACAGCAATAACGTAACAAACAGCTTGTCATAAGCGCTGCCATCGTCGGCTTGCCACCAGCCACTTAGCCGTTGCAGTGGATTATGCAGCGGATTTTTTAGCAGCTTAAGTGCCAGCTGTTTCATAGCACCTCCGCCTTGACTGCTGCTGCAAATTGCTCACCACGTTCGGCATAGCTTTTAAACATGTCCAAACTGGCACAAGCAGGTGACAACAGCACCATATCGCCTCTTTGGGCCAGCTTTGCTGCTACTTTTACCGCGTCCTGCAGCGTTTTTACCTGCACAGCATCGGCTTTTAGCGCTGCAATGGCCGGGCCATCGCGGCCCAGCGTTATCAGCGCATCTACCTGCGTATCCAATACCGGTTGTAGCTCAGACATATCAGCGCCTTTGCCATCTCCGCCGGCAATCAGGATCAGCTTGCCACTGACGCCGGGTTTTAAACCGGCAATAGCCGCCAGCGTGGCGCCGATATTGGTGGCTTTTGAGTCGTTGATCCAGCGCACGCCGCGGTTTTCTGCTACCAAAGTGCAGCGATGCGGCAACGATTGGAAACGGGTGAGCGCACTGACCAGACCATCGCGATTTGCACCCGCGGCCAGTGCCAGCGCGCAGGCGACCAGCGCATTAAATTCATTATGGGCGCCAAACAGACTCATCTGCGCTACAGGCAACAGCGGTAAGCCGGCCACGTTTAACCAACGCTCGCCATTGCACAAGCAGATACCATAGCCGGCATCAGCCAGCTTAATGCCAATACTGTGCTCGGCCTGCTGCGGAATAGTTGCCACGTCGTCCAGATTAAACACCGCCAGCGCGGTATGCTGATATACCCGCTGTTTAGCCGCTGCATAGGCCGCCATACCTTGGTAGCGGTCAAGATGATCAGCACTGACATTTAAAATAGTGCTGGCGACGCTATGCAGGCTGTGCAGTGTATCCAGTTGAAAACTTGACAATTCTAATACGTAAACCGCAACATCCTGCTGCATAACCGCATCCAGTACTGGCAAACCAATATTACCCGCCGCAAGTGCTTTTACACCACTGGCATTAAGCATGGCTTCGACCAGTTTGGTCACCGTGGACTTGCCATTTGAGCCGGTAATTGCCACCACAGGCCGGGTGTTGTAACGGGCAAACAGTTCGACATCGCCCATCAGCTCAGCGCCCTGGGCTACCGCAAAACGAATAGCCGGGTGCTGCGGTGATAAGCCTGGGCTCAGCACAATAATGTCCATTTGTGCCAGCCGGTTAGCGTCAAACTCACCGAGATAAATGCCATCGACTTTTTCTGTTGCAATCTGTTCAATACCCGCCGGTTTGATGCGGCTGTCCATCAGTACCGGCTTGACGCCCTGGTTCAGCAAAAAGCGCACCGTGGCCAGACCCGACAGGCCCAGCCCCACGACAGCAATGCGTTTTTTGTTTAAACTCAGTGTCATAAATTATCTCAGTTTCAGGGTTGCTAAACCCACCAGTACAAAAATGATGGATAAAATCCAAAACCGCACAATGACACGCGGTTCGGGCCAGCCTTTTAGTTCGTAATGATGGTGAATAGGCGCCATGCGGAAAATACGCTGGCCGCGCAATTTGTAAGAGCCCACCTGCAAAATGACCGACAGCGTTTCCATCACAAAGATGCCGCCCATAATAAACAGTACTATTTCCTGGCGAACCAGTATCGCCACTACGCCCAGCACAGCACCCAGTGCCAGCGAGCCGACGTCGCCCATAAACACTTGCGCCGGGTAGGTGTTAAACCATAAAAATCCCAGCCCCGCGCCAATCAGTGCGGCCAAAAACACCACTAGTTCACTGGCATGAGGTAAATAAGGAATGTTCAGATAGGCCGAGAAATTAACATTGCCGCTGACATAGGCAATAATGGCAAAAGCGCCGGCAACCATAATGGTAGGGACTATTGCCAGGCCATCCAGACCGTCGGTTAGGTTTACGGCATTGCTGGTACCGACGATGACAAAATAACTTAACGCCAGAAATAACAAGCCAAGCTGTGGCATCACGTCTTTCAGGAAAGGCACCAGTAAGGCCGTTTCAGCTGGTCGCTCAGCGGTTAAATATAAAAATGCCGCGGTAATAATGGCAAACAACGATTGCCAGAAATACTTCCAGCGCGCAATTAAGCCTTTTGGGTCTTTGCGCACTACTTTGCGATAGTCGTCGACAAAGCCTATCCAGCCAAAGCTGACCAACACGAATAACACAACCCATACGTACTTGTTTTCCAGGTTAGCCCACAGCAGAGTACTTATCAGTACTGCACCGAGGATCAGTAACCCGCCCATCGTCGGAGTGCCTTTTTTAGAGAAATGGCTTTCAGGGCCATCGCCGCGCACTACCTGGCCTATTTGCATGCGCTGTAAGCGGGCAATAAGCTTAGGCCCCAAATACAGGCTCAGTAGTAATGAGGTTAAAATGCCCAAAATAGAGCGGAAAGTTAAATAACTAAATACATTAAAAAAGCTGAAGTATTGGGTTAAATACTCCGCTAACCAAACTAGCATGGGCTATTCTCCTGCTGACATCTTTCTAGCAAGTCCTGCACGACTAATTCCATTTTCGCGCTGCGCGAGCCTTTCACTAGTAGGGTGACATCCTGCTGCTCTGACACTATCGGCATCAGGCGTTGCATTAACGCTTGGCGCGAACTGAAATGTGCCCCCTGACCATTAAACAAGTCACTGGCGCTCTGTGATAACACGCCAAGGGTGAACAACAGATTAATACCGGATTTTTTTGCGTATAAACCAATTTCTTCGTGATATAAACGGGCATTTTCACCCAGCTCAGCCATATCTCCCAGTAACATTACCCGGTAGCCATTGTAAGACGCCAACAGGTCAATGGCCGCTTTTACCGATTCAACATTAGCATTGTAAGTGTCGTCAATTAACCGCATGGCGCTGCTAAGCCGCTTCACATTAGTGCGGCCTTTAACTGGCTGCATTTGTGACAGCCCAAGCTGCACATCTTCAAGGCTGGCACCAACAGCAACACAGGCAGCAGCGGCGGCTAACGCATTGCTGACGTTGTGTTTGCCAGGTATGGTCAGTTGAATAAAACGGCGACCGGCTGCACAGATAAGCTCGAACCCGGCGCAGCCCTGCTCATCAAGCACAATGCCACTGGCATGATAATCGGCTGCTTGCCCGGCTGAAAACTGCACAATTTGTTTGCCTTCCAGACGGCGCAGCCAATAGTCACGGTATTCACTGTCGGCTGGAATAATAGCAACGCCCTGCGCAGACAAGCCGTTAAAAATTTCGCCTTTCGCACGCGCCACGCCATACACATCGCCAAACCCTTCCAGATGTGATGGTGCCACATTGGTGATAATGGCAACCTGAGGCAGTACCAGCGAGGTGGTGTAGGCAATTTCGCCCTGATGATTTGCGCCCAGTTCAAGCACGGCATACTCTTGCTTTGCGGTCAGGCGCAGCAAAGTGAGCGGTACACCAATATCGTTGTTAAAGTTACCCTGAGTAGCCAGCACTTCGCCACGACGGCTTAAAATAGCCGCTATCATCTCTTTTACCGTGGTTTTACCGGCACTGCCGGTTACCGCTATAGTTTTCGGTGCCAGCCGCTGCTTTATCGCTGCCGCCAACTGGCCTAAAGCCTGCCGGGTGTCGGCTACAATGATTTGCGTCACCGCTTCGTCAACCAGGTGATGCAGCAACAGCGCAACGGCGCCCTTGGCAACCACATCAGCGGCAAAGTGCGCACCGTCAAAGTTCGGCCCTTTAAGCGCGATAAACAAGGCACCGGCGCTAATATTACGGCTATCAGTGCTTACCACACTGACGTCAGCATCAGGCCCGGTCATTACACCACCCACCAACTGGCAAATTTCGCGGCAACTTAAGCTAATCATGCTGACATCTCCGTAACAAGTTGACGAAGATAGGCCCGCTCGTCGTACTCTCGTTGCTCGGTGCCTATTATCTGTATTGTTTCGTGTCCCTTACCGGCAATAAGCACGACATCGCCGGCCTGAGCACTGGACAAAGCCAGCTTGATTGCCGCTTTACGGTCTGGCTCTATCTGGTAGGCTGCATCCGGGCTCATCCCTGCGGCAATATCATTGCAAATACTCAAGACGTCTTCACTGCGTGGGTTGTCGGCAGTAATAATCACATGATCTGCTGTCAGTTCAGCCAACTGGCCCATTATCGGCCTTTTACCGCGGTCGCGGTCACCACCACAACCAAACACACACCACAGCCGGCCATAACAATGCGCCCGCAACGCCTGCAGCGCCAGTTGCAACGCATCAGGGGTGTGGGCGTAATCAATTACCGCACTAAAGTGCTGCGGAAAGTGAAATAGTTCCATCCGGCCTGGTACGGTACTAAGGTTATCCAGTACTGCCAGCACGTCTGCCAGGGCATAGCCAAGCACTAGCATGGAGCTAATCGCCGCCAGAACATTTTGAATATTAAATTCCCCCAGCAGGGGTAACGTTACCCGGTAGTCACCCTGTGGGCTATGCAGCATTAATGTATAACCATCAGGTCCGGCTGCAACGCCTGAGTAGCCCAGGTAACGGTTGAAACCACGGCAGTCTTCCATTTTGCCGTAAACCCACAGGGGTAATTCACTGCGCGCCGCCAGCTTGCTGCCAAATTCATCAGATACGTTAATTACCGCACAACGGCTAAATTGTGGCGTAAACAGTTGCGCTTTGGCGGCACCGTACTCGGCCATCGAACCGTGGTAATCCAGATGATCGCGCGTCAGGTTAGTAAATACCGCTACGTCAAATAATATACCGGCTATCCGCTGCTGCACCAGAGCGTGCGAAGACACCTCCATTGCTGTAACGGCAACGCCATCGCTGACAAAACCTGCCAAAATACGCTGAATATCAACATAGTGCGGCGTGGTGTTTGGTAATGGCGTTAATGAGCCGACAGCGCCATAACCCAGCGTGCCCACTACATTGGCTTTATAACCCAGCAGACTGGCCAGCTGGCTGATAAAAAATGTCGTGCTGGACTTACCATTAGTACCGGTAACGGCTACCAACTGCAGCTGACGGGCCGGTTTATGGTAAAACTCAGCAACTAATGCCGGTAATAATTGTACCAACTCAGGTATAACAACAACCCGTTCATCATCGTATTGACCTTCGTCGGTTAACACCAACGCGGCGCCTTGTGCCAACGCTTGGTTAATAAAGGCTTTACCATGCTGGTTTACCCCCGGCAATGCCAAAAACACCTGGCCCGGGCCAACTTTGCGGCTGTCCAGTTGTAATGCCGCTAAGTTAACGTCGGGTACTTTGCCGGCATACAACGCCAACCAGCTGTTACTGTTAACCATCATTCCGGCCTCCACTAATGGCAGACAGCCGGGCCTGATCAGCCGCATCTGGCGTCAGGTTCAGTAGCTGCATTGTTGCACTCATAATATTGGCAAATACCGGAGCGGCAATTTCACCGCCATGGTAAAAGTCACCGGCCGGTTCGTTTATTACCACAACACATGCCAGACGTGGGTTAGAAATTGGCCCAACACCGGCAAACGACGCGACATAATCTTCACCATAGCCACCGGCGATGGCTTTACGTGCAGTACCGGTTTTACCCCCTACACGATAGCCTTTTACCTGCGCCCGTGTTGCAGTGCCTCCGGGTAAAATATTCGCTTCCATCATGCGCAGCATGGCCGCGGCGTGCTCTGGTGCCAGCACCTGCTCGCCGGGATAGATGTCTGTGGTTTTCAAAATACTTAACGGCCGGCTAACCCCACCATTGGCTATCGTAGCGTAGACTTTTGCCAATTGTGCGGCGGTAGCCGACAGACCATAGCCAAACGACAAGGTTGCACGCTCATGATCTGACCAGCGCCGGCGATGACTTAACATACCGCTGCTCTCACCGTTCAGGGCTAAACCGGTATCACTGCCCAGCCCCATGTTGGCGTACAGGCTAATCACATGCTCTACCGGCATATCCAGTACCAGTTTACTTACACCAATATTGCTGGATTTCTGAATAATGCCGGTTAAGTCCAGGGTGTTGTAGTTAATGGCATCACGCACCCAGCTACCACCCACCCGCATATATCCGGGGTAAGTATCTACCTTACTGGCAAGATTGGCGCTGCCAAACTCCAGCGCACTAAGCACCGCCAGTGGTTTCATGGTGGAGCCAGGCTCAAAGGTGTCGGTAATGGCACGATTACGAAACAGATAGGCCGGCGCATTGCCCCGATTATTCGGATTAAATGACGGGCTGTTAACCATCGCCAGCACTTCGCCGCTGTGCACATCGACCACCACGGCCGAGCCTGACGTAGCACCATGCGATAACACCGCTTTTTTAAGCTCACGGTATGTCACGGCCTGAATACGCTGATCGATACTCAGTTGCAGGTTACCCGGCTGCTGCGCCTGAAAGCGCTCTAACACTTCTATTTCGCGGCCTTTAGCATCTTTACGAAACACCTTACGGCCGGCAGTACCGGTAAGTAATTCATCAAAGCGCTTTTCAATGCCCTCTACGCCCACATCATCCACATTGGTAAAGCCCAGCAGCTGCGCAGTCACTTCACCGGCGGGATAGTAACGGCGTGATTCCTGTCGAAAATAAATGCCCGGCACTTTTAGTTGTTTAACATAGTTAACCACTGCAGGGTTTACCTGGCGCTGCAAATAGACAAAACGTCGTTGCGGATTGTCGCCAATGCGCTGTAATAGCTGTGTCGGGCTAAGCTGTAAAATATCGGCCAGTGCATGCCAGCGGCGTTCATCTGCAGCAGCATGGCGCTCAAGTACCACTTTAGGGTCAGCCCAGATGGCTTCAACCGGGATACTGACCGCCAGCTCTTCACCATTGCGATCTGAAATCATGCCACGCAATACAGTGTCTGCCTCAATCCGCAATGAGCGTGCATCGCCCTGGCTAACCAGCATGTCTGGCTCGACTACCTGCAGCCAGGCAGCACGTGCCATTAGCGCAGCAAACACCGCACTTAGGCTAAATAGCACAAAGGCAAAACGCCAGCCAAGCACTGAGGGCACGGTTCTGGCTTTTGCCTGACGTTTAGGTTTATTGCTACTCATGGCACTGTTACCGCTATGTCCCGCTCGCCGGCAGGACGCACCATTTGCAGTTTATTGCGGGCAATATCTTCTACCCGGCTATGCTCTGCCAACGCCCGCTGTTCAAGCAGCAAATTACGCCATTCGATATCAAGTTGGTCGCGCTGCTGATACAGCACGTCCTGCGCTATGGTGGTTTGCCGGTTCAAGTGGGCAAAGTGCACCACAGTAAGTGCAGACACGATGCAGGCCAGCAATAACAAGGCTTGCCATTTACCAGCACGCCAATCGCGGGCAATTAAGCGGTGCAGGCTGATGTTAGTCATGGCGCTGCTTCTCTGCCACCCGTAACACGGCACTGCGCGAGCGCGGGTTTTCCTGCAACTCTTGTTCAGACGGCATAATGGCTTTGCCTACCAGGGTTAAATCGGTGCGTTTGGCCAATTGCGCCTGCGTTAGCGGAATACCACGCGGAATAGGTTCTCCCTTAGCGTGACGACGCATAAATTGCTTTACCAACCTGTCTTCGAGTGAGTGAAAGCTAATAACCACCAGACGCCCGCCCGGTTTTAACACTGCCAACGCAGCCTGCAATGCCTGATTAACCTGCTCCAGTTCGCTGTTAATATAAATGCGAATAGCCTGAAAGCTGCGCGTTGCCGGATGTTTTTTCTCTTTGTTGCTTTTGGGCACACTGGCGCTAATTAGCGCTGCCAGCTGTGACGTGCGCGTAATTGCGGTTTCGGCGCGCGCCGCAACAATGGCCTGGGCAATGCGCCAGGCAAACTTTTCTTCGCCATACTCGCGTAACACAAAGCTAATATCTTCGACATCGGCTTGTGCCAGCCAGTCGGCGGCACTGATACCCGAGCTGGGGTCCATGCGCATGTCCAGCGGGCCGTCACGCATAAAACTAAAGCCGCGGTCAGCGTCATCTAGCTGTGGTGACGATACGCCAAGATCAAGCAATATGCCGTCCAGCTTACCGCTGATATGTTGCTGTTGGGCAATGGTTGCCAGGGCGGCAAAGGGGCTATGGGTGATATGAAAACGCGGATCGCCAGCCAGTGGGGCGGCAGCAGCAATCGCGGCAGGGTCCCGGTCTATGGCATACAACCGGCCGGCAGGGCCAAGTTGTGCCAAAATAGCCCGGCTATGTCCACCACGGCCAAAAGTACCGTCGAGGTAACAACCGTCGGGTTTTATTGCTAGTCCGTCCAGTGTTTCTTGTAACAGGACAGAAATATGAGCCGGTGCATTCATGTTACAGTGCAAAGTCCTGTAAACGTTCTGATAACTCTACTTCGCCGGCCTGAGCCTGCTCCAGCGCGATATCGGCTGTAAGGCGGTCATGCCAGGCGGTTTCGTCCCAGATCTCGAATTTATTTAACTGACCCACCAACCGGATACCTTTACTCAGGCCGGCATGCTGGCGCAATGGAGCCGGCAGCAAAATGCGGCCGCTTTTATCCATATCGCAGTCAGTCGCGTTACCCAGCAGTACGCGCTGCAAACGGCGTTCCTGCGGGTTTAAACTGGATAAGCGTTTGAGTTTTTCTTCTATTTCTTCCCACTCAGCCAGCGGATACAACAATAAACAAGGGTCGTGCAAATCGATGGTACAAATTAAGTGGCCCTGACAGTCAGACAGCAGAAATTCGCGGTAACGCGCTGGAAGCGCTAACCGTCCTTTCTCGTCCAATGTCAACGTAAATGAGCCACGAAACATAAGCTTCCTGTGCGATTAATTTTTCGTCTAGTACTGTAGGCAAGCCAAAATGATCCACTTTTACCCACAAATCCCCACAACGATACAGTTTAGGGTGCAGGTTTGACCATTGTCAAGGTAAAAACAGAGCTATTGATCGATTGCGATCACAGTAAAAATAAGCTCTGCAGCAAAGGTGATGATTTTGGTGGGAAAAAGTGGAGACAGATCAAAAGCGACGATAAATAGGCCTGTTTTTATGTACAGCCAGTACGATTGTGTTGCTTTTTTCTACGTTAACTTGCCAATGCAGAATAAATTATTCAATACTGAACAGGTATACTAATAACAAATTCCAACACCTCGTTTAAGCAACACAAGGAACCGGCTTTATGGTGTGTTTACTGAAAATCCGCGGCATGCTGGAGCAGATGTCGATTATAGAGCGCAAACTGGCGGATTTTATTCTGGATAACGCCCATTTGCTACGGGATTATTCTTCACAGCAACTGGCTGATGCTGTTGGCACCAGCCAATCCAGTGTAGTGAAGTTTTGTCAAAAGCTGGGTTATAAAGGCTACCCAGACTTAAAACTGGCCGTAAACGAAGCGGTGATCACCGCCTCTACATTGCAACGCAGTGATAACAATGAGCAGAAACACCAACAAAGCAATGTAAAAACCCTGGTAGAGCAATTGCAATTTAGCCTGCACAGCCATTTAAGGGGGATTTTAGAAATTAATGACGAAAAAGCGTTACGGGACGCCACAGATTGCCTGTTGCACACCGACAAAGTGCTGATTGCCGGTTTTGGCCAATCTGGCATCGTGGCGCACGATATGCAGTTTCGGCTGCTGCAACTGGGCAAGCTGGCATTGCTGCATACTGACCCGGCGATAGTGCTGCAACTGGCCAGCACGTTAAACAAGCACAGCGTGTTACTGCTTATTTCAGAGTCAGGCCAGAATGCCGACTTACTTAAACTGGCCCGTTATGCCCGCCAACGCCAGATCCGTATTATCAGCCTGACCAGCTTTAAAACCAATGCGCTAAGCCTGGCTGCTGATATAGCATTATATGCACTTAGCGGTGATGAAAACGTGCGGGTTAATGCCTTGCTGGTGCAACTGGCGCAACAGCATCTGTGTCATATTCTGTATTTGCTGCTTTGCCAGCAACAAAACAATGACCACGTGCTGGAAGAAAGCAGCAAACTGCTGGATTTACTCGAACAGCGCTGATTAGTCTGGCAACAACTCAAGGCCGTCAATGGCAGTAATACCCAGGCCGGGTGCATCGTCAATGGTAATGTCGGCATTATTAAAGGTTACGCTGCTTTTTACCGGATCAAACAAGCACAATGACGGGCCATCCAAATCTATTTTAGTAATAACGTCAGACTTGGCCACTGCAACATGCACCGCTGCCGCAACACTGATACTGCCTTCAAGCATACAACCTATCATGCATTGCATATCATAGAACGAGCAGATATCGGCTATTTTAATGGCGTTGGCAATGCCGCCGGTTTTCATCAGTTTTATATTGATAATATCGGCAGCACGCATTTTAATCAGCTCGATAACTTCCCGCGGGCCGAAACTGCTTTCATCAGCCATTACCGGGGTATGTACACGCTCGGTAATATATTTCAGCCCTTCTAAATCGTAAGCTTTTACCGGTTGCTCAACCAATTCCAGCCGCACCCCGGCATCTTCCAGTTTACGCAGTGCATAAACGGCTTCTTTTGCAGTCCAGCCCTGATTAGCGTCCAACCGGATCAGTGCCTTGCCCTCTACCGCAGAGTAAATGGCTTTTACCCTTTCAATGTCGACGCCGATATCTTTGCCTACTTTTACTTTCAGAGTTTCAAACCCCAACTCAACCGCATTTAATGAGTCGGCTACCATTTTGTCGATATAATCAACGCTGATGGTAATATCCGTAGTGATATTAGGCACGCCACCACCAAGAATTTTATACAGCGGAGCCTGGTATAACTGCGCAAACAGGTCATACACGGCAATTTCTACTGCAGCTTTAGCGCTGTAGTTTTTCACAATACAATTTTGGATCAGACGAATAATATGGTTTAGATCGGCAATATCCTGCCCCACTAGCTTCGGTTTGATTACCGTACGTATGGCACCAATAATAGAACCGTGAATATCACCGGTGATCACTGCTGTCGCCGGCGCTTCGCCATAGCCTATGTGGCCGGTGTCGGTTTCAACCATCACCACTATATCTTCAATGGTGTTAACCGTACGCAGTGCCGTTTTAAAAGGGGTTTTCAGTGGTATACGTAACATACCCAACTTAATATCGGTGATTTTCATAGTATGCTCCGGTTACCTAAGTGATTTAATGGCATAAAGCGCCTGCAGATACGACTGCTGGGCGTTGGCATACAGCGGTTGCAACGGAGTCACCGCCACACCGTTTAAGCTGCTGTGGTACATGCCGCTCTGTACAGGATATATCAGGGTATTAACATCATGGATCATAAAAACCTCTTTGTTGCTATGGCCCAGGTATAAAGCAACATGACCGGGAAAATACAGCAGATCGCCAATTTGTAACTGCGCCAGCGCGGCCAATTTGTCGGTGGCACTGCTGTCGTCGTTGGTAAACCGGATATTACGCCCGAAGCTGCCATTGCCCTGTTGCCCCGAGTTACGTGGCATCAGCAGGCCAAAACTGCGGAACACTTCCGAAATAAACCCGGTGCAATCGCGGCCGTTGTAGTCATGGCCCCAGCCGTAACGCTCGCCAAGAAATTTAAACGCTTGTGTAACAATATTGCGCTCAGTAAATGGCAGATAACCCAGGCTTACGTCAGCACTGCGTGGGATCAATGCCGGGATCAGCCGCAAGCTACCATCATCCAGCCGCTGTGGTAATTGCACTATGTAACTCGCTGCCGGGTTTTGCCCATAAAGCCTATGGCCAGTTTCACTGGCATTTAGCAGCGGCAATCGCACGCCCATATCCAGCTGCAGCTCAGAGATAGCGGCAACCTCCGGATTAAAAGCCGTGTTAACTTTAGCGCCGCTCACAACGATAAATGGCTCGCGCTGGCTATAGGCCAGAATTTGCGCTTTGTCACCGATGGCAAGGTCGTCTCTGTGCACCCAACCGGTATAGTTGTAGCTTTGCACCAATAACCAGTTATCGTCCTGGCTTTTGTGCAACACCGCCACTGGCTCGGCAGGAAACAGCGCGGTTTCACTAAAACGATCTAAATCAAGGTTCATCTGTTGGTTAAAAACCCGATCACGGGTGGGAAAAGCGCGCACAGCCGTGCGCTTTACCACTAAAGCAAACTGCAGCGGGTTGGCTTCCTGCAGCATGTCAAGCGCCAGCAATGCACGGTATCGCTGCCAGGCCGCACTATCCAGCTCTGTACCATCGGCATAGAAGCGGCTGCTACGCGGTATTGCACTAACCTGATCTATTTTTGCCGCCAGCTCGGTTTTACTGAGCGCCAGTGGCAGGCTTTGTAGGGTTTGCAACTCGGGTTGTAGAGCAAATGTATCGCTATTGCGCTGGGTTATTTGCTGCGGGCTAAGCAATACCTTGTCGTGCTGCGCGCCAGGCAACCAGTATTTGCTGTGCAGATGGTCGGCAGATAACAGAGGAACATCTGAGCTAAAGGGTAAGGTTGCTGCCTCAAGCATTAAAGCGCTAAGACAACACAGTAGCCCAAATATTTTTCGCATGCAGTATTCCTTTTATACCATTGTTTTTTACTAGTTTAGTTGTAAACAGCTGGTATTGATTTTTGCAGAAGGAATGAAATATTCCAATAAATTACAAAATTAAGCATAATTTATTTTCCAAAGGAAAGAAATATTGCTATGTTAATTTTGTGCAGAAATTAAACATCTTGCACTTCAGCATAAACAGCGGGCAGCAGAACCCGAAACTGATGGATAGCGATAATAAGACATACCTGCAAATCCAGGAGAGAACGCGATGAAGTTAAATAAGCTAATTCAGGCTTTAGCACTTGCCGGCTTGAGTACACATATCTATGCCCAGGACGTTGAACCGCAAACCGACAATACCGATGCCAAAGTAGAACGCATCCGTGTTACCGGCTCCAGTATTAAACGCACTGCTTTGGAAGGCGCGTTGCCTATCACCGTATTTAGCCGCGCCGATATTGATGCTGCCGGTATTACCTCGGCGGAGCAGTTATTACTGCAAATGAATATTGCCGGTAACTCATCTGATAACCTGGCCAGTAATGGCGGCATCGTGTCCGAAGAGCAACGCGGTAATAATGGCGTGTCGGGCGCTAACCTGCGTGGTCAGGGCGCCGATGCGACTCTGGTTCTGCTCAATGGCCGCCGGGTAGCAACCCATGGCTTAAAAGGCCGTGCAGTTGATTTAAACTCTATTCCGTTTGCGGCGCTGGAGCGGGTTGAAGTGCTGCGTGACGGCGCCTCAGCGGTATACGGTACCGATGCCATTGGCGGTGTTATTAACTTTATTACCAAAAAAGATTATACCGGTGCTGAAGCGTCGGCCTTTGTCGATCATACCGAGGCCGGTGGCGGTAATATTTATCGCACTAACCTGCTATTTGGTACCGGAGATATTAATAAAGACGGCTGGAATGTATTCGGTACCTTGTCATACAAGAAAAATGAAGTACTGGCTGGCAATGACCGAGACTTCTCAAATACGTTCCAGCCAGAGCGTGGTTTGTCGCCCGATACCCGCGGCACACCTTTTGCCACCGTGTTTAACCGTGGTGCCAGCCAACCTAACCTTATCGGTACAGGCTTAACTGACCCACTGGATGGCCAGTCTGTGATTGCGGTAAATATTCTCGATTTACCAGGCGCTGCAGGCTGTGAAAGCGGCGGTGACATGATGGGGCCTTACGATCAAAAATTGTGGAGCTCAGAATCATCACGTTATGCCTGTGCCTGGGACTACCCGGCGGCGGCACGTATTCAGCAACCGCAAGAAAGCGTCGACTTTATTGGTCGTGCCAGCTTTAAACTGGCCGAAGAGCATATGGCCAGTATCGAATTTGTTGCCTCACAGGTGGATGTCAGTAAAGCTTTTGAGCCTTATCAGATATCACCAAGTGGTACTTTTGGCCCAAACACCTGGTACCCCAGCACCGGCGCATCTTATGATGCGGTGTACAACGCGCTGGCCGATTACTTTGGCGCCGATCAGCTAAATTACGGCGAGCGTATTGCCTATCGCTGGCGTTGTATGGATTGTGGTGGCAGGGAGATCGACACGACAACCAAAGCCTATCGTTTTTTGGCAGCGTTTGAAGGTGTGGTTGCTGACTGGGACTACAATATTGGTATATCCCGCGCCTCCAGCGAGTCCGATTCTCAGTTGGGTGGCGGGTACTACTTTACCGACGCCTTGCAACAAGTGTTGGGCAGCGGCGACCTTAACCCGTTCCTGCTGCCGGGTCAAAGTCAAACTGCCGCAGGCATAAATGCGTTGCAGGCCGCATCAGCACGTGGTGTTGTGTTATACGGCGGCGAGTCTATCATGACACAAATTGACGCCACCTTCTCTGGTGAGCTGCCATTGGAGCTGCCGGGTGGCAATATTATGATGGCGGTTGGCACCGACTTACGCCGTGAAGAATTTAAATTTAACGGTGATGAACGCGCCGAAATGCGGCCGGTATTTTTGGCACCGTTTGATAATGCCAACGTACTGGAAAAAGTCAGCCGTGATATCAAAGCGGTATTTGCTGAAGTTTACCTGCCGGTGCTGGACAATCTGGACGTAACATTAGCCGGCCGATACGACAAATACGACGGCTTTGGTAGTACGACCAACCCTAAAGTGGCCTTTAGCTACCGGCCGCTGGAGCAACTGCTGATCCGCGGTGCGTTCAGTACCGGTTTTAAAGTGCCATCATTTAACCAGCTGTTTAACGGCATTACCGAGTCACAATACACCGGCCTGGACTTAGCCGACCCGGCAAGCTGCCCGGGCGGTGTAGCCGACGAAACAGTACCCGGCTGTGAACGTATTCAACCGGTAGAACTGTTTGGCGGCAAGCCAGATCTGGCACCGGAGGAGTCTGAGCAAAAAAGCTTAGGTTTTGTGGTAGTACCGACCGACAACTTCAATTTCAGCCTCGACTGGTGGGAAATTGAGCGTACAGATACCATTCGCTCTGCACCGCGCGACGTGCTGATTGAAAACTATAACTTGTTCACCAGCAACTGGATACGTAATGCCAGTGGCGATATCGTAGCCATAGACCGGCGCTATATTAACTCTGGCGGCACCCTGACTCAGGGTATCGAGCTGGACGTTAACCTAACCGGTGAGCTGGCCGGTGGTGCCTGGAAAGTTAACTTAAATGGCAGTTACATCGACACCTTTAAGAGCAAGGGTATCGACAGCCTGCCGTATAGCGAAAATCGGGTTGGTGAATATGTGCGCTACTACAACCTGCCCATTAAATGGAAGCACACGCTTAACTTCAGCTATGTGCTTGGTGACTGGAGCCACAGTTTAACCCAGCTGTATCGTGATGGTTATAAAGACGAGTTGCCGGTTAGCGTACGCAACGGTACCTATGTACCAGCGCAATGGGATCCTAATGTCGATGCGTACATTACCTACAACTACAGCGTTACCTACGGCGGCATAGATAATATGAAGCTGACGTTGGGCATCAAAAACCTGTTTGACGAAGATCCGCCGTTTACCGCGCACCAAAACGACTTTGCTGCCGGTGCCGCCTGGGAGCCGCGTATTGCCGACCCACGAGGCCGCGCTTATACCCTGCTACTGGAATATAAGTTTATGTAAGTTTGCTCGGCACCTTAGCTAACGTTAGGGTGCTGAACTTTTGTCATGGAAGACAGCTATGTTACGCCGTACCTCGTGACATAGCATCCCAGTTGTTCCTGGAATTTTTGCCCGCCTTGTGCGGGCTTTTTTACTGGCAATAAAAAGCAAAAAAACCGCAGCCTGAATAGCTGCGGTTTCTCTTTGAAGTGGTGTGAGCCGGCCATTAAGCCGGGTTTTGTGCTCTGTTGCCAGAGTGACAATCATTCCTCTAGGACTTAAGTCACCTTAAGCCTCAAGCAATCTACCCGCCCCCAACGCGGGCCGCGCCAAAGGGGGCCTATTTGATCTTGCTCCGGGTGGAGTTTACCGTGCCACGAACTGTTACCAGCCGCGCGGTGCGCTCTTACCGCACCCTTTCACCCTTACCTGATCCCACTTGCGTGGGCCATCGGCGGTTTGCTCTCTGTTGCACTGGTCGTAGGCTCGCGCCCCCCAGGCGTTACCTGGCACCCTGCCCTGTGGAGCCCGGACTTTCCTCCCCCTGCTTGCGCAGGCAGCGATTGTCTTGGCCAACTCACGGGCGCAATTATACCGGTTTTATTCTGTTTCACCAGACAATTGCAGTGCCACTTTGTACAAGGTGTTTTTCTTACCACCATGAATTTGCGCCGTTAACGCCGCCGCCTTTTTAAGGGGCAACTCTGCCAGCAGCAATTTCAGGGTGTTAAGTTCCGCTTCACTCACTTCGGTATCAGCTTTTGGCGTTGGCGCTATCATCAGTACCATCTCGCCCTGACAGCGCTGTGGATCTTGTTCCAGCCAGGCGGTGATCTGTGCCGCTGTACCGTACTCCAGATGTTCAAAGGTTTTGGTTAGCTCTTTGGCCAACACCAGCTCACGTTCGGCACCAAATACTGCTGTTACATCTTGCAAGCTATCTTTTATCCGTCTGGCGGTGTCATAACAAATAATAGTGCCGACCCCAGCCGGCACATCGGCCAGCTGGTTTTGTCGCTGCTGACTTTTTGGCAGCAAAAAGCCAATAAAATGGAATTTGTCGGTGGGTAAACCCGCTGCGCACAACGCGGTTATCAATGCGCAAGGACCTGGGATAGGGATAACCCGTACACCCGCATCACGGCACTGGCGCACTAAGCTGTACCCAGGGTCACTTATCAGCGGCGTGCCGGCATCAGACACCAGCGCCACACTCTCACCGGCCAGACATTTTTGAATAATACTGGCGGCACGTTGTTTTTCATTATGATCATGCAGTGCAATGGTTTTAGCGCTGATACCAAGGTGCGACAATAGGCGCCCGGTGTGACGGGTATCCTCTGCGGCTATCCAGTCAACCTGCTGCAAGGTGCTGATGCCACGTTGACTAATATCGTCCAGATTACCAATCGGCGTAGCCACTACATATAAAAAACCGTTTTCTTTTGCCATTATTTAATTTAAACACGCTATTTGTTTGAGCTTAACCTGCAGTCTCAGTAAGATAAGACCATTGTTTCGCTATGGTACTGCGCATTGTGACTTCCAGCAAATTAAAGCCCCTGTTATTTATCTGTATCAGCAGCCTGTTGCTAAGTTGCGCTTCGGGGCCCCAACAGACATCTACAGCTACCCCACAGCAAACCAAGCCCGGCGGCGCTAAAACCGAACAACAGCTGTCGGCCCGTGCGCTGTATGCCCAGGCCAGCCGCTATGAAGGCGAAGCACAGCACTATCATTTGCTTAAAGCAGCCCGCCAGGCGTTAGTTGAGCAAGATAACAAGCTGGCACTGGCCATAACAGAAAGCTTGCGGTTGACGGCGTACCCTTTGATACAGCGCCAGCTAAAACTACCGCTGTTACAAGCCTATATAGCAACAGAGCAACATAGCCATATTGCGCAATTAATTGATAATACTCAGATAACGTTGGTAGAGGCGGCAGATCAACAGCAGTTTATCTGGTTATCTGCGCAGTATCTGTCATCACAGCAGCGTTATTTGCAGGCAGCAAAGTTGCTGTTACAACTGACGCAAAACCCGGCAGAAAATACCCTGGCTAACACCAGTCTGGCACAGCAACAGGCTTTATTGTGGCAAAACCTGGCGGCATTAAGTGACAGCCAACTAGACGCGCTGCGCACCGGCGCCGGCCAATACAGCCTTGGCTGGTTAAACCTGGCACAGCTAACCCGGCGCTATATTGGCCAGCCGGCGCAACTGCAACAGGCATTTGAAGAGTGGCAAAAACGCTACCCGATGTTAACTGCCGGCCAGCCACTGCCCGAGGCTGCACTACAGCTATTAAACCTGACACCTTATCAGCCGCAGCGAATTGCCGTGTTACTGCCGTTAACCGGCCAGTTTAGCCAGCATGCCCAGGCGGTGCAGTACGGTATTTTGGCAGCAGCCAGTTTGCAAAACAGCGCAGAGCTCACCTTTATTGACAGCCAGCAAACTGCCGACGCGCTGGCGCAGCAGGTTAATCAAAGCCAGGCCGACTTTGTCATTGGCCCACTGCTTAAAGAGCAGGTAGATAGCATCAACCAAGCCACAGATTGGCCTTGGCCAACCTTGTTTCTTAACAGTAAAGACAGCAGCACACCCGCCAAAGCAGAGCGCTATTACTTTGCCCTGAGCATGGAAGACGAAGCGACCCAAATGGCGCAGCTGTTTCAGCAAAAAAACTACCGCCGGCCTGTAATTATTAGTGCCGCCAGCAATATCAACTTGCGGATGCAGCAACGGTTTATCAGTCAGTGGCGCCAGTTTGGCCACGACGCGCCAGAGCATTATCAGTTTAATGCCAAGGCCGATTTGGAAAGCCTGATTAATAAATTACTCGAAACAGACCGCAGCCGCGAACGGGTGAAAAGTATCAGCAATATGATCAGCAGCAAAGTGGAAGCCGAGCCACACAGCCGGTTGGACATAGATGCCATTTACCTGATTGCCGATCCGGTGCAGACCCGGCTGTTTAAACCTTTTGTTGATGTTTCGGTAAGCCCAACGGCGCCTAAACTGCCGGTGTATGCCAGCTCGCGTAGCCACAGCACACGGGTAGACAGCACTGACGTGCGCGACTTAAACGGCCTGACATTTACAGAAATGCCCTGGTTATTGGGCGAGCAAAACAGCGTTAAGTTACGCCAGCAATACCAGCAGATATTTGGCGAGCAGGACGAAACCCTGCAACGCTTATTTGCTATGGGCTTTGATGCCTATAAACTGCTTGGCAGCCTGCGACAGCAGCAACAGTTACCAGCGGCGGTATTTTCCGGCCTTACCGGACAGTTACGGCTAGACAATGACGGCAGCCTGGTGCGGCAATTAAGCTGGGCCACTTACCGTAATAACCGGCTACGCCCCATACAGGAACCCTAAGCCAGGATGAATAATCTGGGCAAAGAATACGAGCAACTGGCGCTGAGCTACCTGCAGCAACAGGGGCTTGTACTGGTGCAGCAAAACTATCAATGTAAGGCCGGTGAAATAGACCTGGTGATGCGCGATGGGGCCACGCTGGTGTTTATTGAAGTAAAATATCGTGCCAGCAGTGCCTTTGGCGGCGCCCTTGCAGCAGTGAGTTTTAGTAAGCAGCAAAAGCTGTTACGCAGCTGCCGCTGGTATTTGCAGCAACACCGTTTAAGCGACCAGCCGTGCCGGTTAGACGTACTGGCAATTGAGGGTGCAGCCCCCTATCAGTATCAATGGCTGAAAAACGCAATTTCACAGTAGTACTATTGGCAGGAACCAGGCATGCAGGAACACATTCGTCAGTTATTCAGTGAAAATATTCAAACCATGATAGCCGCAGGTGAAAGCCTGTCGGGCTCGCTGGAAAACGCTGCACTGGTTATAGTGCATAATCTGGTCAGTGGCGGTAAGGTGATATGCTGCGGTGATGGCGCTACCGCCGGTTTGGCAACCCATTTCGCTCAATTGTTGCTGGATAAGTTTGAAACCGAACGGCCCTGTCTGCCAGCACTGGCATTACAGCAGTACAGTAACAGCTTGCAACAGCATCAGCAGCAGGACTACCTGGCCAGGCAAATTAAAGCGTTAGGCCAAAATAATGATGTATTACTGGTGGTGTCTGCCAGCGGCAGTGAACCGAGCTTAATCAAAGCGGTCGAAGCAGCACTAACCAACGACATGAAGATAGTAGCACTTACTGTAGATGGCAGTTCCGAACTGTCGGGTTTGCTAAACCAGCAAGACGTTGAATTAAAAGTGCCGGCGCACCGTCCGGCACGTATATTTGAATGCTTTACCTTTGTACTGCACAGCTTGTGCGAAGTAATAGAGCTAACCTTATTTCCACAACAAGGAGATGTATGAACCGGCTTAAATTAATATCGGCCCTGGCATTACTGGCGTTATTGCAAGGCTGTGCCGCAGCCGTAGTGGCCGGCGGCGCAGGCGCGGTAACCGCAGCCAATGACAGGCGCACACTGGGCGCTCAGATAGACGATAAAAATGTGGTATTAAAAGCCCAACGAGCCCTGGCCGACAACTCAGTTACCGCTGAAGGCAGCAATATCAATGTCACCAGCTATAACGGCGTGATCCTGCTAACCGGCCAAACCCGCAATGAGCAAATCCGCCAGCAGGCGCAGGCACTGGTGCGCCAGCTCGATGGCGTGCGCGATGTGCAAAACCAAATACGTCTGGGTAATAACACCGCCCTTACTACCCGCACCCGCGACAGCTGGATCTCAACCAAAGTAAAAACCCAGCTGCTGGCCGATGAACAAGTAAGCGGCTTAAATATTAAGGTGGTTACCGAAAACGCCGAGGTGTTTTTAATGGGCCTGGTCAGTGAACAGGAAGCGGCCAAAGCCGTAGAAATAACCCGCCATGTAGAAGGCGTAGCGCGCGTGATACGCGCTTTTGAAATCCGTTAGCAACACCATGCAACAGGTTTGGCTTGCTATTCCTGTTGCAACTCAATCTTTCTACCCCCATCTCTGCATGCACTTTTGCTCACACACATCTAAATACCAACATCATTTACTTACTGTTTTCATATTGCTAATATCAGTGCCGATATTAAACCCATACATCCACAATTGGATTGCACTTCAAGTCAATGATGGTAGTACTGACTCGCAAATCTAACCGGCCTCTAAGCTTAAGATCAGGAAGATAAACGCATGCGAACTGTTTTACTTACCGGCTTTTTATTAGCAACACTACCCGTAACTGCTGAACAACTGTCAACCCCGCTGTATAACGCTGAACTTAGCCAACCAATATACGAATACCTCAACGAGGGAATTACATTACAAACTGCAGCAACCTTGAACGAGGGCATACTGGCCTATGCCGACCAGGTGGCGCAGGGTAATAAAGTTACGGTTGTCAGTAGTAACCTCGGCTTAGCTATTTATGTACTGGAAAACAACCAATACCGGTTAGCCCGCGAGATCAGAAAACCCGAGCTTGGCTTAAACAATAATGACACTATTGGGTTTATCAAAGTCTCAGAAACGGACGCCTGGTTAATCTACGGTGTTAACGGTAAAGCCGTATCTATTGAATTAGACGCACAATATCAACCATTACTCAGTAGCCGCAGCACAACCGAAGTCGGCTCGCTCAACTTAGCATCACTAAACAAGAATGTTGCTGTGTTTGCCGGCGGAACAACGCTAAAAACGTTTATTATTAGCAGCACCGACGGCAGCTTATCTGGACTTAGCACCGTGCAGCTTAACAAGGCGCCGTCAAATATTGCTATTGCTAACGGCACTCTGGCGGTTACTCAAGATTACTTCAATGACCCGCAAGAAAACCTAAAGCTATACCGCCAAACGCCAGATAATCAGTGGCAATATGTTAGCGGCCACACCATGAACATAGCCGGGGGCAATCATCTTGTTAAGTTCCTCACAGTAAGCCCTAATGGTCGATACCTTGTATACGGCAACAACACACAAGTTTACAGCCTGACCTTTACCCCTGAGACGGCACAACTAGAGCAATCCCAAACAGGGGTGCTGCCTGACGGTGAGTACTCTGCTATCAGCTTTGTCGATGACAGCAATTTTATCGCCAGCAACTATGACAAACTGTCACTAATTGGCAGCCAGAGCATGCAAAAGATGGCCAGCTTAAGTTTTCCTCTGCTTGAAAACCGGTTAAGAGACTTAGAATCAGGAGTCTCAACTATTACATTGTTAAACGAAGCCGGTTTAAGGCAATTAACCAAAACCGACCTGACACAACTGGCACATCTAAAACCAGGAGAGCAGGATCTGGTATTTAACCTTTCAATTCCGCCCTATCTGGCCAAACTTAACGATGATTTTTTACTTCAACGTACCCCCCGCAGCTGGAATCTATTCAGGCTAGACGATACAAGACTGCCAAAATTAAACCAGAGCGCGACCAATGAGCAGTTACTTGGCTTCGAGAGCAATGAGATTAGTTTCACCAGCCTCAGCCTTGGTAATGACATGTTTGCCATTTTGCAAGGTAGTCGCTATTCAGTGTTAAAGTTAGATAACGCTGCAGGGCAGTTGCAGCTGTTAAAGCACGGTACACTGAGCTTTCCTGACGCACAGCCAAGCTTTATTAGTGGAAAAAACATCGCCAACATTGGTAACAATTTACTTATCGCTGTCGGCAACAGTTTGAACCTGTTTCAATTAACGCCGGATAATTCGCTGCAATTTGTCTATCAAGCAGTAAATGGCGCTTCCGGTGTAACAGGCATCGCAGCTGTGCAAATGGTGTTTATCGCCAATGACCATATCTACACTGCAGACCAGATAAACCAATCAATCAGCCATTTTGTGTTACAAAATAATCGCTTACAGCAGCAAAACCAATACAACACTTATAGCTTTCCGACACTGCTTGGCTATTCATTACACGGCGACATTATTACGCTGCGTAGTAACACGTATTTGCAAATACTACGCCAGGCCACCGATGGCAGTTTAACCTTGATGACCAACCAATTTATGCGCATCAACGTTACTGAATGGTCCTTGTTTGGAAAGCGCTTTGTGGCGTCGAGGAACTTTCAGGATTTGCATATCTTAGAGCTTGATACCAATAGCGGCGCCTGGTTACCAGCATTGAGCATGGATAGCGCTTCAATAAGGCAAGAATTTGATGTGACCGCATCACAGTTTGTGTCGCTCGATGACGATCTGGCCATTTACGATAGTGACAACAAAAGGCTGGTAAGGCTGTCGCATAACAGTGCGCCCGCGGTATCAACACAATCAAAGTTGCAGCTAAGCCTCGATCAAGGCAAACCTTACCAGCTTGCGTTAACCTCTGTATTTACCGACGATGAAGCCGATGTAATGTCTTTTGGCTTGCAAAATGCAGCTAACAGCTTTGCTTTAACAGATGCTGGCGTTCTGACCTTTGACGGCCAGCTAGCCAGTGCTGGCAGCCTGGATATCACCGCTACCGACACCGCAGGCTTAGCTTCCATTGCCACAGTAAACTACCAGATTAACCTGGCACCAGTTGCTAAAACTGCGGTCCCGGTCATTACTGTTGCACAAAGCGATACGCTGCAGTTTGAACTGGCCCCCTACTACACCGATCCTGAGGGTCAGGCATTGCAGTTTACACTGACCTCAGCACAAAGCGGTGTTAATTTGTCAGCTGCCGGCTTACTAACTGGCAGGTTAGACACTGCCGGTACGGTAGATTTAAGCTTTAACATCAGTGATTCTGCCGGTGCTATTTCAAGCCATAGCGTGCAAATTAACGTTACAGCCAAAGCAAATACCGGCACAGGAACTGCTACCGGAGCTACAAAAAGCTCAGGCGGTAGCCTGCACTGGCTGTTGCTAAGCCTGCTTGCTGCGCTTGCCTTACCGCGCATCCTGCGTAAACACTAACAACGTCTAACCGGCTCAGAGCATTACAGCTCTGAGCCTTTCTAATTCCTCCAGGAAAAAGCGGGCTACGCTAATTTGCTTTAGCCAGCACTATCAGTACCACAGCCAAAGCGGCCAGCTGCTAAGCCGCAGCTACCCGAATGGCCTGAAGCTGGCTTATGAGTACAATGACTACGGTTATGTCGAGTGGGAGAAAAACGCTGCCAGTGGCTATGTGTATCGTCAGCATATTGCGCAAGATGCCTTTGGTAATATTACCCAGGCTAACCTGGGTAACGGTGTCACCGAGTATCGTGACTACGACAGCGCTACCGGCTGGGTACAAAGCCTGGAAGGCCGGGTTGGCGGCGTGGCGGTACATCAGCTTAACTACACCGGCTATGATAACTTCGGTAATCTGCTGGGCTACAGTAATGGCGCCACCGGGGTTAGTGAAAGCTATATCTACGATAACCTGCACCGGTTAGAAAGCCAAACCACCAGCGCTGCCGGCGTATCGGCTGCGGTGTCCTTTAGTTATGATGCCGTGGGTAACCTGCTAAGCAAGTCAGATTATGGCAGTAACTATCTGTACGGTAACCGGGCGAAAAGCCTGGGCGGTAATGCCGGAGCCAATGCGGTGCGCCGTGTCACTAAAACGGATGGCAGTACCGTTAATTTCAATTACGACAATGAAGGCAACCTGATAAGCGGTGATGGTTTAACCATTAGCTATAACAGCTTTAAACAGCCGACACAGATAAGCCGCGGCAGCAGCACCTTCAGCTTTACCTATGGTGCCAACCTTGAGCGACTTAAAGAAGTTCGCGATGGTTTAACCACCTATGAAATAGACAAAGCTTACGAGCAAAGCAGTGACGGCAGCTGGAAGGTGTATCTGGATGAGGTAGCCATAATTAGTCATAACAGCGAAGATGGCCATCGTATTGCCTACAGCCATAAAGACCGCTTAGGCAGCAGCATTACCTTTACCGACCATAATGGCCAGGTAACCGGACGCCGCCATTACGATGCCTTTGGTAAGCCACGAGCCATCAGCGGTGCGTTAATGGAACCGGCCCACCGGCCACGGCAGATAAACTTTACCGACATCGCCGGTATCAGCAATGCAGGCATAACCCGCCGCGGCTTTACCGACCACCGGCACTTAGATGAAGCCGAGTTAATTCATATGAACGGCCGGGCGTATGATTACAACCTCGGCAGGTTTTTGAGTGTTGACCCGGTAATTCAAAGTCCGGGAAACAGCCAGTCACTTAACCCCTATTCATACATAATGAATAATCCATTGGCTGGGACAGACCCGACGGGATATTTCGCAAATCATATTTCGGGTTGTGGGGCAATGTGCGACAAGTATGGTGGCGGTGGTAATATCGTTAATCATCAATGTATGGCTCTTTGCGTCGCAGCGGGAGCGTCTTCATCAGAAGATAAGCCAGATAATGGTGCTGACAAAGATATAACTGCATCTAAAGGGGCAGGCCAAGCAATAACAGATATAGGGACCCAACAGAAATTATCAGGGACAGGTTCTGTTGGTCAAAATGCTAATCAGGAAGATGGAGGTTATCTCAGCACCGCGAGTGGATTTGTTAAAGGTCTGGCTCAATCATTTTTAGACAGTCAAGCACAAGCTTTCGCTGGTGGTATAGGTATTCAAGATACGGATAGTATCCAATCTTCAATTCAAATATCTACTACAGAATCAGAGTCAGGGGGGGTTGAACTGGCAGAATCTGCTGAAAATAACGCAGGTATGCTGTCCTCTACTGTTGGCATGTTAGCAAACTTGCGTACCGCTGATTTCACTCCTGACCAAAACATTATAAGAGGATCTCTGTCATTACTGGTAACTGATGGGAAAATTGATGCAACAATGTTAAGAACCTTTGTTCCTGAACATATTCGAAACACGTTTGGTCCAACTGACGATATTCCTGCTGGCCAAAAATACAAATTCAATATTGGTGATACCAGAGTTGTAATTAAATGGCACTCTCCTCAAGGAATAGCAAAAATGAACTTTCCCAACCCCAACTCAGGCAATATGTGGACGGCACAAGTGCAAGTAGGAAATAAATTCTTAACTACGGACGGAAAATGGGTTAGGCAAGCTAAACGTGATGATACTCACATACCAGTTATAAGGTAATAAAATGAAAAAAATAAACTTTTATGAGAGTCTCCCTGAAACTGTGAGCCAAGTGCGAGTAGAGAGCGAACTAAGCGAGCTATTGGAAAATGTTGAGAGCTATAACTCTAGCCTTTTTTTGGATTGCTTATACGAATTATCAGTTCGACAAGTTCTTAATTATTGCTTGATTGACGTCCAGCTTAGAGAGCGGCTCAATATTGAGGTTATAAATAGATGGGACAGTTCTTCGGTTAATAACACGCAGATCTGTCTGAGCATCATTATTAACCTAGGATTGCAGGGCGCATATGACGAAATATTACGCCAAAAAGCGTCAATTGAAACTGTTGAAGTAAAAAATGAAATTCAAGAGGTGCTTCAGGAGGTTGGGCCATCTGTTGAGAATGTGGACGATATTGGTTGAACTTATAAGCTGTCCCGTTCATACCGTCCGCATGCTTTGGTTAGATAAAAACAACCGGATTTTGTTTGAGACTGAATCAATCTCCGGTTGTCAGCAAAAGCTGAAATTTGGCAGGAGTATCCGTCCAGCTAGGCTTCGGTGAAGCTGGACTGTAAACAACGGTGTTATTCGCGAGCGCCTTATTTACCAAATTTTTATATCAGGCATTGCAAGAGCTAAACGTTCGGGGTCAGATCCAATTGTTAACAAATACCATGACTACGATGCATTAGATGTCCATCTAGAGATAAGAGCTAGCGAGTTATTTTTCTAAAAATTATTTTTGTTTCTAAAGGACATAAAAGTGTACTTTTAAGAGTCCTTTATGTCGATTTATGTCCTTTACAGGTGCTGGGAAAAAGGTGGGAAAAAGGGGCGGAGCTAATTAGCGTTCAAGTGCTCTGCCCCTTGAACGCCGCTGAATAACTGTTGTTAACACTCTTGCAGTGCTTTTAGCACTTTAGAGTGAAACTCGCGGTGCTTCATAACCAGCATAACCACGACTGATGTCACCATAAACAGCACCGGATCGATAAACCAGGTTAATGCCGACAATGAAAAGTAAATAGAGCGCAGGCCATAGTTAAATGAATGGCCAGCCTGATCAATGACTTTGGACGCGCGGTTAGCATACAGCTGTTGATCTTCGGTTGTCATGCCGCGGCCATCGGGTGCGGCGCCAATTAACACGCCACAAAAGCCATACTGGCGCAGTGACCAGGTAAACTGAAAAAACGCGAACACAAAGATAAAGGTCAGTAGCAGTAGCTTTAGCTGCACCGCACTCTCGCTAAAACTGGCCCAGGGCACCAGGCCAGATAACATCAGGCTGAGCTTTTCGGCCGACGCCATGGCCGTTAGCAGGCCGGCCAGGATCAGCAACGTACTGGAAGCAAAAAAAGTGACGTTACGCTCCAGCGTTGAGATAAGCCCGACATCGGCCATTTTGTTATCGCGCAGCAACATTTTTTGCATCCAGTCGTTGCGTTTGCGCCGCAGTTCAAACGACAAGCAGCTGACCGACCGCGCCTGTTTTTTGGCAAACAGGGTGTAGCCAACCCACAGTAATAAAAACCACGCTACCGCAGCCATATCTAGTATTGCCATTAACCCCTCCTTATTTAGCGCAACGTTATACCGACGCGTTTGCCGCCAGCCGCCGCGCCCGGCGTTGCTGGCTGTTGTGACGCCAGGCATCAGCACTGTAAAACAATAACGCCAGCCAGATTAAACCAAAGGTAATAAAACGTTCGGCGGCAAAAGGCTCATGGTATAGCCAAACCCCAAAGACAAACATAAAACTGGGACCAATATATTGGAAAAAGCCCATGGTAGACAATTGCAAGCGCCGCGCTCCGGCGATAAAACACAACAAAGGTACCGTGGTGACAAACGCCGCAGCAACCAGATAGCTGTTTAATTGCCAGCTGTTATGCCATAAATTGGCCGCGCTGCTGTCGGCAAACTGCCACCAATACCATAGCGCCAGCGGCAGCAGTAATAAGGATTCAATAAACAAACCACTGATGGCATCAACCGCCAGTTTTTTGCGCATCAGGCCATAAATAGCAAACGAGCCAGCCAGTGTCAGTGCTATCCAGGGTACGGAGCCAAAGGTTAATACCTGCAACAATACACCACTGCCGGCTAACGCCACCGCCAGCCATTGCAGTTTGCGTAGCCGCTCGCCGAGAAACAACATACCCAGCACCACATTAAGTAATGGGTTAATGTAATAACCCAAACTGGCATCGAGCATATGGTTGCTGTTTATTGCCCAGATAAATAAACCCCAGTTACCACCGAGTAGCAGTGCCGACAGCAGCAGCCAGCCGAGCATTTTTGGCTGGCGTAGCACCGACAGCACTTTATCGCCTTGTTTTAATGCCACCAGCACTAACAACAGTAATAAAAACGACCAGACAATACGGTGTAACAGAATTTCCGTGGCGGGGATAAAATCTATCTGCTTAAAATACAGCGGAGCTAAACCCCACAAACTATAGGCACTGGCAGCAAAGATGCCACCCAGTTTTTGTTCACGACTTAACGACATGCAGGCAGGCTCCGGTTAAACAGCCGCTATTATACGCCTAATCTGTGCCGGTGCGCAGGACACTTTACGGTAAAAACCGGCCAGCCAGCGGGGTTTGCCGTTACGCCGTCAGGGTTTAAGTTCGGGCAAACAAGCTAGCGGCTGAATTTACTGTTTCAGCGCGCCGCTTTTGCCTTTAGAATACCGGCTTTATTTAGCAACTATGCGCGCAACGTGATACCCGACCTGCATTCTTTATTAAAAACAGCTTTTGGCTACAGCGCCTTCCGTGATGGCCAGCTGCAGGTTATTGAAGCAGCGCTAACCCAGCGCGACAGCTTTGTGCTGATGCCTACCGGCGGCGGCAAATCACTTTGCTATCAATTACCTGCACTTATTTTACCGCAAATCACCATAGTGGTATCGCCGCTGATGTCGCTGATGAAAGATCAGGTTGATGCGCTCAAGGCGAACGGCATTGCCGCCGAGTTTATTAACAGCAGCCAAAGCCGGGAAGATATTTTGCAGGTGTTTGCCCGTTTGCGCCGCAACGAGCTAAAACTGCTGTACGTGGCACCAGAGCGCTTACTGCAACCGCAATTTCTTGACCGGCTGCAAGATGTTGGTATTAGCCTGATTGCGATTGATGAAGCGCATTGTATTTCACAATGGGGCCATGATTTCCGCCCGGATTATATGGCGCTGGCACTGATAAAGCAGCGCTTCCCGCAGGTGCCGGTAATGGCATTAACCGCTACCGCCGACGCAGCCACCCGGCGCGATATTTTACAACAGCTGCAGCTACAGCAGCCTTACATCAACCAAAGCAGCTTTGACCGGCCAAATATTCGCTATACCGTGCAGGAGAAATTTCGACCGGTAGAACAATTGGTTAGCTACCTACAGCAACAGGAAGGCAGCAGCGGTATTGTGTATTGCGGCTCCAGGCGCAAAGTAGATGAGCTAACCGAGCAACTGAAACAGCGCGGTTTTAATGCTGCTGCCTACCACGCTGGCCTGGAAAGCGAGCAGCGCTCGGCAGTGCAGGATGCGTTTAAGCGCGACGATTACCAGCTGATTGTCGCTACCGTTGCCTTTGGCATGGGGGTAAATAAATCTAATATCCGGTATGTCGTGCATTTTGAGCTGCCGCGTACTATTGAAGCTTACTATCAGGAAACAGGCCGTGCCGGACGGGACGGTGTGGCAGCCGAAGCGATGTTGCTATTTGACCCGGCTGATATTGGCCGGATGAAACGCTGGTTAGATGCCGAACCGAATCAGCAGCGGGCTGAAGTTACCTGGCAGCGTTTTTTGGCGATGGCAGCGTTTGCTGAAGCCCAAACCTGCCGGCGCCAGGTGTTGCTTAATTACTTTGGTGAGGCCAGCCAGACCCGTTGTGGCAACTGTGATATCTGCCTTAACCCGCCGCAACAGTTTGATGCCACTGAAACAGCACAAAAAGCGCTGTCTTGTGTTTACCGGGTCGGCCAGAGCTTTGGCATGCACCATGTTATCGATGTACTGCGCGGCGGTCACAGCCAAAAAATTATCGAGCTGGGCCACGATAAACTGTCTACCTGGGGCATTGGCAAAGACTTAAGCCATGATTACTGGTTAAGTATCCTGCGTCAGCTTATTCATTTTGGTTTGTTGCAGCAGGACATTACTGCACATTCAGTACTAAAACTGCAACCGGCTGCCCGGCCGGTGCTGCGTGGTGAAACCAGCTTGTCATTGGCTATCCCCAGATTACAAAGCGTTAAACGTGAAACAGAGCAACTGACTAAACAAGCCTATGACAGGCTACTGTTTGCCCGGCTCAAAGCACTGCGCAAACATATCGCCCAGCGCGATGATGTCGCCCCCTTTGTCGTATTCAGTGATGCTACCCTGATCGATATGTGCCGGCTGCTACCCACCGACAACATCAGCATGCTGGCCGTGTCAGGTGTTGGCCAAACCAAGCTGGCGCGCTACGGCGCCGATTTTCTTGATGAAATTGGTGATTATCTGGCTGAAGAGCATCAGCCGCCGGCGGGCAAACTGGCAAAATAAGCCGAAATATTGGCAATGTCAGCATCACTCAGGCCAGACGCCATCGGCGACATAATGGCATTTTTGCGCTCGCCGTCCCTGTAGGCTTTCATCGAGCTTTGCAAATATTTTACTTTTTGCCCGGCCAAATTAGGGTAATCAGGAATAATAGAGATGCCATTGGCACCATGACAGGCAGCGCACACTGCCGCTTTGGCTTTGCCCGCAACAACATCAGCTGCCAGTGTTTGGCTGGCAAAGGCCAGGGCAAGGCTACAAATAAGATATTTCATACTCGCTCCATTTCATTGGTTAATGTACTAGTTATAACCTAACTGGCTGAATGCTCAAGCCATATATACGTCTGCCGCTTTGATGTTGTGCAAGACAGTGCTAATCTTTGTTTTTCTGCCGACACGGTGTTTTTGCGCTATGCCAGAAAGTTGTTAACAATTTTGCTTTATTCAGGGAGTGCGTCCGTTGAGTTTTATCCGCTGTATCCTGCTGTCGTTGTGCCTGTTTGCCAGCAGTAGCCAGGCCTTTCATGCCGAAATAAACGCCGTACCCAGCCCGATAGCAGAACGCATTCAACTCCAGCAGGTATATTATCTGGCGACATCGGCTGACATGACGATGGCGCAGCTGTTGAACGATCCGTCTTTTCATCACAGGTTTCGCCTGCTAACACCTGCCGAAAAAGTAATGTTTAATAACGATGATGCCGTATGGCTATTCAGCCGCATAAAAAACACTGGCAACCGGCCAGTAGAAGCCATATTAGAGTATGACTTTCCGCTGGCTGACAAAGTTGAAATTTATCAGCTGAACAGCCGCAATAAAGACGCCAGCTTGCTAAATCGTGCAGGCAATGACTACCCATTTAGCGAACGCAGCCTGGCTTATCGTAGCTTTGCCGTAACACTGCAGCTTAACCCAGATGAGCAAACCGACATCTTTTTAAAAATTCAGGATGCTGCCGTAGTGCCCAGCGAATTACTGTTATGGCAACACAGCAGCTTTATTGCCAACAAACAGCGCCAGGCCATGCTCGATGGCATATTGCAAGGTCTGTTACTGTTGCTGGCGATGTATAACCTGATGTTGTTCTTGCGAAGCCACTCAAAACATTATTTGTACTATGGTGGTTTTTTTCTCAGTTTTGCCTTGGTTGTAGCCGTACTTAACGGTATGGCCTTTATGCTGTTATGGCCTGACTATCCCGAGCTAAACCAGGCCATGCTATATATCGCAGCAGGCAGCACCCTATTATGCCTTAATCAGTTTGTCAGCCAGGTTGTGGGTGATGCCCAAAGCCAGTGGTGGCGCCGTTGCAGTGTGCTCAGTAATGTTGTTGCTATGCTGCTGTTATTTAGCCCGTTGTATGCCAGTGGCCAGTTGCGCTTACTGCTGTTGTTTATCAGCATTGGCTGGGTGCTGGGTAGCAATTTGCTGTTGGCACTAACACTGTCGCTGCAAGGCAGGCATCAGGCACGCAGCTTTATCTGGGCTTGCGTGCTTACGCTTATTGCGGCGTTGCTACTAACACTGAATCAGGCGGGCTATTTGCACGCCGGTATTAACTGGTCGTATTTATTGTTTTCGCTGGTTATGCTGAGTTTGGCGCTAACCAGTTTTAATTTACAGCGTTTTTTTATCACACAAGACCCGGGCCTGGCCGGTAACGCTGAATTACAGCACTATCACGATGTGTTTCATAACGCGGTAGAGGGCATGTTTACCACCACACTGGATGGCAAGCTGTTAAACGCTAACCAGGCTTTGCTGCGGATCCTGGGCTACAGCTCAGAAGAAGATTTGAAGCAAGCCATTAGCCAAACCGGCATGGCGCGCTTTTATGCCGATCCGGCAGACCGGCAATTTATGCTGCAGCAGTTGCAGCAAGGCGGTAAAAAAAGCTTTGAAATGCGAGGCCTGCGTGGCGACAACCGGCCATTTTGGGCATTAATGTCGGTACGGTTATCGCCAACAAAACACGACCGTCAGGCCTTTATTCATGGCTCAGTGATTGACATTACCGAGCAAAAACTGGCGCACGAGCAACTGGCTTATCTGGCCAGCCACGACGCCCTAACCGCACTATATAATCGCTATTACTTTGAACAGCAGCTGCTGCAACTTAGCCAACAAGGTACGGCCCGCGGTTGTATTATTTTTATCGACGTTGACCAGTTTAAACTGGTTAATGCCAGTTGCAGCCATCAGGCTGGCGACGTATTGTTAAAACAATTAAGCGAGCAGTTTAAACGTACTTTGGTGCACAATGGCCCGCTGGCGCGGCTGGATGGCGACGAGTTTGCTATCCTACTCACCGACGCCAACAGCAACGAGGCCTTTTCGCTGGCTTATCGTCTGCTGGACAGCGCCCGCGAATTTCGCTTTATCTGGCAAGACAGTATTTACCCGGTTACGGTAAGTATTGGTATTAGCGAAATCAGTAAAGACGACAGCCCCGACAGTATGCTAAAAAAAGCCGAAGCCGCATGCCATATCGCCAAGGATAAAGGCCGAAATCGCATACAGCTGTTTGACACCACCGACAAAGACAGCCAACGCTTGCAAAATGAGGCCATGTGGGTGCGACGCCTGCGCCAGGCCATTGATGACAACCAGTTTGTGCTGCACCAGCAAACGATACTGCCGCTAAACGCTGGCAGCCAGGGTTGCAACTATGAGATATTGCTACGCCTGCGTGGCGAAGACGATACCTTAATTACGCCGGCCAGTTTTTTAACCTCAGCCGAAAGTTACGGCCTGATGCCGCAAATCGACCGCTGGGTTATTAAACACTATTTTCGCTGGTTACAGCGCCAGCCTGCGCATTTACAACAGCTGGAGCTATGCAGTATTAACTTGTCGGCTTGCTCACTGCAGGACACCAGCTTTAAAGATGACGTGCAGCTGATGTTTGACCGCTATCAGATACCATTCTCACGTATTTGTTTTGAGATCACCGAAAGCGTCGCCATTGTTAATTTGCAAAGTACTCTGGCCTTTATCACCCATTTTCGCGCCCTGGGCTGTAAGATAGCCTTGGACGATTTTGGTAGTGGCTTCTCGTCTTATAGTTATCTTAAACATTTCCCGGCAAACTTCGTTAAAATTGACGGCCATTTTGTTCGTGATCTGCTGGACGATCAGTACGATAAAGCCATTGTAAAATCCATTCATGATGTGGCACGCGCCATGGGCATGCAAACGGTTGCCGAATTTGTCGAAACCGATGAAATCCTCAGTGCCATTAAGCTACTGGGCATTGATTATGTGCAAGGTTATGCTATCGACAAACCACAATCACTAACGGCGTTACTGCAGGCCGAAAAATAAATCCTGCCGCCCTATTGCTGCTGCATTGTACAACTCAGTACAATGCGGTGGCGACATTTCGTCGCTCCTTAACAGGCAAACCATTTACACATTTTCGTTCGGAGTCTTTATGCAACGGCTGCGTGAATTATCGCGTCGTGTTGAGGCTGTGTATGGCGAAATAGCGATAACGTTTTCAGCATATCAACAACAGCGTGGCCTTGGTTGCCGCTCTGGCTGTGGTGAATGCTGTTTGCAACCGACGATAGAAGCGACGGTGCTGGAAATGTTGCCGCTGGCATTACACTTGTTTGATCAAGGTAAAGCAGAACAAACACTGACACAACTCGAAGAGTTAACAGAGCCTACGGGCTGTTTTTTTTATCAGAAGTTATCGTTTGACGGCAAACAAGGCCAGTGCAGTGTTTATCAACACAGGCCAAGTATATGCCGCTTGTTTGGTGCTGCGGGCTACCGTGACAAAACCGGCCAAACCTCGTTGTCGGTGTGTAAAGTAATAAAAGCTGATAAAGCCGTTGCTTATCAGGATACGCTAATAGCTATGCAATCTGATCCACCACCGATGATGGTGATGGCAAAAGAACAGGTTAACGAGCTGGACTACGAGTTGGGCAAACAGCACTTGCCCATTAACGAAGCAATGCGCCAGGCACTGGAAAGAGTGTTGTTTAAAGCCTGGTATTCCGGCATGAACGACGATCAGCAAATTGCCTGACATCGGGGCGGCTTAGCCCGCCCCAATGTTTATGTCTTGTTAGCCTACCAGCCTGCCAGTACAACCTTACCTATGGCTTTGCCGCTTTCCAGCAGTTGATGTGCTTGACGCAGGTTGGCGGCGTTTATTGTACCCAACGTTTGCTTTAACGTGGTTTTGATTTGGCCTTGCTGAATAAGCCGCGCCAGATCGGTTAACAGCTGGTGCTGGGCCTGCATGTCTGGCGTGCTAAACATGGCGCGGGTAAACATAAATTCCCAGTGCAGCGAAATACTCTTTTGCTTTAGCGGCATAATATCGATGCCACCGGCCGGATCGTCTATCAGCGCCAGCTTGCCTTGCGGCGCCAGCAACTGCACCAGCTCGGCATAGTGCTGGTCGGTATGGGTTAAACTGGCCACATGGCTAACGCAGCTTAAACCTAACGCTTTTAGCTGCGCTAACAGCGGCTGGCTATGGTCCAGCACATAGTGCGCGCCCAATTCGCTGACCCATTGTTTTGTTTCAGGCCGCGAGGCGGTAGCAATAATGGTGGCAGTAGTTAACTGCCGGGCCAACTGAATTAACACTGAGCCAACGCCACCGGCAGCACCGGTAACCAGCAATACAGGCCTGGGGTGTTTTAAGCCTGGCTGCTGAATTTCCAGCCGGTCGAACAGCAATTCCCAGGCGGTAATCGCAGTAAGCGGCAAGGCGGCAGCTTCAGCATAGCTGAGGTTATCCGGCATAGCACCGACTATACGCTCATCAACCAGTTGTAACTCACTGTTGCTGCCGGGCCGGGTTGACGAGCCGGCATAGAACACTTTATCGCCGGTTTTAAACAGGCTAACGTCCTCGCCAACAGCGACCACTTCGCCGGCGGCATCCCAGCCCAGCACTTTATATTCGCCGGCCGCTGGCTGCACTTTTTTGCGTATTTTGGTATCTACCGGGTTAACCGACACCGCTTCAACCCGCACCAGAATATCACGGCCGCTGGCCACCGGATCTGGCAGCGTAATGTCGCATAATGCTTGGGGATCCGTAGCCTGCAGTGACTGCTTATAACCTACCGCTTTCATAATATTTCTCCTTATTAGGGCACGCCCTTAAGCCGTTACGTTAATCTGCCAGTTGGTAGCGATCAATCTTCTTCAGCAGCCCCTGGCGCGATAACCCCAACTCACGTGAAGCCTGGCTTTTATTGCCATTGCTCTGCAACAATGCCTGTTTAATCATACTAACTTCAAGCTGTTGCACGGCCTGCTCCATTGTCATCTGGCTACTGTCTACTGGCAACAGGCTAGCAGAGTTAAGCACTGATGGATGTAATAAATTGATATCCGCCATGCTAAGCACACCGCCCTGCGCTACCGCTGCGACACTCTCCAGGGTATTTTTCAGCTCACGCACATTCCCCGGCCAGTCACGCTGGATAAACCAGTTTAATGCTGTGCTATCCAGTTTTAACGTCTGGCCATGCTCTTTGGCCAATTGCTGTAAGAAAAACTGCAATAACAACGGGATATCCTGCCGCCGTTCTGCCAGTGCCACGGTTTCCAACGTAATGCCCTTAATGCGATAGTATAGATCTTCGCGAAACAGGCCTTTTTTAACCAGCTCGGGCAAGTTGGCATTGGTAGCTGAAATTAGCCGCAAGTCTATTTTTTGCTGCTGACGCCCGCCAACCGGAAAATAGGTGCCTTCCTGCAATACCCGTAGCAACTTAACCTGCATAGGTAGCGGCATTTCGCCAATTTCATCCAGAAACAAGGTACCTTTATCGGCCAGCTGCAACAAGCCGGGTCGGTCTTTATCGGCACCGGTAAAAGCACCTTTAACATAACCAAATAACTCACTTTCTAATAGCTCTGCCGGTATAGCGCCGCAATGCATCGAGACGAAAGCCTGATTGGCGCGCCGGCTAAGCTGATGTAATGCCCGCGACACCACTTCTTTGCCAGTGCCCGACGGCCCGGTAACCAGCACCCGCACGTCTGTTGGCGCGATACGCTGGATTAAGGTACGCATTGCCGCCATGGGTGCCGAAGCACCTATCAGTTGTTCAAGCGCGCCGTGCTGTTGTTGCTTTAAATGCGACAACTCGATATCCAGCTGATGTTTTGTCAGGGCGCGCTTAATCACTACCGCCAGTAAATCCGGGTCTACCGGTTTGGCAATAAAATCCCAAGCGCCACGGGATATGGCATCCAGCGCCAATTGCCGCTCGGCATGGCCGGTAAGAATAATAACGGGTTGCTGGGTGAAGTCTGTTAGCTGGTTTAGGGTATGCTGCGGGTCGAATTCAGGCGGCAGCGATAAATCCAGCAAGACTAAATCGGGCTTAAAACTGTGCAATAGCCTTTTTGCAGCGTTCACATCAGCGGCCGTTAGTACCTGATAGCCGCTATGCTGCAACCAGCTTTGTGCCAGCTGACAAAACGCCGGCTCATCATCGACCAATAAAATGCGTTCAGTGCTCATAGTATGTTGTCCTGCAATGTCGTGTTACGTGCGCCGGCGTTTAACGGAAATGCCAGCTCGAAACTAACCGGCCAGCCCAGATCAGTGCGATGGCAAACGCTGGCGCCATGTGCACTGGCAATACGCCGTACAATCGCCAAACCCAAACCGCTGCCACCGGCTCTTTTGCTGACAAACGGCTGAAATAAACCAGGCTGCTGCCGCTGCGGAATAACCGGGCCATTGTTGTGCACCCGTAGCACCAGCATATTGTCTTGCTGCTGCGCTTCCAGCTTAATAATGGCGCCCTGCTGATTACGGCAAAAAGCCAGCGCATTATCCAGCAGGTTTACCAATACTTGCTGCAAGCGGTAACTGTCAGCGCGCAGGCTCAGGTTGTCAGCAATATCCATCTCGCAGGTTACGCCTTGCCAATCTTGCTGCTGTATTACCGCCTGCGCCAATGCTTTTAGTGGCACGTCTGTATACTGCAACTGCAGTTGGCCGGCATAACTTAGCAGGTCAGCAATTAATCTGTCGGCACGTTTTAGTTGTTGCTGAATATGTTGACGGGTATCTGCGGCCGTAGTGGCTGATGCCATCGAAATGATGTTCAGCGGGTTACGTAACTCATGCGCCATTGCCGCAGACAATGCTCCCAGTTCTACCAGATGTCGCTGGTCTAACCGCTTGCGTTCGGCATCGGCCAGTTTTAATGATTGCTCTAAAATACGGCAGTTGCTTTGTAATAGCGCGGCAAACACGTCGCCCTGTAAGCGATAGCCAGGTGTCACATCATCCCAGCCCAGCAGTTGATAATGCCAGCCGCTATCGTCACGCTGACACAGCAGATACAAGCTGCTGCTGTCACCGTCTGATGAACTGGCCTGCGGCAGCCTTACCGTCACGCTCTGGCGCAACAAGGCCGATAACAGTGCGCTGGCACGTTGCGCCAAAGCAGGCCAGCTGTCAGCCTGCAGCAATTGCTCACGCCAGTGTGCCAGCAAGGTGTCGCTTAACCGGGCACCAGGGTAAATCAGCCGCTGTGCCACGGCGGCCAATGGCTGATAACATAAGGCACTTAGCAGCAGTAATAACACCGAATATAACCACAGTTGGCTGGAGGGTACCGCCGCCAGCGCCTGCATACCAAACTGCCCCAAAAAGGCACTTACCAGCGCCATTAATGCCAGTACCAGCAGTAACATACTCAGCCACAACAAGGCTTTGTTGGCAAAGGCATTAATAGCCAGTAACTGATAGCGCACCACGCCATAAACCAGCAACAGTAAATAGCTGGGTAGCAGCAACATCGGATACGGGTACCAGGTTAATCCCAGCGAAGGAAAGACAAAGCTGGTAGCCAGCAGCAAGCCCCAGCCACCGGCCAGAAACATGGCAACTATAGAACGGCGTTTATTGCCGCTGTGGCGCAACCAGCCAAGATACAATACTAAATGGGCTGCAACACCCAGCAGCACCGTGTAAGCCAGATTTAGCCAGCCAATACCGCTAAAAACAAAAAAGCCGGCAAAACCTGCTGTCGCTATGACAGTTCCCCCCTGGCCGAGCCAACTGAGCAGGATCAACAACAAAGTGGTGCCATAAAGTGGCAGTTTTAAGCGCTGCCAATAGCGCAATAATAGCGCGCTATTGTGCTGACCATCCGCAACGAACTGCACCGCAAAATGCAAAAAAAACATGGGCATTAATGGGTTAGCCAATACCAGCATAATGCCGGCTGTAGTCCAGTGCTGTAATATGGCAATATGGCCGGCACACCACAATGCCATCATGCCGGCAAAGCCAGCCAGCGCCGGCATCGCGGGCTGCTTCTTACCCTGCCACAATAGCCAGCCGGCCAATAACACTGCACACACGCTGGTTAGCAGCATGCTGACTTCAAACGCGACCAGTAACGACACTGTAAACCTCGTTTACATACTTAGCGATGAAATATCGTAAACTTTGTTTACATAAGGTGCAAGTGCATTAAATTAACCATAAAAATCAATAGGTAATCAATCACTCATTATATCAGCTCACGGAGACGCATCTGGCCAGGCTTCGCAGCCTGACTCTGCTGGCGATGCTGTTAAAAGGGCTGCTTACCGGCTTGTAACAGCAACTGGTCGCATTTTGTCCGGTTTTAGCGCTTAACCTGTTGCACAACGCAGCAGTGCTCGCCATTATCAGTAAACAAACAGCAATGTTAACTGACAGAAACAGGATCTATGCGCTGGTTAAGTAGTCTTGCCATATTGATAATGCTAAGCCTGTGGTGCACGCCGCAAGCCTTTGCTGTGCACGATAGCAGACTATCTCCACTGGCTGACACCCGCTTACACGCCTTACTGCCGCAGCTGCAGGATGCGTTGAATGCTGACAACGAAGACAATACCGATCAACCGCAAACTTATCTGGCCAGCAGTTTCCGTTACCCGCTACCCCATTACCGTGTAAATGCAAAACAGCACGATAACGTGGTTAGCCAGGCTAGCTTTTTGAGTCATGTCAGGCCGCGCGCACCACCATTGTTTACCTCACACTAATTATTTTCCGGCACCAACACTGCCCAAATTCGATTATTGTCTAGCCGGTATGGCCACTGCTTACCGGCATGTGAGGAACACCATGAAAACATTAGCATTATATTCAGTTGAAAACATTGATCATTTAGTACAACCCGCCGACTTCAGCGGTACTACCCTGCAGTCACCGGCCCTGACGGTAGTAACCGATTTTAAACATCACGAACCCAATATGATTGACGCCAACACCGGCGCCCGCGATGCATTGCAAATGATGCAACACGAGCACAGCAAGCTGAAGCTGGTGGTAGGCCAGGATGGTGAACTGGTCGGTTTATTACCGCTAGAGCAGTTGTCAGAGCAAGCCATGATGCGACATATTGCGTTTGGCAGCAGCCGTGATGAGGTCCGCGTAGCTGACGTCATGCGCCCGCGCGAACGGGTTAAAGCGCTGGCATACCAGCAACTGCAACATTGCAGTATTTCTGATGTGGTTAATACGCTGCAATCCAGCGGCGAACAACACTGTGTAGTGATCGATCGCGAAAATCATCAAATCCGTGGCGTTATCAGCGCCCAGGATATTGCCCGGCGGTTAAAAATACCTCTACAGATCCAGCAAACGCCAACTTTCTTGCATATTTTTGACAGTTTAACCGGCTGATTTTTTCCGGCACAACTGTGGCATAACGCTCAAATCCGTCACTCTGCCGCTGACGGCTTTTAGCCAAACCCGCTTCAGGGTAGTTTAGTTTGATAACCACTTAGACTATCCTGAGGCATCTATGCTGTTTTCACCCCGACTTTCATTGGCAGCGGCTTTGCTGCTTAGCCTGACCAGCGGCTTTCACGCCTATGCTGACAGCAGCGGCGCGGCCAGCAGCCGCTATTTTGAAGCTGAAGATATCTTTGCGCTGGAATATGCCGCTGATGTACAAATATCGCCCGATGGCAGCAAAATTGTTTATGTGCGTGCCAGCAACGATATTATGACCGACAGCACCCGCAACAGCCTGTGGCTGCTGGACGTGCGCAGTGGCACCCAAACGCCGCTGTTTGCCGACCAGTTTAACTACAACCAACCGCGCTGGTCTGCCGATGGCAAACAACTTGCCTTTGTGTCTGATGCCAGTGGCTCGCGGCAAATTTACCTGCACTGGCTTAGCGAAAACCGCACCGCCAAGTTGTCTGATTTGCGCCACAGCCCGGCCAACTTAACCTGGTCACCGGATGGTAAGCAACTGGCATTCACCATGAATATGCCGGCCGCGGCCGCCGAGGTACAGCAAAAAGTAAAACGGGTAAAAAAACCCGCTGGCGCCAAATGGTCAGAAAGTGCAACGGTGTACGACAGAGTGCGTTATCAGGCCGATGGCCAGGGTTTTTTAAAGCCGCAATTCCGGCAGATTTTTCTGCTGCCAGCCAGCGGCGGCACGGCACGGCAGCTAACGCAGGGTGACTTTAACTACGGCAGCGACCTGAGCTTTACCCCAGACAGTAAAGCCTTAGTATTTGCCGCCAACCTGCACGCCGAATGGGAGTATCAGCCGCGCGATGCCAACCTGTACCAGCTGGATTTAGCCACACAACAGCTGACAGCGCTCACCACGATGCCAGGAGAAGAATCTGAGCCGGTGTTCTCGCCAGATGGTAAACAACTGGCGTTTTTGTGGCAGACCAATGCGTTAGTGCCGTACAGCAACAGCAAACTTAAAGTACTTAATTTAGCCAGCAACAAAATTGACGATGTAGCAGCAGATTTTGACCGCAGCATAGCAGCGCCAAACTGGCTTAGTAACAACAGCTTTGTTGTGCAATATGATGACCAGGGCCTGCGTAAACTGGCCAGCTTAACCGTAAAAGGCAAGCTAACTGATCTTACTGCAAGTTTAGGTGGCGTTAGCCAGCCGCAGCCGTATTTAAGCGGCAGCTATTCCGTGTCTGATAGCGGTGTTATTGCTTATACCCACGGCACCAGCCAGCGCCCAAGTGACGTTGCCGTGCTACAAAAAGGCAAAAGCCGTGTGCTCACAGCGCTGAACGATGACTTACTGGGCCATAAGAAGCTGGCTCAGGTGCATGAAATTAAATACAAATCATCGTTTGATGGCGAAGAAATTCACGGCTGGTATATGACGCCACCTGATTTTGATCCCACAAAGAAGTACCCATTGTTACTGGAAATTCATGGCGGCCCACACCTGGCTTACGGCCCGCACTGGAGTGCCGAAATGCAGCGCTATGCCAAAGAAGGCTATGTGGTGTTTTATGATAACCACCGTGGCAGTTCGTCGTATGGTGAACGTTTTGCCATGTTGCTGCACAATAAGTACAGCTCACCAGAAGATTTTGCCGACCACAACAGCGGCGTAGACGCCATGTTAAAACTGGGCTTTATTGATGAAAACAACCTGTTTATTGGTGGTGGTTCAGCTGGCGGCATTGCCGCAGCTTATGCTATCGGCCTAACTGACCGTTTTAAAGCCGCAGCCGTCGTTAAACCGGTTATTAACTGGTTAAGTAAAGTGCTGACCGGCGATACCTACACCTACCAAACCTTTCATCAGTTTCCCGGTGTGCCGTGGGAGCACGTTGAACATTACTGGCAGCGTTCACCGCTTAGTCTGGTAGGTAATGTCAGAACGCCAACCATTCTTATCACTGGTGAAAGCGACAGACGCACGCCGATGTCAGAATCAGAACAGTATTATCAGGCACTAAAGTTACGCCGTATTGATACTGCGCTGGTGCGCATTCCCGGCTCGCCGCATGGTATTTCGAATAAACCCAGCCGGATGATTGAAAAAGTAGAATATATGCTGGCCTGGTTTGAAAAATACCGCACACCGTCAAATTAAGTCAGTTGTTAAACACAATAGCTGCCGAATAAGGTTTGCTCTAAGGCAACCGTTGCAGGCCAGGATGCTGACAAATTCGCTGGGAGCGAATTTGAACAGCTTTGCTGGTCCAACGGATAAACTTCATGGATGAAGTTTATAATCGAGCCCCAGGGACGGGTTTACGGCGTGTTGCCGTGGGCAAACCGGTTTCGCAGCACTCTTAGATGCTACGGTCGTGTTGTCTGTATAGAGCAAGCGTGCTACCTTGCCGGCAATTATTCCGCCGGAACTTAGCTATGTCTGCCAATCTGGTTGTTTTTATTATTCGCTCGCTGATCTCACTGCTGTTGGGCGGCGCACATCTGTACTTTGTAATTCTGTGTTTTGCCTATATCAGCAGTATTAACCCACTGCCGGAAATACTGACAGCCTCGGCAAACTGGCGCGACAGTGCGCTATTAATTATGTCGTTTACCGACCTGCTATTGCACCTGTTACTGGCGGTACCGGCGGTAGCCGCTTTGCTGTACTTACAGGGCCAGCAGCGCTACTACCATTTAGGCCTGCTAACACTGCCGATGCTAAGCCTGTGCTTACACAGCCTGTGGCGCCTGTTTGCTATGCGCCACGAGCTTAGCCTGACATATTTAAGCTATATCAATACCTTGCTTCCAGCCGCTGCGCTGTTGCTAATGGGCTACCTGGCAGTAAAGCACTTTAGCCATATTAAGGCGCACTCGGCAGGGGCACAGCTGTAATAACGGCTTAACCGCAGCTGAAATAACGATCCAAGATTGCCAGCGTATCGCCGATATACGCCATACGTTGCGCCACGGTAGCACTATGTGGCCGGATGCCAATTTTAGCGCCCAATACCGCCAGGCCTGCTGTATTATCGCAAGCGGCCAGACAGTTGTGCATCGCCTGCTCTGTCATCCAGCTACCGGGCGCACCATGTTTAACCCGTTCACCGGTACATGGCGGTTGATGACTATCGCGCCAGGCGCCGTAGTCACTATCCTGATCCGAAACGCCGGAAAACATCAGGCCGCGCAGCAGCCCAGCGTGCTGAGCCGCCTGAATATGCTCAACAGCACCCTCAATACGGCGGGTTTCAAATACCGAGCGGCCCCAGTTAATTACCATGCCCAATTGCTGGCTCTGCGCCAGCGTAGCATTTAGCGCGGTTAACACCTCCAGCTCATCTTGCAAGGCTAAAAAGCCTTTAGACGGCAAATGCTCTGGCACATAAGTATCACAGTGCTCAATAACAAGGCGTGCGCCCTGCCAATCCCATTCAAGCATCGTTTTAAGCGAGGCCATAAGCGCGGCCGTAGAAGAGGCCGCGTTATGCCGGGCCGGTGCGGTTTGAATTTGAATTGCCGTAACTGCCGGGCGGCCAAGATGGGCGTTAAGTTTGCCAATAGCAGCACAGGCCTGCTGCATAAAGGCTAAGGCTTCGGCACGGCCGTTGGCATCTTCAGAGGCCAGACCAAACAACGGGTTTTGCGAAAGCGCATTCATAATGCCGGGAATGCAGGTAAACACGTAATCCCACTGCGGGTTTATATTCGCTAAAAACCAGTCGTCATCATGCTGATGTAAACGGCCTAAAAACGGATGCTCCAGCCCTTTGAGGTTCGCTAGTTTTTTCAGCTCGTTGTAAAATTCCGTCTCAAGCGCCGCATCCCAACCGCTGTGATTAGGCGAAGCGGCATAAGCGCCGAGGGTATATTTCATGCTGTTATCCTTGTTAATGCCTAGTCATCAGGGCTGCTAAGCGTAAAGACCAAATGCTTACGCATATCTTTTAGCACCACGCCCTTTTTCAGCATTAAGCCACTTAAGCGTTTTTGCCAGGCCAGTAACTGCGGTTGTGCCGCATCCAAATAAGCTTGCCCGGTAAACTGCAGCCGCACCAGCAGCGACAGCGGAAAGGCCTCATATTCCATACTAAACCAGCACTGCACCGCGCCCGGCAATTCCACCAGCGCCTGTTGCTCCAGCGTAGTTACCGCATCTAATACCGCAGCTTGTTGTTTAAGTTGTACTTTGGAGAGTTTTTTCATAACAGTTATTAACTATGTTGCCTGGTTAAAGTGGCGTTATTTAGCTTAGGTGACAGATTATGCCGCTAATTCCAGTTTCGTGCGAATAGCGTTTTCATTACAGACTTGTTAAGTTACTAATTAAGCAAAAACAGGCGTTTAATTTGAAGAAACGCCTTTAACAGTTAGAGTAAGTTAACGATGACAATGCCTGTCCCAGTGCGTTTGTTCCACATCACGGCAATAGATAATTTACCGGCGATATTTCAGCAAGGCGCCTTGTTGTGCAAACAAAAATCACAGGTAGCGGGCATTAATTATCATAATATTGCTCACGCTGGTGCTCAGGGCGTCAGGTCAGCAAAAGCGGTAATCGACCCGCCGGGCGGCAGCATCCATGACTATGTGCCGTTTTATTTTGCGCCACGCTCACCTATGTTAATGGCGATCCATGGCGGCAAGGTAGCCGGCTGCAGCTATCGGCAAGATGATATAGTGCATTTCGAACTGCTGGTTCGTGCTGTAGTGCAGCATACACTAGATTTTGTGTTTTTTGATCGCAATGCCACTAAGGTTTACAGTCAGGCTTACACTGACCCTCATCAGTTAAAAGAGGTGATCGACTGGGGTTTGCTAACCGAACCACCGCAGCTTGATGGGTTTTGCAAGTACTTTAGTGACAAACCAGAACCTGCCAAATATACCGACCGACTGGAAAAACGACAGGCCGAGTTTTTAGTGAAGCATCAAGTACCTTTGGCATGGTTTACACGTTTAGGTGTTATCAATGACACCAAGGCTGAACAAGTACGGGCTTTAATAAGCCAATTTGGGTTAAACTTACCGGTAGCGGTAATGCCAGACTGGTACTTTACCGGCCAGTGATATCAGGATGTAACGGAGAACAGCAGTGACCATAGAGTCAAGCACAGGTGATTTACTTAAACAGCAAGATGTTGATGCCATCGTCAACACAGTGAACTGTGTGGGCGTGATGGGCAAAGGCATAGCGTTGCAGTTTAAGAAAAAATGGCCTGCTAATTTCAAAGCTTATACAGCTGCCTGTAAAGCAGGAGAAATCCGTCTTGGTAAAATGTTTATTTTTGACCTGGGTGCGTTGGCCACACCGCGCTATATCATCAATTTCCCTACCAAAGATCATTGGCGCAATGCTTCTAACCTGAAAGATATTGAAACGGGTTTACAAGATTTAGTGCTACAAATTAAAAACTTGGATATCCGCTCTATTGCGATGCCGCCATTAGGCTGTGGTAATGGCGGCCTTAGCTGGAGTGACGTGCGCCCGGTTATCGAGCAATATTTCGCGAGTTTAACGCATGTTACCGTACGCTTATTTGAGCCGTCTGACACTGCTGCCACAGCCCAATTAGAAGTAAACACAGCGGCACCTAAAATGACAGCAGGCAGAGCCGCTATTCTGGCCTTGTTGGAGTGCTATGAAGCGCTAAGTTATGGTTTATCCAAACTTGAAGTGCAAAAGCTTGCGTACTTTTTACAAGAAGCCGGCGAAGATTTAAAGCTAAGCTACCAAAAGCATAAATTTGGCCCTTATGCCGACCAACTGCGCCATGTACTGGACAGAATGGATGGCCATTATATTCATGGTGTAGGCGATGGCGTGGTTGAATCCGCCATCACACCAGACACTCTGGCGCTGAAAACTGCCAAAGCGTTTTTGGCAAAAGCCAATCCGGAATTACAAGCCAGAGTTAAGAGGGTGGCACAACTCATAGATGGTTTTCAGTCGCCTTTTGGTATGGAATTACTCGCCAGTGTGCATTGGGTAGCCAAGCAGGAAGGGGCGGCAGATGCGCAGCAAGCACTGCAGAAAATCCAATCGTGGAACCCGCGCAAAAGCCAGCTGATGCAAGCAAATCATGTTGAATCAGCCTGGCAACAGTTGCAGCAACAGAGATGGGTTTAAGCCACGTTATACTATCTGCCAGTTACCTTAACAATACTGTCCGGCTACCCAGCCGCTGGCCCAGGCCCATTGGAAATTGTAGCCGCCGAGCCAACCGGTGACATCGACCACTTCGCCGATAAAATACAAGCCGGGTTGCTGTTTGGCTTCCATGGTTTTTGACGATAAATAATCGGTGTCGACGCCGCCGATGGTGACTTCTGCGGTGCGATAACCTTCGGTGCCGTTGGGTTTAAATACATAAGCATGCAAGCTATCGGCTATTTGCCTAATGCTTTTCGGGTTTAGTGCTTTTAGCGGCTGGTTAGCGAAGACGTTAAGCGCCAGCAGTTTTTCTATCAGCCGTTTCGGCAGTAATTTGCCCAGCGCGGTTTTTACTTCCTGCTCCGGGTGGGCTTGTTGCTGGCTGGTGAGAAACTCTGCCAGATCGGTTTGCGGTGCCATATTTACGGTTACATCATCACCCGGCTGCCAGTAGCTGGAAATTTGCAGTATAGCCGGCCCACTTAAGCCACGGTGGGTAAACAGCATATCTTCCGGGAATACCGTGCCGTTGGCCTCTGCCGTTACCGGTAAGGACACACCGCTGATTTCTTCAAACACCGCTTTATCCGCCGGTTGCCAGGTTAGCGGCACTAAGGCTGCGCGCAGTGGCAGCACGTTTAAGCCAAACTGTTCGGCCAGCTGAAAGCCAAAGGCGGTTGCGCCTAAATTGGGCAGGCTTAAGCCGCCACTGGCGACTACCAGGCTGTGGCACTGCCGGCTAAGCTCCGCAGTGGTTACCGTATATTGGCCATCAGTAAAGCTGACGCCGGTAATGTTTTGCTGCAGAGCAATTTGCACATTTGCGGATTTAGCCTCGCTAAGCAGCATATCGACGATATCTTTGGCGGAGTCATCACAAAACAGCTGGCCGAGGGTTTTCTCGTGGTAGGCAATAGCATGCTTTTGCACCAGGGCAATAAAGTCCCACTGCGTGTAACGGCTTAACGCCGACTTACAGAAATGTTTGTTTTGCGACAGGAAATTCTCTGGTGCAGCATACATATTAGTGAAATTGCAGCGGCCGCCGCCCGACATCAGAATTTTACGGCCAACGCGTTTACCGTTATCCAGCACCAGTACTTTGCGGCCACGCTTGCCTGCTTCAATTGCACACATTAAACCGGCTGCGCCTGCGCCAATTACTATTACATCCCACTGCTGCATAATGCTGCTTCTGCCTGCTTAACCTAAAGGCGCTATTGTCGGCGACAAAGCCGGCCAATGCAAACAGTGCCTGACTGCATAGCAACAATGAATATATGTTATGCATTTTTAGCATATATAAAAATACCAGGCTGTATGAAATGCATTCGAAAAAGGGTGTGGGGCTTACACTTACCTAAAGCAGCATGTTTTAAAAAAGACCTTTTTTCTCAACAGCCACTATCGCGATAGTAAAACTGTAACAAATGTCACTATTTCGCAGATTTACACTTAATTACATATTGGTTAAAAGATCAGTTGGCGTTATTGCAAGGCAGCAATATGTAGTCGTCATTCGGGGAACATATAACAATAATTAAACACGAGATTACAATGAAAAAACCTGAGTTCACCCTTTCTAAGCTGGCCGTGCTATGTTTGCCAGCGTCGTTGCTGGTTGCTACCAGCACTATGGCACAACACCAACCAGACGGCGCCAGCCGCTATGCCAGCCCGGTGCAGGCGGTAAAGCACAGTGATAACCTGTCAGCTGATGGCCGCAAACGCTATATTATTCAGTTTAAAACACAGCCACTTGATGCCAGCGGCCCCGGGCAGTTTACTACCGACACCATAACCCGGCGTAAAGTTAACTTGCAGCAAAGGCTGGAAAGCCAGGGTGCCAGCGTAAAAGAAGTGCTGGCAGCCCAGGGCGCCGTGGCGGCTGAGCTAACGCCAAGCCAATTGGCCGCATTGCAAAACGATGCTGATGTTGCATTAATAGAAGAAGATCACAAACGCTACCCAATGGCGCAACAAGTGCCTTTTGGCTACAACATGGTGCAGGCGAATCAGGTTAGTGACCAGTTTGCGTCTAATCAGAAAGTATGTGTTATTGACTCCGGCCTGGATTTACCACACGAAGATTTTTTAACCGGTAATATCACTGGCAGTAATAACTCGGGTACCGGAAACTGGTATCAGGCTGGCGGCCCACATGGCACCCATGTTGCCGGTACTATAGCGGCACTGAACAACAGTGTTGGCATGGTTGGCGTATTGCCAAACGGTAATGTTAAGCTGCACATAATCAAAGTATTTAACGATGATGGCTGGGGCTACAGCTCAACATTGGCAAATGCAGTTAACACTTGCGTTAGCAATGGATCAACGGTTATCAACATGAGTTTAGGCGGTGCCGGTTCCAGCACTACTGAGTCTAACGCCATGCAAGCGGCTTTTGATCAAGGCGTGTTGCTTATAGCCGCCGCCGGCAATGATGGCAATACTGCTATGTCTTACCCGGCGTCTTACGACTCGGTGATTTCGGTAGCCGCTATTGATAGCAATAAACAGCTGGCTGATTTCTCCCAACGTAACAGCCAGGTAGAGCTGGCGGCACCGGGCGTTGATATACGGTCAACCTACCCTGAAGGCACGGGCCTGGAAGCCGTATTGAGCGTTGGCAACAACAGTTATGCCAGCAGCCCGATGACCAATTCGACTGACGGTAGCGCCAACGCCGCTCTTGCCAGTTGTGGCCTGGCTGAAACCACCTGCAGCAACGTGGCAAATAAAATTTGTGTTATTGAGCGCGGCAACGTTAGCTTTGTGCAAAAAGTGCAGTCTTGTGAAGACGGTGGCGGTTTAGCGGCGGTTATTTATAACAACGCCGCAGGTGATTTTGGCGGTACTTTGGGCGATAACCCGGGCACCACTATTCCTGCATTGGCTGTCACCCAGGCAGTTGGCCAGGCATTAATGAGCCAGCTGGGCCAGACTGCCAGCTTAAGTTCAGGCGCCAGCAACTATGGCCTGATGAGCGGTACATCTATGGCATCGCCGCATGTAGCGGGTGTTGCCGCCTTGTTATGGAGCCACTATCCGCAGTGTAGCAATGCGCAGATCCGTAATGTACTGGCCGTTACTGCTGAAGATTTAGGCACTGCAGGGCGTGATAACTCCTTCGGTCACGGCCTGGTGCGCACTAAAGCTGCCTTTGACTATATTGCCCAAAATGGCTGTGATGGTAGCGGTGGCGGCGGTGGAGAAGAGCCTCCTGTTGGCACTAACGAGCTAAGCAAAGGTGTCGCTATCACCAACCTCAGTGGGGCAACAAGCAGCACGGTCTACTACACATTTACTGTACCTGCTGGCGCCACCGATCTGCGTTTTAATATGTCAGGTGGCAGTGGTGATGCTGATATGTTTGTCAAGTTTGGCAGCCAGCCCACTACATCCAGCTACGACTGCCGGCCTTACAGAACAGGTAATGACGAAAGCTGCAGCTTTAACACCGCACAGGCCGGTACCTATCATGTAATGATCAACGCTTACAGAGCTTATGCAGGCGTAACGCTGCTGGCAGATTACACCGCAGGCTCAGCCGGAGGCGGCAGTCAGGGGGCAACGCTAACACAGTCTGATATCAGCATTGCACGTCGCAGCTGGCAGCACTATACCGTTGAGGTGCCAGCCGGCATGAGCAACCTAACTGTCAATACATCCGGCGGCAGTGGTGATGCCGATCTATACGTCCGTCGTGGTGCACAGCCAACGACCACAAGTTACGAATGTCGTTCTGACCGGTCTGGTAACAGTGAAAGTTGCAGCTTCAACAACCCGGAAGCTACAACATGGTATATCTCAGTATACGGCTACAGAGCGGTAAGTGGTTTAACGCTTACCGCAAGCTATCAGCCCTAGTTAGCGCACTGAGGTAGCACTGAAAAAATAAAGGCCAGCATCCGCTGGCCTTGTTTTATGGTCTCAGGTCAGGGGTTTAGTAAGCGGCTTAACTGCGCTTGCGCCAGCGGCTCACTTTGCTCTGCCGCCCGCTGATATAAATCACGCGCCTTAACTAAATCACGGCTGACACCGCGGCCAAATTCGTACATCCAACCCAGGTTGTACTGAGCATTGGCATAACCTTGTTCTGCCGCCTGGGCAAATAACGCCACGGCTTTTGTATCGTCGGCTTTTACTACCCGACCATTTTTATAAAACAACCCCATTGCCGTAAGTGCCCTGGGTACCGCAGCAGATACTGACTGCTGGTACAACTCAAAGGCGCGACGCTCGTTCATTGCCACGCCATAGCCTTTTTCGTACATGTAGCCCAAATGCGCAATAGCACGTAAATGGTTTTGCTTAGCCGCTTTTTGATACCAGTTTACTGCGGCTGTATCATCTTGGCGCACACCACGGCCGGTCTCATAGCGTAACCCCAGGTTAAACTGCGCATCGGCATCGCCCTGCTCGGCTACTTTGCTGTACCAGTACAACGCTTTGTCATCATCCTGCGCTACGCCCCGGCCAGCGCCGTACATAAAACCCAAATTGTACTGGGCATACAGCACACCTTGTTCTGCCGCGCGCTGGTACCATTTTACCGCTTCAACATCATTTTTTGCGGTGCCGGTGCCATTAGCCAGCCTTAAACCGGCGAGGTACTGCGCCTGGGCATGGCCTTGCTCTGCCGCTTGTAAAAACCAGCCAAAAGCGGCCTTTTCATCTACCTCCAGCTCCTGTTGCTGGCTGTACAGCAGCCCAAGCCGGTACTGGGCATCAACACTGCCAGTTTTAGCCGCTTGTTGCAGCAGCTTAAGGCCCTGCGCCATATCTTGGCGCAAACCGCGCCCTTCCAACAAATGCACAGCAACATAGTAGCAGGCGGTAACATCGTTTTGGCTGCAAGCCGGTTGTAACAGCTCCAGAGCCTTAGTGTCGTTGTTTCTGACTCCGCGCCCCAGCGAGTAACTAATACCCGCCTCACGCTGGGCTTCAGTCAGCCCCTGCGTTGCCGCACGGTTAAACCAATCCAGCGCCCGGCTATCGCTTTGTGCCACGCCTTCGCCCAACAGATAATGGCGACCAAGCTCATAGGCAGCACGGCTATGATTTTGCGCAGCAGCTTTCTGATACCAGTTGTTGGCAGCAGCCAGATCGCGACTTGCTCCACGACCGTCCTGATAGCGGCCGGCAACAATAAACTGTGCATCGGCATCACCTTGCTCTGCGGCGCGCTGATACCAAAGCAATGCCGTAGTATCATCCTGTGTTACACCACGGCCGGCACCATACATAAACCCAAGATTATATTGCGCTAAAATATGTTGTTGCTCAGCCGCTTTTTGGTACCAGAATACCGCCACAGCATCATCCTGTGCCACACCATTACCATTGGCATAGGCCAGCGCTAACTGATACTGTGCCTGCGCCATGCCCTGATCAGAGGCGGCGTTAAACCAATGTACAGCGCCGGCCATATCGGCACTGACACCATAGCCATTAGCATACATAGCCGCCAGATTAAACTGCGCATCAGCAAGCCCGGCCTGAGCCAACGGATACCAGTGGCTGAAGGCTTCAGCATAATTTTGTCGTTGGAACGCCCTCAGCCCGCTATCAAAGTTAGCCTGAGGCAATGGTTTTACTGGCAGCTCTGCTGCTTTGTAGCCCTGCTGTGCTACCACTGTTTTCGGCTGCGCTGGCGCGGCCTTGCTTGCAACCACAACCGGAGCAGTATTTGCAGCTACAGTAGTTACGGCTTGCACCGGCGCAGAAATTGCTGCCGGCTGACTGGGGTTAACCGCTGCAGCTGTTGCAACGACTACGGTATTAGTATCGGCACCGATAGCCGTTTCAGCTGCGGCTTGCTGTTTCATTGCTGCAACTGCTTCGACAATATCGCGTGTAGCCTGCGCTGACTCAGCGTAATCAGTACTCCCTGACGCCGCTTGCTCTAACCAGTAGGCTGCCTGCAGCGCATCCTGCTCAACACCGTGGCCCATTGAATATAGCTTGGCCAGTTCAAACTGTGCTTTGTGGTTACCCTCCAGCGCCAAGGATTGCCATATTTGAGCAGCTTTACTGTGATCGCCCTCAGCATACGCCGCTTGCGCCTCAGCAAATTGTTGTTGTGGTTCAGCTGCCAGTACAAAACTGGTCAGTAGTAAGCTTGTTATTATTTTATTTAGCCGCATAGATGCCCCTCCACCGTCTGTTGTTATATCAAAGAACGGCAGCGACACCAAGAGCACAGACAGGATAAAAACTGCTTTGTTACAGTTTAACTGCAAAAAATGCGCGATAAAGTGCTGGTTTTAACCGATAAACTGCTGCTGATAACCTTGCAGCAACGCAGGCCAGTGCATGTGTTGCCAGCAAAAACCGCTATGCAAACCATGCTCTTTCTCTAACGAGCGCAGCAGGCGATCCAAATTTGCCTGTTGCCAGTTGCCGGGCGGGCGCAGGCTGCATTTGTCAAAGTCAATCAGCCAGAACCGGCCTTGTTGATCCAATAAAATATTATGGCAGTTTAAATCGGAGTGATACACCTTGTGCTGATGAAAACGGGCGATTACCGCCCCCAGTTGTTGCCACTGCGCCGCACTAAGTGCATGCTGTCGCAGCAGCTGCGCCAAATCTGTGGCACCATCGATACGCTCAATTAAAATATCGGCCGTGTAGGCGTAATTTACCCCCAACAGTTGCCGCGGTTGATACAACGCCGCACAGGGCCGTGGCACCGGCAAGCCCCATTGGCGCATTTGCCACAACAAGGCGAACTCGGCCATGGCCCGGCTATGCCGTAGCGGCTGAGCAAAAAACGCATCCTTGTTAAATTTACCTATCAGGCCACCGCGATAGTAATGTCGCAATACGGCTTGTTTGTCGTTTTGCCGTACAAACCATACCGTATTACGCCCGGTTGACTGGCCGCACACTAAGCCCTGCTGTTGCCAAAACGTTGGCTCAAAGTAGTGCAATCCGGCCTGTGGAAAAAATGCCGGGTCAAACCAGGCAACCGTATTCCCTTTACGCAAGCAGGTTAGCTGTGCCAATGGCAACAACGTTGCAACCTGCGCCATTATCTGTGCCAAGGCACCTTGCTGTTGCCGATACAATGCCAGGCCTTTATTGCCAAGCCGTTGTGCCAGCTCTGGCTGGCCGATTAACTGCTGCACGCGGCTTACGATTTCTGCGCAGTTTGCCACCGTTAAACAGGCCTGCTGGCGTTGCAATAAGCTAAATACCTGCTGAAAATTAAAGATATAAGGGCCAGACATTACGGCTTTGCCAAATACCATCGCCTCCAGCGGATTATGGCCACCGCGTTCAATCAGGCTGCCGCCAATAAAGACAAAATCAGCCAGCTGATACCAGCTAAGTAACTCGCCCATGGTGTCGGCCAGCCAAACTGCCGTGCTTGCGTCGGGCACACCAGCTTTACTGCGCCGAACAACATTAAGCTGCTGCTGTTGCACCAGGCCCGCTACGGTATCAAACCGTTCCGGATGGCGCGGCACCAGTACCAACAGCAATTGCGGGTATTGGCTTGCCAGCTGCTTGTATGCCTGCAGCAGTATTTCATCTTCGCCGGCATGGGTGCTGGCCGCCACCCAGACAATTCGCCCCTGTAAGGCTGGTTTTATACTTGTGGCAAGTTCAACACTGGCCGCTGGCACCGTCAGTTCATATTTCAGGTTACCGGCCAGTTGCACCCTTGCCGCCCCCAGTGTTGCGAAACGGCGGGCGCTGGCGTTATCCTGCGTCAGGATCTGGCTGATATCATGCAGCATTGGTTTTACCAGACAATGAAAACGCCGGTAACCTTTGGCTGACCGTGCCGACAAGCGGGCATTCACCACTAATGTCGGAACAGCGAGTGCCGTGCAATTTGCCAGTAAATTCGGCCACAGCTCAGTTTCTAAAATAATCAGCAGCTGCGGTTGCATAAACCTTAACCAGCGGCGCATCAACAGCGGATAGTCAAACGGCAGGTAGCAATGCTCTATAGCCTGGCCCGGGCAGTCTTGTTGTAATTTTGCAATGGCCGCAGACGCAGTGGGCGTGGTGCAGGTGATGGTGAGTGGCAACTGCGGATATTGTGCCAGCAACTGTTTAATCAGCGGCTTAGCCGCATTAAATTCGCCCACCGACACCGTGTGCAGCACTATGCCCCCCTGAGCCTGCACAGCGGGCAGCTTAAACGCAAAGCGCTCGGCCAGGCGCTGGCGGTAGCCACTGTCTTTGCGTGAGCGCAGCAGCAAGTACACCAGCAGCAAGGGCGATAGCAGACACAGCATCAGGCTGTAGAAAAAACGGCTTAGCAGCGACATTGATCCCTTCTTAGCAAAATATCATCCTCGGCGCTGATGCAGTGACAACCGCCGGAAAAGGTGCGCCATAATGCCAAATTTGGCGTGCTGATACCAAAAGATTCTGTTTCAGCTACTTATAAAATGTTAATCTAGCGGCCTTATTATGGCCTGAAACCATCACCGTCGGCACTCGGCCGGCAGATCTTTGTACGGAGCAATTATGGCATTACCTGAATACCGGCAACCTGCCATGCTGGATGGTGTAAACGAATTTCTGCTACGTTTTGCCGCATCGGGCTATTTTCCGGCCAGCGCCTTTATTAAAAACCAGCCCGACAAAGCCAGCCTGCGGGTGTTTAACGACAATATTAAACTGGAAATTGTCAGCCATTGCTGGAATTACGCGCGCTTTTTTGTTTACCAGTTAAGCTCATTAGTGAAGTACCCGCCAAGCAATATGCAACTGCGCTTTACGGTATTTTATTCGGCAGAAGACACTGAAACCGCCAAGCTGTTAAAACATTTTCAAACCATTACAGTGCCCAATGTCGAGTGGAATTTTCAGGAATTGCCCACGCCGCTACTATTGCGCCGGGCTATAGGCCGTAACCATGCATCCAAACACACCACAGCAGACTGGATTTGGTTTGCCGATTGCGACATGGTGTTTCACGAGGGCTGTTTAGACACGCTGGAGCAATTACTTAAAGGCCGCCAGGATATTTTGCTGTTTCCGGATACCTTGCTGGTAACACCGCTACTAACCGAAGCTGATCCGATGATTTCAGCCGGTAAAGACAAAACGGCGCTGCTGGAAGTAGATAAAACCAAGTTTAAGCCACGCAAATTTGACCGCGCCACCGGAGCTATTCAGATTATTCATGGCGACGTCGCCCGCGCCTGCGGTTACTGCGACGATTTAGCGGTATATCAAAAACCAAAGCAGCACTGGACCAAAACCTACGAAGACCGCGCAGTGCGCTGGCTACTGGGCACCCAGGGCACACCAATAGCCCTGCCTAACCTGCTGCTTATCCGCCACGCTGAAAAAGGCCGTTACAAAGAAGACAGCAAAATTTCCGTAGTACGAAAAGCTATCCGCCGGGTTAAATCGGCACTGATTAACAAGTAAGCTGATATGCCTAAAGTCCTTATTTTTACCAAACGGGTGCTGCCAAGATCCAATACCTTTGTTGCTGCACAGGGCAATAACTTGCCGAGTTATCAACCGGTCTATATCGGTCTGAGAAACGATAGTGGTGGTGCTGAATTAATTACAGGCAAGGCAACCTGTGTGCAGGAAAATACAGAGTCTTTTCCGACTATTTCCCGCCTTTTGCTGGATGGCTGCCAGATTTTAACATCTAAGTGGCAAAATGCGTTGGCAGCACAAAACGCTGACGTTATTCATGCACATTTTGGTAAAGGCGGCTATTACTGCGCGCCAATAGCAAAAAAGTTAGACTTACCCATGGTTACGACATTCCATGGTTCAGACGTTACCCAAAACGACAAATTTTCTTACAACAGTAAGCATCGAAAAGTCACCTTTGAGCAGTCAACAAAAATCATTGCCGTATCGCAATTTATAAAAAGTAAACTGATTGCCCGCGGCTGCCCGGAAGATAAGATTATTCAGCATTATATTGGTATTGATAATCAGTTTTTTGCCCCTACACAGCAAAAAAGTAGCCAGCCTACGATTTTGTTTGTTGGCCGGCTTATTGAACAAAAAGGTTGTCAGTATCTGCTACAAGCGATGAAAACCATTAATCAGCAGCTACCCGATGCGCAATTAATAATTGCAGGATACGGCTCATACCAAGACAAGCTGCAAGCTTTAGCAACTGAGCTAAAAAACGTGAAGTTTGTTGGCGCACAAAACCGGGAACAGGTGAAAAATTTAATGGCAAAAGCCTGGGTAACCTGTTTACCCAGCATCGTGATGGCCAGAGGAAATGAAGAGGGCATGCCGACGGTTTGCATTGAATCACAAGCAGTAGGAACTCCTGTGGTGGCGTTTAATACCGGCGGGGTTAGTGAAGGCGTGATTAATGAGAAAACCGGCCTGCTATCAGAGCAAAAAAATGTCAACCAACTTGCGCAAAATTTGCTTATCGTATTGCAATCAACAGCCCTACGCCAACAAATGTCTCAGGCAGGCATTACCCATGTAGATCAACATTTTAATATTTATAAGCAGTGTCAAAAGCTGGAAGATATTTATCGCAGTGTGTCTTTACATCGACGTTAGTCTAGCGGTATGCAGAACGATGGATCTGGGATATTGCGTTCTGGTTAGTTGACCTCTTTACAGAGGCCAACTAACCACATCGTTACAACGCCGCTAAAATCACTTCTGCTTTACTGACTTCAAAGGTTTTTGGTGCTTCAACATTTAACAGCGTTACTACACCGTTGTCGACGACCATCGCGTAGCGCTGTGAACGCAGGCCACCAAAGTCGCCGGTTTCCATGGTCAGGCCAATGGCTTTATGAAACGCCGCGCCGCCGTCGGCTAAAAATACGATTTCTTCGGCGTTCTGGCTTTTTGCCCAGGCACTCATCACAAAGGCATCGTTTACTGCGGTACACACAATGCTATCTACGCCTTTGGCTTTAATCTCATCGGCCAATGTAATATAGCCTGGCAAATGCGCGGCAGAACAAGTTGGCGTAAAGGCGCCGGGCACGGCAAACAGTACTACTTTTTTATTGGCAAAAATTTGGCTGGTGGTTGGGTTCATTACGCCTTCTTTGGTCAGTTGTGAAAAACTGACTTCAGGTAATTTGTCGCCGGTTTTAATCATGGTGTTTCCCCTGTTAAGTTAAACTTTTATCAAAATAGCATTAAATTGCTGCATTAATATACACATCAAAGCGGTTATTCTTACCCGTGACTGACATAGTGGGCGCTTGCAAGGCTAAATACTCTGCATAGCCGGGCCGCTTTACCACCACGCGTTTTTGCGCTAACTGCAGCGCCGGAGCCAATAACGCATCGGCATCAGCGTCACTGCCTACCACATCATGAAAAGCGCGCATTTCCTTTTTAACTAATGCGCTTTTATCACGCGCCGGAAACATCGGGTCCAAATACACCACGTCTACCGTTGACGCTTGTTGTAATGCCTGCAGTGCACTGCTGTGTAGCAGGTGCATACGTTCGCTAAGCCAGCTAAGTTCAGTTATTGCTGCGCCGCGGCGTAAACCGTCAAATAATAATGCCGCCACCAGCGGGTTGCGCTCTACCATAGTCACACTGGCACCTAAAGTGGCCAGCACAAAGGCATCGCGGCCTAAACCGGCGGTGGCGTCCAGCACAGTGAGATCGCGCTTTTTATGCAAGCCACAGGCTTTGGCAATGGCTTCGTGTTTTCCGCCACCGTGCAAACGGCGGTAACTGGCTGCACCACTGGCAAAATCGACCAGAATATCACCCTGCTTTGGCAAGTCGCTGTGGCGTAGCACCAGTGCTTCGTCTTGCCAGGCCAGATGCCAGCCGCTGGCGGTGTCGGTTAGGTTTAAACCGAACTGTTGGCACAGGCTGGCAGCATAGTCTTTAGCCAGCGTTGGGCTATGTAATAAATTTGGTGCCATTACTGCTGCATTCCGACAAAATTCTCACCCGAACTTAGCGCAATAATCTGGCTGATATGTGCCAGGCTGCGGCCAGACTGCTGCTGCCACAGATTAAATTGCTGCTGAATTTGTGCCAGGCTGCGTTTACTGTTGATACCACCGTCAAATACGTTGGTGGCCCTAAGGTAAGCCTCCACATCCGTACTGAGAATAAAGGTATCTTTGCCGATAGCACGCAGCGCATAAGGCCCGGTATTACCGCCCAGCCTGGCGCCGTGCTGCTTTAAATAAGCCCATAAACCAATAATATCGCTTGTTGGCCAGTCGGCAATAAAGCGCGCGAAGCTGCCGTGTTTACCAGCAATATCGTCAATCATCATGGCATTATGGCGAATGGTGAACACTTTGGCGGCATTGCGGATAATGCGCTCGTCGCGTGCTTTGGCTTCAAGCATTTCGTCGCTCATCAAGAGTACTTTTTCGATGTTAAAATCAAAAAACACCTCACAAAAGCCGGGCCATTTTTGCCGTACTACGCGCCAAACAAAGCCCGACTGAAACACTTTTTTGGTTAGCTCGCCCAGTAACAGGTTATCCGCTATGGCGGCAATTTCATCGCTGGGGGCACTTTGTCCCAACAAGGCTTCCAGCGACGCGGCGCCACCTTTACGCTCGCAGGCGCGCTGATAAATGCGGTCAAAGGGTTCTGCTGTTGTCACACCGGTTACCTTACTCAGATAAAAATAAGGCAACAGTGTACTGTTGCCTTGGCATTCAGACCAGTATCAAGGATTAATAGACTGCGGAATCAGCAGCGGCTTTTAAGGTACAAACGCCGTTTTCCAGCACCACTGCTGGCTTGGGTACTATGGCGCAATCCGACATCAGCCCCAGTCGCTCATTTTCTGCTTTGGCTGCGGCATTGTATTTTTCAATCAGTGACATCAATACCGTTTCGTTTTTATCTTTTACCGACACCGCAATATAACTGGCAGGGCCGCCACAAGGCTTGCTGCCAAAACCCACTACCCGGCACTGCTGCACGCTATCGGCACGGGCTTCACCAATCAGCGCCATAATTTCAGCGCGCATACTGGTTAAATCTGCTACTTCAGCCATTTGCTGCTTCCTCGCTTTCATTGCCATTAGCGGATCTTTGACCGGATCTATCGGTTCTACCACCGGTTTTGGTGCCAAACGTTCGGCATCGGCCGCACTACTTGCCTGTCCTTGCTGACAAGCCGATAACACCAGCACCGCCAGTAACGGCAATAATCTGTTTGTACGCATAGCACCTCCTGTTAATTGCGTATCAGCTTGGCAGAGCATGGCTGAATTGGCAATGAATTGTTAACCAACAATGCCCATGTGCCGCAGCAGGGCTTCGTTTGAAGGCTCGCGGCCACGGAAACCTTTAAACAGCTCCATTGGCTCGGCACTGCCGCCACGCTCTAAAATCCAGCGTAAAAAATCCCCCCCGGTGTCGGCATTAAAAATGCCTTCTTCTTCAAAGCGGCCAAAGGCATCGGCCGATAACACTTCAGCCCACAGATAGCTGTAGTAACCGGCTGCATAACCGCCGGCAAAAATATGGCCAAAACTATGCTGAAAGCGGTTAAAACGTGGCGGAACAATCACTGATACTTCGCTGCGCACATCGTCCAGCATTTGCTGCACACGGCCACCCAATATCGGGTCATACTCGGCGTGCAGGCGGAAGTCAAACAGAGCAAACTCGAGCTGACGTACTAAAAACATCGCCGACTGGAAGTTTTTCGCTGCCAGCATTTTAGCTAACAGGTCCTGTGGTAAGGTGTCGCCGGTTTCATAGTGACCGGAGATAATCGCCAGCGCCTCTGCCTGCCAGCACCAGTTTTCTAAAAACTGGCTTGGTAGTTCTACCGCATCCCAGGCTACACCATTAATACCGGCTACCGCGGCAGCGTCAACTTTGGTCAGCATATGGTGAATACCATGGCCAAATTCATGGAACAGGGTAACCACTTCATCATGGGTAAACAAAGCAGGCTTGCCGCCGACAGGTTTATTAAAATTGCAGGTTAAATAGGCGACCGGTGTTTGCACACTGCCATCGGCTAAAATACGCCGGCCCTGACAATCGTCCATCCAGGCACCGCCGCGCTTTTTCGCCCGCGCATATAAATCGAGGTAAAAGCTACCGCGCAGCTCGCCCTGGGCACCGAAAATATCGTAGAACTTAACATCACTGTGCCATACGTCTACGCCATCACGCTGCTTAACTGTTACGCCAAACAGTTTGTGCAGCACACTGAATAAACCGGCGACCACTTTATGCTCGGGAAAATACGGCCGTAGCTGCTCGTCGGAAATGGCATATTTGGCTTGTTTCAGCTTTTCAGCGTAATAGGTTACATCCCAGGCAGCAAGCGCGTTAACAGCATATTCGCTTTTGGCAAAGGCGCTAAGCTCAGCTAAGTCCTGCTCGGCCTGTGGCTTGGCGCGGCGGGCTAAATCGTGCAGAAAATCCAGCACCTGCGCCGGGCTTTGTGCCATCTTGGTGGCCAGCGACTCTTCGGCGGCGTTGTTAAAGTCCAGCAATTGCGCCAGCTCGTGTTTCAGCGCCAGGGTTTCTTCAATAATGGCGCTGTTGTCAAACTGGCCGGCTGTTGGGCCCTGATCCGACGCCCGGGTGCAATAAGCGCTATATAGCTCTTCCCGCAGTTCGCGGTTATCGGCGTAGGTCATTACTGCAATATAGCTGGGGAACTCCAGCGTAAATACCCAGCCGCTTAGCTGACGGCTTGTGGCTTCTTCGGCAGCGGCCAGTTTGGCGTCATCCGGCAAGCCGGCTAAGTCAGCCTCATTGGTAATATGCTTAAACCAGGCCTGAGTAGCATCCAGGGTGTTATTGGAGAACTGCGAACCCAAATCCGATAGCCGGCTTTGAATTTCGCCATAACGCTGTTTTTTCTCTGCCGACAAGCCAATGCCCGACAGCTTAAAATCGCGCAAGGCGTTTTGAATCACTTTTTGCTGCGCGGGCGTCAGGCTGGCATATTCAGCGCTTTGTGCCAGTTGTTGGTACTTTTGATATAAGCCTTCATGCTGGCCCTGCCAGGTGCTGAAATCGGACAATAATGGCAGGCAACTCTCGTACGCTGCACGCAGTTCCGGGGTACTCACCACCGAGTTCATATGCGACACCGGCGACCACAGCTTACCTAACCGGTCACTGTCTTGCTCTGGCTGTGCTATCAGGCTGTCCCAGCTAACATCGGTGGCAGCTACCGCCCGTTCAACCGCAGCGCGGGCCTGAGCGATGGCCTGCTCTACTGCGGGCTTAACCTGCTCTGGCGTAATTTGTGAAAATGGCGGTAAATCAGTAAAAGACAGCAATATATTTCCGGTAGCAGACATGACAGACCTTATAACGAGTAAATATTGTAATAGCCTTAATGTTGGGGCAGTCGTTGCTATTGTCAACGTGTCTTTGGCCAAAACCGCCTTGTAAAAGCGGCCAGCACCCCATATAACCAGTACATTGTTTTTTCACGGAACTACATTATGACCCGTCATTTTAACTATCTTGCTATCGGCGCCGGCAGCGGCGGTATTGCCGGTGCAAACCGCGCCGCTCAGCGTGGCGCCAGCGCCGCCGTTATTGAAGCTAAAGCAGTGGGCGGCACCTGTGTTAATGTCGGCTGTGTGCCGAAAAAAGTGATGTGGTACGGCGCCCATATTGCCGAGGCCTTAAAATACAGCCCGGATTACGGCTTTGATATCACGCAAAACAGTTTTAACTGGGCCACGCTGGTGAAAAACCGTGAGGCCTACATTCAGCGCATTCATAACAGCTATCACAAGGGTTTTGACAATAACGGCGTAACCTACATCGAAGGCTTTGCCCGCTTTGTTAATGCCAATACGGTTGAAGTTAACGGCGAGCACATCACGGCCGATCATATTACTATTGCTGTCGGCGGCCGCCCGACCCGGCCGGATATTCCGGGTAGCGAGCACGGCATAGACTCTGACGGCTTTTTTGCCTTAGCAGCGCAACCGAAAAAAGCCCTGGTAGTAGGCGCAGGCTACATTGCCGTAGAAATTGCCGGCGTGCTGCACGCACTGGGTACAGACACGCATCTACTGGTGCGTAAAGACCGGCCGCTGCGTAACTTCGACAGCGACATTACCGATATGCTGCTAGAGCGTATGGCCCAAGATAAGCTGCAGCTGCATACCCAATCTAACGTGATTAAAGTAGAGAAGATGAGCGACGGCAGCTTAACAGTGCACTGTGACAACGGCAGCGTATTTACTGACGTAGATTGTCTGATCTGGGCTATTGGCCGTGAGCCGGCCACCGACAAGCTTAATTTGGCCGCTGCCGGCGTAGTAACCGATAAAGACGGCTATATCCGCACCGACAAATACCAAAATAGCAATGTTAACGGTATTTATGCGGTAGGCGACATTACCGGCGAAGCCCAGCTCACCCCGGTCGCGGTAAAAGCCGCCCGCCTGCTGGCCGAGCGCTTGTTTAACAAAGACATGCCAAATGCGCATATGGACTATTCGCTAATACCTACAGTGGTATTCAGCCATCCGCCCATCGGCACTATTGGCTTAACCGAAGCCGAAGCTATTGCGCAATATGGCGCTGACAATATCAAAGTGTATCGCAGCAACTTTGCCGCCATGTATAACGCCATTACCGCGCATCGCGCGCTTAGCCGTTTTAAGCTGGTATGCGCCGGCCCGGACGAAAAAGTGGTTGGCCTGCACGGTATTGGTGAGGGCATGGACGAAGTACTGCAGGGCTTTGCGGTAGCAATAAAAATGGGTGCAACCAAGGCTGATTTCGACAATACCGTAGCGCTGCACCCCACCAGCGCGGAGGAGTTTGTTACGCTTAGAGGCTAACCCGGCAAACCATAGCTGAAGCGTCTTTACTGCCAGATCAGCTCTGGCGCTTCAGCTTTAGCGAAGCGGATAAAATGCCGGTCTAGCGTCTCTACTATCTCATTCAGATCCTGCTGCGAACCGGCGCTGCAGGTCAGCTGTAAACCTTGCGCATCGGCCTGCAAGGCGCAGATGCCTTCGGCAAAGGTAACCTTGCCACGGTTTTCGTCCCAGTCGGCACGCACTTTGTGTGCAAAATGCTTGCACAACCTTTGCAAATACTTGCTGCCGTGAGGTGTCTCTACGCGGGCTACGCGCTGAAATTGAGCTGTGGATTGAAGTTCAGACATGCTATCGCTCCTGAAAAAAGAAGACCAACCAGCGCCATAGACGCTGGTTGGATGGTACAGCTTAAAACTGCCAGGATAGGCTCAGGCGGACATCCCGGCCTGGCTCTTTGTGACTGGCAAAACCTTCCCAAATCTCGCTATAGTCAGCAAAACTGGAATGATCCCGATACGCCTTGTCAAAGGCATTTTTTACCATTAAACGCAGCCTGATATTGTCGCTAACATCATAGTGGGCGTAAAAGTCGTGCAGGCTGTAGCCCGGCTTGCGTAGTGTTACTACCTCACTGATGTCACCGCTGCTAACAGCATTGTGTAGCGCGACTATGCCGTCCAGTTCCTGCACGTTAGTGAAAAACCAGCCGATTTCCAGGTTTTCCAGCAGGCTGTAGCTGACATCAAGCGTAAAGGTATCACCACGGGAGTTACCGATAGCGCGCTGCTCGTAGCCTTCGATTTTAATGCCATCGTAAATGAGTGGCTGACCATTTACGCTGGCCGGGGCCTGAATTTTAGCAATATTAAAGGCATTAAATTGCACATTGTAGGCCGCCAGATTGACAATAGGCGCGCCATTGGCGTCAAACGCATTGGTGGCCACATTAGGCTGATAATTGTGCAGCTCGCTATTGTTATGCACATAGCTGGCGACGATGCGCAGTTCATCTTTCAGGTAACCGAGTTTCAGTTCTACGCCGTCTGATTTAATGTCGCCAATGTTGCGCACATTGGTGCCGCCCACCTCCAGGTTCATCGCGTTAGCCAAAGTAGACTGATAGGCTGCAATTTTGAACATCAGGCCGTTTTGCTGATATTCCAGGCCTACTTCGGTATTCTCAGCGTCCTCTGCGACAATATCGGGTTCGACACCGTTATAGTCGATGGTAAAGGTGTCGCCCACTTCCTTGCCGCGCAGCGCCTGGGCGTAACCAGCGGTTAATTGCCACTCTGGTGTCAGTTGCCAGGCAAGGCCGATGTTGGCACTAAAGCCATCACTGCTTACGTTGATGTCCTCGGAGCTGCGGCTTAGGTAATTAAAGGTGCCATCCGGCCCGACGACCCGGCCAAGCGGCGTAAGGGTGTCAAAATCGGCTACCAGGAAAAAACCCGCCTCTGCTACTTGCGGAAACTGGGCAGCAACGGCGGCAAAATTGGCCTGGTTTTCAGCAAAAAACTTATGGGTGGTGTTCAGGCTGTAATCGTCATAGCGCAACCCAAAGCTAAGCAGCAGAGTATCACTGATATCCCAGTGATTTTGCGCATAGATACCCAGCACTTCGCCGGTTTCCTCAGCATTGAGCGGCTGCCCCAGGGTACCGGCAGAAGAACGTTGGTCGCGGTATTCCACGCCAACAGTAAGCGTATGAGCGCCTAAATCCAAAGTATTGCGGATATCGCCGCCCAGAGTCTCGATTTGGCCCTGATACGGGTGCCAGGCGCGATTACCTATCACCAGCAGTGATTGCTCAGTATCGAACAGCGTAATGTTCAGATTCAGCAAAGCGCCCTGATTAATGCCATAGTTGAACACGGTAGTGCTGCGCTCAGTTTCAATCGGAAAGATAGGGTTACTTGGTGAAATCGGGAAATTAGGCTTGGACGGAAAGTTGCCCGCTTCTTCGCGTGTTTCGTAGCTCAGAGCCAGGTACTGACCATGGCTTAATTCGCCGCTTAGTTTGATAAAATTCAGTTCCTGCTCAGTATCTGCAGCTTTGCGCTGCGTATTACCCGCAGCATCGGCGAAATTATAGCCAATTTCGTTGCCGTCACCGTCTTTGTAGCTGTCGCTGTCTATTTTTACGTGGGAAGCCAGCATGCTCCAGTTGTCACCGATACGGCCGAAACCGGTAGCACTATATTTGTAGAAATCGTTGCTGCCGCCGCCAATTTTCAGCATGCCACCGAAACGCTGATCCTTACGCAACAGATCATTGGCATCTTTGGTTTGAAAGCGGATGGCACCGCCGATAGCACCCGAACCGGCGGTAGCCTCACCTGCACCCGCTTGCACCTCAACGCTTTTCAGTAGTTCCGGCTCAATGGCAAGCCGGCCAATGTGGTGAAACAGCGTACCGGTTTGCGGCGCGCCGTCAACGGTAACGTTTAGCATGGTGTCTTCAAAGCCGCGAATGAACACCAGCTGGGTGATGCCCAGACCGCCCCCACCCACAGTGACCGATGGCTCAAGACGGAATATGTCACTTAAGTCATTGGCCTGAATTTTTGCGATATCCTCGGCAGTAACCGCAAAGTTAGTCGCCGAACCCACCACAGAAATTTTCTCAATACTCTGCTGCTCTGCTGTTGATTCCGGGTTTTGCGCTAAGGCAGGGTGGCACAGCAGTGCCATAGAAATGGCCAGCGGCAAGGCCGCAACTTTGTTTTTTATAGATGGCATTGGGGATATGTCCTATGTTTTAGGCTTAACCTATCAAATGATAATAATTATTATTTGCGCAGCATTATAGGAATAGCCCGCCTAAATAAAATAAAATTTACAATTGTTACATTTAATCTGGGTGACATGTTGGCAGATAGCAGTGCAGAACATTGCTGGACAGAATGTCACAGTTGTAACCTTGATTGCCGGGCAAGCAGGGGCCGCGTAGCATTGTGCCGCAACAGCTAATGTTGAACCTGCTATAGGGAAATCGTACAAGCTATGACATCACACCACAGCAACCCGGCTGTTGAAGGCCCAATCCTGGCTACTTTTTTTTACTATCTCTTACCTTCTATGGTTGGCTTGGTGGCCCTCACCACAGCCAACCTGGTGGATGGCATTTTTGTCGGCAATCAGGTGGGCGCCGAGGCACTGGCAGCCATTAGTTTGCTGCTACCCTATTTTAGCTTGCTAATAGCAATGTCATTGATGTTGGCAATCGGTGGCGCCGTGACGGTGGGTAAATATCTCGGGCAGCACGACAGTGCCATGGCGTCGGCACTGTTTAGTAAGGTAATTATGCTTAGCGTGCTGCTAAATAGCATGTTTGCTATCGCCAGTTATCTGGCTGAACCCTGGTTGTTGTGGTTACTCAATGCCCCAGTTGAGGTGCAGCCTTTGATGCAAGAATATCTGGCGGTGATCCGCTGGGTATTTATCGCCCAGTTGAGCACTATGGTGCTGTATTATTTTGTTCGCATGGACGGCCATCCGGTACTGGCAACCTGGGCGCTGCTTACGGGGGCACTGAGCAATATTCTGTTTGATGCGCTGTTTATTGTGCACTGGCAAATGGGCCTGGCTGGTGCGGCTTATGCCACAGCTATCGCTCAGTTGTTACAATTTGCCGTGTTAGCCAGCTGGTTTTTCAGCCGCCGCCGTAGTCTGCGTTTTTCCTTTTATCAACAAAATTGGGGCAAGCTGTGGCGCACGGCCTACAATGGCTTTTCTGAGTTTATCAATGAAATATCGGTAGGCCTGTTATTCCTGCTGCTTAACTGGTTACTGGTAATGCAGTTAGGCACCGCAGGGGTGGCGGCATTCAGCGTGGTAAACTATCTGATATTCTTCAGCATCATGCTCAGTTATGGCGTAGCCGACGCACTGCACCTGCTAGTCAGTCAGAATTTTGGTGCAGGCAAACGGCGTAGGATCAGCCAGTTCCTGAATTTATCTTTGTTAACCGCCGGCGCATTAGGCAGTGTGCTGGTATTGGCGTTAGTTGTTGCGCAAAGTACTGTCTTAGATTGGTTTCTGCCTGCTGAAGCAGAAAGCGTCGCTCAGCTGTCGGGCGACATAATGCTGCTGCTTTGGCCACTGTTTCTGGTTAATGGCTGTAATATATTATTGTGTTGTTATCTTACCGCGGTGCATCAACCCGGTGTCTCTGCCACCCTGGCCACTTGCCGCAGCATAGTATTGCCCGCTGCCATGCTATTGCTATTTTACGCGCTGTTTTATCATGCTGCTGTGTTTGATCCTGCCCCGGCTGACTGGTTATTCCTCATTGGTTTACCGGTGGCTGAATGGCTTACCTTCCTGTTGGCCATTGCTTACGTTTGGCGGTTTCGGCCTGCACGCCTGCCTTAAATGTAACAAATGTAAATTTATTTGCAGATAATAATAATTATCATTAACTTGCTGAGCAGTTTAGTAACCGGCGCAAGCTTCAGGAGTTATGCATGGCATTTCAAGCCAGGCAAGTCGCAGATAATGCGTCCTTTCAGGCGTTTGTTAACGCCTACCTCAGAGAGATTCAGCCAGGTGTCTGGCATTCTGCCTGCCAATGGCAGAGATGTACCGGCGTGGATATCAATACGCAGAACCAGTACGTTATAGAGTTACAATTAGCCAAAACCGGACAAAGCCTGGCGATTGCAGTAGCTTATCGCTCTTTGGTGGGACGGCACTCATTAACCGCTTGTTATCAGTTACAAACTGGCAGTCTGGACTGGCAAACGATAGATTCTATATCGGCCATTATGTTTCTTATTCAGGAAATATATGCCACACCTGCTCGCCGGACAGCAGTCAGCGAGCAGCAACTGGAGCTAACAGCCCGCACGCTGGAAAGTCATCAGATCATGACGCAGTACCTGCAGGCAAGGTACGACGATCCGGCGCTGCACAGCGCCCGCTTTATTGACACTGAGCAGTCTATTCTGTTTGGTCACTGGTTGCATCCCACCCCGAAATCCCGTCAGGGTATGCACCGTTGGCAGCATGCACACTATGCGCCGGAGCTTAAAGGACGCTTTAAATTACACTTTTTTGCAGCTGCTGCGCACTTGGTAATCCAAAACTCAGTTTTAGCGCAAAGCGCAGAGCAAATCGTGGCAGATATCGCCAGCCTTGAAACCGACAACAAGCGGCGCCAACAGGCTGATCGGCTGCGCAAGCAGGGTAAAGTGTTGTTGGCAGTACACCCGTTGCAGGCGCAGTGGTTAGTTAATCAGGAATACATTCAGCAACTGCTTAGCGGGCACTCGCTGGTTGAAATAGGGCCGCTGGGGCCGCTGTTTACCGCCACATCGTCAGTCCGCACCTTGTATTGCGACGAAGTCAATTACATGCTCAAGCTGTCTATTCCGGTTAAGATCACCAATTCTTTGCGGATTAATATGCACCACGAGCTGGAGGCCGGCGTGACATTGGCCAGACTAATGGCCACCAGCGGCTTTAGCCAGCGCCAGCCTGATTTTCGTCTTGTCTCTGACCCTGCATACTTGTCGCTGGCACTGCCACATCAACAAGAAAGTGGTTTTGAATGCATCATCCGTGACAATCCGTTTTGTCAGCAAGCCACCGACACAGGAATGGCGGGTGTCCAGTCGTTGGCAGCCTTACTACAGGAACCGGTGCAGCCAGCAGAGCCGTCAAGACTGGCCAAAATCATTACTCAGTTAAGCCTGCAGCAGGGCAAATCGCTGCAGCAAGTCAGCATCGATTGGTTCAACCGCTACTGGCAATGTGCCATAGCACCGGCAATTCAATTGTTTGACCACTTCGGCATTGCACTGGAAGCACACCAGCAAAATTCCTTACTGCAACTGGATCACGGCTATCCGGCTACCTATTACTATCGCGATAATCAGGGTTTTTATCTGGCCGAATCGCACCGTGATAACCTGCTCAGCCTTGAACCTGGCCTGCAACAATGCGCTAAGCTGTTTTACCCCGATAGCATGATTTGCGACCGGTTTAGTTACTATTTACTAATTAATCAGTTGTTTGCCGTGATCAACCGCTTTGGTCTGGATGGTCTGTTGTCTGAATCGGTATTGCTGCAACAGACCCGCAGCAGCTTACTCTGTCTGTTGCCCCAGATGTCAGGCCGAGGCCGTGCGCTGATTGAGGCGCTGCTGTATCGCAAGACAATACCCTGTAAAGGCAATCTGCTGACCAGAGTCGATGATATCGACGAATTACAAGCTGACAACGAGCAGGCGGTTTACACGCAGATAAGCAATCCTTTATACACTGCCGGTAAGCTGCCACACCAGGCCACCGATGTCGTGCCCCAAACAGAGGTGGACCTTGAACTTGTCTGAGGTTATTACGCCAGGACAATCACGTAGCCCCCGCCTGGCGCAAGCTGGCTGTGTTCATCACGCCCGGGTGATACGACAACTGTTAGAAGCCTTGCTGTTTGAGCAGATAGTGCCCTACCAGTACGATGGCAGCTGGTTTACTTTTCAGGCCGGTGAACAGGCTTATCGTGCCCGCGGCAAACTGTCTGGCTTTGGCCGGGTGCGCCTGGCAGCAGAACATATTTGGCAACTTAATGGCGGACAAAAACAGCCGGTGGATTTAGCCACGCTGGTACAGGCCTTGCCCGCAACTGCCGGGGCCGCACAGCGGCTGTTGCACGAGCTGGAGCAAACAATCATTTTTTGCCGCTGGAATCAGCAAAATTTGCCCGCGTCAGCTAATCGTCGTGACCTGAGCTATATTGCGCTGGAGTCAGCCATTGACGAGGGGCATCCCTATCACCCCTGTTTTAAAGCCCGTACCGGGTTTACACAGGCCGACCACGCCCGGTATGGGCCTGAAGCCGGCAAGCCATTTCAGCTGTGCTGGCTGGCGGTACGACGGCACTATCTGGCTATGCAGCTGGATTGCCCCACCGAACAGCAATTTTGGTTGCGGGAACTGGGCGCAAAGACCTGGCAGCAGTTGTGCGCTGCCATGCAGACTAAGGGCGCAGCACTTACAGATTACGCCTTACTGCCGGTACATCCCTGGCAACTAAGAGCGCTGCAGCCGTCCTTACAGCAGGCTTTAGCACAACGGCAGCTGATCCCACTGGGTAGCGCCGGTGATTATTATCAGGCCAGTATTTCTTTGCGCACCTTACTCAATGTCAGCCATCCGCATAAGGCAAATATTAAGCTGCCGCTTAATGTGGTGAACAGCTCTTCGCTGCGAACTATTGAGCCGCATTCTGTCTGTACAGCGCCGGCGTTAAGCCAATGGTTGCAGGCGCTAATAGATCAGGATCCCTGGTTTACACAACACACAGTGCTGAACATTCAGTCTGAATACGCCGGTATGGTGCTAAAAGACTATGCCACAGGTGCCGCTGACACTCACAGCGAGAATGACTGGTTGCGAAAACTGGCCCCGTCGTTGAGTGTTATTTTTCGGGACAGTCGCGCTATTAGTGCCAGCCCCTGCATGGCAACGCCTTTTGTAGCATTGTCGCTGCTGGAAGCTGACGGTGAAGCCTTTATCGCGCCCTGGCTGCAACGCTATGGCCTGCAGAACTGGCTGCGTCGTCTGATTGAGGTGGTGGTGGTGCCGGTTTGGCACTTGCTGGTGCGCCATGGCATCGCCCTGGAAACCCATGCGCAAAACATGACGCTGTTACACGACAATGGTTGGCCGCAAAAGCTGGTGCTGCGGGATTTTCACGAGAGCCTGGAGTTTGTGAATACGTTTTTAGCTGCGCCAGAGCTGCAGCCTGATTTTGCCGCCCTGCACCCTGATTATCTGCAGCCAACAGCGGATCGTTATTACTGGATGTCTTCTGTTGAAGCGCTACGCGAATTGCTGGTGGATACGCTGTTTGTCTATAACCTGGCTGAGCTGGCGTATTTACTGGACCAACAGTTTGCTTACCCGGAGTTAAATTTCTGGTCGCAGGTAGACGAGGCATTAAGCGGCTACGCGAAAACAGCAAAGGGCTGGTCAGATCGTCTGGCACAGCTGGATCTGTATCAGGCGCAGATCCAGACAGAATCGCTGCTGCGCAAAAAGCTAAGTGACCAACCGAACACGGAATTTCACCACAACATAGCTAACCCCCTGTATCCAACCCGTCGTGGAGCCATACATGTTGTATATTGATGATACCTTCTATGCCAAAGCGGCGCTAAAGCAACACTTTGACCACTTTGCCAGCATAGCGCAACTGCAGCAGCCTGGCCGCCATATTGCCTACTGTTTGCCAGATACCTTTCAAGGCCTGGCGCTGTGTCTTTACGCCAGAGATCACCAGCTGTCCGTGTTGCCTATACACGCCAGTACCCCCATAGCATTAGCTGAAACTTACGCCATAAAAGCCGGCTGTGATCTACTGTTTTATGGCGAGGTCAATAACCCTGTCAGTCTGCAGATAACCGCCAGCGAGCCCACTGTAGCAGGATTGATCCAACTGAGCTCCGGCACGACCGGCGCATCAAAATGTATCAAGCGCAGCTGGTGTGAAATTGGCGTAGAAATTCACAGTTACTGCCAGCATTTTCCCGAAGCCGATAGCATGACGCCGCTGGTGGCGTGTCCGGTAACCCATTCTTACGGCTTAATTTGCGGTGTATTGGTGGCGCTGCATCGTGGCTTGGTGCCACGCATTATTACCACTATCAATCCTAAATTTTTACTGAAACACCTGCTGGCCAGCGATAAGCCGCTGCTTTACACCTCACCCGCGATGCTCAGCAGTCTGATGCCGTTTTGGCCTAAAGGCAGCCAACTGCATGCCGCCATGATTTCCGGCACCTTGATGTCAGGGCCGGCTTTTCAGCGGATACGGCCGCAGGTCGCGCATTTGTTTCAACAATATGGCTGTTCTGAAGTGGGTTGTATCAGCCTGAACAGAGACAGCCAAAGTGCAACAGCGGTCGGCAGTATTTTACCTCATCTGCAGGTCAGCGCCGGTTCGCAATCCACTAAGCCAGAGGAAATTTGCGTCAGGCAACGCCAGCAAGCTGGCGCAGCGCCTGTGCACACGCAGGATCTGGGCTATTTTGCCACGGCAGAGCATGGCGAGTTGCTGTTGCACTTCGTCGCCCGCCAGGACGATACCATTATTGTCGCTGGCATGAATGTTTATCCGCAGGACATTGAAGACGTGGTGCTGTCGCACCCGCAGGTACGGGATGCCGTGCTGTTTAAAGTACCGGACGCGCAGGCCGGCCACCGCGCTTGTTTACAGTTTTGTACCGACAGTGCTTTAAGCGCTGATGAATTACGCCGTTGGTGCTGTCAGCAGCTGGCTGCCTGGCAAGTACCACAGCTGCTGGAAGCTGTGCCTCAGATTGCGCGGCTGGCAAACGGCAAAATCAATCGCAAACAACTTGCCGCCAACTGGCTGGCGTCGCATTCAGGGCAATCAGCGCTGGTAGCAAGGTAGTAAAAAGAAATCAATATGAACAAGAATATGGTTATCGCAGCTATACGGCAGGTATTGCAACAAGACCTGCAATGTCAGTATTTGGATCGTTTTCATGCTGACGCGCGTCTGAATGAAGATTTATACCTGGATTCAGTGTTGTTAATGCAGTTGTTACTGCATCTGGAATTGTCGCTTGGCATCTATGTGCCCGACAGCGCGTTAAACAAAGACGACCTGGCAACGGTTGATAGTCTGGCGCAGTTTTTATTGGGCCAGTCAGCAGAGGCGCAAGCAGATTGCACCGCTCCGGTTGAACAACCAGAATTTGACGACATCAAGGTACACTGCTTTGTCAGTTGTCTGTGCCAGATCATTAAAGCGGATGAACGGGTTGATCACCGGCCCTTCTACTTTGGCGTCTGGGATGCTGAAGTGTTAATCGATGAGCAGAGCCGGCTGGCTTATCATGCGCCAACGCTAAATCATGATTTTTTCCGTAGCTGGTTCCAGCGTATTTACGGTGTTGCAGTGAACGCCTGGTATCGGCCTGAACTAAGTAAAACGCAAAATCTGGACATTATGCAGTCACTGCTGCGGCAAAAAAGCACCAGCCAGCAGCTGATGGTCATGCTGGATATGTATTTGCTGCCGGAGCGGGAAAACAAATTTAACCAAAACCCCTTTCCGCATTATGTATTGCTGGCCGAGACCGACGACCCCCTGCAGTGGTTTATGTACGATCCTGACTTTCGCTGGGAAGGCCTGCAGGCCAAAGCACAAGTATTACAGGCAGTCGCCTCAGAGGCGGTAGCCGGGGGTTATATTTTTGACAGTAAGCAAATTAAACCTGCCGAAAATCAGGTTATTGCAGACTATTTTCTGGCTTGTATCCAGTGCCACAGTAACCCGATGACAGCCAGAGTGCGGCAAGTGGTACAGCGCCATCAAGCCCAGCCAAACCATGGCCCGGCCTTAAATCAACTTGGTGCTGCACTGCAGCATTTGCCGGTGCTGGCTATTCGTAAATACGCCTATGAGCACGGCTTTGCGTTTTTCTGGCTGGATATTGGTTTCCCGGAGCTGGAGTTTGAAGCCTGGTGTGAGGTTATCGAAGAGCTGGTCAGCAGCTATAAAAAAATCCAGTATCGGGCGATGAAACTCTCAACAGGCCAATTTTCAGCGCCTGAACAGGCTGCGCTGTTTGAGGAAATATATCAGCTACTGGATCAGCAGGACGCCAGAGAATTTCGCATCAAAGCGCGCTTGTGTCAGGTATTTGCCCAGTGGTGTGACAAACATAAGCTAACGCAGATTTCGCAACTGGCTAACCAAGCGGAGGTAAGCCTGTGAAGCTGTCAGTCTGCACCATATCCTTTCGCCACCAGCTGATCTCAATTGCGGAGATCGCCACCTTTGCCCAGCGCAATCATTTTCAGGGTATTGAACTGTGGGGTGCCCATGCGAAAAATCTGGCTGAGCAGCCGCAATACGATCAGCACTGGTTAGCGGATTTTGGCCTGAAAACCAGCATGCTAAGCGATTACCTGCCGTTACTGGCAGAACAACCCGTGCTGTATTGCAAAGTACAGTTATTGGCCCGCCTGGCGCGCCACTGGGGCAGCCAAAAAATTCGCACTTTTGCCGGTGCCGTTGGCAGTGCCGACTTAAACCAGCAACAGCGCGACACGCTTTTTAGCCGATTACAACTGGTGTGTGACTGGCTGCAACCTCACGGCATCAATCTGGTGATTGAGACCCACCCAAAAACCTATGCTGATTCGGTCGCCGCTACGCTGGAGCTGTTTGCAGCGGTAAACCGCAGCAATATGCAGCTTAACTTTGACGTACTGCATGTGTGGGAGTCCGGCGCTGAATTAATCGCGGCATTAGACGCGCTGCATCCTTTGATCAACCATTTTCATTTCAAAAATATCAGTGATGCCGCCCACCTCAGCGTGTTCGCACCAGATAATGTTTACGCTGCCGCCGGCTCAAGAGAAGGCATGGTACCGATCTTTGACGGTGTCGTTGACTATGCCGGCTTCATAGATTACCTGCAACAGCACCCTAACCCGGGGTTGCGCAATATGGACACCTCGCTGGAGTGGTTTGGCAATCAGTGTAAAAAAGTGCTGGAGCGTGACCGCTATCTGTTGCAGTTGCAACAGCAACATGGCCAGGCTCAAACTCAAGCAAAAGAGGATATAGCGGGATGATCAGTTTCAACATCATCCGGTCTTCGCGGGCACAAGGCTCAGCGTTAAAAGGAATTTAGGCATGTTAATTAAATTCATCGCACTGCAATTGCTCTGGTTTGGTAGTGCAGCGTTCTATTGTGGCTCTGACAAGCAGCAACTATTGCGCCGGCCCTTGTCACGCTCCCTTGCTGTTGCGGCTTTTTTGTTCGGCACAGCATGCTCGGTAATTTTGTTCTCGCAGCTTTACCATTGGTTAAGTGCCAGCTTTACCGTGTTGGTGGTACTGATGTTTTGCTGGTGTTTGCTGACGCTTATGGCGGGGCATTGTTCAAAGGCGGTAACCGCACTCGGGGCTGGCGCCCTGTTGATGACACTGTTGGCAGTGTTGGGAGGGGCTAATGTGGCTTAAATCTGGCGTAGCGTTGTTTATTGGGTTGATTATCAACACCAGCCTGATGCTGAATCTGACCTTGTTATTACCTCTTGCTATCGACGTTTTGTTACTGCTTGGTTTTGTACTCGGTTTTATTGTCTGGGCCGCCGCTATGACCTGGTTTTATTGCTGCGAATCGCTGCAGCAAGCCCTTCGTCCTTGTGCACCTGCATTGCTCGTGTCCGTGGCGTTAAATATTTTATTGCTATTGGGAGGGCGTCAATGAAAGCGCAAACCATACGTTCAGCATTGGAAGGCCATGGCTGGCTGGGAATTTTCATCTCAGTACCTTTGTTTATCGTGTTCTGGGCAGGATCGTTAACCCTGTTCTATCCCGAACTGAAAAAATGGGCCGAGCTACCACAGTTTCCGATCGATGCGACACAGCAGGCAATGCCGGTAAATCAGGTTTTGCAACAGACACTGGCGCAATATGCGGTTGATACCAGCGAAACCATGTTTTTGGTGCTGCCGGATGAAAACCAACCCTGGTATCAGTTTTACCTGCCACAGTTGCCTGCTGAGCAAGGCATCAAACCGAACATGCTGGAGCTACTGGTTCACCCGGTTAGCGCAGAGGTGGTGACTGACGCCGAGCAGTTCCATTTCGCTGATTTTCTGTACAAGTTACACATAGATTTATACCTGCCGGCAGGTGACTATATTGTCGGTATTATCACTCTACTATTTATGGTGATCATCTTTACCGGTGTGGTGGTGCAACTGAAAAAGCTGTTCAGCAACTTTTTCCTCTATCGCAGCGATAAAACTCTGCGTTACCGGCTTACAGATATTCACAATGTCATTGGCGTTATTAGCCTGCCCTACAGTTTTATCTTTGCCCTGACGGGGCTCATGTTCAACCTGGGCTTGGTCTCACAGCTGGTCACACTGACGTTGGTGTACGAAGGCGACAGACAACGCATGTTTGCCGATGCCGGATTCGCGCGTGTAGCAGAGCAACCGGCAGGCATAACGCAGCAGATGCCAGATTTGGATCAGCTAATCGCCGATTGGGAAAGGCAACAAAATGCCCATGCTCACTCATTAAGAATTACCCATTATGGTGACCAAAATGCGTTAATCCGACTGATTGGGCAGCATAACGACAACTTTGCCCAACGCATAGATATGACTTATCGGGTAAGGGACGGACTGTTTCCGCCTGATATTAACCCATCTGAGCGCAACGCCTTTGCCGATGGCACCCGCTTTTTATATGCACTGCATTTTGGTCATTTTGCCGGCGTCGATCTGCGTATTGTCTACTTTCTATTGGGCCTTGCAGTGTGCTCCATGATAGTGGTGGGCAACATGCTGTGGCTGAACAAGTTCAGCAACAAAAAAACCACATCTAAACGGATAAGCGGCTTGTTGCAGGCAACCACGCTGGGCGGCTGTGTCGGTATTGTACTGGCTACCTGTGTCGGCTTTTTGCTGGAGCGCAGCCTGGCACCTGGCTGGTTAAGCCGGACACCGGCAATTGAAGTCAGCTTTGCGATAACGCTGCTATTAACCATGCTGGCTGCCTGCTTTAGCAGCAGACCGAAACGCTTCGTGCTGCAAGGCATGGTTGCTTGCGCAGCACTGCTGCTGACCACTGTAGCCTGTGATCTGCTGATGTTTGGCACGCACATTGTGCAGTTGGCCAATAACGGTTTTGCCGAAGTGCTGGCGGTTAGCATCAGCTTCGCCTTACTGGCTGCTTTATTACTCTTGATAGCAATTCGATTTCTATCAGAAAGCAGCCGACTGCCAGAGCATCAATACGGACACTAACAATGCGACAAGGAAAGACTATGCCTGCTATTCGCCAGCAGCCTGATAATAACGTAGCAGGCATCTTGCGTATTGCCACGTTTGACGTCGCTAAAGGGGTGGCGGTGTTACTGATGATAATGATCCATGTGCTGGATTTTTACGGCTTGCCAGACGTGCGCTTTGGCGCCTTTGGTAGCACACTGAAATTTGCCGTAGGCTGGCCTGCAGCATCAATGTTTGTATTTGTCATGGGTCTGTTTGTCACCTATTCAGGTAGCTGTAGTTTGCGCCGGGATGTGTTGCGTGCCGCGGCTTTATTCGCTCTGGGCTATTTACTTAATCTGACCCGCAGCACCATTCCAATGTGGTTGTCGCTGGAAATTGGCCTGGTGAGTTATGCCGATATTGCACCTCATACCCCATTGTCAGAATTGTTGATCGTAGACGTGTTTCAGTTTGCCGGTTTGGCATTGTTAATCTGCGCCTTGCTGCGGCACTATTTACCTTACCCTGGCTATTGGCTAATGGCCGCGCTGGCCGTTGCCTTGACCTCACCACTGCTCTGGGATGCAAGCAGCGGAAACAAACTGCTTGACGAAGTACTGAAACTGTTTGTTGGTAATCAACAGCAGGGCGCAATGTTTCCGCTGTTTCCCTGGCTAGCGTACCCGTTGCTGGGCATGGCTACAGGACACTGGCTACGCCAGAGGGCAGAACTTAATACGGGTTTACAACTTTGTATGTACCTTGGCTTGATATTAATGGTCGCGGCAGCACTGTTGATAGCAACTAACCCGGACTACCATGTGGCCGACAATTTGCGCAGTGGACCTGGTTTAATCGTGTTTTTTACCGGCCTGATCCTGGTGTTTTTATGGGCCTGTCATACCTTGATAAAACGGATCTCGCAGCACAACCGCGGGCTGTCTTTGTTGTGTTTCTGGGGCGAGCAAGTGACTGCAATGTATGTAGTACAATGGTTGTTGATTGGCTGGGGCCTTATGGTGTTTGGCTTACAGCAAATGAACCTGTTACAAAATCTGCTGGCAATGCTCGGTATACTGATACTGTCAGATCTGATCGTGCGCGGCTGGTACAAATTGCGTAAACGGCGTAACAAACAGCAGCTGCTTAGCCCAGAGGTAAATTTATCCTCAGCCGCTGTGCGTAGTTATGCAAAGCGATAACCTTTACCATGCACGGTTGCCAGTTTATCTGGCGCCATTCCTGCCTGCTCCAGTTTTTTACGCACCCTGCTCATGTGCATATCCAGGCTCCGATCATCGCGACTAAAAGGGCGGCCCAGCACCGTCTGATATAACAAAGGCTTGCTCAGTACCTGTTGTTTATTTTCAAGTAACACCCACAGCAGTTTGAATTGCACTGGCGTGAGGCTCAGTTTGGTACCGGAAAATTCCGCATGTTGCGTGCTGCGATTAAGCTGGATTTGGTCTACCGTCAGGCTTTTACTTGCAACTGCGGGTTTGTTGTAGCACGCAGAACGACGCAATAAGGCGTCAATGCGCACCAACAACTCGTTAACATTAAACGGCTTTGCCAGACAATCGTCTGCCCCACTGCTGTAGCCTCGTATCCGCTGCTGTTCGGCACCTGCCGCCGTTAGCAGCATTACCGGGGTTTGTTTTATTTTGCGCAGCTGTTCCAGCACAACAAAACCGTTCATATCGGGCAGCATTACAGCCAGTAAAATCAAATCAAAACTTTGTTGTAGTGCGGCCGTCAACCCCAGCTCACCGTCCCGGCACTGCTGGGTTTTGAAACCTTTGTGCTGCAACAACTCCGCAACCTGAGCACTGAGAGTCAGATCAGCTTCGATAATTAAAATTCGGCGGCTATTCATGGTATATAGATTACTAGAAAAATAATTTGGCATAATCTAATGCTAACGATTCTCATTTGCAAATTTATTTTAACAGAGAGTACACATGTATGAAGCGTTAAATGCTGTGCCGGCAACAGCAGATAAGCCAGCCCCAGCGCTGGTCCTGGCTGGCCCTATCCTGCGCGCTGTTACACCAAGCAGTTTTACGCTGTGGCTGGCTACCAGCAGGCCGGTTCAGTTGCAGCTGAAGCTGCTGCCAGCTCAGGGCGAAACACAGCGATTTAGCACACTGCAAATGCAGCAGTACACCCAAAGCGTGCGCTGCGCGGGCAAACTGTTTTTGCAGCTGATCCATATTCCTCTGCAACAGCCCCTGCCAACCGGCTGCTGGATTGGTTATGACTTACAGCTGGCGGATAAATCTGCCAGCCCCCAGCCAGACTGGCTGGGCTGGCAAAACTGGGCACCGGATCTGGTGTATCCTGGGCGCAAGACACCGGGCTTTGTTATTCAGCCCAAACTCACCCGCTTACTACATGGCTCGTGCCGCAAGCCGCATTTTGCTGCCGATGATGGCCTGCTGGCCGCCGATTTATACCTGCAACAGCACGCACCAGAGCACTGGCCGGCACTGTTGTTACACAGTGGCGATCAAATTTACGCCGACGATGTAGCCGCCCCCATGCTGCATGCTATTCACCAGCTTATTAACCAGCTGGATTTTAGCGATGAAGACTTACCCTGCTCAAGTGTCAGCCAGTCAGCCGAATTACACAGCGACAGCCCCTATTATTACCGCCGCGATACGCTATTACCGAAAACCGACACCAGCCAGGCCATGCTAACCCAGGTATTTAAAGGTGCTAAAAAGCCGGTATTTACCACCGACAGTGCGCGTAATCACCTTATTAGCCTGGCCGAAATGCTTGGTATGTATCTGTTAGTATGGTCACCGGCTGGCTGGTTAGCTGACGCCACAGCGTTAAGCGCAAAGCAAGTGCTACAGCTTAGCCCTGAACAACAACAAACCTATACAAAACATCAGCACATTATTCTGCAGTTTGTCGCCGGGCTTGGCGGCGTGCGTCGAGTATTGGCGCACCTGCCCAGCGCAATGATCTTTGACGATCACGACGTAACCGATGACTGGAATTTAACGGCTGAATGGGAGCAAACCGCCTATGAGCATGATTTCTCCCGTCGCATCATCGGCAATGCGCTGATTGGTTATCTGTTGTGCCAGGGCTGGGGCAATACTCCACAACGCTTTAGCCCGGAGTTACTGCACCAGGCTGAACTGGCGCTGGCCAACAGCGGTTCAACGCAGCATCAGCAGCTGATCACCGATTTATTGCGCTTTAACCAATGGCATTATCAATGGCCAACCGAGCCGCCGCTACTGGTACTGGACACCCGCACCCGACGCTGGCGCTCAGAAATTGATATCGGCAAACCCTCGGGCCTGCTCGACTGGGAAGCCATTACCGAACTGCAACAAGATCTTATCGGCCATGAGGCGGTGGTACTGGTATCACCGGCGCCGGTGTTCGGCGTAAAATTAATTGAAGGTATACAAAAGCTGTTTACCTTTGTCGGTAAACCACTGCTAGTCGATGCCGAAAACTGGATGGCGCACCGCGGCACCGCTTATGCGCTGATGAACTTATTCCGCCATCCGAAAACGCCAAAACACTTTGTTATTTTATCAGGCGATGTTCATTATTCCTTTGTTTATGAAGTAAATTTACGCGGCCAGCAAGGCGGGCCGGATATCTGGCAAATTACCAGCAGTGGCCTGAAAAATCAGTTCCCCACCCGGTTATTGGATGTCCTGGACCGGCTAAACCGCTGGCTGTATTCGCCACGCTCACCACTAAACTGGTTTACCAAGCGCCGACGGATGAAAATTGTGCCGCACAAGCCCGACAACGCTAAAGCTGGCGAACGTTTACTAAATCAGGCCGGCATTGGTTTAGTAGAGCTAAACCCTGATGGCTCGCCCAAGCGCGTGCTACAGCTGACTGTGCAAGGTAAGGCCATCGCCTTTAACATCAGCGAAGCTGACGCCCGCTGGGAGTAATCAATGTTGCTGCTGCAGTTTAATCCGCAGCAGATAACTACTGGCGGTAATACATAACCAGCTATTGTCGCTACTTAATGCCACATTGGCCGCCGCCACGCCGATTTGAATAGTTCCCAAATGTTCGCCCTGTGGCGATATTACCCAAACCCCTCCCGGCCCGGTGGCAAGCAAGATGCCGGATGGCAGCACTTTTAAGCCATCGGGCAAGGCGCTGGCGGTTATTCTGCGGATACAGGCCGGTATAACCGGAAGGCTGCAGATACAGCGTTAAACCCTGGGCTTCATTCCAGCGATATACTTTATTTTCCGGCACATCAGAAAACAAAATATCGCCGGTTAGCGGCACTGCTATCGGCCCTTCAGACCAGCGAAAGCCCTCAGCCAGCTGCTCAAGCCTGGCGTCCGCAGCCACCACCTGCTGCATAGCTGGTTTAAGCGTTAATACCGGCTGTACCGGCCAGGGCGCAAACCCGGTTCCACCGCAGCAAGCCTGTGCTGTAATGCAGCTGCTGGAGCTTGCAGAGCAATATGCCGCGGCAGGTAAAACCTTAACGGTTAAAGCAGAATAGTACTGCGTGTTGCCCGGCGTCAATTACTCGGCCCAGCGCTGTTTGACTTCAGGAATAGCGTCCCCGGCAAGGCCATGTGGTTAACCACTGGCGTAACCACTCCATCAAATCTACCCCTCAATGTGTATGCTTTGTACGAAGGTTAACAAAGTAATGGCTTTTGCCGCCAGACAGCTGTTATATTTTTACCCGGTAACAAAGCCTGCAACGGGCCGGGCTATGCTGTCAGTAGACGCAGCCCGGTGCATTGACGGCTAGAACAGATTATTTAACAGATCGTCATCAACCCGGTTAGCCAGCGTCACCTTTAACTTTGGCGTTCTAGCCATTTCGCGTTTAATAGCAAAATCAGCTTCTTCGTTGCGGGCCCAGCTGCGACGGGCAATACCATTATTGACATCAAATAACAGCATCGACTTCAAGCGACGATCAGCCTCGGCTGAGCCATCAAGCAGCATACCAAAGCCACCGTTAATGACTTCACCCCAGCCAACACCGCCGCCATTATGGATAGACACCCAGGTCGCGCCACGGAAGCTGTCACCAATCACGTTATGAATCGCCATATCGGCGGTAAAGCGGCTGCCATCGTAGATGTTTGAGGTTTCACGAAACGGTGAGTCGGTACCGCTGACATCGTGATGATCGCGCCCCAGTACCACAGGGCCTATTTCACCGCGGGCAATGGCGTCGTTAAAGGCGCTGGCGATTTTCATCCGCCCTTCGGCATCGGCATATAAAATACGTGCCTGTGAGCCCACCACCAGCTTGTTTTGCTTGGCATCTTTGATCCAGGTAATGTTGTCCTGCATTTGCTGCTGAATTTCGGCTGGCGCCTGCGCCATAATGTCTGTCAGCACCTCTGCAGCAATGGCATCGGTTTTATCCAGATCTTCCGGTTTACCAGAGGTACAAACCCAGCGGAACGGGCCAAAGCCATAGTCAAAACACATCGGGCCTAAGATATCCTGCACATACGACGGATATTTAAAATCTATACCGTTAGCGGCCATCACATCGCCGCCAGCGCGCGAGGCTTCCAGCAAAAACGCATTACCGTAATCAAAAAAGTACGTGCCTCTGGCAGTATGTTTGTTCACTGCATCGGCATGGCGTTGCAGTGTCGCCTGCACTTTGGCTTTAAACAACTCAGGCTCTTCACGGATTAAGCGGTTGGCGTCGTCATAACTGATATCCACCGGGTAATAACCGCCCGACCAGGGGTTATGCAACGAGGTTTGGTCTGAACCTAAATGTACAAAGATATCGCTATGGTAAAACTGCTCCCAGACATCAACCACATTGCCGATGTAGGCAATAGACACCACTTCGGCGTTGGCCTGGGCTTGTTTTACCCGGGCGATCAGCGCGTCCATATTGTCGATAAGCTCATCAACCCAGCCCTGCTGATGGCGCTTGGTGGCGGCTTTCGGGTTAACTTCAGCACACACAGTGATGCAGCTGGCGATATTACCGGCTTTGGGTTGGGCACCGCTCATGCCGCCTAAACCAGCGGTGAGGAATATTTTGCCTTGCGGGCTATCGCCTTGTTGCAGTACTTTACGAAAGGCGTTCATCACGGTAATCGTAGTGCCGTGCACTATGCCCTGCGGGCCGATATACATGTAAGAGCCAGCTGTCATCTGGCCATATTGGGTTACGCCAAGCGCATTAAAGCGCTCCCAGTCATCCGGTTTTGAATAGTTGGGGATCATCATGCCGTTGGTGACAATAACCCGCGGTGCTTCTTCCGACGAGGGGAATAAACCCATTGGGTGGCCGGAATACATATGCAGCGTCTGATCGCTGTCCATTTCACTTAAATACTGCATGGTAAGCCGGTATTGCGCCCAGTTCTGGAATACGCCGCCATTACCACCATAGGTAATCAGCTCTTCCGGGTGCTGCGCTACCGCCGGGTCAAGGTTGTTATCAATCATCAGCATAATGGCCGCCGCTTGCTGGCATTTGGCCGGATATTCGCTGATAGGCCGGGCTTTTATGGCGTAATCCGGTTTAAAGCGGTACATATAAATACGGCCGTAATCATTCAGCTCTTTGGCAAACTCGGCGGCGAGCTCGCTGTGCCACTGTTTTGGGAAGTAACGCAGCGCATTGCGCACGGCCAGCTGCTTCTCTGCAGTGCTTAGAATATCTTTGCGCTTAGGCGCTCGGTTAGCATCCAGCGGATAAGCCTTAGCGGCCGGTAATACCGTTGGAATGCCCTGCTTAATCTGGTCCTGAAAAGTCATTTAAATCCCCTCTTAATTCAGTGCGAAGCTAACGCTAAAGGCCTGGCTTGTTACCAGCTTAATCATGGCGTCGATATCCGGCTTTAATAGCCGATCTTCTTCCAGTTTCGCCACCTTGCTACGAATAAGCGCAAAGTTGTGTTCAACCAGATCAGAACACTTGTTTGGCCGGCGAAACTCAATAGCTTGCGCCGCATACATCAGCTCTATCGCCAGAATTTTTTCCAGGTTGCCTAAAATCTGGTTTAGTTTACGGCCGGAGATACTGCCCATCGACACATGATCTTCCTGCCCCATCGACGTAGGTACGCTATCGGCCGACGGCGGGAAACACAGTGATTTGTTTTCTGTCACCAAAGCTGCCGTTACATACTGCGGGATCATCAGACCGGAATTTAACCCGCCGGCTTTAGTTAACAAGCGCGGCAAGCCGTGTAAGCCTTCCAGCAACAGGTAACAACGCCGGTCAGAAATATTGCCCAGTTCGGCTGCGGCAATAGAATTATAATCCAGCACCATCGCCAGCGGCTGGCCGTGGAAACTGCCACCGGAAATGGCTTCTTCACTGCTTATTACTATTGGATTATCGGTTACCGAGTTCATTTCAATCTCGGCCAGTTCTTTTAAGTGGTTGTAGGCATTGCGCGATGCGCCGTGTACCTGGGGAATACAGCGCAGCGAATAAGGGTCTTGCACCCGGGCACAGCCAGTGTGCGAGGCCATATTTTCAGAATCTTTAAATAAGCGGCGCATACGCGCGGCCACTTCAATATTGCCGGCAAAAGCACGGATTTGATGCAGCTCAGGCCTAAACGGCGAGCTACTACCCTGCATGCCTTCAATACTCATGGCGCCAGCCACATCAGCTAAATCTAACAAGTAGCGCATTTTGGTTAACGCGGTAATAGCATGCGATAAAATAAACTGGGTGCCGTTAATCAGGCCCAGACCTTCTTTGGCCTGCAACTCAATCGGCGCCAAACCATGTTGCGCCAACGCTTCTGCCGCGTTGATGCTGCCGTTATCCTGCCAGAACTCACCTTCGCCCAGTAGCGGTAAAAACAAGTGCGATAACGGCGCTAAATCGCCGGAAGCACCTACCGAGCCTTGCTCCGGCACTACCGGAATAAGGTCCAGCTCAATAAATTTCAGCATGCGCTCAACCACTTCGAGGCGCACGCCGGAATAGCCCTGGCTTAGTGCATGCACCTTGGTGATTAACATCAGTTTAGAAATGGCTTTGGCAATCGGCTCACCAACACCAACCGCATGAGTAATAAGCAGGTTTTTTTGCAGCAAGGCGGTTTCCGCCGGGGAGATTTGCGTATCACACAAGGGGCCAAAACCGGTGTTGATACCGTAAATGGCTTTGTTAGACGCCGCCATAATTTCAACGTTGTTGCGGCTCTGGTTAATGCTGGCAATGGCTTCTGCGCACAGCTCAGCCTTAATGCTGCCATCGGCGATACCGTTAACGATATCTAAATCCATCCTGTCTATACCATAGCGAAACGTCATTTTGTGCTCCTCGATGTTTAACTCTTTTAAGTCTGTTCAGTACGACCAAACGTTTGAGCGGAATCGGTTTGTACTAAGCTAACCGTTGAAGCCCCGGATGGGCTGAGACGAGCCCCCAGGGAGGGGTTCACGGCGTGTTAGCGTGTGCAAACCGATTCAAGCCAACACCTCAGTCAGGAAGATTGGCACTGAACCCGCTTTACTATGCCGTCATGCTAACTTGCGCCAGTAGTTTTATAAATACATAATAATCGTAACTTATTCCGAATTTACCGAACTAAAGAGCCAGCACTATGCAAGTTCAGGATGTCGACCTTAGATTACTCCGGGTGTTTGTTACTATTGTCGAATGCGGCGGGCTGTCGGCGGCCGAATCGCGGCTGAATATTGGCCGCTCGACCATTAGCGCACATTTATCGGATCTGGAAATCCGCCTGGGTGTAACCCTGTGCAAACGCGGCCGCAGCGGCTTTGAGCTAACCGAGCCCGGCCGCATTACCTATCAGGCGTCGCTGGAACTACTGCAGCAGTGTGAAGCCTTCGCCAGCACCGTTGCTGGCTCAAAGCATAAACTTTCCGGCCGGGTTACCCTGGCCATCATTGACACACTAGTCAGCGATCCACGCTGTGGCGTCGCCCAGGCCATAGCGGCACTAAAGCAAAAAAGCGACAGCATTCAGTTTGATTTATATGTCTGCGAAGCGCGCGAAGTGGAAACCGCTGTCGCCAACGGCCGCTCTTTACTCGGTATCGGCGTTAGCCGCCACCCAATCCGCGGCCTCGATTACACGCCGCTATTTAACGAAACCAACTACCTGTACTGCGGCAGTGACCATCCGTTATTTGCCTGCGACGCTCAGGCCGTCAGCACACTGCTGCAACAGGCCGAGGTGATCACCAGCAACTATTTACGCGATAAAGAACGGCGTAACGACGGCTTAAACTATCAAAACAGCGCCATTGCCTATCATGACGAAGGCATAGCGCATTTAATTTTATCCGGCAAATTTATTGGCTACCTGCCCGAGCATTACGCCAGCTATTGGGTAGAAAAAGGTCTGTTTAAGGCGATATTACCGCAGCAATATTGCTACCAAATACCGGTGATGCTGATCACGTCAAACAATCATGCCAGCTCGCCACTGGCACAAGCGATGATTGACGCCATTAAACGCAGCCATGTTGTCAGGCAATAAACTCTGGCACAGTTTCAGCTGTTTTTGTAACGGCATTTAGTTAGTTGGCCAGTAGTTCATTTCTCACAATTTGCGTCCCTGCCGCCAGGGCATGCAATTTGCCGCTGGCAACCTCGCGGGATAACGGCGCCATACCGCAGTTGGTACAAGGGTAAAGCTTGTCGGCATCGACATACTGCAGCGCTTGCCTCAGCGTCGCCGCCACTTGCTCTGGTGTTTCTATGCTATCGCTTGCCACATCAATGGCACCCACCATCACTTTTTTACCGCGCAGCAGCGCAAGCAGCTCCATCGGTACCCGCGAGTTATGACACTCCAGGGATATAATATCGATATTGGATTGTTGCAGCTTAGGGAATACCGCTTCGTATTGCCGCCACTCGGAGCCTAAGGTTTTTTTCCAGTCGGTATTGGCTTTAATGCCATAACCATAACAAATATGTACGGCCGTTTCGCATTTAAGCCCTTCGATGGCGCGCTCTAAACACCTAATACCCCAGTCATTTACCTCATCAAAAAACACATTAAAGGCCGGTTCATCAAACTGAATAATATCCACTCCGGCAGCTTCTAACTCTTTTGCTTCCTGGTTCAGTATTTTGGCAAATTCCCAGGCCAGTTTTTCACGGCTTTTATAGTGGTCATCATACAGCGTGTCGATCATCGTCATCGGGCCCGGCAGGGCCCACTTTATCGGTTGCGTTGTTTGCGCGCGTAAAAATTTGGCATCGTCAACAAACACCGGCTTTGGCCGCGACACCGGGCCCACTACTGTGGGTACACTGGCATCATAGCGGTTACGGATTCTAACCGTTTTACGCTGGTTAAAATCCACACCGCTTAAGTGCTCGATAAAGGTGGTGACAAAGTGTTGCCGGCTTTGCTCGCCATCACTGACAATATCAATGCCGGCCAGCTGTTGCTGCTGTAATGACAGCCGCAGTGCATCCTGCTTGCCATCAGCCAGTTCGTCACCCTGCAGTTTCCACGGCGACCAAAGTGTTTCCGGCTGTGCCAGCCAGCTTGGTTTAGGCAAACTGCCGGCCGTTGAAGTAGGTAAAAGTGTTTTCATAGTTAGTATTATCCGGATTATTAATTAAGCGAAGTTAGCCGACCATTGTTCCAGCGTTGCCCGGTGCGGTTTAATAAAGTGCTCTTCAGCAAACCTGCCCTGAGCTATAGCTAACTTGCTACGCTCTTCACGGTCATACACAATTTGCGTAATGGAATGATCCGGATTTTTTAAATCCGGTTTATAGCTTTTGCCTGCAACCGCATTGGCGTTATAAATTTCCGGCCGGTAAATTTTTTGAAAAGTTTCCATGGTGCTGATGGTGCTAATCAGCTCAAGGTTGGTGTAATCGTTAAGTAAGTCACCAACGAAATGGAAGGCCAAAGGCGCCACGCTGTTTGGCGGCATAAAATAACGCACCTGCAGGCCCATTTTTTTAAAATACTGCTCGGTTAACGACGACTCGTTTGCCAGGTACTCCACGCCCAGTACCGGATGCTGGTTTTCCGTGCGCTGATAGGTTTTGTTATCGGACACACTGAGGCAAATAACCGGCGGCTTGCTAAAATGCTGCTTGTAAGCATCTGAGTTAACAAAATATCTAAACAGCTTGCCATGCAACTCGCCAAAATTTTCCGGAATGCTGAACTGCGCTTGCTGCTTATTATGCTCGCGCAGCAATACGCTGAAATCATAGTCGCGCACATAAGAGGAAAAGTTATTGCCGACAATGCCTTCAATGCGCTCGTTGGTTTTGTGATCGACAATATGGGTTTTTAATACTTCAATCGACGGAAAGCTTGCGCCATTGCCGGCAATATCCACATCCACCGAAACGATGTCCAGCTCGACAGCGTAGCGATCACCTTTAGGGTTGTCCCATTGCGCCAGCGCATTAAAGCGGTTGTTAATCATCGTTAAAGCGTTACGCAAATTCTGCTGGCGGCACTCACCCCGCGCCAAATTAGCGAAGTTAGTGGTGATACGGGTACTCTCCGCCGGCTGATAATGCTCATCAAACCGAATGCGTTTAATGGTAAAACTGAAATCTTTGTTCATGCTGTGCTATCCCCTTTGCTAATCCGTCGCGACAAAACATCCAGACGTCTAGACTTAAAGCCATGTGTAATTTATACACCCGGGACTGCATGAATAAAAATGATATTATTTCATTAACCAATGACATAAATTCATAGTTAATGCGTATCGAACGCTTATTAATTACCAGTAAAATGTTTTGCTGTTCGCCGCACCTTGAAAAGTGCATGTTATGCGCATAACATGCGCGTAATGCGCAGTTAGCTTTAGGAGTGGACTATGAACATTACTTTGGGTCATGAATTTGAAAAACGCATCAATGAAAAGATCTCATCTGGTTTATACACCTCAGCAAGTGAAGTAATTCGGGATGGCTTGCGGTTGCTGTTTGAAAAGGATTTAGCAAAGCAACACCAGCTGGAGATATTGCGACAGGAGGTTGCACGGGGCTTTGAACAATTGTCAGCAGGGACTCACTCTGCCAAAAACGCTCTGGATATTTTCGATGATGTGAGTCGGGGAATAGATGGCTGATTATAAGCTATCTCTCCTTGCTGAAGCCGATATTAAGGAAATATCGGTAACCACAATAGAGGTTTGGGGTAAGCAGCATGCCAGACTCTATATAGAAAGTCTGCATAACTCGCTGCTGACTCTGGCTCAGCATCCCGATTTAGCCACTAAAACTAACTTATGCCATTGAATGCAGGCCGATTAAATTGCCTTCAGAGTCGCGCACTACGGCGCAAAAACCATGCTCACCAATCGACATTTTCGCCTGCTGTATACTGCCACCATTAGCTACTGCGCGTTCAGCCTGCACCGCACAATCCTCACAGCCAAAATACACTAGCGTGCCACCACCGCCTGGAGTAAAACCGGCCATCTTCACCAGGCTACCGCCGGCACCGTAGTAACTCATGCCGTTTTCTTTATCCATCGGGAAGAACCACATGTCCATCTCAGCCTCCGGCGTGGGTGACGGCATGTGTTCCAGCTTGATATCAAACAGCGCCTGATAAAACGCTTTGGCGCGTTCCATATCGTCTACGTAAATTTCAAAATGTACTACCGGGTTAAATTTCATTGCGTTGCTCCTAAAGTTGGCAATACCTTGCAAAGCCTGCTGATGCTGCAGTAAAGGTAGCAGTGATTGATTCACGGTAGTTAGTCGGATGGAGAATAAAAAGATCGACAAGTATTTCGCAGAATCTACCCGTTATTTTTCAGGTTTTGTTTGGGCGCACTTAAAACATTAGGTACCAAATTATTTTCAGCCATTGGCAACGGCCCGACTAAACGGCAAATGCTGCAAAGTGTTTAGCAAGAAGACTTTATATCTACGATAAATTGGTTTGGAACAGAGTGATAACTTAGTGAGTATATTGGTGCCTAGGGTCGGACTCGAACCGACACGGAGTTTCCCCCGGCGGATTTTGAACAGAACGCGTCTATATTGGTCACTGAAATCAAAGCGTGTAAGATAGGTTTTTACTAAATCGTCACGCTTTGCAAAATCTTTGCAAATCTTAGTGGACTATATAAATGGCGACTCAGCTCGAAAGACACGACATTTCGAAGGGATTATACGTATTCCTACAGAACAATAGCAAGCGCTGGTACTGCCGCTTTAACCTCAATGGCAAGTGGTTGTGCAAAGGCACTGGAGAAGAAGACAAAGACCGAGCTATCGCTATGGCACACCGAATCTTAATAGAATATGAGGTGAGAGCCAAGACCAATACGCTAACCACCAGCAAGCGTTTCCGCGACGTTGCCGAAAAAGCCATTACCACCATGAAAATGGATAAGAAGCGCGGAGCCGGTAAACCTATATATGATGACTACATTGGCTGCTTGCAGAAATACCACATTCCATTTTTCGACCGCACCTATATAACCTCCATCGATGCGGAAAAACTGTACGAGTTCGACATATGGCGAGCAGAGAAGTTAAAACGTAAGCCTGCAAAATCTACCCTGATGACCCATAACGCAGCAATGCAGCTGGTGTTTAAAGAGGCCGTTCGCAATAAATGGATGCTACCTGCCCAAGTACCAGAGCTAAATACAGATAGCGGCAAGATAACGGTAAGGCGCGCATCATTCACCCCAGAAGAATACGAAAAAATCCAAGACCACCTTTTCCATCTAGAGGAAAACAGTCGTAAAGAGGTGACGAGGCAAATACGTGAATTGACGCAAGACTATGCAGAGTTCGTAATTAATACGGGTATGCGCCCTGGGTCTGAGCTGGATAACCTGACATGGGGTGATTTACACATCGAGCGTAGTGATGACAAAGCCACCTTTTTCATTAGCGTTCGCAAAGGTAAAACCACGCTTCACACTGGCACGCGTGAAGTTGTCTGCAAGCGAGCATTACAAAACACCATCCTTCGAATGACAGAGCGTTTTCCGAACCGCCAGGCCGATGACCTACTCTTTCGCTTGCCTAATGGTGCCGAAACTAAAGAAATAGGCCGGACGTTTAATGCAGCACTGAAAGACATCGGTTTAGACGAATCACCATACGGTAAAAGAACACTTTATTCTCTCCGACATTCATTCATCACTTGGGAATTGGTCTCCCAAAAAGTGACAATAGACGTTCTGGCTCGCCAATGTGGAACCAGCATTGAGATGATTGAGCGCCACTACAGCCATGTAATACCAAGGATGTTTAGCCAACAGCTATCAGGTGTTGATATACCCAAGAAAGAAGAGATTGAGCGTAAATGGACACACGCGGATAAACTCAGCAAACTATGGGAAAAACGGTTCATCGACTGGGAAATGAACTACAAAAACCGAGGAACCATTTAAATTTACCAGCTCAAATCTGATTGAACAGACACCAGCACAAAACTGGTAACTGTCAGTTCAGATCTGAGCTAGTACAACTTAACTAAATGTCCGTTGTCTTCCAAACGTCTTTCGCAAGTGAAATTAAAAGCATATGCCGTTTTTCAATTGAAGCAGCATTCCATTCAGGAAACGCTTCCAATTTGGCATTGATTCTTGTTACTGAAGTGTCTTGCCCTACATCGGCTAAAGCAACAAGGCTTCGAGTTAGGTAGTTACCACTCTTACTGTATTCCAATTGCTTGGCCACGTAAAAATCATTGCCTGCGACAATATTGATTGGTTTTTCCAGCAAGGTAAGATTACCGAGGCGATTTTTATAATCGTCATACACAGCATTAGGGTTGTCATCAAGCCAACTTTGGCGAAGCTCTGCTTTTGGGTTGTTCGGCAAAATATGTTCAACTTCAAGCTTGGTATATGGTTCAAGACTGCCAGGCGTCTTGATTCCGCTGAATGCCATTTCGACGTGCTGAGTTAAGCGCGCTAGCAAGTACTTCGTTCGATATTGCTGCATCGAAAAAAATGTGAACCGTTTGAGTGCATCAGCTAGTTCTTGGGACTTAGCACTCATATTTTTCTCAAAATGAACAGATATAAAGTCGTTTAGTTTGCATTTCTGTAAAGAAAGATCTGTTGTTCCGGCAATAGTACGTAGTTCATCCGCCCATAACGAAAAATTACGTTCTAAGTCTTTTGTCGGTGTTTTTGTGAAGATGTAATAAAAAAGGAAACTCTCCAACTGTGCGACGAAGTGATCAAATAGTTGTTTTGGAAAATTGGCGGCGGCAAGTAGTAAGACATAATGCAAACTGAAAGCCCCGCCAGTAAGCCTTTTCAAGCTATCCATCACCAAACTTGGTTGACCGTCATTTCCGCACCCTTTAGCAAATGATATATAGTGCTCTACGTTACGAATTACTTTTCGGACAAACTCAAAGGGTTTAGCTTCGTAGTTGCAAAGAGCTGCATTACCTTTTGCGACAAACCAGTCGTAAATTTCATCTTCACGCACAACATTGTCCGCACGATCATTTTTTATGACGTAGTTAGCCATCAAAAAGTATCTTAGAAATCTAAGAGGTTTTTCTTTAGCCTTCTCAAGTGGTTTGGTAACCTTTTTCCACTCATCTTTCAGCTCCGTAAACTGGGTTTGCTTTACTTGTGTGAACAACAGATTCTTAAGCAAATCCATCGGATTCAAGCCGACCCCTCTTTCATTAATAGTCTCAAAAATTTTTAAAGCACTACTAACATCAGTTGAAATCTGGATAAATACAACGTTATTTGCCAAATATCCCCAGTACTTTTAAAGCTGTGTTACTTCCTCATAATTATCCTTCAAATATCTATAAAGAGTACTATAAGCGTTAACCAGATTTTCCAGAGATCCAAAACTCGAGATACCTGCCGCCTGAATACCGGCACGCACAATTAGGGGTTCAGCATCCAACTCGACAAGCTTTGCCATAACTTCACCGGCGCTTTCATAACGGGGTTCTAATTTAAGGTTAGTACGAACTTCCCCTTCACTATCAACATAACTTGTAGAAATTAATCCGGAAATCATCTGCCGCTGTGGCTCTCCCTGAAACAAATGCTTGAGAGCACACAACAAGAGAAAGAAAGTTGTAAGACGCTGCTGTCCATCGATGACTTCGTAATGATTCTTCTGCTCAGTAGGAGACACCAGTATAGTACCGATAAAATACTCTCTGGCAGAGCCGACATCAATTTGCTCTCCGATATCCTCTAGTAGCTGATGGACTTCTTTGTCAGTCCAAACATACTCACGTTGGTAATCAGGTACAATGTAAAAACATTCTCTAAAGGCTTCTTCAATGCTATATTTGTGATTCTCAATACGAGCCATTTTTTTCGGCTTCCCTTATCTTTTTCAGCAGGTTTTTCATAGTACCTAATATCGTATAATTTAAGAAGTTTGTGCAAAACAAGTTATGTCTGGTTCAATTAACCGGCCCACAATTTCAATTTTTCATACACATAATCCATAGGCAATCGTTCTTGCTCTAACCTAGTATTACCAAACTCACCACTGCGTAATTTTCTAAAAAGGTTCAATTCATGCTCTAGCAGAGCAACTGGTTCTTTGGCTAGAGATTCACTTTCATTGACCATCCGCTTTTTGTATTTTTCTACTGTTTCAGAATCCATCATGAGCGGTACGATATCGCCCAATTTACTGCGCACATCACCTAATATCCCAAAGCCTTCAGAATCGATATCCCCCCAATAGCCTACACGTTTATTGTCTAACCACTTCGCTTTGAGCCAAGCAACATTTTTCCCACCACCGGAAACTGCTATTGTTTTAGGGATATCGTCTAGAGATAAACATGATTGTTCATTTTCGATCACTAAAATGTTTTCTGCAGGCAATTCAAAGTTCAGTAATGTTTCTGATGACATCCTGAGTAGCGGTATTCCGCCCAATAAGTTCATGGTCTCTTTACTGAGAGGTTTGACTAATAGCCAATCTTTTGGTTTTTCTTTGCAATCTAACCAACTTAACAGCCCCAACTCATGTACAGAGCTATCGACCACTGCCGTTAATATTGACTCAATAATCTTTAAGTATTTTTCGACAAATTTTGTATCAACAAATGTCACTGGTAGTGCCCGAAGATAGCATCCTCGGCCCATTCCTTTGTACAACTGGGGAATCAATTTTACGAGTAGCTCGAGATCTGCATCGTTAAGATCAGTCAATACTTCCAAATGCGAAATCAGTACCAGAAACAAACTACGTTCGCGGATAGCTCTCTCCAAAGTATCACTTCGCTTGTTAATATCTTGTACCAAAGCTTCAAAGATATAAGCAATCGTAAAATGCCATTTTTTAAGCTGCAGTTCTTGGCTTGATCCCAATAAGCCAGCAAGTGACTGAATATCATTTACAATTAGATGTGTTGGTATTTCCTGTTCTAAAAGGGACCTATACTTTCGACTCTCCCAACGAACGTAGGAACTTTTCCCTCGAAGTTCGATTTCCTTACAGAACGACCTCCAGCCAGCAATAAAGTTTTGATAGTGATTAATGTCCTTAAGTGGTGAGTTTCCAGTTGGAGGCTTCAAAGAAATCTCTAATGGAAACACCATTTCACCACACAGCAAACTTTTCAAATTTTTTCGGTTATTCCAGTACTTAAGTTTCAGAACCTCAATTACGTCTTCTGGTAAAAGTCCCCAGGAATTAATATCTGTGCGATTAGGCATCGTTTGACTCGGCTTCTCTGGTGACTAGCTCTTGTATTTCAATCTCATGCTCAATTTCCAATGAAGATGCGGCTCGCTTTTGCGCAGCCATCCGTCTATCAATCTCTTCCCATGTCACTTCACACAAATGACTCTCATGTAGTTCTGGCTCTCGTTCAGCAATTAGCAGTGATCTTGCGGATTCGCGTGCTAGGTTTAAGTTTTTATAAGGCGTAATCAGGTTTACATGAATACGCAATTCTTTAAATACTCGAAGAACACGTCGACTAACAGCCTCAGCAGTGTTTGAAAAGGCTTCATCTAGAAAAACGGTGCAGTAAACAGGCTTATCATATCCGTCAGGCGTAAGCACGTACGCTAAACTAGCTGCCACGATAATGCCGGCAAAAGACTCTTTTTCACCACCAGACTTACCACTACTTGAATCTAGAACATCTCTTACTTCAAGAGTTTTAGAGTCAACCTCTTCCGCGAAAAAGGACATTTGATAGCGGGGATCTAATAGCCTCAAACTCTCCATATTGCTGTATGTTGTTGGAGAACTTGCTTTATCTAGAATATCAATTACGTCTTCTAAAAGGCGGAATCTACTTTCATGATCTTCACTTGTTGCTTGACTAAGAGCACTTCTGACTTTCTTTTCAAATTCCTGCACGTGGGAATATTTTTCTCTTTGTGATCCCAATTTCAGATGGCTACCATGCTTAAATTCGGTACGTTTCAATACCTGATTAATCGTATCAATCTTTTCTAGAATGTCCTCTCTCTCTGATTCAAGCTTGGTTTTTATCCTCGCTAATGATTGAGTAGCATGCTTGTTTAATCTCTCTTTGAACTGTTCGATTAATGTGGGTAAACCCTCTGTTTGGACATGAAGATAGTGTTCCAGGTAATATTGAAGCCCATCAAGGCCCGTTGGCCAATCAACAGTGTAAACATGCCATCTGTCTTTGCCTCTGAACGCCCCCATTATTCCATTTGCGATATTTTCAGCTGTACTTTTGGCAGCACGAAACCTTTCCATTTCAGTATCGATTTCTTTTTCAATATCAGATTGTCTATGTGCATTCTCAATTTGAACAATTCCAACCCTTTGCTCAAGCAACTGCCTAACCTCATCAGTCATCCCTGACGATGCCAATTTTTGGAACTTTTCTACTTGCAGCAGAGCGTCACTTTTATTTGTTTCAATAGCCCCTTTTTTTGTCAAAAGAATTCCTTTGCCATCTAAAATTTCCTTAAGATGCAATTTTGCAGCTTCCCATCGGTTTTTTGCTAACTCTAGGTCACCGCCTGATTTCTCAAGCTCCCTCAAATCTGATTCAATGCTGTCTAATCGATTTTGCCAATAAGGAGCATTTATTTGATCCCAAGAATAGTTTGCTAGTCTCTCCCATAACTTTGCGTTTTCCGCAATTCGTTTGAGCGATGCTTTTGCTTTATTTAAGTCGTCAAATAACTCAGACAAGCGGGCCTCTGCATTCAGTTTGTCTGAACTTAGAAGCGCAAGGCGTGCTTTATTTGAGAAACCAAGGCTCCAACTTTTTCGGTCATCAATTCTTCGTTGGTCTTTCTTCTCGAAGCGACCTTTCTCAAGATGAACTAGGCCCTCTTTAGTCATTGAGAAAGGAGTAATATCAAGTTCATCAGTACCAGATACACACAGTAAATCAAATTTACTAAGATGATTTTTCAACCAGTCACGGTAAGGATGGTCTTTCCATATTAGTTTGCGCAGAAAACCTCTCTCGTTGAACTCCGTGAAATTATTTGAGTTTAAATCAGTACGACTCTGAGAGACGACTTGAGCTCTCACATGTAGACCAGTATGTTTAATATTCAGCCAACGAGTCACCATTGAGTAACTCTTTTGAGGAACAAGCAAAGTTGTTTTATGGCCTCCTAGAGCACGCTCAATTGCACCTTGCCATGATTTTTCGCTGTCTTTAACATCAAGTAGCTCCCCTACAAAAATTAACTCTTCGCCGGATAAACTTAGAGATTCGATCATTTCGTCACGAAGCTTTTGATAGCGAATATCGATATTGGAATCTGGACGAGCTTCTATCTCTTTGATTTCGTCCTTTAGACTGCTTAAATATTTTTGCTGATCACTAAATTGAGCACTAATTTCTGCAAAATAATTTTGACCCTTTTCGGTTTCCTCTTCACTTTTTAAAAATCTTTCAGAAGCGGCCTTCTTATGCGCAATATAAATTTCTTCATTAAGCTCTGTGTTCAGACTAAGATCTCGACAATCTCGTTGGTAATTTGAAGATACTTGTATTACGTCTTCCAACTTTTCCTGGATATGACGAATCTCTTTTTTGAGCGACTCAATTTTATCGCCACCATGGCTCAAGTATTCTTCGTGTCTTCTTTCAAGAGAGTCTTGAGCATCTTTTTCATCTATTTCTTTATTAATGATGTCTCTAAGGACTGATTCTAACTGTCTCTCGACATCTGCCAGCCTATTCATCCAGAGGATAGAAAGTGCCTCACCGAAGTAAATTGCTAAATTACCTTTTTCTAGCTGCAAAGAATCAATGTCCTTTGTAGCTTTAGAAATTGTATCAACAATTTCTGGCAACCGGCTTAAATGGTTAACCTGTTCCCTCGCATCAACTAGTTGTTCATGAATAGCAACTAGATCAGCAAATTCATCAACAACTTTTCTCACGTCATCTTTTACACTACTTTGTTCCAGCACCAATTCACGAATTAGCTTTGTAAGATCATCAATTTTTTTTAAACCAAGAGCTCGTGACAATAACGCAGGTGCATTCTTGTTATCCATGTATAGATGTTTTCTATACAGCTCTTGATAGTCAGTGAAGTTACTATCGCAGTCAGTAATAAAAGGGTCATCCCGCAGCCATTGTTTGAACTGCCTGATATTGCCATCACCAAAAGCGTCCAGAATCTCTTTTAGTTGAAGGTTTCGCTTAGCAACGATATAAACCCGTTTTACATCGCTCAATGCATTGGTAACACTAGAAGTCCAGAAAAGTGCCGACAAAGTTATACTTGAGCCATCCTCGCCTTTGTAAAGTGCTCTTAATCCAGTAACAACAGCTTTTTCTCGCTTGCTTTTTGTTCGCGTGGAGGCACCATCATGAGCTGAACCAAAACTTCCGCGCATGTAAGAAATTAGGGAACGGTCAGACCGATCACCTTGCGCAGCGGCGACATTAAATGTCGCCTTACCTGCCGGTAACAACAAAGCCATCAATCCATCAATAAAAGTAGATTTACCTGCTCCATTGTCTCCAGTTACCAATGTACCTTCAGGATCAATACAAGCAGTATGTAGCCCATGGAAAGATCCCCAGTTATAAACAGATAACTCAGCCAACCTTATTTGGCCCTGAGAAAACAAATCGTTACTAGAAATAGAGTTGCGTCTCTCTTCTGCAGTTATGCCTGAGACTTCAAATAAATCTGTATTCATTTCAAGCCACTCCATTCTTTTTGATTGTTCTCTTGTTTATCTGAAGCGAGTGACATGTACTCTGTTAACATTTCCTCTAGAAAATTTGCACTAACTACATAACGTATTATCGGCGTTATCTCGTATCTATCTTCAACACCTCGAATCGTTGAAAGGACCTTTCTTTTTATCATTTCTTTTACTCTAGCTAGTAGCTTTTTCCGGTCTTTTGAAGCGTGGTCAGTGATAGGCAGAAAGGGGGCCAAATAGGATTCTAAACGTTCAATATCAATTGTAATTTTTTGCTCTCCAGAAGATTCACGCTCTTGATAGTGTTTCCTTAAGACTAATAGTATCAAAGTATCAAAAAGTGAAAGTGTTCGTTTTGGTATAAGAGTTGCTGACTCTTCTGAATCAAACTCTTCTTCATAAAGTTCATCTTCCGACGTTTCTTCAATATGCTCAGAAGTCGTACTTGCAACAAAAGCTACTCCTGTTTTCTGGTCGAGCACCAATCGCAAATATACTTCTGATAAATGCTTTCGAACTTCTATTTCGAATCTAATAAGCTGCTCAAACACTTTCGGTTTTTGTGACGCCATAACAGAGCCTTGTCGCAGTAAATGCACAAGAACACGACGGGCATCATGAGGCATATCTGATTCATCAGTGTTCACCACTTCTGTCTTTAACAGAGAATCGGACGAGGTAAGCGATGAAGAAGTATTGTCCGCTATAGAATTTTCCTGTGAGTACCAATTTAAACTATCGGCTTCGTTCGAGTCATTGTTCAACATCGGTTTATCATTAGGAGAAAGGACATGTTCTGCCTCACCTTTAACCATAGAGAAGAAACTGCTTGGAGGTGTGTTATCTGTCATTGGCTTTCCTTACCATGTTTAATTAGAGGGCCAGTTCATCAATATCATCAGGAAATAACTCGGCAGTTAGCAGATAAGTAGGTATTAAAGCTTTCAATTTAACCCCTTGCTTATCGCCAACTATTACTTCTTCTTTTCGATCTAATACTGTTGCATGAACTGCCTTCGCAACTCGCAAGTAAGCAACTAACTCTTCTAAACCAGACTTCAAAGGATTGAGATTAGTGAGCCCGGCAATAGACATTGGGCCATTTTTCCTGAGAGCGTTTAGCGATATATAAGCGATTTGCTTTACCTGAACAGCATCAAGACAATCAAGTACATGGGCACTTGGCTCTCTGCGATTCGCGTTTTCTTCCACCCCTGAAGTATTAAGCTTGTCATCAGGGCTTCTTAACTTTAAAGATTCGGGAGATTTAATTTCTATTGGGCCTACTGGCAGAACAAGACCTGTTTCAGTTTTCAATTCCAGACCTTTTTCACGCAGGACTACAGCTTGCCGTTCAAGTTTTAACAATAATCGGTCAACAGCCTGATTTTCTGCCGCAACGCCACTCTCGATGTATGAACGTAAACTTTCTTCAGTGCGCCTTCTAACTCGAAACACTCTTTCACTTTCTCGGTTCAATTCACGCATTAAATGACTAAGAAACTGGTGTTGGCTGCCCGATAATTGTTGCCCAATCGGTCTACTCAAGATGCCCCGTAATTGCTCGCGAAATTCCATCGTTCTATTCTGATCACAAAGCAATTGAAAAAATCCTTCAAATGCACTCCCTGCATCGGTAGTCGAAAGCAGTGCTTCTTTCTCCATCACAGAAAGTAAGATGTCTCCTCGGGAGGATGCTCCCTCAATGATCTGCACGCGAAGATTTTTGTCTAAGACCCTAATTTCATCTTCAACACGGCGAAAGTCGCCAGTCAGAACAGAGGCCAGTTGATAGATTTCACGAATTCTTTCTCTCTGTTCTGCCTCTGACAACATGGGAATTATTCCGGCTTGAAGATCCTCAATTTCTCGCTGAACTTCTCCCTTTTTACTTTCAAGTAGAAGCACCCTTTCATTAATGTTAGGGCTAATTGCAACAGCTAAGTCTCGGACTGCTTCCTGAACAATTCGCAGATGTGACGCCGTAGTACTTGAACTACGCTCATCTAACCCCCTGCAAAATCTAAGTGCAATTTCACTTGCATCGGTCTTAGTCAGAGAGTCATCCATCTCGCGTAACCAACCGTTTTTGATCCATTGGTTCAGATAAGTAGATGCTGAAGTCTCCGTTACCCAAATACCCAACTCCCTGCAACGAGTAATCTCTGCATCCAATAATATTCGTGCTCTACCATAAGGTACTTCACTTTCATCAGAAAAAATCTCTGCAATAAATGCCAGGATGTACGGCGCATTGTCTGCCTTTAACAACTTCCATGCGGCATTTTCGTCAAATAGGCGACTATACTTTGCTTGCAAACCTTGGAAACTCAATCCTTATCTCCCTTTTGGATGTTGGTAGAGAACTCATCTTTAAAGCCCGCCCTGTACTCCAATTGGAAAAACAATATCATCATCATTTTGATGATGTCAACAGATAAAATTGACACCCATATGTAATTGGGATTACGATCTAAACTCTTCTTAAGTGCAACGGTTGTTTTTATTGATAGAGCGTTGTCTCAGTTCGATGATCTTGAGATACGAAACGCTTATTAGGTATGCAAAAGATTCTAAAATAGAGGTAGTAATTATTTTGAAAAGCGATGCGTCACTCCACTTAGAAACCATCAGCCAATCACAACAGGAAAGACTATTTCATATAGACTTTAAACTTCGATTCTTGGGTACTGTTAGCAGAAATGACTTAGTTAGCCGGTTTGGAATAAAAGCTGCTGCAGCAACGCGTGATATGTCTTTATATAAAGAATTGGCACCTAAAAACCTTTCCTACGATACCAGAGCTAAAACATATATCAGCACAGAGCAGTTTAAACCGCTCTTTCATTACAAAAGTGCTCAGGCACTGTCCGCATTGTGTTATGGACTAGGGGATGATCATGTCGCAGTTAGTAACTCTTTAGTGTTATCAGAATCTCCAACGAAACTAAATTTCCCAAATTTAGAAATTCTTGCCGGTATAACCAAAGCTATTCACCAGAATAAAGCCTTAGATATAGGCTATCGCTCATTATCGAGTGGCTTGAGTCAACGCGTGATTGTTCCTTTTGCACTTATTGATAATGGTCTTCGATGGCATGTACGCGCTTACGACCGTATGCGTAATCGATTTACTGATTTTGTTATCAACCGCATTACGAATTTAGAGCTACTGGATGGAGAAATTACAAAGGTCGAGACAAAAGAAAATGACATACAATGGAACCGTATCGTCGAAATGAACATAGTTCCTCATCCAAATCTTGAATATCCTGAAACTATAGAAACTGAATATGGCATGACAGATGGAGCACTAAAAATTATGGTTCGAGCAGCTCTTGCTGGGTACGTGTTGAGACACTGGAATATCGACTGCTCTCCGAACCACAAATTGCAAGGTTCAGAATTTCATTTGTGGTTAGAAAACACTCCCACTCTTTATGGTGTTGAAAACCTGTCGATAGCACCAGGCTATGATTAACAAGAATCACTACATTAAAGCTGATGTTAAACAACCAGATTACGATCTACCGAAAATCAGTCTCCGAATTGTCTGTGGGTGTGTACGGGGACTGAATTAGAAATGCGCAATTTATTCAATTCTAATATTTTTTCCATGCTCTTCCATAAATTCAGCAAACTTAGCCCAACTCAAGCGATATTTATTAACGCTGTTACCAGCTGGAAGCCACTCGATATTACCTTTACTGATTAATAAGTTGCCTAACCTTGAATTGTCTTTTTTGACCTCGATCTCGATGTCTTTGTGTTGAACCAACTTCGTGTGCAAGTTAATCGATACTTCATGCGCCATAAATGTTACTTCCCCGTAGTGTTGAGAGTTATTAACTGAAGAATTCAGTTTTGCACTTTAATATAGATTAAAGTGCATATTTTTTGCTATATCAGAGACAAAGTGCATGCCTTGTCACTAACATAGTGAATTCTGATACAGCTGTCACCACTTTAGCTAAAATTTACACTTATGCAACACAGATAAGCTGAAAGAGCATACAGAACGCTGATGCTTAGTAATGTGAGTTCAAGCGAATAGCTGCGTATTTCCCGAGGCCTGTTTCAGGTGTTTTTTAATAATCATCACTTGTAAAAAGAAAAAGCCCCAGCGAAGAGTGCCGGGGACTAAAATTGCTCGCCTACCTTGCGATAAGCCTAGCTGAACTTCCTGCTTAAAGTTGTTTTGTAGAATAGCAGATTTCATGTCAAATGTTGCCTGACTTTAAGGTGATGGGCTAGCTTGCTGTAATGAACCGTAACCGCTCCTATTCACTCTTTCCCTGATTCACTTTCAGAATGATGCCATTCACAACATGAGTTAAGCCGAATGCCTGCTGTATGTTTAGACGATTAGTGTAAACCATATGTTCACCACTTTCTTCATCTATGACCGATTCATAGTAAATTGGATAGTCCAATTGGTCTTCAAACCTGATAGTGGCTTCACACGTGTATCGCTTGAATTCTTTATCGTAGTCAGTAGTTCTAACATTAATTACTTGTATGTACTTATTTAAATCTCTATCACTTAGTACTTCATGGCTCGCTTTAAGCGAGTCCCTAATTAGCAAATTTAATAATATTTCTTTTGACGCATCACTCGAGCATTTTGGCACTGAACCAAAACAGCCAGTTAGCAGCGATACTGACAACAACAAACAAGCTAGCTTTCCCATACATTACTCCAGTTAATAAAAGCATTAATTTTGATAGCCAGTTGGCATTCTCAATTTTGACTTCAGTCCACGCGTGCCGATAAGCATTCTTAGATAACCGCTAATATTGAATAAATGAATCCGAAGAATGCCAGCCATGCCAACGTGATGGTCACAGAACTTCCCATCCATTTCGGTAGTCCAGGCCAAAAAGTTTCGTTTAGGATTTTGTATCGGAAATAGTCGTAGACATAGAATTGAGCAACTATCACCATTGCAATCAAATTGCTAAAGAAGGGCTTATATTCATATCCCATAATCTCGACACAAAAGGCAACAGCAAAAATGATAATCGAACTTACGAGCGTTAAGAAAAAGCCTTTCTTGAACATACCTTTGAACAGATACAACAAAGGGCCAATTAGTAAACCGGCTAATATCGAGAACCACTGAAACGTTAGCTTTTTTGAATCCGCTTTGGGCAGCTTTGTCATACCATGTACGAAGTAGTCTTTGAACCCTAACTCTGCTGCACCGCTAGCTTGTAAAATCTTAAATCGCTCCTTCCACCAAGGGCTCACATCCAACGTTTCCAAATCCACTACTGTCACTGTATCGCCGCTTTGAGACCCGGCCATTTTTGGTAATGCCAATGATGGCTGAGTAGGCTCTGCGGCACTATCAACAAGCTGAGTGCTGGCTGGCCCACCGTGAAGTAAAGAGCCGCAGTGTTTGCACATAACTTTATTACTGACCGTTACTCTGTAATCATCATTTGCCAGGTTCTTAGCGCTGGTTACTGAGTTAACGACTGTCTCTTGATAGGTCACATCTTCTTGCAGTGATTTTTCTCGAATGACTTTTGTTAATATTCCGGCTTGTTCAAGCTTTGCATGAAGCTCGTTCGCTTGTTGCTGATTTAGATTATTTCGTAGCGAATACGTCCGGCCTGAGAACAGCTTATCTTTGTTACTCTCTGATATCTTTAAGAATTTACATAGAAATGAGCCAATGAGTTGCTTGTCTTTCCCCTCTTTAATCTGTCCGTCAAAGATTAACTTATATCGCTCCATGTGCTTACTCATTATATAGGACTATATGCCTAGGAATATAAACTATAGACCACTAGAGGGCAAATCATCATAGTCGCCTAAATTTACGAGGCTTTTGATGAGTAAGCAGTTTTTAAGCGCCTTAGGGCTAAACGTAAAGAACAGACGCATTCAGCAGAAACTAACGCAGCTGGAGCTGTGTCATGCTGCCGGTATCGATTTGAGCTACATCAGTCGCATAGAACGCGGCCAGGTGAATGTAAGTATTGAAGCGTTATTGAAAATTTCAACAGCCCTTGAATGTAATGCAAAAGATTTACTGCCTGACAATGATGTGTCTGATTCTGATGGGACAGACAAGTAACACTACATCTTATAATTCTGTACAAACTTTAGTCATCACTAAGTAACAAATTCTGCGCATGATGCTTTCTGGTTAACCAGAGAAAGGCATCAAAATGAAAATCAAAACTACCTTCGTGTTAGCAGTACTGGCATTTCTGTCAGCATCTCAAGCGTTCGCTGCAAACTGTGTTTATGGCTGCCCTACCGGTAAATCAGGCCAAACAATTGAGCGTCCTATCTACACCCTGCATAACAACAGCAGTACTAAGTTTGCGAATTGGGTGGCTTATAAAGTGACTAAGAATACTATTGATGGCCCAAGCCGTACCCGGACATGGAAGGCTGACCCAAGTATCAGTTCTGCCTATACCCTTGAACCAGCTGATTATACTGATGCTGCCGCGGTGCTTGGTACTGACCGAGGCCATCAAGTGCCGCTGGCTGCTTTTAGCAATACAGCGCATTGGGCAATGACGAATTACTTATCTAACATCACACCGCAGTCAGCCAATCTAAACCAAGGGGCATGGGTTAAACTAGAAACCGCTGTAAGAAACCTAGCCCGTAATGGTCAGGATATTTACGTCATAACAGGGCCGTTATATGAGTGGTACTTCGGTACATTGCCGGGCGCAGATGAAAGCCACACTATACCATCAGGTTACTTTAAAGTTGTCATTACTGATAATGCAGGCTGGGTAGAAGCATCGGCATTTATCATGGAGCAAAACTTAAGCCGCTCTGCGGGTTTTTGTCCACGTGAAGTGACTATTAATCAGGTTGAGTCCCGTGTCGGCTTAAATATCATGCCAACGCTACCGTCATATAAAGAACCAGCGGTCGAAGGCCAGGTTGGTGGCTTGAAAACTGAGCTGGGTTGCTAATCATTTACCGTGCTGCCCAAGGTTAGTGCCTCGGGCAGTTTAAATACGCTACGGAACTGTTATTGGTCTTACATCAAAATATGTTTAACAAATCTTCGTCAAACCTTACGCCAGTGAGGTGGTGTTTTTCACAGCATTTCTTAAATGCTTCAGATACGAATAGCGCTTTATAGCCTTCGAGCTCAGATTTAAAAATGTTTAAGCCCTGCAGGCTACCCTCATCAAAAACAAGTGTTTCTAATCCGCACTCAAACCCGTCCATGTATTTTTTTAAGCACAACGCTGTCTGCTCTTTACCTGCTGACATACAGTTAAAAAAGTCATAATGGACACCATCAATTATCAGCGGCAATAACTCACCGTCTTTAGCAATTAAAGGAAGCAGGCTCTCTTTCGCTTTACCGTTTAGCAGTAAGAAACCGCCCCAAAACGATACATCAGGTAGTGGTGTTCCGTTTTGAAAAGGTTCGCTTAAAGGACATACTGGCTGTACCCAACGTTCTTTAATGCTCTCGTGTAATCTGACAAACCGGCGAACCAATTTTAATTCTGTATCACCAATCAACTTGGCTACTTCCATCAGATCTAAATCCGGCACCTCGTAGGAATTAATCTCTGGTTTGACGCAATAAATTCTCATACTTATATAAAGGTTCTCACCTTAAACGAATATATTAAGCAACTGGCTGTCTAGATTAATGCCGGACAAATTATGTTTTTCAATTAACAGCTTGAAGCGCTCCGTTGCATACAGAATCGTACAACCCTGCATCTTCGATCTAAATAAGTATCGACCGTTATTTGCTAAATCAGCTTCATCAAAGACTAGTGATACAACACCAGCAGGCTGACCATCTAAATATTTTCGTTCTGTTAGTGAAATATCCTCTTGTCCAAATACCTGACAGTTGAAGAGGTATGCAGGTTCACCGTCTACCTTAATCGAAAGGAACTCTCCGTCATTTTTTAGTACGTTACTTAAGGCGTCGTAGGCTTTGCTAGATAGATATAAGCCCTGGCTATCCCACAGAGAGATATCCGGTGTTTTGGCTCCACTTTTCGACAAACTTTGCAGTGATGTTTCTACACATTTCCATTTACTTGCTAACGACTCACCAGTTAGCGGTGCGTTCATTAATGTCGTTATCAAGCTGAAGTCATCTAATTGCTCCGCAATTGTCATAACGTCAAGCTGTAAAGCTTTATAACTCTTGGGATCGTGCTTTAACTGATAAACCATTTTATTCACCTGCCCACTGAGCATCTTTCTTTTCTAAAATCTGCGATGGACAACCACCATAAGTGAGCACATGTTTTATATCTCTTAACCTGTTTCGCACCGAACTTTTGGTTGCTGATGAACGAAATAGTGACTGAGGAGCATCCCCCAATCATGTCTCATTTAAGCTGTTACCTGACAACTGAATATATTTAATAAGTCCTTGTCGAACCATACGCCAGTCAGAGCACTTTCTTCGCAAATATTCTTAAAAACATCCGTTATAAAAAGTGCGTGGTAGCCTTCTAGAGCCGACTTGAATATGGATTTACCAGCAACGTCATCTTCATCAAACACCAAACTTTTTAAACCGTTCGGAAAGCCGTCTTCGTATTTAATCAAGCTTAGTTCAGGAACTTCAGCGACTGACTGTGTGCAGTTAAACAAGATTACTGAATGACCTTCGACGTCAATCGGCAAAAACTCTCCATCGTTTTTAATATGAGGTGCAAGTACCTCAAAGGCTCTTTGGTTGAGTACCAAAAAATTACTCCAAAAAGTAATATCTGGTGCTGCTACATCCTTAAAGGATGGGTGTGCTGAGCAACTTGGCTTTACCCATCGTTCTGATATCGGCATGCAACTGTTAAAAATACGCTTAGTGAAACGTAAATCGGTGTCATTAAGCAGTTTTGCCAACTCAATTATTCTAAGCTGAACAAGTTCATGGGTATTTTCTTGTCGCTTCAAACGATAAATCATGCCGTACTCCCTGTTTTACTAGTCCCTCTCTGCGTGATATAGCTGGGATGTTCGCCAGTTTTAAGTTTAAGTTTTACTGTTCTTAAACGATTAATAAAAATCTCTTCAGGAAGATTGTCGTTAATAAATTGATCTGAAATCCAATCCTCGTAATTCTCATTGTGCAATGGCCTGTGGGTAGGCGACTTAGGCGTTGCCCAATCATCTTGCCTGTTTGGCTCAAAGTTGCGCAACCACAATCCATTTATTGGATCGTTAATACCATAACCGAAGCCATGTAGGTTTAGACGGCATAATTCCATATCGGCTTGCATGAATCTGCCCTTTCCTGGAATGATGTGATGCGCCTCATGAAATGAGGTTGGCTTTATCTCTCCTACGGCGGCAAGATTTTTGGCCAGTGTTTTAGTGGGGTGATGTTTTTCAGCGAGTAGCTCAAAAGCTGATCGCTGCTTGCACGATTCACGATATTGAGTAAGCTGAGTCTGTAATTTGAAATGGGCTGCAATTTTACGTCTTTCAACTTTGAGATGCTGCCAATCTCTATTGCACTTATCAATTCTAGCTTTTTTAGCTACAACTGATTCGTTGGCAGGTGCTCCCTTGTTCCTGGCATTATGAAAATCTCTCGCCTTTAACTCGTAGTTATAAATGATCATTTCAAGTGGTGTCGGATTAGATGGCCTTTCTGGCTTGGGGTACTCCACATATTGGATTGGTGCGTTGGATTTCATCCTGAAGTTCTCTCCATTTGTGAGTTTACGCAATGGGCCTCATTCTACTGGCGACACCATTTGACATCAATCATTTGTAAATTTATTTTTAACCAATAATTCACTTTTAAGGTTTGGTTATGGATAATCAGCGTGTCACTGAGCAACAGGCGGTGCAACTTCTGCAGCAATGGAATGGTGTTGGCCATGATTTGCCGTCTCTGGCAAAACTCAAACCGGCCAGCAATAAACAGGCAATACTTCTATTTCTACCTGGCTATTTGTGTAATCAGTGGTATCAAGTTGGCGAAACTTATAGCTCTTATAGGGAGGCACTAACCTGCTTGGGTACACTAATTGATAAGAGTCAGTCAACCAGAGGAATCAGAAACTGATACCGCTAGAAACAGCTACAAGTCGATAAATGCTTGCGTCAATAGCCCCATGGCAGATTTACTATGGCAAAAAGACAAATTGATATAAGAGCTGTAGAAAAACAAATTACCATGGCAACAACCGACCATTTATGACTGAAGTTCGATTTGTAAGTGAGATTTCTATTTAGCTTTGTTGCGGTGACATCATCACCATACGATGCCCTCATCCTTCTTAGTCTTAGGACAGCATCCAAAGGAGTCCTGTATTCAGCTTTTAATGCAAATAACCCGAATAAGATAGTCAACGCTAGCGATACCCATCCTAAAGCCAACAATAGCACCCATGAGGGTTTTTGCGGTACGTAATGCCCCTGAAGGGCGACTAAGCTGGTCAGTGCAGCGAGCGCCAGCGTTACAACATTGCGCAGCCAGTCATAATATGGCTTCTGATGACTGCTGATAAAGCGACGCTCAATATCTTCAAAAGAGACTGTTTTTCTTTCTTCATGCATTTTTTATTATCCTTATGGATGATTCTTCAACGACAACTCAACATAACCGACCGCCTGGTATTTCTGTGCTAAGTTGTGCATGTAATGTCTGTCAAGCTGAATGGTGATTGATGTGTAATCGCCACAAGTAGGACACTTGGTATTCGTGACCATATACAAGAACTGGCACTTGTCACAATGCTTGGCTTTGGACTGCTTTAGAACGGTATACAGCGCATCAGCCGCGTTAACCATCTCATCTAACCGCTGATTGTATTTAATAACATCCTGCGCTTCGGCGCTGATTGGCTCTGTTCTAGGTTTAACAACATACTGCCGCTCTGGAAATACCGGCTTGGGGACTGGCTTATTGTTAACAGGCTTAAATTGTAACGGTGCTTGCCGCTTCATTTCAGCGATAATGTCGTCACATACTGCAACAAACTGTGACTCAAACTTTGTTTGTCGCGGGTGAAATACCCATTCCTTGTATTGATTCGAGAAGATATGCGCTTTGATTACCTGGATAAAAGGCTTTTTCTCTTTGGTATAGGCGTCATAAACATTAGCCAGACTTACAAACAGTTCTGCACAGCCATCGCCTGTTTTGGCAGCCTTTTTAAACAATTTGGGAAAGCCGAATGTTAGCTGTAAACGGTGTTCACCAATCGCTAAGACAGCAACCGCAGACTCATTATTTGACGATAACTCAAATGAGAGAACCTGCTGGTAAACAGGATTAGATGCCTTGGTAACTTGATACTGTTTCTCATGCCGGGCAAGTATATTACTAAGTGGTAAGTCGTAATCGGGCAACGCGATTTCGCTACCAACTGACTCTTCCAATATTTGTCTGATCAGCCAGAAACAACCTCGCTTGAAGTTAAATGTGCAGGGTTTATCCTCATTTGCAGACCTTGGCGCATGCCCAAAATGATGCACCTTCTCCTGCCCCTTACGCGCCACCATCGGAGCTCCGCAGCCATCGCAGAGACAGTTACAGGCTAATCCCGACTCTACTTCATCAATCGTGACCAGCCGACCATCGTCAATTAGCTTTGCATAAGGTATTAAGACTTCATCCATGAGTGAATACCAAACGAACATTTACTAAATCTTATCAATTAACCTAAGTTAAAGAAATTTCACTGTCACTACAACTGGAACGTCTGGTTTTGTCTACGCATAAAACCTTGTTCATACAGTTGTTCTCGAACGAGGTTGTAGTAAATTTCCGGTTCACTTGGGGAGACATTATATAAGTCTTCGATCCGTTCGTTCCTGAACCAAAATGAACCATCAGATATGTAGCAATGGATTCTGTTTTTACAATACCTATTGGACCTATCTGGCTTTTTAACCGAGTTTAACCTAGGCATTTCAGGTAAAAACATGTAGCCGACAAGTAATGGGATGTTTTTTGTAGACTCCAGTAATACTTTAAAAGCTTGTTTAGAGTGAAAATGTGTATCTACAATCTCAATGGCAATTAATGGATTTTTATCGGTTAGAGAAATTTCACTTGAATGCCTACCCAAAATATCGAATAGAACAAACTTTCCATAAACTAGACCAAACTTAACTTCTTTTGCCCACTGATAGTTTTTGATTCTCAGTAGGTTCTCGTAACCTTTCTCATCAGCCCAAGGGGTTTCGAAGTAGCCAAAATCATGTCTTTCGTACTTATTCAGAAAGTTACAGATCATGTTTTGTCGTTCTTTATGAGCTTCACTTTCAGTAGAACCTGGATCAATATCATGGCGAACAGGTTTTTTCTCAAAGAAATGTGGTGTTCTAGGATGATTTCTTATTCCTAGTTGATAATTGCCGTCAGTCCTATCCCTAAGGTCTTTTTCTCTCAGTTCAGCTCTGCGTTCATCGCTGAAAAGCTCTCGATATGAGACAGGTTCCCACTCGTCATGCTCGTTGTAATAGTAAGCCACTTCATATTTAGGCACTTTCTATACTCCTTGCCCTAATGCTTATACAGCTGAAAGATCTTTATTTAAACACGAACCCATCTATTTTTGTAAATTTAATGTATAAAACACCGTATTGATTTCTTACAACTTACAACAGATTATGAGCGCAGTCAGTAAGCCACTTTATGACCATGATTTCGTTGCTAAAGATGGTGCGATATTACTTGGTGGCCTGTGTCGGGAATGGATTAACAAAGATACCGGCGAAACCGCGCTATCTTGCTCTGTGATTACCCTGCCGCCCCACTAAGCTGATGCATACTCATAGCAAGGCATCACAACTCTAACTACCGCTAGTTATGGCATTGGTAAATCGCTGGCGGGATGAAAACATCACTGGCACGAGCGAATTCCAACCAATGCTGAAGCCGCACACACCCTATGACCTGATGGAAATAAAGATAAATAAACCAAGCACTTAATTTCAATCGTAACTCCTTTATTAATTAACAAAGATTAGCCGCCAAGCTATCCAAGAATCAGCTTTTTCAGATGTTTTAACGCTTGTACCTGCGCCAACTCTAGCAAACTATGATTGATTCGGATTTCATGAGCTTGTAGTTCTTGCACACTAATCACACTTGCACCATTGTGATTTGTATACCAGTACATAAAACCATGTTTTCTGACAAGTTTCTGTTGCACTTCAGTTAGCTTAAGTAACAGACGTGGACAATAAACTTTTGTTCCCTTTAGAAAGTATTGCGATCCATAAGCTAGACTAATTAACTTCAATCCACCTGAATCATGGGGCTTACGCACTCTTTCTAAACGAGTAATTTGAATTGGTTGAAATGGCACCTTTCTGAACGACAACAGAGGAATATCCCACGGCCCAGCATCAATTAATTTTTGCAATTTATTGTAGGCTCTCAGATGACTCGTTTCAGGGCTACCGACTCGCTGCGTACCAACAACTTCTTCGTCCGCGCCCTCATTCAGGATATAGTCGTACTCTGTGCATCCAGTTTGATCTATTAACAGCTCAGGCAAATGCAAACCGACAATATCAAGTGCAATATCAAGCCGAGTCACATTGGCATTGAGTAATTTACTCTTTGCTTGTTTACCAAGCACATTTTTTAACCAGGAAAAGAATGTTTGCAGCTCAGTTTCCGTGTGACGTGCCGGGTTGATAGTGACTTTGAGAAGGTTTTGCTCACTCCTTTTTGCTGCTACTTCAGGATGCAAACCCCAAAGTAGCAATATCTTGTCGTCGCGACCAAAACTTAAAATCGCAAAGCGTTGATACACATCTTGGTAGTTAGCAAGAACTTCAGCCTTCCCTTGTTTTATTAGCTTTAAACATTCGGGCAACTGCTTTAGATGACGGGTCTTTAATGCTTTTAACTCATCCTCATTAACATCTATGGTTAGATACAGCATATCTACTATTGGTGTTGAACCAAATGCCAATGGGTTACTGAAAAATAACGTCAGAAAGCTGTGTAGTCTGGATAACTTGAACTGACTAACTGCATAGGAATCTGGCTTATGGCTAAACCAATTTTTGGTCTCCGTTTTAACCATAAGCTCACTATTAGTATTGCTAATCGTTTGCATATACCAATCTATGCTATTTAGCTTATTAGTAGATGCTGAGTAATAGGCCATATTCTCCAGATAGTCATTACTGGATTGGGTAAGTAACAGCTTAATGTGTCTAGGAATAGAATCAGAAACCTCTGTTGTATTATAGAGATTTTGTTCGGCTTTTTGCTTACTGCTATTAGTCTGCAATTTTAACTACCTCAAATGTTCAGCAATTCGAATAAGGTTAAGTTCTATTAGTCTGGTTGCACACTAATCACACTACGAAAAGCAGTTAGTGTGATTAGTGTTCGTTAACATCAGATTAATGCTTGAACATGTATTTAGTTGTTGGACGAACTTTCCAGAGAGTCTTCTTATAATCAACCTGGCGAGTTACCAAACCGAACGACAAAAGGTATTCTAAAAGCTTCTCAACCTTGTCAGTATCGCGATTAATCCCACGCCAGTTCCGCTGGGCAATATTGCTAGCGGTGAATTGTTTATCCTGTGGAAGCTCAAGCAACTTAAACAACAGTGATTCGGCTTCTTTGTGAAGGATGTCACTGTTTTCTTTGAAGGCCTTTTTTGCGTGTGAACGCAGATAAGTGATGGTGCACTGAGCTTGTTTAAGAGCTTTAAGACCAACAACCTTATCAGAATCATTGTTGAGACGCCCTGATTCATAGTTAATAATCAACTGATAAACCAGACTAACCTTAAGAATTGTTCCCGAATATTTAGACACGTGAGCAGCATAAATTGGAAAGTTCGCGCTCTCCTCAATATGCTTATTTAAAGCATTTACAAAACGGCTGTAGTACGCCGATGCTTCTTTCGATAGGTTAAATACGATCTTTTCATCAGGCTCAAACAAGCCAACCAGATACTTTTTAAGCGCAACTAAAAATTTTAGCATTTGTTTATCAGCATCAAAGGCGGGATTAGGCTTGTAGCTACTGCGAGAAGTCGCGTTATATACCGCAATTTGAAAGCGATTTATCAACCCATCATTGCTATTAAATAAGCTTTTTACTTCTGCTAGCAATACGTCAGGTTGAACATTCGCAATCATGGCTACAGCTGCGCTTTCAACAGATGAGTAGCCATACGCCCGAGCCTTTTTAATCTCCGCGTTTCCTGATTCAGACTGCATCAATTGCCCACGTAGAGTGGCATTACTTGGATTACTGAGTAGTTTAAGCGTACTACCTAGCTCATCAGAGTGCAGGATGACAGAAAATAAGTCTCCAGTAAGAAGGTCAATTAAACCTGCTGAGGTTGTATCCGTCACAACAAGGACTCGACCAATATGCTTCTTAGATTGAGCATCACTAGACAATATTTCTACGTTCTGTCGCATGGCTGCTAAAGCATCGATGTTAAGTGCGCTTTGGGTTTTAACAGCTTGCTTAATCTCTGTGTTCATCTCCAGGATGATGGCTTTATCAGCCATCCGTTTTAACTCATTGAAAAAATTTTTGGCTTCAACAGTCTCTTGCGAAAGTTTAAAACGTTCAAAAAGGTTAAACACTTCATTTTGGGTAGGCGTTTTACCTGTCCCCGGCTTACCAATTGAGAGACTCCACATAATTGGCGCTAAGCGACTCGAATTGTCTGAAGAAACGACAAGTACCTTGGCAACCATCGCACCAATAAATGACATTGTGGTAGCAAAAACATAGTCATATGTTTCAAGGGCACCGATCCTTTGGACCATTGAGAAGTGATAGAGCAAAGACGGCATTAGTTTCTCACTGAGAGGAATAAGCTCTATCATTTTTGGCTTGAACTTTTTAGGTTTGATCGCCTCATCGACACCAAAATCTGAGGCAAATGTATACATGTTAACAGCAGGCTCTAGTCGATTAATGCTATAACAGCCAGCATTAATCTTGAATGATTTGCTAAATTTGAAATCCAATTTATCCGTTGATTCCCGCGCCTCCTTTAGCTGTCGCCATTCTTCACGATTACCCTCAATCAGATACACAGCTTTAATTGAGTCATCACTTTCAACAAAAAAATGCGCCTTTGCATGAAGTTGCCGAAAGCGCTGTAAATTGGTTTCATCAAGTTTCGCTGTGCTTGAGGCGAAGAAAAACGAACCTTTAGTAAGGTCATCAGCAGCCGAAATTGAAAAACCCACTCGCTGTTCAAGAGATGCCATAGCAAACTCTTTTTTTGATGCAGACTCCAGATTGGAGCGGTTAAGGGTAATATCAAGATTTTCCGGGGCAAAAGGTAAACCAACGATAGCAATAATAGCCTCTTCACTTGCACCAGAAGTACGTTCCTCAGGAGGCGGCAACTGTTCACCCAATGTCTGTGTTTCCGCACAATTTTTTGCTGCAATGTTTTTGCTCATATATCTCTCCGACTAGATAGCTAAATAATGTCTTAAGACGAACCATTTCGCTCTTGACGGGGGATAAGGTATATTTTTGCTAAGGTAAGCGAATCTGGCTAAGTTCGGCAAAAAATTGCTGACAAATCAGACCAGATTAAAATATTGATATATAAGATTTTTTCTAAGGACTATTGATTTCATTTTTGTTGTGCTTTACTCAAAAAGAAAGAAGCACATACTTAATCCCACAAGAAAAGGAACTGATTTAACCATATTTTTCATACAGATAGAGGCAAAACCTACAGATTAAAATTTTTGCCAGAAACTTAAGGGTGACACGCTATGGGTAAGAAGAGAAAGTACGGAACGGAAGACAACAGAGTGGTGTTAACAGCTAAAAATTCAATGCGACTTCACGCCAAGCGTTGTTTAAAGCTAAATCCTGCAGGCCCAAAATCTACACCTTTAGAAGCCATTGATTTTTATAAAATCCCCTCAAAGCAGAAAAGCTACTCTGAAGACGAACACACCTTTATTTTCAATCTGATTACCAACCCTAAACTTAGCCCATTAGCAATTAAAGTTGGAATTTGGTTATTCATGCACATCCGTCCATTAGATGATTCGGCTTTACTTGATCTTACAGGGAAAAGGGTGAGAAACAGAGAAAGCATTGGTGAATTTGGAGAGATATATCTTAGCGGATTTTCAAATACGGTAATGGACTCGATTGGCACAGAGCAAGCTATACCTATTTTACATGAGTTAGCTAAAGATCAGATTTCATTATCAAAGGATGAGCTTCTTCACGCGTTATTCGATCTTCACCATTTCCAATATGTGACAGTGACAGAGGTGTCATACAGAACTAGTCAACAAGGAAGAAAAGAATGGAAAGAGCAATTGCAAAAGTTGCCCAAGAAGGAGCAGGATAATATTAATGATGAGCTTCGAATTCTAGATTCTAAAGCAGAATATGTTCTAGTCGAGCTGACAACCAAGCTTACAACCGACGACTATAGTGGAAAATGGTTTCCGCTGTCAGAACCAGAAAAGGATTTAGCCAAGCCGATTTTGAATCTCAAAAGTCTGCAATTAACCGTGTCATAAATACCACTCGCCATTCCACCCAGACCAGCGCTACCATAGTGTAGCGCTCTTTCTTGTGCATCCTTTCTTACCCTATTTCATTCTGATTATCACTACTTAACGAGGTGCTCTTATGAGTACAGCTTCGCCGTATTCGCTTTATTTAAGCAGGCTATCGGCTAACAGCAGAGCGTCTATTGCATCACAGCTTCGTAGCATCGCTAGAATTATGGATTGGCCGGAAGATGATGTTAACCGGTTTCATTACATCAACTATCAGGACATGTTGCAGATACGGGCGATGTTGCAGCATGCTGGCTGGTCGGCACGTTCGATTAACCGGGCACAGGTGGCTATTCGCAGTATCGTCAAAGTCGCGGTCATGATGAAGCTAGCCGATAGCGAGCAACTTAATCAGCTCAGTAGCTTAAGTAAGCTAAAGCATGCCGAATACCCCGGCACAGCGCTGACCAAACAGCAGGTTCAGGCTCTCTTTGCCCTGCTTGAACGCTCTGTTACCCCGACCGGCATTCGTAATGTTGCGCTATTCGCGGTACTGCTGGGTACAGGGCTTAGGCGCAGCGAGCTGGTTGCACTTCAGCTTAAAGACGTGGATATCAACAAACAGACCCTGCTGGTTCGTCACGGTAAGGGCAATAAGTCACGCACCGTGTTTCTGCCCGATTGGTGCCTGAACTACCTACAGCGCTGGTTAATACTGCGCTCAAAGCAGCCGGGATACCTGTTTTGCTCGATGTTTATAAGTGGCGCTGTCACCCTTGATAAGCCGTTAAGTGTTTGGCTGGTGTATAGGCTAATCAAAGACAAGTTACATCATATTGGTGTCGAGAATGCCTCACCGCATGATTTACGCCGCACCTTTATTACCCGCTTGCTTGAGCAGAATGTTGATTTGAACACAGTCAGGCAGATGGCCGGTCATGCGTCGATTACTACCACGACCATTTACGATAAGCGCGATATGCAGTTTATGCAGCAGGCGGCTAAAGCGCTTAGCTATGGCAGTGGTAACGGCAAAAGCGGGAGGTAAATATGATTGCCCCACCCAGAACGCCGGTGCCCTGTCATTATCTGGCCGCGTTTTATGCTCGGCAGGTAATTAGCCTGATTGATGTTGATATCAACATCACCAATGTTAACCGCACTATCTTAAAGCGCATCACCGGCCATGCAGTAGAAGGCAACTTAGAGCTTAATACCGACATCGCACTTAAACATCTAGCCGTTACTGATACCGCGCCTGAACTTACTGCCCGAGTTGAGCGGAATTTAGCGACACTTTGCACTTTGTTTGGCGTTGATGCAGCCTTTGGTCCTGCCCTGGGCTTTTTGGTGCTCATCAATATCAATCAGGGGCTTAATCAGCTGGTGGATTTTGTTGGCGGTTACTTTGAAGAAAAAGCGCTGGAGACGCTGCTATGTAACGTGTCCGGCTTAAGCGCTAATGATGTGAGTGTTGGTTTGTCTGTCATGCAGCAAAACGGCATTTTGATTGTTGACCGCTACCTCAATGAGCTGCAGGACATCACAATGCCGGCCAGTATGCTGTATGTGCTGACCAGTGAAGATATCGAGAGTAAAGCGCAGCTATTGCAGCATGTACTCTGCCCAAGCTCAGCGATTGATTTAACCACAGATGATTTTAGTTATGTCGATGTGGCACTGCTGCAAGGGTATCTGGCAGAGGCCATCATTCAAAAGATTCGTGGCGTGAATATTCTGCTTTATGGTGAGGCCGGTAGCGGTAAAACGGCCCTTGCCAAAGTGCTGGCGCAAAGCCTGTCGATACCACTTTATGAAGCCCGAAACATGCGCATGGACGAAGGGTTTTTGTCTAACGAGTTTGGCGCAAAAAGCTCTGACACCCAGCGTATTCAGTACATCACCATGCTGCAAAGCTTAATGGGTGGCAGCGACATGATGTTACTAGTCGATGAATGCGAGAGCTTGTTCTATAGCGCGGATACGCATTACTCCAAAGAGTCCGTGCATCGGCTGCTTGAACAAAATGCGGTGCCAACGATTTGGATAACCAACTACGTTGGTGAGCTAGAAAACAGCTTTATTCGCCGCTTTAAATTGGTGATGCCGGTTCATGCACCTAAAGATGAAGTGCTGGAGAAAATGAGCCGTGCGGAGTTTAAAGGCTTAGGGGTTAGCAGTGAGTTTCATGCGCGGCTAAGTAAAACCCCAAACCTGACACCGGCGCTATTAGCCAATGCCTCCCATGTGGCACGAACGCTGGGCGTTAAGCGCAGTTTGGCGCAAGGCGTTATCGATGATGTGATTGAAAACAGCCTTACCGCCTGTGGGTTATGGGATGACAGTATGCGCTATCAGGAAGAGTTGGCGTTTGATATGTCGCTACTGAACATCAAGCAATCTGCATCTGTGTTAAAGCAGATTAACCATGCCGTTGCTAATAACGCGCCTATACGGGTGTTGATTAGTGGCCCACCGGGTACAGGTAAAACCGCGCTGGCGCATTACTTAGCCGAGCAACATAAGCGGGAGTTAAAGCGGGTATTAAGCTCAGATGTACTGAGCAGATATGTCGGTGGCTCGGAGAAACAAATCGCCAGGCTATTTCAGCAAGCACACCGCAACAACCAAATGTTACTGCTTGATGAGGTCGACAGCCTGCTCACCAGTCGGGAGCGACTAAACATGCACCACGAGCGGCAAGTGGTGAACGAACTGCTGGCGCAGCTTGAGTGCTTTAGCTATCCGCTCTTTGCTGCAACTAATTTCGAAACGGCTTTAGATAGCGCCATATTGCGCCGCTTTGACTTCAAGCTGCAGTGTGACTACTTGACTGCGCCGCAAGTGTTAACGCTGTACAAGCGCACTGTGAGCGTCCAAACGCTATCAACATCAGAGACTGAGCAGCTTAGTTCGCTTAGCAGATTAACACCCGGCGATTTTGCACTTTTAACCCGTCGTTTGCGCTTTAGTGCAGCACACGAACATCGTCAGTTAGCGCTTGCCGTACTGACTGATGAAAACAACCGCAAGCAACCTAAAACCCCCATCGGCTTTGTGCAATAGCCACTAAGCCAACACCATAAGGAAAACACACTATGTCTATATTGAGTTCGCTCAAGGTTATCGCTCGCCCAAAAATTGAGCCCAAACCACCTATCTTAGGCAAACGCTTAAAGCTGATTGAAAAGCTGGATGAACAGCAAGCAATGGCGCAGGCTATGTTAGATGGTCAGGCTTATGAAGCCTATAAAGATAAAAAGGTGAAAGACCCCGATACCGGTGAGCGCAAAACCGTACGTACACGCAAAGCTGTTCGCCCCTGGTACTTTGATGACAACGACCACTACTACTTTGAAATCAAAGTCGGGCTGAAAACGCTGGAGCTGGAAAAAGGCAAAGCGGCAATTGATGTCGGTAAGAAAGAGGATTTACCTACCGTTATTAGCACCATCATCAAGGCGGTAGAAAGCGGTGAGCTGGATGCGCAGATATTGCAATTGTCACCGGCAAAACCCCCGAAACAACCTAAAGCCAAAACCATGGATAAGAAGTGATGCGATATGGCCGGTCAGTGTGCCGGCCAAAGTTTAAGAGGTTTTGGAGGTGAGGAATGCCAACCTTACGCGAAATAGATGTGAAGTACCGTTTCAAAGAGATCGACTGCGACATTACCGGCATGCCAGTGCATCAACCTGCAGCCATAGCCCGACTGTTCGACTACCTGAAGTATGAAACGAAAGAAGTCTTTATTGTCGTTAACCTAACCAAGCAGCATGACATTAACTGCTTTGAGGTAGTGGCTACAGGCAGTGTTGACGCCGTCACAGTGCGACCGGCTGAAGTACTGAGAACCGCAGTCATTCTAAATTTAAAAGTGGTGATGCTGATCCATAACCATCCGTCAGGTAAGACCGACACGAGCCGGGCAGATATCAGCATTACCCGCCACATCATAGATGCGGCAAAAACACTGGATATCACAGTACTAGATCACATCATCATCGGTCTGAACCAGTACACCAGCTTACAAGAAACCCATCCAGAAATTTTTCAGTAAGCATCCCATCAATTCCGGAGTAAACACTATGCGTATTCAATACGAGGGCTTAGCTTTGCCTGTTTCAAAGCGATTTATCGAAGAGCTGATTAAAGTTATCGAACCGCACCGAGAGCCATTAGCAGAATTTGTCTGCGTAAACTTTCGGGACCCGAAATTCAGTGCAGAAGATGGCGGCTACCACCCGGTTGAAATACTGTTGACCGGCACCAGTGGCCGTTATGACATCTGCTACATCACTGACTTCTGCTATGCCGGTATTGGTGATTGTGCGGAGCTGGTGAAATCACTCGATTTTGAATTCATCGCGGGCACCTTTCAGGATATGACCGGCTACTACCCTATTGAAGTCGCCAGAGAAATCTACCCGATATGGGAAGAGAACTTTTTAACCTACTGGCTGGATATGGGGGTTTTTGAGGTGGAGGTAAGCTGATGGAAGCGTACAAACCAAAAAGGGGCGAAGCCCACTTAAAAGCTAGCCCGAAACGTATTGCTCTTGGTAATTGGCTGCGCGAGCAGCGAAAGGTTAAAGGTCTTACTATGCGTGACATGGCAGCGATCAGCGGTTTACCTCATAGCTACTTCGGCAAGATTGAGCAGGGTATTCGGGGGCTCGATATTCTGGAGTTTCTTGAATTGTGTTGTTGGCTTGATAAGTCACCAACTAAAGAGCTTGGATTGCTTATAGAGTTTATCAGAAAAGCTGAACTTAATTCGTAATCACTGTATGATTGTACATATCTACATACATTAGAATTCGGGCTTATTTTAAGCCCTAATCTGATTTGAGAAATACTTATGACCCAATTACTCACAGATTTATTTGCAGAGCAACCAGCTCCTGACGAGCAGACGAGTTCATTTGGTAGCAATGGTAAAATTATTCCGGGAGATGCGCTTGCTAGGCTACGTGAATTACCTAGCAATTCTGTGAACTGTTGTATCACTTCACCGCCATATTGGGGCCTTAGAGATTATGGCATTGATAATCAGATTGGTGCCGAACAAGACCTTAATGACTTTTTGAACAAACTTGTCGAAGTTTTCAGGGAAATGCGCCGCGTTTTAACCGATGATGGTACATTCTGGTTAAACATTGGAGATAGCTTTACAAGTGGTGGTAGAACTTGGCGGCAATCAGATAAGAAAAATGAAGCTCGTGGCATGGATTACAGACCGCCAACACCGGAGGGCTTAAAACCTAAAGACTTGATCGGAGTTCCTTGGAAACTGGCGTTTAAGCTTCAAGAAGACGGCTGGTATTTGAGAACAGATATAATATGGCATAAACCAAATGGCCAACCTGAATCAGTTCGTGATCGACCAACGCGCGTTCATGAATTTGTTTTTATGTTTTCCAAAAAAGAAAAGTACTTCTATGACGTTGATGCTGTCAAAGAGCCTTCTGTAGACGGCAAATCAAGACGACTTAGATCAGTTTGGTCTATCAATACAAAACCTTTTAAAGGCGCGCATTTTGCCGTATTCCCGCCTGAACTGGTGCAATATTGCATGCTCGCAGGATCTAAGAGAAATGATGTAATACTAGATCCATTTTTCGGGTCCGGAACTGTCGGAGTGGTGGCAAATCAACTTGGTAGACAATGGTTAGGTATTGAACTTAACGAGGAGTATATTGAGATAGCCAAGAAACGAATTTTGGTCGAGCGTTTTTAACCCCACATCTTAAAATAAAGGCACGAATATTTCGTGCCTTGTTAACTGGCTTACCACAAAATGTTGAATTGGTGAGAAGTTAGAATTCCCAAGACGCGTGATGAATACAGACGCTTTTGTCTAAATGCTTAATCTGCAACTTCCGTTCACCACCGCCATCAAAATACAGCGAAAATATCGGGTTTCCATATTTATTGGTTACATAGCAGTAGCCTGGTTTAGGAAATTGCTTACTATCCATTTTTAATTCAAATCGGCCATTAAGACATTCAAGCAGAATCTCTTTGGGGATCTCTACAAGTTCATAATAGCGACTAAAACTGGAGTTCACTTTTTTCCCATTTAGATGGCGCAGAACTAGAATTCGATCATATCCACCCAAATGCCTAATAAACTCTTCAGCAAGTTCAACTAGAACTTGCTCTCTCTCAATTTCAAACTTTTCTTTGTTACCCCAATTGGCGTTCTTACCTAACTCCATCCACTTTGAAATATGGACCATATCAAACGATGAGTTTTTAGCTGCTTCTGTTTTCAATGAAAACTTCTGGCCTGCAATCTCAATGTCATAGCCGGGGTTTCCCTGACGAGATAAATCAGCCTGACCACCTGTAGTGCTAATGCTTTCCTTTAATCCATGTTCAAAGGCAAACTTAGAAAAAGCCGAGGTGGTAAATGCGTGATGCAATTTCATCTGCAAGCCCAGATAAGATGCACTACCTTCATTCAGGATTTTGTGGTTTGAGGGAACAAGCTCGTTCAAAACGAATTTGTGGGGGACGTTTAATGCTCTCTCAACAGAATTGAGAATAGACTGTTGAGCAGCAGAAGTTTTGCTGGTATCGATGATCATAATAACTCCAATATTTACGGTCGGTATTTCAACCCCATTTGTTTCATGCGAGCACACAAGTCTGAGACTCGATTCGCAGCGCTTGGATAGAGTCTATATCTAAAGGAGTTTTGTCAATAACATTGGGAATGTAGAAAACTGGGGGGTAAGGTTCCGAAGAAACTCCAAATAGCCCGCTCGACCATCATTCAAGATTTGCAACAGATTAGTTTTTCTTCGCTTCGTGAGATTCATTGAGAGCTTGTCTCGCTCATAACTTCTGCATACTTATTCCAATCAACTGCGGGAACAGTCCCAAGAGACTGGAGTTTCTGAAGCAACCTAAAAATGAAGTAAGCTAGCGAATTTTTTGCTGGGCCGAAATGATTAGCCCCTTCAAAAACGTCGAAAGACTTATCAGATAATGCCAACACAAAATCTAATTTACGCTGGCCTTGTAGTTCAACAAAATTGCTTAAAAAAGAACCATCATCAATACCGTTTTTCCAGCTGACTCTTGGCGCAATAATTCCAGAAATTATGTTAATGGGGGGCTTCGCTGGATACTGCCCACCTGCATGAATTATAGGTATCGTTGTTCTTTCAAGATCCCTGACAGACTTTGCTTTATTTCCTGCATAGTCAAGGTATGACTTATTTATTTCTGGCTTTATCTCCAAAATACAGTAAACAGCTTCTGCCGGAATATAGCGGTGTGATTGTTGATCTAAAAGCGTTGGAGTGTATTGATTATCAAATATGACGACATCTATTTGATGACTACTTTTCCCATTGCTATCAATAATGATGCCGGTATCTACTTCATATCGCTTGGGCAAATAACGGCGTAATAGTTTAATAAAATGCTGCTCGTTAACATCTCCCATCACACCGTCATGTGAAATGGTTTTTGAAGCAAGTTCCAACTGCAGCTTGATAACTTCTTGCTCCGCTGCAAAAGCATTTCTTAAAAACAGCTTACCGTCGATAGCTGCTTGCGATTTTGCTTTATTCATATAAAACCTTTTTAGCCAAACATCAATGGTGTAAGAGAGAACAACAAGGAAAAGAACTTATTGACTGTCCTCTAAAAATGGCTTCGTTGGAATTGTCTGGCCAGCTATCTCTAATGCTCGATGAGCGCTTATAGAACTATTTGGGTACGCATCCAATACAATCGACGGAATTAATCGCTGAGATATATCCGAAAATGTGAAGCCATATTTCCTATCACCAGTTGCACCAGTCAGCTTAGCCAATTCGGCAATATCCTTTACAGACAATCCAGTAGGTTTCAAAAGGTCATTAAGTAAAGCAGCTCGTTGCTCCAATGTAGGTCGCTGAAACTCTATAATCTCGGCAGCACGTCTCCGGATAGCGGGATCAAGGGCATTAAGCCTATTGGTGCACATTATAACTGCAGCAGGTAATTTCCCTTGCGCTAGTCTGTCTATTCCTCTAATAAAAGCATTTACTCCCGCCCGGTCTTCATGGTGCATTTGTGTCGCTTCACGCGATTGAGCAAGAGCATCTGCCTCATCAATTAATAGAATCACGGCTCCTCGAGAAACGCCATTTGGCGATTTCAATTTCTCCGCTTCAATAATTGTTTTATCAAATGCCGCTGACACCAACTGCGTCATTTCACCTACACGGCCCTGTCCTCGAGTACTCAGACTCATCGGCAGTAGAGTGATTTCGATATCCTCTTGCCGAGCAACTGCATCGCCTATTGTCTCCGCAAGTTCAGATTTACCCGAGCCAACATCACCTGCCAGAACAATAAGTGGTGGCCGCCGAAGAACTGTATCGATTAGAAATGAAGCGTCAGGATGTACTTTCTGAAGCCAGTTCTTTAGACCGTTTGGATTTACTAGTAATCCGAGCAGCTTTGTGAGGCGGATTTTTCTGTCATCCATACCAACCAAACGCGATAAGCGTTCTTTCGCTGATATGTCAGGAAATATAGAACGTCTTTCAAACAATTCATTAATATCGGTCATTGGTATGCCCTTACTGAAGATCTATTTAATGCGCAACCACCAGCACTATAGTTTCTGTCCTGTTCCAAGTATCCATTGATGCTTGGAATAGGTGCTCCGACTCGTTTTATAGATAATTGACTTTCAAATTCTGCTTGCTGCTGCACTGAAAGCGCATGCCATTTGTCGGTGTACGTTAAATAACTTTTGAAAGTAGCACCTGAAACATCTTTATTCGGTCGCACTTTGCCCGGATCATCATCAATCACGCCACTAGTTATGTCTGAAGCAGAATAAAATAATGACGGTTCAATCCACCCACCATCTCTTTGGAAACCATATTTAACGCTATCTAAATAGCCATTTTTTAACAAAAGAGTTAGCTCTTGTTCGAAATTGACGATTTGCACGTCAGAAGGGCCTGTCGGATAGAATCTCTGTATACGTTTGAGATCGGTTGCAACCTTTGATGCTAAGTGTTTAGCATGCGTCAAAGTAAAGGTCTGAGTACTGGATTGAGTAAAACTAAGTGTCATATTTCACCTCATACGTCAAAAGTTGAACCGAAAACTTTTTGCCAATAGTAAAGAGTTTTCTCTTTAGTTGTGGCTGCAAGGGCGGCATCAATTGCGTCTCCGGCATCCAGAGCAGCTTCTGCAATAACATCAAGGTTCTTTGCTGTATATAAATTTGCAACATTATTTGATGCGTTAACAGGGTCGATGATTTGACAGGGTTCAGAAAAACTTCCAACTAAGGTTGGGCTGTAATAGTCACCAAAGACAATTTTGTTTTTGAGCTCACTTGATGCCAAATAAGTGAAAAAACTTTGCAATGCCTCAGGGTAGTCAGAAATGTCTAACCCTTGATCAACAAGATGAGCAAGTATTAGTTCGACCATAAACGATTTGAATCTAAAATCACTTCGTTCACGCTTTTCCTTTCGAGCCCAAAATTTAACAAGCCTTACAACTTGAGAAAAATGGGTATGATTTGCACTTTTCCTTTTGCGGATAAACTCAAGATGCATAGGTATACTTGTTTCAAGAAATGAGCCATTTTCCTGACTTACCAAATTACCTTTCCAAGTCTTATCACCAGAGTAAAGGATAGGAACAATATCAACATCCAATCCTGACCCTCGAAAGGAAACAGTTATACTGTATGTCTGGGGCTTGACTTGGTCTGGCGAAAAATTGGGAAATGCTATCCTTAATTTCTCAGCGACAAACTCCAGCAGAGCTTTAATATCCCTAGGAGCATCGGCACCAGAAATGTAACAAGCCATATCAACATCGTTAAGCGATCTAAGTGCTGTACCTTTTGCCAAACTACCTGACAGCATGACCCTTTTGATTGAAAAATCAGGGTGTGCATCGATATAACTTTCTAACTTTTCAGCCAACCGTCGTGCTTGTGCACGATATTCATCTGCTTTTTCTTTAGGAAGGTTCACTTTGTCATGTGCAAACCTTACTAAGTCTTTATGATCTACATGTGTGCGTGCCATTAAGCACCTCCGTCTCAACATACCTTAACAAGGGCTTCTCTAACTTCTGCTCACATGTTTTCTCTAATTCGAAGTGAAAAACGGTGAAAGTAACACCATAAAAGCAAATAAAGTTCAGAGTTGCGAACAAGTAAAACATGGATATTTCCTGTAGTCAAGCCTATAATGTAAGTCTATACCGAACTTTTGAACGAATTGAGGTACGCCATAATGAGCACAGCTCTGGCAGATAAAATTAAGGATTTAAGAAAATCTAAAGGATATACTCTGGAGAAACTTGCAGAGTTAACAGGGTCCAGTAAAAGTTATATTTGGGAATTAGAGAATAAAACACCTCCAAGACCATCAGCAGATAAGCTCGGGAAAATTGCCGAACAACTTGGTGTAACTCTAGAGTACCTGCTAGACGGCGATGGTAGCCTAACAATTGAAGATGCTGCCGATGCTCTGTTTTACAGGAAGTATAAGCAGATGGATGATAAAACAAAGGCTAAAATCCGTTCTATAGCCGAGTTATGGGATGACGACTCTGACTAAACAACTTAGCCCAGTACGATGGGCATACAAACTCACAAACATTCTCAACGCAGTACCTGGCTTAGCACGATTTCCTGTTGATGTTAAGTTAACAGCGGAGGAGATATCTAGAACCTTATACCCTGACGACCCGATTTCAATGATAAAAGGTGCGTCATTACCAAACTTTGAAGCGGGTTTGTTTAAAGCTCCGGCTCCCAAGAAAGGATGGGGTATCATTTATAATAAAGATATCGTCTCTTCTGGACGCCTGAATTTCACCCTAGCGCACGAGTTCGGGCATTACCTTATTCATAGAATAGAGCATCCAGAAGGAATTCAATGCGGCGAACAAGATCTAGTCCGTTGGGACTCTGAATATCGGCAGATGGAACATGAAGCAAATGTATTCGCTGCAAATCTCCTAATGCCGCTGGACGACTACAGAGTTCAAATATCCGCTAATGTAAAAGCTGATTTTGAGATGATCAGTCATTGCGCAAACAGATATGGAGTGTCACTTGTTGCGGCAGTATTGAAGTGGTTAGAGTACACAGAAAGCAAATCCATTTTAGTTGTATCTCGGGATGGCTTCATTTTGTGGGCTAGGTCCAGTCAACCTGCATTTAAAGCAGGTTTCTATATAAAAACATCGAATCGACCACCTATACCCGTTCCTGCAAAGTCTTTGGCCGCAGATGGAGTAATCTTTGGGCTTTTACCTAATACGACTAGGCACAGTAATGACGTGTGGTTTGGGGAACATTGTGAAGAAATAGCAATTAATTCAGAACTTTATGATTTTAAGTTATCTTTAATTCACTTGAATAGATACTGATTTCTATGTGTATATTGGTGCCTAGGGCCGGACTCGAACCGGCACGTTGTCGCCAACGGTGGATTTTGAATCCACTGCGTCTACCAATTTCGCCACCCAGGCATTGAGAGGACTTTTTCTTTTGTAACTAACCTAGTTACAGGCCTTTGCAAAACTTTGCAAGGGCGCTGCACTTTTAATAACTGCTGAATCGTAGACTATTCAACGAGTTATGTCTACCCCACCCCTAAGACGCTTTGCATTTTGAATCCGCTGCGTCTACCGATTTCGCCACCCAGGCACTGAGGGATATTTTGAGGTAAACGCCTGCATTATACGACGCGAATTGTGATGCGCAAGCGAATTTATGCCACAGCGGTTTAGTTGCGCAAAATTACAGCAGCTTCGAAAAAAGCAAAGTGCATGCTACACTTGCGCGGTTTTTTTACTGGCGGATAACACTATGTTTGCTGATGCACCCCGCGCGGGTTTAATGCGCCGTTTGGCGGCGATAATGTACGATTGGTTAATTTTAGCCGCGCTGTGGATGCTGGCGATGGGATTGGCGATGGCTGTTATTGCTTTGCTAAGCCAGCTGGGGCTAATTTCACTGGCCGGTTACACAGACTATGCCGATGTGGTTACCCGGCATAAAATTTGGTTTCAACTGTATTCGGTGTTGTGCTTTTTCTGGTTTTATTTGTATTTTTGGTGCAAAGGCGGCCAAACTCTGGGCATGCGCGCCTGGCGTATGCTGTTACTTACTCAGGACAACACCACGATAAGCTTTAAACAAGCCTTGCTGCGTGCAGTAACGGCACTGTTTGGCATTGGCAACCTGTGGCTGTGGCTGCGCTGGGGTAAAGGCCTGGCGCTGCAAGACCAGCTAAGCGGCACTCAGGTGATAGTGTTAACCAAAGAACAAAGCCGGCAGCTTAATTTGCATAAAGCGGCGCAATAGCCGCGTTAGCCTACGCGATGTATAACTAGACTTTTTTGCGCATAAAATAAGCAGATAAACCAATAAACAGCAGGCTGGGTACTAAAGCACCAGCCAGTGGGGGCAGCTGATACACCAGCGCCATCGGGCCAAATACCTCATTGGCCATGTAAAAACCAAAGCCGGTTAAAATACCCATCAGTACCCGGGCCGCCATGGTAACGCTGCGCAGCGGGCCGAAAATAAACGACAGTGCCATCAGCAACATAGCAATAATGGTTACCGGCTGTAAGGCTTTGCGCCAAAACGCTAATTGGTAGCGGCTGGTGTCCTGGGCATTTTGTTGCAAATAATCAATATAATCGGTTAAACCGCGTAGCGACAGCATTTCCGGTTTAATAGTAACAACCCCGAGTTTGTCTGGCGTTAATGACGAGGCCCAACGCAGTTGCGGCCATTGCTGTTTACCAATACGTTCAGGTGTGAAGTTAAGCTGGGTAACCTGCTGTAGCTGCCAGGCATCACCACTGTAAACCGCCGCACCGGCGCTAAGCACCGACTGCAATTGCAACAGCTCATCGAACTGATAAATAACCACATCACTGAGGTTACCAAAATCATCTACTTTGCGGATATTAACAAAGCGGTCACCATCTTTGGCCCACACCCCTTGCTGGGCGGCAAACAGGCTACCATCGGAAATAGCTTTAGTGCGCAGCTCCCTGGCTGCTTTATCACTTACCGGCGCACCCCACTCTGCCACTGCCATCATTATCAACATCATCACCAGTGAGGTTTTCATTACCGAACTGATAATATTCAGCCGTGATAAACCTGCGGCCTGCATCACCACCAATTCGCTGCTACTGGCCAGCATGCCCAGACCGATCAGGCCGCCTATCAGCGCCGCCATCGGAAAAAAGGTCACTAAATCACCCGGTACGCTGTAAAGCGTAAACAAGGCAGCGTGCACCATATCGTAGTAGCCACGGCCTACTGAACGCATCTGATCAATAAACTTAAACATGGCCGAAATCACCAACAGCACACTCAATGTCAGCATTGAGGTGCTTAAAATGGTTTTGCCGATGTAAACGTCAATAATTTTTAACATGTTATTCTCTGCCCGCCAGCCAGGCATGCAGACGATTCGCACTGCGTCTGTTGCGCATAATCAACACTGTGCCCATTAACAAGGCGCTACCGTGCAGCCACCACATACCGAACTGAGCTGGAATTTTGCCATCTTCTAAGGCTGAGCGGGCGATAATTAGCAGCGAGTAATAGCCCAGGTACAACAATAAGGCTGGTAGCAGGCGGCCAAACTTACCCTGGCGTGGGTTCACCCGGCTAAGTGGCACAGCAATCAGGGTTAACAGCGGAATAGACAGCGGAATAGCAATACGCCAATGCCACTCAGCCACCGCTTCGTTACTATCAAGTAGTATCAGTTCGCTGGTTGGCACGCTGCCCAGTTTACGCCGGCGCTGCTCTACCTCTTGCTCACGAATTTGAATTTGGTATTGCTCAAACTCGGTTATTTCAAACGCCGGCGAGCTGACATCGCCGGCATAGCGACGGCCCAGATCCAGTTGCAGGCTTTGCGCACCGCTGGCATCTTCGCGCACTATTCCGCCTTGCGCATACACCACCGACATATTAGCATCACTGCCGCTGCCAGTAGTTTGTGCTACAAACACCTTATTAAGGCGGCCAGCTTCGCTGCCGCGGCCAACGTCATGCACAAAAATAACGGCTTTTTCATTCGAGGTATGCTGAAAGCGCCCCGGCACCACCGACATTAAACCAGCACTGGCATCGGCTTTTTCCAGCACCTGATATTCACGCTCTGTGGCCCAGGGGCTTAAATACAGTGTGACGCTGCCCGCAGCAACGGCCAGCAATAGCGATAATATCAGCGTAATACGCGTGACATACCACTCACTTACACCCGTGGCATGCAGTACCGTCATTTCGCTGTCGGCATAAACTCTGCCATAGGCAACAAGAATACCAATAAAGGCACTTAACGGCAGAATAATAACCGCCAATTGCGGCAACTTCAGTGCCACTATGCTCATTACCAACTGACCAGGCACTTCGCCCTCTGAAGCATCAGCCAGTATTTTGACAAAGCGCTGACTGACAATAATGGTCATCAGAATGATAAATACCGCCAACTGAGACTTAAACACCTCAGCTAACAGGTAACGAAAAATAATCAACACGCCCCCTAAAAACCTTCCATTTTGCTGGAACCCTGGCGATTTTTCAGTAAACTTGATATTTATAGCAATTATTATCGACCAAACAGCAGAGAAAACCGAGCTTTTTTATAATTTCGCGGTAGAATTCTGCCAATAATGTGCCCGCTATGTTAGCACAGTCTATTAGAATCAGGAGTTAGTATGGAGTTCAGCGTAAAAAGCGGAAGTCCGGAAAAACAACGCAGTGCATGCATTGTTGTCGGTGTGTACGAACCACGTCGTCTTTCCGCTGTAGCAGAACAACTGGATAAAATCAGCGAAGGCTACATTAGCAACCTGTTGCGCCGTGGTGATCTGGAAGGTAAACCCGGCCAGATGTTGCTGTTGCACCATGTACCCAATGTATTAAGCGAACGTGTACTGCTGGTTGGCTGTGGTAAAGAACGTGAGCTGGACGAGCGGCAATACCGGCAAATCATTGCCAAAACCATCAGCACATTAAATGAAACCGGATCAATGGAAGCGGTATGCTTTTTATCCGAGCTGCACGTTAAAGGCCGTGACACCTACTGGAAAGTGCGTCATGCAGTGGAAACCACGCAAGATAGCCTGTATGTGTTTGATCGCTTAAAAAGCAAAAAAGATGAAACCCGCCGCCCGTTGCGTAAAATTGTGTTTAATGTGCCGACCCGTCGCGATCTAACCATCGGCGAAAAAGCGGTAGAACATGGTTTAGCCATTGCGGCCGGGGTGAAACAATGTAAAGACGTTGGCAACTTACCGCCAAATATCTGCACGCCACAGTATCTGGCTGAGCAAGCTCAGTTACTGGCCGAAAGCAGCGCCAAAATCAGCGTTGAAGTGCTGGGGCCGGACGAGATGGCCAAACTGGCGATGAACTCTTACCTGGCAGTAGGCCGTGGCTCAGTTAATGGCCCGCGCATGGCTGTCGTGCGCTATAACGGTGCCGGTAATGACAGTGCCCCGGTAGTGCTGGTGGGTAAAGGCCTGACCTTCGACTCTGGCGGTATCAGTTTAAAGCCAGGCGATGGCATGGATGAAATGAAATACGACATGTGCGGCGCCGCTTCAGTGTTTGGTACCCTGCATGCGCTGGTGCATTTAAACCTGCCCATTAACGTTATTGGCGTACTGGCTGCTGCCGAAAACATGCCGGATGCTAACGCCTATCGGCCGGGCGATATTTTAACCACTATGTCAGGCCAGACGGTTGAAGTGTTAAACACTGATGCCGAAGGCCGGTTGGTGTTGTGCGATGCCCTTACTTATGTAGAGCGCTTTGACCCTGAGCTGGTAATAGACGTAGCGACGTTAACCGGCGCTTGCGTTGTTGCCCTGGGTAAACATGCTACCGGCTTGTTAAGCAACCATAACCCGCTGGCGCACGAAATACTCAATGCCTCTGAGCAAAGCGGCGATCGCGCCTGGCGTTTGCCATTGTGGGATGATTATCAGGACCAGCTGGAAAGCCCTTTTGCTGATTTCAGCAACCTGGGTGGCCGTGCCGCCGGCACCATTACCGCGGCCTGTTTCTTGTCACGCTTTACCCGCAAATATAACTGGGCGCATCTGGACATTGCCGGTACTGCCTGGCGCAGTGGCGGTAAAGACAAAGGGTCTACCGGCCGGCCGGTGCCCATGTTAACCCAGTTTTTAATTAACCGGGTTGGCCAGCAACAGGATAATTAATGCAAGTTAGCTTCTATCTAAGCGATGATAGCCAACAAAATGAGCTGAGCACTGTGCCAGCTCATTTTGCTTTAGCCTGCCGCTTATGCGCTGACTTGTACCGCGCCAAGCAACGGGTTTTCGTTTATACTGCCGACCAGCAACAGGCTGAAGCGTTCGACGAACTGCTATGGCAGTTTGATGCCGAACGCTTTGTGCCACACAACCTGAGCGGTGAAGGGCCAAAGTATGGCGCACCGGTAGAAATAGGCTGGCAAGCTCCGAGGCAAAACCGTACGGTGCTAATTAATCTGACCAGCGAAGTACCGGCGTTTATCAGCCGGTTTTCACAGGTTATCGAATTTGTTCCCAGTGCTGAGGCCGACAAGGTGCAAGCGCGGGAACGTTTTAAGCAATATCGTCAGCAGGGCATTAATCCGCAAACCGTTAATGCGCGCTGAGCTACAGGTACTATCATGGAAAAAACCTTTAACCCAACTGCAATAGAGCAGGCAATGTATCAGGCCTGGGACAGCAAAGGCTATTTTAAACCCAGCGGCGACAGCAGCGCTGGCAGCTACTGCATTATGATCCCGCCACCAAACGTCACTGGCAGCTTGCATATGGGCCACGCGTTTCAGCAAACCATTATGGATGCTTTAATCCGCTACCAGCGCATGCAGGGCAAAAACACCTTGTGGCAAGCCGGTACTGACCACGCTGGTATTGCTACCCAGATGGTAGTCGAGCGTAAATTAGCTGCCGAAGGCCTACCTGGCCGCCATGCACTTGGCCGTGATGCCTTTATCGAAAAAGTCTGGCAATGGAAGGGCGAATCAGGCGGTAATATCAGTGCACAAATGCGCCGCCTCGGCAACTCGGTAGATTGGCAACGCGAACGTTTCACCATGGACGAGGGCCTGTCTAACGCCGTACAGGAAGTGTTTGTACGCCTGTATGAAGACGACCTGATCTACCGCGGTAAGCGCCTGGTAAACTGGGACCCGAAATTACACACCGCAATCTCAGATTTAGAAGTGGAAAACAAAGAGCAAAAAGGCCAGATGTGGCATTTGCGCTATCCGCTTGCTGACAACGCAGCAACCGCCGATGGTAAAAATTATCTGGTTGTGGCCACCACCCGGCCAGAAACCATGCTGGGCGATACCGGCGTGGCAGTTAACCCGAAAGATGAGCGCTATCAGGCACTAATTGGCAAAGAAATACTGCTGCCGCTGGTTAACCGCCGTATTCCAATTGTGGCCGACGAGCATGCCGATATGGAAAAAGGCACCGGTTGCGTCAAAATTACCCCGGCACACGACTTCAACGACTACGAAGTCGGTAAGCGCCAGCAATTGCCTATGATAAATGTGATGACGCCAGATGCCACTATACGCGCTGAAGGCGAGTGCTTTCATCCGAATGGCGAAGCCAACACCGCCGTTACAGCAGCTATACCGGCCGAGTATCAGGGCCTGGACCGTTATGCTGCGCGCAAAGCCATTGTTGCCGCCTTTGATGCAGCCGGCTTGCTGGAAAAAGTAGAAGATCACAACAACACCCTACCCTATGGCGACCGCAGCGGTGTGGTGATAGAGCCACTGTTAACCGATCAATGGTATGTACGGGTTGCGCCACTGGCAAAAACCGCGACCGAAGCGGTTGAAAGCGGCCAGATCGAATTTGTACCCAAGCAATACGAAAATATGTACTACAGCTGGATGCGCGACATTCAGGATTGGTGTATTTCGCGCCAGCTATGGTGGGGCCACCGTATTCCTGCCTGGTACGACGCAGACGGTAAAGTCTATGTTGGCCGTGACGAAGCTGAAGTGCGTGCCAAACATGGTTTAGCCGCAGATATTACCCTAAGCCAGGACAACGACGTATTAGATACCTGGTTTAGCTCAGCGCTGTGGACGTTTTCTACTTTAGGCTGGCCGGACAATACCGACGATTTAAAAACCTTCCACCCAACCGACGTTTTAGTTACCGGCTTCGACATTATTTTCTTCTGGGTGGCGCGGATGATTATGATGACCATGCATTTTGTTAAAGACGAGCATGGCAAGCCACAGGTACCGTTTAAAACCGTCTATGTTACCGGCCTGATCCGTGATGAAAACGGCGATAAAATGTCTAAATCCAAGGGCAATGTTATCGACCCGCTGGACATGATAGACGGCATCAACCTGCCGGATCTGCTGGCCAAGCGCACCAGTAACCTGATGCAGCCACAGTTGGCAGAAAAAATAGCCAAAGCCACCGAAAAGCAATTCCCCGATGGTATAACCGCCAGCGGTACCGATGCACTGCGCTTTACCTTAGCCGCACTGGCATCTACCGGCCGCGATATTAACTGGGATATGAAGCGCTTAGAGGGCTACCGTAATTTCTGCAATAAACTGTGGAACGCCAGCCGCTATGTGCTGATGAACACTGAAGAACAGGATTGCGGCTTTAATGGCGGCGATATGCAGCTGTCACTGGCTGATAAGTGGATACTGGCGCAGTACCAGCAAACGGTTAAACAGGTTCGGCAGTACTTTGATACTTACCGCTTTGATTTAGCCGCCACCGCCTTGTATGAATTTACCTGGAACCAGTTCTGTGACTGGTACTTAGAACTGACCAAGCCAGTACTGTTTAAGGGTAATGAAGCCCAGCAACGCGCTACCCGCCATACGCTGGTAACCGTACTAGAAAGCCTGCTGCGCTTAATGCACCCGATTATGCCGTTTATTACCGAAACCATCTGGCAATCGGTAAAACCTTTAGCCAACATCAGCGCTGACAGCATTATGCTGCAAGCCTACCCGCAAGTGGATTACAGCCTGATTGATGCCACGGCAACTAACGATCTGGAATGGCTAAAAGCCGTGATTACGGCTATTCGCAACGTGCGTGGTGAAATGAACATTGCACCCAGCAAACCGCTAAGCATACTACTGCGTAATGTAAACAGCGAAGAGCAGCGCCGTTTAAGCGAAAACGAGAGCTTTTTGATGAACCTGGCTAAGCTGGAACAGATCACGCTACTCTCAGCAGATGCAGCGGCGCCAACCAGCGCGACACAGTTAATCGGTAGCATGGATTTACTGATCCCGATGGCCGGTTTAATTGATAAAGATGCCGAGCTGAGCCGCATTGCCAAGCAGCTGGAAAAAACCCAGCAAGAGTTGGCCCGGGTGGCAGGCAAGCTTGGTAATGAAGGTTTTGTTGCCAAAGCACCAGAGGCAGTGTTGGAAAAAGAACGCGCCAAGCAAGCCGAGCTGGAGCAAGCGGTAGTCAAACTGCAGGCCCAGCACGCCGAAATAGCAGCACTGTAACCGCACCGTTCAAGGGGTCAGAGTCGTTGAAAGCCGGATATACAAGTATCCGGCTTTTTTTCGTATTGCGTGGAACCTTGCTGCGCATTTCAAGTGCTCTGACCCCTTGAAAATCTTGCAGTTGTAGAAAACAAAATTTTTGCTATGATTGCGCGGTATTGCGCGCAGCACAGCTGATATATGCAAGGAACCGCTCCGTTGAGTTGGGTTATCTGCTGCAACGGTTCACTTAACTTTTATCCGGCGTGCCGGAGTTAACTTTGAGAATAATAAATGATGTCAGCAGATACCCTGGTCGAGAGTCTCGCCGAACCTGTTGCAGCGGCGGTCGAAGCGGCCGCTGTTAGCCCAACTGCACTCAGTTTAATTCCACCTCTTGTAGTATTGGCATTTGCTATCTGGCTAAAACGGCCAATACTGGCACTTATTTTGGGGGCCGCAGCAGGCTTATTGTCAATAGGCAGCCCGGGCGACGCGTTGTTTAATCTGGGGGAAACCTCAGTGCGCGTGATGCAGGATGAAACTATCGGCTGGTTAATCCTGGTGTGTGGCGGTTTTGGCGCCTTAATCGCCCTATTGGTACATACTGGCGGCGCCTTTGCTTTTGGCCGTATGGCTCAACGCTATGCCAGTGGTCGCAAACCGTCATTGTTTATGACCTACCTGCTGGGGCTGATTATCTTTATCGATGATTATCTCAATGCGCTTACCGTCGGTGAGACCATGAAGCGGATAACCGACAAATTTAAAGTGTCACGCGAAATGCTGGCCTATGTTGTTGACTCTACCGCTGCGCCAATGTGTGTACTGGTGCCTATTTCAACATGGGCGGTATTCTTCGGCGGCTTGTTGGTGGCCAATGGCATAGCGCCGGTAGACGACCCTAATGGTATTAAAACGTATATCTCTGCTATCCCCTATATGTTGTATGCCTGGCTGGCACTTATCCTGGTACCTTTAGTTATTTTGGGCATTATGCCGTTAATAGGGCCAATGAAAAAAGCTGAGCTGGCAGCGCAGCAGTCCAGTTTTATCAGCGATGCACCGGCAGAAATAGCCTCGTCACATACTCATACCAGCGATGACTTTGCCGTAGAGTCCTTTGAAGAAGAGTTTGATGCCTCAGACAAGAAAACCGGTAAGCTGTATAACTTCTTATTGCCAATGCTGATGCTGATTGCTTTTACTGTTTGGTTTGATGCAGAGATCTGGCCGGCGTTAATTCTGACGTTTATTATTACCATTCCAATGTATATGGCACAGCGATTAATGCCTTTTACCGAGATGATGGAGCTGATGATGCATGGTTTTAAAACCATGCTACCGGCTATTTGTACCGTGATCGCCGCCTTTGTGTTTAAAGATGTCTGCGACCAGCTTGGTTTGCCGCAATACATTATTGAAAACCTGGCGCCCTATATGAGCGCGCAACTTCTACCAGCACTGGTGTTTTTCTCCATGGCAATTCTGGCCTTTGCTACCGGCTCGTCCTGGGGTATTTTTGCCGTGTCTATTCCTATTGTTATGCCGTTGGCGTTTGCAGTAGAAGCTAATATTCCACTGGTAATAGGCGCCCTGTTATCGGCCAGCTCTTTTGGTAGCCAGGCCTGTTTTTACAGTGACTCCACCGTATTGGCAGCACAAGGCTCGGGTTGTAACTTGATGAGCCATGCGCTAACTCAGTTTCCGTATGCCTTTATGGCGGCTGTACTGGCGTTTTTTGGCTTTATTGCGCTGGCCTGAATTGGCATTTAACCATCAAAAAAGGCGCTTAATGCGCCTTTTTATTTACTCGGATGTGGTTAAAAACCCCGGCTTACGGTAACCATCAAGATATCGCTCAACGCTAGCCGCCAGCGATACTAACCGTGGCTCAGACCAGGGTAACCCGACCAGGCTTATACCCAACGGCAAAACGCCATCAAAGGTTGCCGGTACTGTTACCGACGGATAACCCGCCACAGCCGCAGCGGTAGAAGTGCCGAAATTAAACTGGTCACCTTTAACATGGTCTATAGGCCATGCCGGACCATACGAGGGCAAAATAATCGCATCATAGCCTTGTTGCAGGTACTGATTAAGCGCCAGCTCAGCCAACTGCCGGCTTTGCGCAAGTGCGGCAAGATAGTCGGCTTTGTCTTGCTCAAGATCTATCGCCGCTGCCTGTTCCAGGTATTGCTGACCATAAAATGCCAGCGCCGCTTTACCCTGCTGCTGATTAAACGCCACAATTTCTGCCAGAGTGTCTACCGACTCAGGTGCCTGATAGCTTTTTAGCCATTGTTCCAGATCGCGCTTAAATTCATAAATAAGCACTTTAAACTCAGCCTGATACAACTCGCCTGGCAACTGCCAGCTGTCGGCATTAACTACCTCAACACCATCAGCTTGCAGCATTACCGCCAACTGATTAAACATCGGTGCCAAAGCGCGGTTACGTTTATCATAGGCACGGACTAACAACACTTTTTTCGCCTGGCTTGGCACTGTGGCAGCGTGCGCCAAGGGCGCAGACAGTTTGCTACGTGCTTCATCGGTTAACATGGCGTCGAGCAAGAGTGCAGCATCAAACACTCTACGCGCCATCGGCCCGGCGATATCCTGAGCATGCGCAATAGGAATAATACCCTCTCCCGACACGGCACCGCGGCTGGGTTTAATGCCCACTATGCCGTTGATAGCCGCCGGACAGGTAATGGAGCCATCGGTTTCGGTGCCCACCGCCAACAACGTAAAATCTGCCGACACGGCTACGCCGGAACCTGAACTAGAACCACAAGGTGTGTGTGTTAACAGATGCGGGTTTTTAACCTGGCCGCCCAGCGCTGACCAGCCACTGGCCGAACCCTCACCACGAAAGTTGGCCCATTCAGATAAGTTTGTTTTTGCCAGAATCACCGCTCCGGCAGCGCGTAATTGCTGCACCAGCTGCGCATCACGCGGTGTTTTATGGCCTTTGAGCGCTAAGGCACCTGCAGTTGTTGGCATATCATCTGCACTGGCGATGTTAGCTTTTAGCACTACCGGCAGGCCATGCAGGGGGGATAACAGCTGACCCGCGGCGCGCTGTTGATCCAATTGCCGGGCTTGTGCCAGCGCGAGCTGATTAATATCGGCTATTGCCGCCAGTTGGTGTCCGTTTTGATTATTGGCTGCAATCTGTGTCAGATAGTGTCGTACCAACTGCTCGCTACTAAGCTCGCCACGCTGCATCGCATCTAACGCCGTTTTGGCATCTAGCCAGTCTGGCGCTTGTTGTGCTGTCGCAATGCTACTAAACAGCAGCATACTTATCAGGCTTAAACGGCTACGCATAGTTAATTTTCCTTGTTATTATCGCCAGTTAACAGATAGTACGTCAGCTACTGCTAATACTGCGGAAACTTTATCCTACAAAAACCGCTGTTGCCCGCAAAATAACCAACCACTGCAGCGAAAGAGTAAAAACAAGCATTGCATCAACACTTTGTCACGGTTTTGTCCCTGACAAAAGCTGCCGGCACTGTTACCTTATATAACATCATTGAATCACAGCGTTACCGGAGGCCTCATGCTGACCTTGCTGGCTAAAATTCTTAAAGTGTTAAACTCACAAGCTTCGCCGTGGCAAATCGGCTGGGCCATAGCGCTGGGCCTGTTTGCCGGTATTTTGCCCTTTGGTTTGCTTACCTTACTTATCATCTTAATTGTCTGCCTGCTGACCATTAATCTGTCGACCTTTATCGTGGTATGGGGCCTGACTTCCGGCCTGATGTTACTGCTTGCCGCCCCGCTGGAGCGCCTTACCTGGCAATATGCCCAGAGCGACAGCCTGCTGGCGCTGTTAGCCAGCAGTGAAACCCTACAGCTATTTCAGTTACACCATACGCTAACGCTGGGTGCCTTTGTATCAGGTGTATTGCTATTGCTGCCAGTAGCCTGGCTGGCTAAGGTGCTGGTGCAGCAGTACCGCTCACGAGTGATGACCAGCATAGAAAAATGGAAAATCATGCAAATGCTTAAAGCCAGCAAGCTGTTTGCGCTGTATGAAAAACTGAACTAAGGAGCATGGCATGATACGTAAATCAGGATGGTTAGTGTTTATCGTATTTCTGGCCGCATTGCTGGCACTGGTGTATCTGTTTGCCGGCACGGCTGTTCGGCTGGGCATGGTGTATAGCCTGGAAAAAGCTGTCGGCGCAGAAGTCAATATCGATAAAGTATCCGTTGAGCTGGCGCCGTTGGCGCTGCGGGTCAATAACCTGCAAATAACTGATGCTGCCAACCCGGCACACAATAGCATTAGTTTTGGCCATGCCCGGGCAGCGCTTGAGCTGTGGCCAGCACTGCTGGGCTATTATGTGGTTAACGATTTAAACATCGATGGCCTGCAATATGGTGCACAGCGCAGCAACGCCGGGGCGGTGTATCGCACACCTGGCGCCTCAGGCGAAAAGGTTGATCTGGCCAAGCTGCTGCAGGTCGATTTACCCGATGCCGACGAACTTATAGCGCGGGCAAAGTTACAAACGCCGGCCAAAGCCGAAGCATTAAAACAGCTAGCCGCAACAGAGCAACAACAGCTGAAAAGCCTGCAACAGCAATTGCCAAACAAAGATACGCTGGCGCAATATCAAGCTGACATAAAGGCGCTAACCGATAGCAAAATCAGCAATGCGGCCGACTTAGCAACTAAAGCGGAGCAGCTACAGCAACTAAAAACACAACTAACCGCAGAGAAAGACAAACTGCTGGCGGTAAAACAGCAACTGACGCAAAGTAAAGATAAGCTGCAACAAGCCGTAACAGAGCTGAAAACAGCCAGCGCCGCCGACTATAGCAAGGTGCAGCAACTGGCGAATTTAAGCGACGGCGGCCTTGCCGGCATCAGCCAGATTTTACTCGGCGACTTGTGGGCTGAACGCATAACTCAGCTGCAGAGCTTGTATCTGCTGGCCAAACCTTACTTACCAGACAACCTGCCGCAAGGCAGTAACGACAGCCCGACACAGCCCGAAGTGGTATTGCCCAACCGTATTTTGCCGCTGCCAAGCCAGCCCTACCCCAACGTCTGGATTAAGCATGCCCGGGTTAACTGGCTACTCGGCGGTGGTGAGGGCACACTGACATTGCAAGACATTACTGCGCAGCATGCACTGATTAACAGCGCCACTACCTTTGCCCTGGACGTAAAACAGCTACCGCAACTGGCGGCGTTTAACCTAAGCGGCGACTTTGCCATTTTAGAGCAAATGGTAACCAACCTGAACTGGCAACTGGACGGCTTAAACCTCAAGCCAATGACTTTAGGTAAAGGAGACAGTGCACTGGATCTGGCTGCCGGGCTTGTCAGCTCAGGCGGCAAGCTCAACCTGACCGATAACCGTATTACGCAGCAAGCCAATGTCGTACTAAGCGCAGCAAACTTTAACAGCAGTGGTAATAAATACTTGCAGCAACTGGCCGGGCTACTAAACCAGCAACAGCAAATTCCGCTTAACATTGCCGCCACCGGCTTAGTCAGTGCGCCAGATGTAAGCGTTCGCTCCTCGCTGGACAAACTGCTGGGCGATGCGCTGCTGGGTGAAGCGAAACAAAAAGTGGCCGCTTACCAAAACGAGCTACAAGCCAAACTGTATAGTCAGTTACAGAATGGCCTGGCCGGCCAGCAAGATTGGGCCGCGATGTTAACCCAACAGGACGATGAAGTGGCGGATCTTAGCGGCAGTATTGATAGCATGCTCAATGCCAAACTGGCTGATGTTAAAGAGCAAGCCAAAGATAAACTTAAAGACAAACTGCTGAATAAACTCGGTGGTGGTTAAACGCAAATTTATAACCAAAAAGCCGCTGTGTCAGCGGCTTTTTGTAATCATCAGGCAGTAGCTTATTCTTCGTCGTCTTCCAGCTCGAACTCGTCTTCGTCACCTTCAAAATAGGTGCCCCAACCGTCGTATTCTACGTTATGCTTGTGCGCTAGCTGTTCCAGCTTAATGGCATCGGCCACTATGGTTTCAGTAACCAGCGACTGCTCACGAATGGCATCGAATACCCAGGCGTTGCCGCCATCTTCAAACTCGACTTCTTCGGCGTCGGTCACTTCGTAGCCCAATTTAAATAGCTCTACCGCCAGTTTTTCCAGCTTGGCGAAGTCTTTGTCATAAAAGTGGTGTTCAATGGTGTATTGCGCATCCGGATCGCTGCCGTCTTCTAACAAGGCGGCGATGGTGTCTTCAGTAAACTCTTGCCAGTTTTCCATAAAAATTACTCTTTAGCTGTGTTAATGCTGGCAGTGTAGTCGTTGCTTAGTTCGCTATCAAGCGTAGCAATTTGGGCCTGCATCTGCTGGTGCAACTTTTCAGCGAATTGGCGGATATTCATTTGCTCTTTGTCGGGCAAAGGAACCGGCGCCATTAACTGCACTATGACTTTGCCATTGTTCCAGCGGTTAAGTTTAAATTGACCATGGGTACTGCTCATACACACAGGCACCAGGGGCACACCAGCTTCCATAGCAATATGAAACGCGCCCATTTTAAACGGCAGCAGGCCACGGCCGTAGCTGCGGGTGCCCTCGGGGAACATCCACACCGACAAGTTATCGCGCCGGATCCGCTCTGCCGCCGCTAGCATGGTGTTAAGTGCCTTCGACTTATTATTACGATCGATAAGAATATTGCCGCTTAACCAGTACAGCTGGCCAAAAAACGGCACATATTTCAGGCTTTTTTTACCTATGGTGACGGTACGCGGTTCTACAGCATTGCTAATGGTAAATAAATCTAAATTATTCTGATGGTTAGCAACATAGACACAGGGCTGGCCAATATCAGCCCCCTGATACTTACGAATTTCGACCTTAATACCAAATATCCATGAGGCCCAGCCATACCAGTGGGAAAAAATGAATACGTTGTTAGCATGAAATGGCCGCACTAAACACAGCAACAAGCCTGCTATTGTGCTGCCAATAAAAAACAGCACTAATAAAATTAACCGTACTACCGCTATCACCGCATTCTCCAACTGACTGCGCTTACCTGACTGCTTTTACAAAAAGGGCGCCGTAAAAAAGGCGCCCAGTATAACGGCTTTATTCGGTATTGCTGGTTTGATCACTGCCATCGTCAGGCTGATTTACCAGCACTTCGTCAATACGCTGCAGCCCCCGCGGCAACTTATTACCACGTCTGCCACGTTCACCATGGTAGTGCGCTAAATCATCGGCTTTTAACCCCAGCTTACGTTTGCCGGCTACCAGGGTAACACTGCCAGCTGCAGGCACTATTGCCAGCTGGCAAACGTATTCTTCGCGGCTGGCGGCACGGCTTGAGGGTATCGACATCAGTTTATTACCTTTGCCTTTGCTCAGTTTCGGTAAGTCTGCCACTGGAAACACCAGCATTCGCCCTTCGTTAGAAATACACAGCACCACATCAGTATCCGGCTGTTTAATCACCTGCGGCGGTAACACTTTGGCCCCGGTAGGCAAACTCAGTACGGCTTTACCGGCCTTATTGCGGCTGAGTAAATCACTGTATTGCGCAACAAAGCCGTAGCCGGCGTCACTGGCCAATAGCAAGGTTTGCTTCTCATCACCCAGCAGTACGTGATCAAAGCTCTCACCGGCTACTACGGCAAAGCGGCCACTTAACGGCTCGCCCTGGCCGCGGGCTGAGGGTAACTCATGCGCTTCAGTAGCAAAGCTGCGGCCGGACGAGTCAATAAACACTGCCTGCTGGTTTGAGCGTCCGCTGGCGAGTGCTTTAAACGCATCACCGGCTTTGTAGCTTAGAACATTGCCGTCGATATCATGGCCTTTAGCGCAGCGTACCCAACCTTTTTCAGACAACACTACAGTTACCGGTTCGCTGGGCAGCAGCTCTTTTTCACTTAACGCTTTGGCTTCACCACGTTGCACCAGCGGGCTTCTGCGCTCATCACCGTATTTCTCTGCATCGGCAAGCAGTTCATCGCGAATAAGCTTAGTGAGCTTTTTTTCCGAGCCTAAAATGGCTTCAAGTTTGTCGCGTTCTTTGGCAAGCTCATCTTGCTCGCCGCGAATTTTCATTTCTTCCAGTTTGGCCAGGTGGCGTAACTTCAGCTCTAAAATCGCCTCAGCCTGGCGCTCGGTAATACCAAAGAAAGCGATAAGTTCAGCTTTAGGTTCATCAAAGGTACGGATAATCCGGATAACGTCGTCGATATTTAAAAAGGCAATTAACAAGCCGTCTAACACGTGCAGCCGGTCCAGTACCTTGTTAAGCCGGTACTGCAACCGCCTGCGCACGATATCGCGGCGAAACACCAGCCACTCACTTAAAATACCCTGCAGGTTTTTCACCCGCGGCCGGTTGTCCAGCCCGAGAATATTCAGGTTAACCCGATAGCTTCTTTCCAGATCTGTGGTAGCAAATAAGTGTTGCATCAGCTGGTCTACGTCAATCCGGTTTGAACGCGGCACGATCACAATACGCGTCGGGTTTTCATGATCTGACTCATCGCGTAAGTCACTGACCATCGGCAGCTTTTTCGCCTGCATTTGGGCGGCAATTTGCTCCAGGATCTTGGCACCAGAGGTTTGATGCGGCAGCGCAGTAATGACAATATCGCCATCTTCCTGGCTAAAAATAGCACGCATTTTAACACTGCCACGGCCGGTTTCATAAATGGCCGCCAGGTCAGCCGCCGGGCTGATAATCTCCGCATCGGTTGGATAATCCGGCGCTTTAACATAGTGCATTAAATCGGCGACACTGCACTGTGGGTTATCCAGCAACGCAGCACAAGCCAGTGCTACTTCACGCACATTGTGCGGCGGAATATCAGTGGCCATACCTACGGCAATACCGGTAATGCCATTTAACAAAATGTGCGGTAGGCGGGCAGGTAACACTTTGGGCTCGTCTAGTGTGCCATCAAAGTTTGGCACCCAGTCGGCTGTGCCGGCACCGAGTTCAGACAGCAGTACTTCAGAGAAGCGCGACAACTTGGCTTCGGTGTAACGCATAGCAGCAAAGGATTTAGGATCATCCGGCGCGCCCCAGTTGCCCTGACCGTCTACCAGCGGATAGCGGTAAGAAAATGGCTGAGCCATCAACACCATCGCTTCGTAGCACGCGCTGTCGCCATGCGGGTGAAACTTACCCAACACGTCACCGACGGTACGAGCCGACTTTTTATATTTTGCCAGATGCGACAAACCCAACTCTGACATAGCATACACAATGCGCCGCTGCACCGGCTTTAAGCCATCACCAATGTGCGGTAGAGCCCGGTCCATAATGACGTACATCGAATAGTTCAGATAGGCTTCTTCGGTAAAACGGCGCAGCGCCAGCTGCTCGGTGCCGTCTTGTGCGATCACTGTCTCGGTCATGCGTTGTCCTGTTGCCCGGCTGAGTCTGCAGCCTGATTAAGAAATTTTTGTTTACGTCTGGTTAGCTGCCACAGCAACAGCACCAGTAACACCAGCGTACTGCAGCCTAAAATAGCCAGCCACAATAGTTGAATTTTCTGTTCGCGTTCAGCTTCGCTCAACCGCAGCGCTTTTAATTCGTTGTCTTGCTGCAATAAGCGGGTTTGCTGCTGTTGGCGCTCTTGATCAAAGCTCAGCCGCAACTGCTCAAACGCCAATTCGTTTTCTTTGTTGCGGGCGTCCTGGAACACAAAAATAAAGTCATGCAGCTGCTGATAGGCTTTGTCGTATTCGCCTTGCTCGGCCAGCAGTCGGGCTTTTAGGTACCAGACGTTTAACCGGGTTGGGCTATCGGCTTCTATGCCCTCTTCTGTCAGCCGCTGCTCTGCCAGTATCACCTGCTGCATTGCCAGTGATGTTTGTTTAATCTTCTGAAAAATTTGGGCTTTTTCAAAGTGATGGGTGGACAAATGCGATTTTGATTGTAACTGCGGTAAATACTGTTCGGCCTTGGCAATATAGGACAAAGCGGCATTTGCCCGGCCACTGTCACTACTGGCAATTGCCAGCCCCAGATAAGCATGGTACAGATTTATCTGATCCTGCACTTGCAAGCTTTTCTGCAGCATAGCGTTATAGGTTTGCAACGCCTGATCAAATTGCTCGATATAGCTGTAAGTGCGCGCCAGATTAAACAATACGGTAATTTGCTCTTTTTGCCAGCCCAGTTGCTCGTAGGCCACAAGCGCCTGTTTTAACAGGCTGATAGCCTCTTGCTCATACGCCAGAGACGCATAGAGTAAACCCAGCTCAGACATCACTTCAGCGCTGACTTCTGCATCATTTAACGTCTGAGCGCGTTGATAAGTATCTTTAAGCAACGCCAGCGCCTGTTGCATATTATTCCGGCTACTTAAAATAGCGGCGTGATTAATCTGGCCATACAGGATGTATTTTTCGTTTTCCAGATGTGTCGCCAGCGTAATGCCATCTAAATAATGCTGCAAAGCAGCCTGGTAATCGGCCTGCATCTCGCGGGCAAAGCCAAGCTCATACAGCAATTTAACCTTTAACAACAAGGGGTTATCGCCCAGCTCTGCCAGCCCTTGTTCTGCCGCTTGTTGTTGTTCCTGGTGCCGGCCTAAAATACCTAATAGCGCGGCGTGCTGATAACGGGCATTGGCACGTTGCTCAGTGGTAAGCAAGGCTAACTCAGCCTGATACTGGTCAAACAATGCCAGCATGGCTTCCGGCTGCTGACGCTTATCTGCTGCCACCTGCGCCAGCCATTGCGGTTGTGCCGCCACGATATTGGCTGCCAGCAACAAAGTGCCCAGCAGCAATACCGTTAACAACCCTTTGGCGTTAAGATTTGTTTTCACTGTCGACTAACCTTGTGTTTAGTATGCTATACCGCCAGCGCGGCCTTATCACCTTTTAGCTCGAGCCAGTCACGCCGGTCAGTCGCACGTTTTTTTGCCAACAGCATATCCATAACCTCCAGTGTTTGCGCAACATCGTCAATGGTTAACTGCACCAGACGGCGGGTGTTGGGATCCATAGTGGTTTCGCGCAGTTGCAGCGGGTTCATTTCGCCCAGGCCTTTAAAGCGCTGCACATTCACCTTACCGCGCTTTTTCTCGGCTTCTATGCGGTCTAAAGTGCCATTTTTTTCATCTTCGTCCAAGGCGTAATACACGTCTTTGCCAATATCTATGCGATACAACGGCGGCATAGCGACATAAACATGGCCCGCTTCTACCAGGGTGCGGAAATGCCGCATAAACAGCGCACATAATAAGGTAGCTATATGCAAACCATCCGAGTCGGCATCGGCCAGGATACAAATTTTGCCATAGCGAAGTGTCGACAGATCGTTGCTGTCCGGGTCAATACCAATGGCCACGGAGATATCATGCACTTCTTGTGAGGCCAGGATCTGGCCGGAGTCGACTTCCCAGGTGTTGAGAATTTTACCGCGCAACGGCATCACCGCCTGAAATTCCCGATTACGCGCCTGTTTGGCACTGCCACCGGCCGAGTCACCCTCTACCAGAAACAACTCGGTCTGGTTTAAATCTTGTGCCGAACAGTCAGCCAGTTTGCCGGGTAATGCCGGGCCTGAGGTCACTTTTTTCCGCACCACCTTTTTTGCCGCTTTTAGCCGCTTTTGTGCGTTGTTAATGCAAAAATCAGCCAGGCTTTCGGCGATATCGGTATGCTCATTTAACCACAGGCTAAAGGCATCTTTCACTATGCCAGCGACGAAAGCGGCCGACTGGCGCGACGACAACCGCTCTTTAGTTTGGCCGGCAAATTGTGGGTCTTGCATTTTCAGCGACAGGATATAACTGCAACGATCCCAGATATCTTCCGGCGATAGTTTAATACCGCGCGGTAACAAATTACGAAATTCACAAAATTCGCGCAGGGCTTCCAGTAACCCCTGGCGCAAACCATTCACATGAGTACCGCCTTGTGCCGTCGGTATCAGGTTAACGTAGCTTTCAGTCACCAGTTCGCCGCCCTCAGGCAACCACAGCAGCGCCCACTCTACCGCTTCAGTGCTGGCAGAAAAAACGCCGGTAAACGGCTGCTCTGGCAGGCAAATACTGTCTTTTACCGATTCTGCCAGATAATCTTTAATGCCATTTTGGTAACACCACTGATACTGCTGCTGATTAACCTTGTCGTTAAAACTCACCGTTAAGCCAGGGCACAGTACTGCCTTGGCTTTTAGCACATGCAACATGCGGCTGACAGAAAACTTAGGCGAGTCAAAATACGATGGCGTTGGCCAAAACCTTACCCGGCTGCCGGTATTACGCTTGCCAACTGTGCCGGTAATGCTTAGCTCTGATACCTTATTACCGTGCTCAAATGCCATTTCATACACATTGCCATCGCGACGCACCGTTACGTCAACCCGGCTCGACAACGCATTAACCACCGAAATGCCCACACCATGCAAGCCACCGGAGAACTGATAGTTTTTATTAGAAAATTTACCACCGGCATGCAAACGGCAGAAAATCAGTTCGACACCGCTAACTCCTTCTTCCGGGTGAATATCTACCGGCATACCGCGGCCGTTGTCGATAACCTCCAGCGATTGATCTTCGTGTAAAATCACCTGCACGGTATCGGCATGGCCGGCCAGGGCTTCATCAACACTGTTGTCAATCACTTCCTGGCCCAAATGATTTGGCCGGGTGGTATCGGTATACATACCGGGGCGACGCTGCACGGGCTCAAGGCCGGTTAGCACTTCAATGGAGTCGGCGTTGTACTGTTGTGATGTCATAATCTCGGTCATTCGCTAAAGCATTAAGCGCCCGGTTACGCAACTTGGTAATAACTTACTCAAATTGGCAAAGGGTTACGCAAGTTGGCAAAAGCGGGCAATGGTATGCAGCTCATCGGCATAACCGATATAGCTGTGGTCGCCCCCTTCGCGCAATGTTATGTTGGCGCCACGATAGTAATCCAGCGCAAGTCGGTAATCTAACACTTCATCACCGCTTTGCAACAGCAGCAGGTAATTCTCTGGTTGTTGTATCACGCCTGGCATCAGTTGTTGCAGGCTGTGCATCTGCTGCGCAGTGACATCGAAATGCTGCTGCAACACCGGATGATAGTAGCGCCCGAGGTGTTGATGCAATACCTTGTGCGGTGCCACTGCCGGGTTAATTAAACAGGCGCGGCAGGCACGCTCTTCAGCAATACAGGTTGCCAGAAAACCTCCAAGCGAACTGCCAATTAAGGCAACATCGTCCGCTTTACCAAGCTGTTGGCGGATCAGTGCAAGCGCACTGATTGGCTCGTAGGGTAAATCCAGCGCAGTATAATCTACCTTTGGGTAATACTGATGAAAAAATGCAGTGGTCAGCCGGGCTTTTTCTGATTGCGACGAGCTGGCAAAGCCATGCAGGTAAATAACTTTCTTCATTTAATCTAATTGTACTCACTGTCTGAACTTATAACTGTCTAAACTGCCAGCTAACTTCGCCGCCTGGCCCGAAGTACCAGTCGCACCATTGCGGACCAGCATCGTAGGTTTGCCAATCTGCAGTAGCCCTAAACTGCACTGAGCTAGCCGGGCAACCAACTATAGTTACCCCCTGATGCTGTGTCTGATAGGCATAGTGGGCGTGGCCATGCGCTATGCCGCGAATGCCCGTGCTGGCGCTAATACTCTGCCATAAGCGCCCGGCATCCTGCTGGCCATGTTTATCAATAAAACAATTAAGCGGCAACGGATGATGATGGCAAAACAGCCAAATATCGCTTGCAACGCTTCGTTGCATTTGCCGGGCTAACCATTGTTGCTCTGTGGCATGAAAAGCACCAGCCGGAGTGTCGCCTTTGCTGTTTAGCAGGGCAATAAGCCAGTTGCTCAGTATAAGGCTGCGCTCAGCGCGAAACGGTGTTTGCTCAGCCAGCGCGGCCAACATAGCCATGTCGTCGTGATTTCCCGGCGTAACAAATACCGGGCATTGCAGTGGCCTAAGCAACTGTGCCAGCAATTGATAAGATGCAGCTGTATGATCTTGTGTTAGATCGCCGGTTAGCAACACAGCATCCGGTTGCTCTGCCAGCAGCTGCTGCACTATTGCGGCCAAATGCCGCGCCGGTTGCACCTGCTGATACCAGCCGTCTTCATCTGCCAGCAAGTGGCAATCGGTAATTTGTGCAAGCCGGTACTGCGCCCTGACCGGAAAAACATACTGCATCAACTAAAGGCCAACTCTTTATTTATATAGCCCTGGCCGGCACAAAGCTTTAGCCAGTCACGCAGCAGCAGGTTAATTTGTTGCTTTTCATCCGGCAACAGCATGTCAGTATTGGGATAATCGTACCGCGCTTTAAAGCGGCTGATATGCTGGCAAGATAATACTTCAGCCAGTTGGGCGTCATGGTACAAGCGCACCACAAAACCAGGCCGGAACAGCGCATGGTTTGTTTGTAACAATTCAATGCGTAACGTCGTGGTAAAAGGCGCAACGTCAGTAACGCTTACGCGGTAGCAGTGTTGCAGGTTTATGCTGATGTCGGTACTCTGCCCGGCTGCAGTATCAGCCGACAGGTAGCGGTTAAGCTGAGCATAATTGCGCTCGCACAGCGCCAGAAAATCTGGCAACACCGGCACATACTTATTACGCTTAAGCCACACGTTAGGCCCCCCAGGCTGCTTTAACTTTATCCAGATTAAGTGCCAACCACTGCAGGGCAATGACGCTGGCGGCGTTATCTATCTTTTGTTCAGCCAGCAATTGCATGGCCTGCTCACGCGCTAATACATGTACCTTTATATCTTCATGCTCCTGTGCCAAACCAAATACACCTGTTTGCACCGGTGCGGTTAACCGCCCCAAGAACAGTTGGATCCGCTCGGTAGTGCCACCGGGGCTGGACAAGTAGCTTAGCATAGGCCAAAGCTCGGTCATTGTTAAGCCGGCTTCTTCTTGTGCTTCACGCTGCGCCACCTGTGCCGGCGTTTCACCCGGGTCTATCATGCCGGCGATAGCTTCGAGCAGCCACGGGCTGGCGCTGCTGCTCATAGCGCCAAGGCGGAATTGCTCAATTAACACCAGCTCATCGGTGGCCGCATTGTAAGGCAATACCACAACCGCATGGCCGCGCTCGAAAATTTCCCGCTGCATTGGCTCACTCCAGCCACCGTTAAACAGTTTATGACGCAAGCTATAGCGGTCAAGCCGGAAAAAACCCTGAAAAACCGTGGTTTTATCGATAATCTCCACATCTTCAGCGCCAAATGCCGGATACTGCGCTATGTTCAATTTCGTCATAAATGTGCTCACATTCTGTTACACTCTTGCGGGTAACTTTACGGTTTAATGATTACTTAGTTTACCGTAACAGAGTAATATTCGTGCAATTTCCTTTAGTCTGGCCAGGATTGGTAATAATGAAAAAGACGTTAATCAGCACCTTATTCGCATCATCATTCGGTTTGTTTAGCTTGCCTATTTACGCAGCAGACCTGCAAGAAGTTTATCAGTTAGCCACGCAAAAAGACCCAACGGTTTTGCGTGCCGCAGCCACCCGCGATGCAGCAGCCCTGCGTATTGATGTGCAGCGCGCAAAATTGTTACCCAACATTACTGCTTCCGCCGGTTTTGGCCGTGACGACAGAGCCAGTAGTAGTTTTGACGCACCCAATGCCACATCTGCAAGCGTGACATTACAACAATCTTTGTTTAGCTGGGAGAATTGGAACAACCTGTCCCGCGCCGAGCAGTCCGCCTTGCAGTTACAAACCACCTATGACAGTGAAATGCAAAACCTGATTGTAAGGGTTACCGACGCCTATTTTAATGTGCTGCGTGCGGTAGATGGTTTAGGCTTTGCGCAGGCAGAAAAACGCTCTATTGAGCGCCAGCTAGAGCAAACCAAACAACGCTTTAAAGTAGGTTTAACGGCTATCACCGATGTTCACGAAGCTCAGGCCCAGTTTGACAGTGCGCAGGCACGGGAAATCGGCGCTGAGAATGAACTGGAAAACGCGCGCGAGTTTTTACGCGAAATTACCGGTCAGTACCATGAAGACTTAGCCCAACTGAATACCGATAAGTTTGCCCCTGGTGCACCAACTCCAACAGCGATACAAAGCTGGGTAACCTTAGCCCAGGACAATAATCTGGTATTAAAAAGCCAGCGCTTATTACTGCAGATTGCCGATAAAGATATTGAACTGGCCAGAGCAGGCCATTATCCAACGCTGGGGTTAACTGCAAAACTGGGTACAGGCAAGGCTTCAGGTGCTGATCGCATAGATAACAGTTCTTTTGGTCTCGAACTGAAAGTACCAGTATACAGCGGTGGCGGTGTATCTGCCGGGGTAGAAGTCGCCAAAGCCAACTACGTAGAAGTAAGCCAAACGCTGGAGTTAAACCACCGCGCGGTAATTCGTCAGGTTCGTAGCTCTTTTAATAGCGTTAATGCGCTTATTTCATCTATCCGGGCCTTAGAACAAGCGGTAGTGTCGGCAGAAAGTGCGTTAAACGCTACTGAAGCCGGTTTTGAGGTGGGTACCCGTACTATCGTCGACGTGCTGCAAAGCACCCGCAACCTGTTTGAAGCCCGTCGTAACCTGTCAAGTGCCCGCTATGACTACATCACTGCGGTATTACAGTTACGCCAGGCTGCTGGTAATTTAACTGAGCAAGACTTACTGGCAATTAACAATAGTCTTAAGTAAACACTACGCCAGTATGTCAGGCTTCACTTGCAGTGAAGCCGCTTCGTTTTCAGTGCAATATAAAAATATTCACGCCAGTAATAATAAAACACCTCTCTAAGTATTTAGCTCAGAAAGGTGTTTTAAGTTTTAGTTTATGGGATTTGGCAGCCTTCGCACAACGGGATCCAAACGCGTTCTTCTCTGCAAGATCCTGGCACAACCTCAGTACGGCTAGTAGTTCTATTCAGATGAGATGTACTTGCAAGCCCAATCCAACCGGATAAATGTATCCATTCAGCTGGCGGATAGACGTATCTGTTGGTAGCAGAGTCCCAGTAAGATGGCGCTTGATAAAACTTAGATGTACTAGTATACATTTGTGATGAACAGGCGACATGGCCATTTTTCACTTCACTTGACGTTGTCCATTCAGAAAGAAACCTACCATTGTGGAACGTCTGAAGAGACCCACTGTAAGTGCACAACGTATAAGGTTCATTGGTTTGAACCGTGCGATAATCGCATACTTCGCGATATTCCCAGTAGCCATTTTGAGCAGAAGCAAAAAATGGTAAAGCGGTAGCAACTAAAATAAGCAGTTTATTTTTTAACATTTAGACCTCAGAAAAGTTATATTAGGCAATTTAATGTAGCAATTATTACTTTAAGGTCAATACTGTTACTTTTTACAGCCTGCTTATCCTCCTACCAGTTTTCTCTGTCCCTGCGGTGGTTTTTCGCTACAATAGCGCATTAATTTACACTGAGGGTTTCATGTGGTTCAGGCTCCGCAGTTTAGCTGGCGTTTTTTGTTGCCCAAATATTGGTTGTTATGGCTTGGTGCTGCCTTACTGTGGCTAATCAGCTGGTTACCTTATCCGGCTTTAATGTGGCTGGGCCAAAGTTTTGGCCGCTTGCTATATAAAGTAATGAAATCGCGAGCAAAAGTAGCGCGGCGCAATATTGAGCTGTGCTTTCCGCAGCAAAGCGCCAGTGAGCGGGAAAACCTGGTTAAGCGTAACTTTGAAGAAACCGGTAAAGCGTTGTTCGATACCGTGATTGGTTGGTGGTGGCCAGGTTGGCGTTTTCGTAAGTTGGCTCATTTTAAAGGTTACCAACATATACAGTCGGCACTGGATGAAGGCAAAGGCGTATTGTTACTGGCGGCGCATTTTTTGCACCTGGAAGCGGCCGGGCGAGTATTTGGTTTAACCCATCCCAGCGTTGGCTTTTACCGGCCGCACAATAACCCGCTGATGGACTATCTGCAGTATCATGGCCGCAACCGGTCTAACAAGTATATGATTGGCAAACGCGACGTAAAAGGCCTTATCATGGCGTTAAACCAGGGCGAAGTGTGCTTTTATCTGCCGGATCAAGATTATGGCCGCAATCGCAGCGAATTTGTGCCTTTCTTTGCCGTGCCAGATGCTGCAACTACCACCGGTACACTATTATTTGCCAATGCCGCTAACTGTGTGGTGTTGCCTATTATTACCAGCCGGCTTGGTAATAACCGCGGCTATCAGGTTGAGGCATTACCAGCGTTGTCGCCCTTTCCTACCGGCGACGATAAGGCCGATGTCAGCCGGGTAAACCAATGGGTAGAGCAAGCCGTGCTGCGCCATCCCGAACAATATATGTGGTTACACCGGCGCTTTAAAACCCGGCCCGACGCGTCGGCGCCGTCACTGTACAAAGGAGCTTAAGTATGTGGTTCTGGATCCGCAACATTGTACTGTTAGTGCTGCTGGGTGGCATGGCGTATTTGCTCATTACGAAACCAGATTTTCTGATCCGCAAAGATACGGCTAATAAAGCTGCTGATAGTTTCAGCGAATTTTATGGCAAAATCCGTGGCTCGATTGCAGATGGTGCCAAACAGTTGTCTGAATTTAGAATAAACCTGCCAGACACCAGTGATAAGCTAACAGGTCAGTTAGTACAACGTGGCAAAGTGACAGTGCCCGGCAATAAAAACTGGCGCGGGCAGGTTACAGACCGCAGGTTTCGCGAAGGGGATACAGTAAAAAACAAACTGACTGAATATGCCCGGGCAGAAGGGCTAGAGCTGTATTGGACGTTGCCGCGCGACTATGTCGTTAAACATTATTTTCAGACTGACACGACATTAATAGAAACGCTGCATGAAGTGGCTATGGCTATAGCACCGGATTTCAGCTCGCCGGTGCTGGCTTATTACTGCCCGTTGGAGCGAGCAGCAGTGATTACCGACAAAGCCAATGCACATCTGAAGCAATTTTGTATTACCGCAGACACGCCACCCGCCAAGCCTAGATAAGCGGCGCGAAAAATAAGCGTTGCCATACGTTCTCTACCACAACCTTTGCCTGCTGCAATTCATCCTGCGCCGGCAAGGTTGCCGGCGCCAGAGTCTGGCGATGGCCGGCACCACGTAATAGCTGATAAGCCTGCTGCAATTGCAATACCTCTTCTGCCGGCAACAAACCACTTTGGGCCGCGGCTTCCAAAATACGGATATTATCGCTGTACTGGTACAATGCCGGGTGCTTTACACCATAAGCCAACACCAGATATTGACTGATAAATTCCAGATCAATGATACCACCGGCACTGTGCTTGGGATCGTCGGTTGTGGCACCATGGTGCTGCCGGAGTTTTTGCCGCATTTGCAGCACATCATCTTTTAGCTTGTCCGGTACCCGGCTAAGACAAAGAATTTGCTGGCGTATTTCACTAAAGCGTTGGCATAACGCTGTGCTGCCATAAATCGCCCGGGCTCGTACCAGCGCCTGATGTTCCCAGGTCCAGGCTTGTTGCTCTAAATACTCGCCATAGGTCTCAATATGAATAGCCAGTAAGCCGGAATTGCCTGATGGTCGCAGTCTGGTATCAACCTCATACAATACGCCGCTGCTAGTACGCGTAGTACACAGGTGCAATACACGCTGCACCAGTTTTAAGTAAAATTGCATGGCATCTATGCTGCGATCACCGTCGGTACTAGCCTGGCTGCTGCAATTGTGCACAAACACCAGATCCAGATCTGAACCATAGCCCAGCTCCAGCCCACCCAGCTTGCCATAGGCAATAACGGCCAGGCCTTTATCCTCGGCACTGCACTGCACAGGCGCTCCATAACGCGCTGTCATCTGCTGCCAGGCCAGCTCAACTACCTGCGTCACTATGGCCTCTGCCAGCCAGGTGAGATGGTCGCTGACTTTCATCAGTGGCAGCACACCTGTAATATCAGCCGCAGCAATACGCAGTTGCTGCGCCTGCTTATACTGACGCAGGGTTTCCATTTGCAGCTCAAGGTCGGCCGGATCTACCCGCAACATGTGTTGCTGTAAGCGAGCCGTATAATCGGCCTGGCTGGCTATCTGGTACAGCTGTGCCGGGTCAATCAGCTCGTCCAGCAACATCGGATAACGCGCCAGCTGTTCTGCCAGCCAACCGCTGCGGTTACACAGTAATACCAGTTGCTGCAACGCCGCCGTGTTTTCAAACAGCAACTCAAGATAAGCGGTACGGGTTACAATCTGGCCAAACACTAGCAACACCCGGTTTAACACGGCGACATGGCATTGTTGCTGTTGCAGTATATGCAGCAGCAACGGGACCAGCTTAGCCAGATAGTCACGCCCGCGCGGGCCGACACTGCGTTTCTGACAATCTTGCCGGAATTGTTGCAACTGTTGAATTAACGCGGTTGCGTCGGCTTCATCCAGCCAGTCTAGCTGGGATGCCAGCTCCTGAGCATTTTGCTCGCTGTCCCAAATCAGTTTACCCAGGCTAACGTCCTGGGCATCAGGTTCTTCGCCGTTATCTATCACCAATTTAAATTGCTGATGGATACGTTGCATCGCCTGCTCAATTAACGATTGTAACCGCGGCCAGCTATCAACCGACAAGGCTCTGAGCAGTTGCTCGCGCAGCAGTGGCTGCTGTGGCAGGGTTTGGGTTTGTTTATCGTCAAGCCCCTGCAGGGCTTGCTCTACCTGGCGCAACCACAAATAGTCGGCACGCAGCTGGGCAACCTGATCCGAGGTTAAAATAAGCTCTGCCTGCAGCACATCCAGCGCGCGCAATAAAGACTGCTGCTGCAATGCCGGAATTCTGCCACCACGGATTAACTGCAGTGTTTGCACCACAAACTCCACTTCACGAATACCACCGGCACCAAGCTTAATATTGTCACGGCGGTTTAGACGGCGGTTTTCCTGTTCAATTTGCTGTTTCATCCGCCGCAACGATTCAATAGCCGAAAAATCAATATAACGCCGATAGATAAAAGGCCGCAGTAGCTGCTGTAACTCAGCGCTGTGTCTGCCATCCGGATTTAGTACCCGCGCTTTTAGCATGGCGTAGCGCTCCCATTCGCGGCCTTGCTCCTGATAGTAATCTTCCATGGCAGCAAAGCTCATAACCAGCGGGCCGCTATCGCCAAAAGGCCGTAGCCGCATATCAACGCGGTAAACAAAACCATCCGCAGTAACCTGATGCAGCGCGGCAATCACTTTTTGCCCCAGCCGGGTAAAAAACTGCTGGTGCTCACAACTGCGCCTACCGCCCTGGGTGTCACCATTGGCCGGATAAGTAAAAATAAGGTCAATGTCAGAAGAGAAATTTAACTCGCCACCGCCAAGTTTACCCATGCCTAATATAAGTAGCGGCATTGGCTGTCCGGCTTCGTCCAGGGGGGTGCCCCATTGTGCCGCGAGTTGCTGATAAGCCCACTGATAAGCGGCATTTATAAGTACATCGGCCAACTGTGATACCTGAGCCAGGCTGGACGTAACAGGTTGTAACTGCAGAATATCAGCCGCCAGAATGCGGCACAGTTGAGCATTACGATACTGACGCAGGCGGGCAAATACCGCCGCTTCATTGGCAACGTCCAACTGCGACATCACATCTATATTTTGCAGTAATGCTGCGCTGAGGCAGTCAATGTCAGTAAAGCTGGCCAGCAGCTCAGGCTGCTGCATTAGAGTGCGGTTGATAAAATCGCTGGCACTGAGTAGTCGCTGCAGCACAGCCAATGCCGCTTGTGATAAGCCAGCGGTATTGTGTTGGCTTAACCGCTGCGCCAGCACTGAATTAATTTCAGCCGTCGGCATTGCTCGCTCCTGTATCTGCCAAAAATAACTGCTGTGTCAGTTGTAGCAGCAACAGGTTATAGTCTGCCATGGCAAACACATCGCGTTGTTGCCCAAGCTGTTGCGCCAATGATGCGGCATGGGCCGCAGCGCTATCCTGTTGCTGCGCCAACAATCCTTGCAGCTTAGTCATAGCTGCTGCGGCTGCCGCCAGCGCCAAAACTGACGGTGCCCTGGTGTAGCAAACCTCGGCTTGTTGCAACGCCGTCAATTGTGCAGCCAAAGTATTGGCCGTGTTTTGTGGTAACGTTGGCTTGGCCCCTGCCGCCAGTAAATAACCTCGCGCCGCTTTACTTAAAAAACCCGTGCGTAGCGGTAAAGCCGTGATCAGCTGTCGCGCCAGCACAAATAACTGCGCAGCATTGCCACTGATAAATTCCAGCTCCAGTTCAGCGATGGCTTCGCTCTGGTTCGCCGCACGAACTTCACCACTGTCGTACACCAGCTCAATAACGCTGCCATCAGCACACAGTAATTGCCAGCTATGGCGGTGAAAATCGGTGCGAAACAACTCGGTTAGCTGCAACTGCAACTGCTCGACATCTGTACCTGCTGGCCAGATTGTACTGTCAAAAGCGCTCAGCTGCGGTGTCACACTGCTGCAGGGTAAATTATATTCCGGCCGCAGTTGCATAGCACCATGCTGCTTACCGGCCAGTTTTAAGGTTTGCTCAAAGTGCCCGCGCTTTTGCCTGCTACGCAGGCCCATATCATGGCGGCGAAACCAACGCCCGGTAGTATCAAAATAAGCGTTAAGTAAACCAGTGCTGTCCTGACTGTTGATTCTCCCCAATTGGGGCAGCATCGTTATTAATTGCGACAAAAATGCCCCTGGCAGGGCAAACTTCAGCTCTAGTTCAGTACTCATCTGCTACTCTGTGTGCTTAGGTGGCAGCACAAAAATGCTGCATCGTTTTAAACCTTGTCAATTGCGGCGCAACTCCCTATCATCCAAGAGATTGTCCGCAATGATGTTTTATAAGAATAAGCTCAGGATACCTATGTTCAGATTAATTAAAAGCACCCTGTTGGTAATAATTTCTGCCGTCAGCTTATGTATCAGCCAGCCGGTGCAGGCCCAGGACAACAGTAAGCCTGCTTTTATCAGTGACGCACTGGTGGTTTATTTACATTCTGGCCCCAGCAATCAGTACCGTATTGTCGGTACCGTCAACGCCGGACAAAGCGTGACATACCTTGCCGAGGACAGCGAAACCGGTTATGCCCAAGTGCAGTATGAAGCGAATAAAACCGGTTGGTTACCAAAAGAATATGTCACTTATACGCCTGGGCTGGTCACTCAGTTGCAAAATCTGCAGCAGGAGTATGCCGGCAGCAATGAACGGATCCTGCAACTCGAGCAACAGCGAGACCAGCTAAATGGCCAACTTAATCAGGCAGTCACCGAACGCCAGACAGCGTTGGAACAACTGGAACAAGCGAACCGTGCTTACGAGCAGTTAAAGACCCAGCTGGAAAATACCCAGACTTCGATCTGGGAAAAGCCGATGGTACTGGGTGCATTTATTCTGCTGGGTGGCTTGTTGTTGGGCCTGCTATTACCCTTATTACTACCCAAACGCCGCGGTGGCGATCGCTGGATGTAACAACAAAGCGCTGATATAACACTTAGCCCACCGCCGGTGGGCTTTCCTGCGTTTTTACCGGTAAGCCGGTGTCACTTTTAACCTGTTCAATCACCACATAAGTATGCGTTTGCGCTACGCCGGGCAGGTCAACAATCATCGCCAGTATAGAGCGATAAGCGTCCATGCTGGGCAAGCGTAGCTTTAATAAATAGTCAAAGCCGCCGGCTACCATGTGGCACTCGGCCACTTGCGGTATTTTTACTACCGCATCTCGAAATTGATCAAATACCTCGCTGGTGGTGCGATCCAGCGTCACCTGAATAAAGGCCGCGGTGCCAAGCCCCATTTTGCCGGCGTTTAACCTGGCACCATAGCCTTCAATATACCCTTCTTTCTCCAGCCGTTTTACCCTGTCAATACAGGGGCTGGCGCTTAAATTAACTTTTTTAGCCAGATCAACGTTGGCTATACGGCCATCGCGCTGCAGTGTATCCAGAATACTGATATCTATCCGGTCCAGGCCTTTACTTTTTACAGGTGTACTCATGGCAGCAACTTTTCTGGTTTTGGTTGATATTGGCAGAATTATATAGGGTTAACGCGAAAAAATAACCACCCTATGCGGCCGACTTTTCACTAGAATGCCGCTTTGTCAAATCTTGTCAGGAAGCTTACTGTCATGCTGTATAACGGTTCCCTGGTTGCCACTCAACCGCTGCGTCAAACTATTCGTGATTTCTATCGTGCCGATGAAGATAAGGTATTAGATTACCTGCTGCCACTGGCCGACATCGGCGTTAATGCCCGCAGCCGGGCCTGGGAGCGCGCACGTCAGTTGGTACTGACCATTCGCCAGGCACAGGTCGGTAAAGGTGGCGTTGATGCCCTGTTAAATGAGTTTTCACTGTCAACTGAAGAAGGCCTGGTACTGATGTGTCTGGCAGAGGCGTTGCTGCGCGTGCCGGATAAAACCACCGCAGACCGTTTGATCCGCGATAAGCTGTCACAAGGCGACTGGAGCTCACACTTGGGTAACAGCAGCTCCGTGTTTGTTAATGCGTCGGCCTGGGGCTTACTGTTAACCGGTAAGCTGGTTAACTACTCTGATGAGCAACAAAAGCAACAATTTGGCTTATTAAAGCGCACTTGCGGTCGCTTGGGCGAGCCGGTGATCCGCCAGGCGGTGCGCTACGCTATGCAAATCATGGGCGCCCAGTTTGTCATGGGCACCACTATCGGTGCTGCATTACAACGTGCTACTGAGATGGAAAGCAAAGGCTTCCGTTATTCTTACGATATGCTGGGCGAAGGCGCCCGCACTATGGCCGACGCTGAACGGTACTTTGATAGTTATCTGCGCGCTATTGATACCATCGGTAAGGCCGCCAAAGGTAGGGGGCCGTTTAACAGCCCGGGTATTTCGGTAAAGTTATCGGCTATTCACCCTCGCTATGAATTCAGCCACCGTGATCGCGTTATGGCAGAACTGGTGCCAAAAGTGAAGCAACTGGCACTGGCGGCTAAAGCGTATGATATTGGTTTTACCATCGATGCAGAGGAAGCCGACCGTCTGGATATCTCGCTGGACATTATCGAGAGCGTCTTCAGCGATCCGGCACTGGACGGCTGGCAAGGTTTTGGTTTAGCCGTACAAGCCTACCAAAAGCGCGGTAGCCACGTTATTGACTGGTTGCGTGATTTAACGCTAAAAGTTGGCCGTAAAATGATGGTGCGCCTGGTAAAAGGCGCATACTGGGACAGCGAAATTAAGCTAAGCCAACTGGAAGGCTTCAGCGACTTTCCGGTATTTAGCCGCAAACCGTCCACCGATGTGTCTTACCAGGCCTGCGCAAAAAAATTACTCAGCTACCGCGATAGCATCTACCCGCAATTTGCCACCCACAATGCCTACACTGTCGCCACCATTATGGAAATGACCCGCGACTACACCGGTTTTGAATTCCAGCGCCTGCATGGCATGGGCGACGCGCTGTATGATGAAATTGTCATTAAAGATAAAATTCCTTGCCGTATCTATGCACCGGTAGGCGAACACTCGGATTTATTAGCTTATCTGGTTCGACGCTTGCTGGAAAACGGGGCAAACAGCTCGTTCGTCAACAATATTGTTGATGAGACTATCCCGGTAGAATCGCTGCTGAGCGATCCGGTAGAAACTGTTCGCGGCTGGACAAAAAAACGTAACCAGCAAATTCCGTTACCGGCCAATTTGTATGGCGCTGAGCGGAAAAACTCTAGCGGTCTCGATCTTACCGATATAGACCAGATAGAGCAGGTAAAATCGGCCATGCAACAGTGGTTTGACAGTGTGCGGCAATTACCGGTGCAGGCTGATGCAGTCGCCGTTACTAACCCGGCTAATCTGGATGAAGTGATTGGTTATCTGCAGTACGCCGATAAAAATGCCATGTTGCAATTGCTGACCCACGCCGAAGCCGCTTTTTCCAGCTGGTCTGCTACTGATGTCGCAGAACGCGCGGCCCTGTTGCGCCGTGTTGCTGACGCGCTGGAATCACACCGGGATGAGCTGTTAGCACTGTGCGTAAAAGAAGCCGGTAAAACACTGGGCGATAGTGTGGCAGAAGTCCGAGAGGCTGTTGACTTCTGTCGTTACTACGCCGCCCGCGCTGAAGAGCTATGTGCCCAGCCACAGCAGGCTCGTGGCGTATTCCTGTGTATCAGCCCATGGAACTTCCCACTGGCAATTTTCTTAGGTCAGGTGGCCGCAGCCATAGTCGTTGGCAATACCGTGGTCGCAAAACCGGCCGAACAAACCAGTTTAATCGCCGTCCGTACCTTAGACATCATGCGCCAATGTGGTATGCCAGAGCACGTAGTGCAACTGGTTATCGCACCAGGGCGCCAGGTGGGCGAGCATATCGTGCCAGACAGCCGCATTCAGGGCGTGATGTTTACCGGCTCTACCGAAACCGGCTGTTGGATCGCCCGCAAGCTGGCCGAACGTGGTGGTGAGCCAGTGCCGCTTATTGCTGAAACCGGCGGTCAAAACTGCATGATTGTCGATTCAACCGCCCTGCCGGAGCAGGTGGTAGATGACGTGATCTCCTCTGGGTTTCAAAGCGCTGGCCAGCGTTGTTCAGCGCTTAGGGTATTGTTTTTACAAGACGACGTTGCCGACAAAATAATCACCATGTTAAAAGGGGCTATGGCAGAGCTGCATGTTGGCGATCCGCAATGGCTTAGCACGGATTTGGGACCGGTGATCGATGCCAAAGCACTGGAGCGGCTAACCAGCCATGTGCAGTATCTGGCAGACAAGGCCACGCTGCACTACGAGTGCACTATACCTGACGGTGACCGGCATTATTTCTTCGCACCACGTTTGTACGAAATCAGCGATCTAACCGTGCTGGAGCGCGAGGTATTTGGCCCTGTAGTACATATTATCCGTTTTAAAGCCGAACAGCTGGACCAGGTTATTAACCAGATTAATGCCACCGGTTATGGCCTGACTATGGGTGTACACAGCCGGATAGAGCAGTTTACTGACCGGGTAGCACGCGAGATTAAAGCCGGCAATATCTACGTTAACCGTAACATGATTGGTGCCGTAGTTGGCGTACAGCCTTTTGGCGGTCGCGGCTTATCTGGCACCGGCCCTAAAGCCGGTGGGCCGTTGTATTTAACCCGTTTGGTAAAGGACAATCATGATGTTAGCTGTGCCGCTTTGCCAGCAGAAAAACGCCAGCGCCTGCTTAGCGAAACCACCAGCAGTGCTGTCGCCTACGCTATGCCTGCTGCGGCGACAGCGCAGCAACAATGGGCAGCCATGACTACTAACCAGCGTACTTCGGTATTGCGGCAGTTTTTAGCCTCGCTGGCGGCTAACAGCGTAGTAACAAAACTAGAGCCTGATCTGGAACAAGTACTAACGCAGGCTCAGCAAAAGCTGGCCAGGGCAGAGCGCGAGCTGCAAAAACCGATCACGCTGCCAGGACCAACCGGCGAGAGCAACATGCTCATGCTGGACCCACGTGGTATTGTCGCGTTGGTGCGCGATGAAACCAGCTCGTTCAGCTACTGGCTGGTCGCCATTATCACTGCGTTGGCTGCAGGCAATGCCGTTATTACTGCAGTAGAAGAGGCCGATTTGGCCGAAGCTGAAGCCTGCATTAAGGCTCTGCAACACGCAGGAATGCCAGCGCACCTATTAGCAGTGATTAAACTGGATTGTCTGACCACGTTATTAGCCCATACTGAATTGGCTGCGGCCATTGTTGAAGTAAGCAGTGCGGTTAAACCTTTATGTGCAGAGCTGCTGGCCGCGCGCGAAGGTGCGATCCTGCCACTGATAACCTCTCCTGCCGGACAGCGCCTGTTACAACGGCTAATAACCGAGAAGACCATTACTATTAATACCACTGCCGCCGGTGGCAATGCGTCGTTAATGACAATGGCCGACACCCCCGCTTAAGGCAACACCTGCGCCACAACAGCTAAAGCCCACTTCGGTGGGCTTTATATTTAGCCGGCTGCACTATCATCGCCACTTTATGACAAATTGTCTCATTGTTAATATATAGTTAAGCTTGAGCTGCTATACTATGTCCCTGTTTTTAGCAGGAACTGGCTTAGTACACGATGTCGTATCAAGAAGTAAAAATCACCGATTTGCAACCAGGCAGTTACGTAGTACAGGTGCTGAGGCAAAATGGCGACGTCATAGTTAAGCATGCCGGCTGGGTGCGCTCAGCACAGGCAGTGGCACAGCTACGCCAAAAAGGCGTGCTGGTGGTGTTAATAGACCCTGACAAACAACTACATAGCCCGGCACCTGCTGAAATTACCAGTAACAAAAGCGCCGAAACGGCCTCAGAAGTGGTGGCTAAATCGCTCTTTAGCGATGAGCAACCCAAAGCTGAGCGCATATTGCTGCAAACACATAAAGCACAGCGCCAGATATTGGACGCCGTGCGAAGCAACAACAGCATTGATCTGACATTGGTGTACGAAGTGAGTGCCGGGTTGGCCGAGTCTATCAGCCGTAATCAGGATGTGTTGTTATGTTTAAGCCGCATAGCCGAGCAAAGCGACACCCTGCTGCAGCACAGCATCAATTGCGCAATATATATGGCCGCTTTTGCCCGCCACCTTAATTTGCCGCCGCATAAAATACAGTCATTGATAACCGCAGCCTTGCTACACGATATTGGTAAAGCAATACTCCCGGATTCCTTGCAGGCAGCAGACCATAGCGCCATATCTGCCAGCCTGACTGCGCTGAGTAAAACTACTAATCTGGCTGGTGATGTTTCGCTGTGGATCAGCCAGCACTGCGCCCATCTGGATGGCACCGGCGTTCCCAAAATCAGTGCTCATCAGATTGACAAAGGTAGCCGTATGCTGGCTATCGTAAATCATTATGAAAAACTAACGTCTCATCAGCCCAATAAACTGGGGCCTCTGGCCGCATCACGGGGTTTGCTTGATCGCACGCCACATCAGCTGGATAGCGAACTATCTCAGCTCTTTATTAAATGTATCGGCATTTATCCGCCCGGGTCGGTGGTTAAACTTGCCAGCGGTAAACTGGCACTGGTGCTGGAAAATAACCCGAAAAAACCGACTCAACCCAAGGTCAAAGTGTTTTATCACAGCATTCATCAGCACCATATCCCGACAAAACTCATTGATTTATCACGCCAGCAGGAAGAGCAGGTTGACAGCTGTATCGAGCTGAAAAAATATGGCCTGGATGTACGTAACTACTTTTGACGCTATTGCCGGCCGGCATTTCTGTTAACATTTCGCCCTCAACCACTTGTCTGGCGCCCTTATCAGCAGTAGTATGACCTTATATTAGCTTTTTCTATGATAAATCTATGCTAACTACTGTGACAATAGATCAGTTGGTCTGCGGTATGTATGTGGTCGGTGTCGGTTCGCAAACGCGAGGCCGGTTGATAAAGGTTGAAGGGTTGATCAAACAACCCGGACAAATCGAGCTGTTAAAACAAAAAGGCGTGCTAACACTGCATATTGATCCTTCACGGCAACTCATTGCTGAACCTCCTGAAACAGACGACAGCAGTTTTAATATGGCGGCAACAATACCGCCGGAAACACGTGCCGAGCGGATAAAACGGCTGCCGCTGGCAAAGGAAATTAAACAAGCACAAAACCTCTACCGTGAAGCCCGGCAATTACAACAACGCGCTTTTAATGATATTACCAAAGGTAATCCAATTAATGTTGCCGACTTTCAGCGCTGTGCCGATGGCATTATTGATTCATTATTTCGCAATCAGGATGCCCTGTTGTGCATTAGCCGCATGCGCGATAAAGACGCTTATTTGCTGGAACATTCGGTTAATGTCGCCATTTTGATGACAGTATTTGCCCGGCATTTAAAGTTTGACGACCATACAATAGAGCAACTGGCGACGGGCGCTTTATTACATGACATTGGCAAGATACAGGTACCCAATGCCATTTTAAACAAACCAGGTCGTCTTACCGACGACGAGTTTATTTCGATGCGTAAACACGTCGAGTTCAGCCGGGATATCCTGCTGCAAACCGAGGGTATTTCAACCGTCAGTATTGATGTCGCTGCTAATCATCATGAGCGACTGGATGGCAGAGGCTATCCGCAAGGCCTCAGCGGCGGACAAATTTCGCAACATGCCAGAATGATCGCTATAGTCGATACCTACGATGCCATTACAGCAACCCGGGTTTACAAAGATGGTCAAAGTGGTATTAAAGCGTTAAAAATCCTACGTAAAGACAGCCCGAGTCATTTCGATGCCGATCTCGTTACGCAATTTATCGCTGCAGTTGGGATGTATCCTCCCGGCACGCTGGTAAAACTGGAAAGCCAGAAACTAGCGTTGGTGTTGGAGAATAATCCGGCAAAGCTGGCTAACCCGATAGTAAAGGTGTTTTATAATGCCCGCCAGCGGCACTATCTTAAACCTGTGCGGTTGGATCTGGCAGCAGAAAACTGCCGGGATAAAATTGAAACAGCCGTCGACCCTGCCGAGTACAATATTGATATACAACGCTTTTTTAAAGAATTTGTGTTAGAGCATTAATGGCACAATCGCAGTGTTAACTGGCTGGCCATTCACTTAGCGCTGACATACTAAATAACTGCGTACCCAACTGCAGCAACACATACTGCTGGGTAATTTCACGAATGCGGATATCTGCAGTAACCCACTGGCCCTCTTGTAAGGTTTTACCATTAACCTTAACCCAACGCTGCGCAGCACTGGTTGCATAAACATGGGCATCAAAACGCAATGGCGGAATTTGCCGCAGTATTGTGGCATCTAAGGTGCTGATATCCTGTGCCGGTGCATTGTGGCTTCGAACAGCTGAGTTGTTGCTGGCATGTGCAGTGGCTTTTAAGGCCTGAGAAAACTTATCCCGCAGCTCTTCCGATACCGCCATTTCAGCAGCCGGCTCAGACGTCTGAACGACTATCTCAGCAGATTGTGCCGCACTATTTAGCGTTGCGCTACTGCCAGGTACGGTCACCGTTGTCATAGGTTTAGCCGGCTCCAACCTTTCCGGCTGGTTAACCGGCGCAGCTAACGATGGTGTCGCCGGCGTTGGCTCAGGCTGCTGTGGTTGCTGCTGTGGTTGCTGCTGTGGTTGCTGCAGTACCGCCAGAATATCTGCAGGTTTCGCAGGCTCCGCAGTCACGGCCGTTAACGGTGACAGCTGTACTGGCGCTGGTTGCAACCAATAAGCTAGCAAGGCGCCGCTTAGCAGTGCCACTAAAAGTGCCAGAACTAACGCCAGCTTGCGCCAAAAAGCTGCAGAGTCAGGGCCAGCTGGCTGTGGCGAGCTTTGTTGTTTTAACGCATCCATCAGAATAGACATAGTATTTTGCTATTATCCTTGTGCCAGTAACGGCAAAATAACCATCGCCAGCGCGAAGCCCAGCACTATAGCGCAAAGGCCAATAACAGGCCAGAACCAGCGTGGCAGCACGGTTTTTACAGCGTGATCGGACAGTGGCAGAATTTCAGCCGCAGCTTGTGAGACCAGCTTATCATTTACCAGCGCCTGCTGCTTACTGTAAGCGCCCAACAAGGCTCTATCGGCCATTAAATTGACCAAGCGCGGTATGCCGCCACTTAACTGAAACAGCCGCTTTACTGCCCCATCGCTAAACACCGGCCGGCTGCAGCCCGCTACTTGCAAACGAAATTTCAGATACTGCCGCACTTCGTCCAGCGTCAGCGGCAGCAAGTGATAACGCGCGGTAATGCGCTGAGCCAACTGGCGTAAATCATTGCGCTTTAGCAGCTGCTGCAACTCAGGCTGGCCAATTAATATCACCTGCAACAACTTATGCGTATTGGTTTCCAAATTGGTCAGCAACCGCAGTTGTTCTAACACGGCCGGCTGTAAATGCTGCGCCTCATCAATAATAAGCAAGGTGTGCTTGTCGGCGGCATGATTTTTCAATAAACGGGCTTTTATTTTATCGCCCAGTAACTTTAAGCTGGCATCGGTTTTTTTGTAACGAATTTTCAGCTCATCACAAATTGCCGCCAATAGCTCCAGTTCAGACAATGTCGGGTTTAAAATAAAGGCTACCTCTGCACGCTCATCCAGCTCTTGCAACAGGCAGCGCGATACGGTGGTTTTGCCGGTGCCAACCTCGCCGGTAAGTAACACAAAGCCCCCGGCTTCGCCCAGACCAAAACGTAAATGCGCCAGAGCTTCTGCATGACGTGGGCTTAAATACATAAAATCCGGGTTAGGGGCAATGGAGAACGGCGCACTGGTTAAGCCGAAAAATCCGTTATACATACTGCTCCCTGCTGGTTAAGGCGCCGCCATGTGTTGCGGCCGTGCATTTTGAAAGACGGCAGGTATAATGGCAAAAAAACAGCAAACAGGAAAGCCGGTGCAACGATATCTGGTAGGTGGTGCAGTACGTGACAGTCTTTTAGGCTATCCATTTCATGAGCGTGATTGGGTGGTAGTCGGCGCGACCCCACAGCAAATGCTGGATTTAGGTTATCAGCAGGTCGGTAAAGACTTTCCGGTATTTTTACATCCGCAGACCAAAGAAGAACATGCACTGGCCCGTACCGAACGCAAAAGCGGCAAAGGCTACACCGGCTTTAACGTCTATGCCGCACCGGATGTAACACTTGAACAGGATTTACTGCGCCGCGATTTAACGATAAATGCTATTGCCCAAGCCGATGACGGCAGTTTAGTTGACCCCTTTGGCGGTGCAGCCGATATCGAAAATAAAATTTTGCGCCATGTCTCAGACGCCTTCGCCGAAGACCCATTACGGGTGCTGCGGGTAGCACGTTTTTACGCCCGTTATGCCCATTTAGGCTTTAGTGTAGCGGCAGAAACCATGACATTGATGCGCACACTCAGTGACAGTGGCGAATTACACAGCTTGAGTGCCGAGCGGGTGTGGCAGGAAACCGCCAAAGCCTTAAACGAGCAAACACCACAGGCTTACTTTAATTTATTGCACGACACCGGCGCATTAGCGGCGTTAATGCCCGAACTGGATGCACTCTGGGGGGTACCACAACCGGCGCAGTGGCACCCTGAAATTGATACCGGCGTGCATACCATGCTGGTACTGCAACAAGCAGCGTTATTATCAACCCGGCTGGATATCCGTTTTGCTGCACTGGTGCATGACTTAGGTAAAGGTGCAACAAAAGCTGAGCTGTGGCCAGCCCACCATGGCCATGAACACACAGGCCTGCCACTGATTAACCAACTGTGCGACAGGCTACGCGTGCCTAATGACTGTCGCGAGCTGGCGTTGCTGGTGTGTGAATATCATCAGATAATTCACCGTGCCCGCGAACTAAAAAGCGCCACCGTGCTAAAGCTGTTTAATGCCATAGATGTATGGCGCAAGCCCGAGCGACTTAACGATATTTTACTAAGCTGCACCGCCGATTTACGCGGCCGTACCGGCTTTGAACAGGCAGAGTATCCGCAAGCGGCTTACCTGCAGTCACTGGCAAACGCGGCGCGGCAGGTAAACGCTAAAGATTTAGTGGCACAGGGCCTGAGCGGTGAGGCGATAAAACATGGGTTACAGCGCTGCCGCCTGGCGGCCATAAAGACCGAAAAGCAGCAGTGGCATAATGCTTAGCCGGCAAACCAGCCAAGGAAAATAATTAGGCCGACACCTAATGCCAAACGGTAAATGACAAAAGGCAGCATCCCCATCCGACTAATAATTTTCAGGAAAAAATGAATACAAATTAAGGCACTGACAAAAGCCAGCAAGGTACCCAGTAAAATGCCTGCCACATCATATTGCTGCGGTTCAGCCAGCAGCTTGCTGGCCTGGTAGCCACCACTAAGCAAAATAATAGGAATAGACAGCAAAAAGGAAAAACGTGCCGCACTGACTTTATCCAACCCTATTAACATGGCCGCAGTCATGGTAATACCTGAACGCGAGGTGCCTGGGATAATTGCCAACGCCTGAGCAACACCGATAAATAAAGCTTGTTTCCAGCTTAGCTTATCCATAGCTTGCTGCTGTTTTGCCGTTGCATCAGCCCACCACAGCGCCAGGCCAAAGACTATAGTGGTGCAGGCAATAACCCAGGGCGAACGCAACAGCGTATCAACCAAATCGGCTTTTGCTGCAATAAAACCCGCTAAACCGGCTGGAATAGTCGCCAGGATCACCCACCATGCCAGTTTACTGTCAGTACTGTGTTTGCCGCCCAGGCTTTGAAACCAGCCCACAGTCAACTGGCCAATATCGCGGCGAAAGTACAACATAACCGCCAGTAAGGTGCCAACATGTAAGGCAACATCAAAGGCAATACCCTGGTCTTGCCAGCCAAACACGGCTGAAGGCAAAATTAAGTGTGCTGAGGATGAAATAGGTAAAAATTCGGTCAGGCCCTGAATAATAGCCAGGATGATTACTTCCACTGTACTCACTACTTACTCCCAATCAAATGGCACAGGCCATAGTTTTTGTTGTTTATCATATTGCTGCCATAATGCAGCGTAGGTTTTACCCGCCACCGGATGTACTGCAGCCGGGGCCAGTTCAGCTAGCGGCCAAAGCACAAACGCATTTTCGCCAATCTCAGCCCGCGGCAGTTCAATTGGCTGTTGGCACACTGTGTCATCATAAGTTAGTAAATCTAAATCCAGCGTACGACCGCTAAAGCGCGCACTGCTGCGATCCCGGCCGTAAGCATCTTCAATTTGCTTAAATACACTGACACAGTTAGCAATGCTTAACGTAGTATCGGCAGCGGCCACCAGATTGTAAAAAGCATCACCACAAAAGCCTACCGCCTCGCTTTCATAAACCGACGATAGCTGCAACTGGCCGAAGTGTTGCTTTAGCATGCTAACAGCAGCCTGAATATGATAACTGCGGTTAATATTGCTACCAATACTGATATAAATGCGTGCCATCAGTTGCTCCTGCGCACTATGCTGACACCCACTGTTTGTGCTTGTGACAAAGCATCGGGTTTATACACGGTAACGCTAACTTGCGTGGTAGAAAAATCGCTTAGCAACAGTTTTGCAACATTTTCGGCTACCGTTTCAATTAGCTCAAGCGGCTGGGCAGTAATTAACTGCGTTACTCTCTGCGCTATTACGGCATAATCCAGAGTCTGGCCAATATTATCCTCGGCTGCAGCCTGGCGAATATCAGTTTTTAGCTCAATATCTAACAACAACCGCTGTTGAATATTTTTTTCCCAGTCATACACGCCAATCACAGTGTCAACTTGTAGCTGCTTTATAAAAATGGTGTCCATTCAGTTAATTCCGCTTTGCGATATAGCCGGTTTCAGGTAGGCTGGTCGGATAGGCAAAACCGCGAAAACCCTATATTCTGCTGGCTTTACAATACGCGGCAATCTTAACGTAAAAACCGGTGCTGAGGAACCGCCTAAATGACCCTGCTGATTGGAATTATGATGCTAGCCGCGTATCTGTGCGGTTCCATATCGTCGGCGGTGCTGGTCAGCAAGCTGTTCCGGCTACCCGATCCACGTTTGCATGGCTCAGGCAACCCGGGTGCCACTAATGTCTTGCGTTTAGGCGGCAAACTGCCAGCTGTATTGGTATTGGTGTTTGATATATTAAAAGGCACTATTCCGGTTTGGGGTTCTTATTTTTTACAAATCGAGCCGCTTTATTTGGGTCTGATTGCTATTTTTGCCTGCCTGGGCCACATCTTTCCGGTTTTTTTTGGTTTTAAAGGCGGTAAAGCCGTCGCCACCGCCTTCGGTGCTATGATGCCGATAGGCCTGGATCTGGCAGGGTTGCTGATCCTCAGTTGGATTTTTCTTGTTGCGCTCACTGGCTACTCTTCGCTGGCCGCCATTGTTACCGTCAGCCTGGCACCATTATTTACCTGGTTTATCAAACCACTTTATACCATTCCGGTACTAATGCTAAGCATTCTGATTATCCTGCGCCACCGCGAGAATATTGTCCGGCTATGGCGACGTAAGGAAAGTAAAGTGTGGGATAAATCCAAGCGGATTAGGGAGTAGTTTAAACTGCCGGCAAGTCCTGCATCGGCCAGCGTGGTGTTACCCCAATCGTTAAATCCTGTTGCTGGCCAGCGGCTAAACGATAATAGCCCGCCAGTGCTATCATGGCACCGTTGTCAGTACAAAACTCTTTGCGCGGATAAAACACTGCACCACCCCGCCGTTTAAGTAAGGCCGCCAGTTGCTGTTGCAATGACGTGTTGGCACTTACGCCGCCGGCAATCACCAGGCGTTTATAGCCGGTCTGCTCTAAGGCTCGCTCGCATTTAATCACCAGCGTATCGACCACCGCTTGCTGAAATGATGCGGCAATATCGGCTTGCACCTGCGAAGAACTGCCTTCTTTGGCAATCACATTGGCTGCCGAGGTTTTTAAGCCGCTAAAGCTAAAATCCAGCCCGGGCCTGTCAGTCATCGGTCGTGGAAATTTGTATTTTTTATTGTCGCCCTGCAACGCCAGCTTGGCTAGCAAAGGGCCTCCAGGGTAATCCAACCCCATTAGCTTGGCGGTTTTATCAAAAGCTTCGCCAGCGGCATCATCAATAGACTCGCCCAGTAACTCATAGCGACCAATGCCTTCAACCGCAACCAACTGGGTATGGCCACCAGACACCAGCAGCGCTAAAAAAGGAAATGGCGGCGGCGTTTCTTCCAGCATCGGCGCTAATAAATGCCCTTCCATATGATGTACTGCCAGCGCAGGCTTGCCCCAGGCCATAGCTAACGAGCGGCCAATAGCAGCACCTACCAGCAATGCCCCCGCCAAACCAGGGCCGGCAGTATAAGCCACGCCATCAATGCTGGCCGCATCGCAGTTAGCTTCGCGTAGCGCTTGCTTAATCAACGGTATGGTTTTACGAATATGATCGCGCGATGCCAGCTCAGGTACTACACCACCATAATCGGCATGCAACGGAATCTGGCTGTACAGTACATGGCTTAATAAACCCTGCTCGCCATCATAAATGGCAATTCCGGTTTCATCACAGGAAGTTTCTATGCCTAAAACTCGCATCTTTGTCTCAACTTGGCTAGAATAGCGCGCTATTGTAGCGGCTTAGCTAACGCAGAGCCAGAGGATCGGATTTAGATCGCAGAATCGCTTTACATCGGGTTGGCTTTTTGCGTAAAATGCCGCACCATTTTTAATCGTATTGGTTCACAGATAACCAATTTGGCCCTGAGGTGAGAATTTAATGCCTGTTGTTAAAGTAAAAGAAAACGAACCGTTTGACGTTGCATTACGTCGTTTCAAGCGCTCTTGCGAAAAAGCTGGTGTATTAGCTGACGTTCGCGCTAAAGAATTCTACGAGAAGCCAACCTGGATCCGTAAGCGTAAAAAGGCTGCTGCTGTTAAGCGCCACGCGAAGAAAATGTCTCGCGAAAACGCTCGTCGCATCAAGCTGTACTAATAACGTATCAGCTGAGCGATATTTCTGCGCTGCGTTACACTTCTGTGCGCAGGCAGGTTAAAAAGCTCACTTTGTTGACATCTGCATACCGTGCTCACAAGGCACGGTTTGTCTTTTTCTGAATAACGCCGAAGGAAAAAGGTGGCAGGACAAATACCCAGACAGTTTATCGACGAGTTGTTGGCCCGAACCGATATCGTTGAACTGATAGATCAGCGCGTACCGCTTAAAAAAGCCGGTAGAAACTACACTGCTTGCTGCCCTTTTCACAACGAAAAATCGCCTTCCTTTACTGTTAGTCAGGATAAACAATTTTACCACTGCTTTGGTTGCGGTGCTCATGGTAACGCCATCAGCTTTATGATGGAATTTGAGCAATTAGAATTTGTTGAGGCTATTGAAGAGCTGGCGCAACAGCTTCACCTGGAAGTGCCGCGCGAACAAGGCGTAGGCAAAAGCCGGCCAACCGCACAAGCCGACGACTACAATCTGATGCATCAAGCCGCTAGCTATTATCAACAACAATTACAGCAACACCCCGACAGCCAACGGGTACGTGAGTACATTAGTAAGCGCGGTTTAAGCGAGAAAACTGTTGCCGATTTTGCCCTGGGCTATGCGCCAGAGAGCTGGGATGGCTTATTAAAGCATCTTAGCCCTGCCAACAATCGTCAACTGCGCGATCAACTTACCGAGCTGCGGCTAATTAACCGCAATGATAATGGCCGCGAGTATGACTTTTTTCGCGACCGCTTAATGTTCCCTATCCGCGATAAGCGCGGCCGGGTTATTGCATTTGGTGGCAGAGTGCTGGGCGATGGCACACCAAAGTACTTAAATTCACCGGAAAGCCGCTTGTTTCATAAAGGCCGCGAGTTATACGGCTTATACGAAGTACGCCAACAACCCGGCCATGTAGAACAAATACTGGTGGTTGAGGGTTATATGGATGTGGTCGCGCTGGCCGAGCATGATATTCGCTTTGCGGTGGCATGCCTGGGCACCGCTACCACGTCAGACCATATGCATACGCTGTTTCGATACACGCCGCGTGTGGTGTGCTGTTATGACGGTGACCGTGCCGGCCGCGATGCTGCCTGGCGTGCCTTGCAAAGCGCCCTGCCACAGCTTAAAGACGGTGTAGAACTTAACTTTGTGTTTTTGCCTGACGGCGAAGACCCGGATTCATTGGTACAAAAAGAGGGTAAAGCGGTGTTTTTGCAACGCGTTGCCAACGCCATGCCACTGAATCAGTACTTTTTTGAACATTTGGTGCAAGAGTTTGACCCGACAACCGATGCCGGAAAGTCTGCCTTATCGGTTAAAGCGGCGGAATTGATTAAACAAATTCCCAGCGAATTTTATCGTGATAGTTTAAGCGACAAACTGGCTAACCTGCTGGGAAAACCGCGCGAGCGCACTAAAGCTGCACTAAACCGCTCTGGCAACCGGGTAAAACCGGCCGCCATGAAAATTACACCGATGCGCCGGGCTATTGGTTTATTGCTACAGTACCCCAATTTAGCCAGAGTAATGCCAGATGCACCCGAGCTTGCCGAAGCAAACATTCCCGGTATAGGGCTGTTGCTATCGCTACAGCAACGCTTATTGCAGCAAGCGGATTTAACCACGGCACAGTTAATTGAGCAGTGGCGCGGTTTACCCGAGCACAATATTTTAATGACGCTGGCAGCCTGGGATCACCAGATTGAACCAGAACAATTATCACAAGAATTTGTTGATACTTTTCATTCAATTGAGGATCAATATCTGCAGCAACGGCTGGAAGCCCTGGAACGAAAAGACAAACTGCAGCAACTAAGCAAGGCCGAATGGCACGAGTATAAATTGTTGCTGCAGGCGCTGAAAAGCAAAAAACCAAAGCTTGCGACCTAATGCGGCTGGCTAGAAAAGCCGCGCTTTGTTATAATCACTAGTTCGCAATTTTACATTAATCAAATTGGTGGAAGATAAGTCTCTATGGAGCAAAATCCTCAGTCGCAGTTAAAACTCCTGATCATCAAGGGTAAAGAGCAAGGCTACCTTACCTTTGCGGAGGTGAACGATCACCTGCCACAAGACATTATCGATTCTGATCAGATAGAAGACATTATCCGCATGATCAACGACATGGGCATTCAGGTGTTTGAAACAGCACCCGATGCCGATGATCTGATCATGACAGACGCCACCACCGATGAAGACGCGGTTGAAGAAGCCGCTCAGGCTTTGGTCAGCGTCGACAAAGAGCTGGGTCGTACTACCGATCCGGTGCGGATGTACATGCGTGAAATGGGTACCGTTGAACTACTAACCCGCGAGGGCGAAATTGACATCGCCAAGCGCATAGAAGACGGTATCAACACGGTACAAAGCTCGGTTGCCGAATACCCTGAAGCCATTACTTACCTGTTGGAACAGTGGGATAAGTACGAAGCCGAAGAAATCCGCTTAAGCGATATCGTTACGGCCTTTATCGACCCGAACGATATTGATGAAGCGCCAATTGCTGGCAGTCATATCGGTTCTGACGTACCAGAAGATCAACTTGATGACGATGACGACAGCGATGACGATGACGATGACGCCGACTCAGACGATGGCGACACTGGCCCGGATCCTGAAGTAGCACGAGAAAAATTCGGTGAGCTGCGTACCCAGTACGAGGTTACCCGCAACTCTATCGTAAAAAATGGCCGTGAACACGCCACTACTAAAGTTGAGATCGAAAAGCTAAGCGAAGTATTTCGCTGTTTCCGCCTGGTACCTAAACAATTCGATCGCCTGGTCAAAAACATGCGCGAAATGATGGACCGGGTACGCGTGCAAGAACGCATCGTGATGAAACACTGCGTTGAATACGCCAAGATGCCGAAGAAAAACTTCGTCAAAGCCTTTACCGGATTTGAAACTTCTACTGCCTGGTTAGATGCTGAAATAGCCGGCAATAAGCCTTACTCAGCTAAACTGGACGAACACAAAGAAGAACTGGTTCGTAGCATCGAGAAGCTGAAAAAAGTAGAAGAAGAAACCGGCTTAAGTATCTTTAAAATTAAAGATATCAACCGGCGCATGTCAATCGGTGAAGCCAAGGCTCGCCGGGCGAAAAAAGAAATGGTTGAAGCCAACTTACGTTTAGTTATTTCTATTGCGAAGAAATACACCAACCGTGGCCTGCAATTCCTCGATTTAATTCAGGAAGGCAATATTGGTTTGATGAAAGCGGTAGATAAGTTTGAATACCGTCGTGGTTATAAGTTTTCAACTTACGCCACCTGGTGGATCCGTCAGGCCATCACCCGCTCTATTGCGGATCAGGCGCGCACCATCCGTATTCCGGTGCATATGATTGAAACGATCAACAAGTTAAATCGTATTTCACGCCAGATGTTACAAGAAATGGGCCGCGAGCCATCACCGGAAGAATTATCAGAGCGCATGCAAATGCCGGAAGATAAAATTCGCAAGGTGCTGAAAATTGCCAAAGAGCCTATTTCGATGGAAACCCCGATTGGCGATGATGAAGACTCGCACTTAGGCGACTTTATCGAAGACAGCAGTGGTGAATCACCGCTGGATTCGGCCACTATGGAAAGCCTGAAAAACGCCACTAACGAAGTACTGGCTGGCTTAACCGCCCGCGAAGCCAAAGTACTGCGGATGCGCTTTGGTATTGATATGAACACCGACCACACATTGGAAGAAGTGGGTAAGCAGTTTGACGTAACACGTGAGCGTATTCGTCAGATTGAAGCTAAAGCGCTGCGTAAACTGCGCCACCCCTCACGTTCAGAAGTATTAAAAAGCTTCTTAGACGAATAAGCTGCGACGTTAGCAACTCAGCAAATAAAGGCGCCAAACGGCGCCTTTATTCTATCAGTCTAAAAAACCAGCAGTTAATCGCCTCAACCGGCACAAGCCGGATGACAAAGCAGAGAAAACTTCTTATACTGCCTGCCGTTTCCTATAGGTATATCAATAGGACACACCTGAAAACCGTATCATAAGCTTCACATGGCCCCATAGCTCAGTTGGTTAGAGCGCTCGACTCATAATCGATCGGTCGCTGGTTCGAGTCCAGCTGGGGCCACCATTTCAAGCTTTGCTTTCATGCTATCCCTCAGTGGACTATTCCCTCTCGCAGCTAAAGCTGCTGTAGGTTCTGCTCGTATAAAGCTATGCTTTATTACTGCGCTCGTTTCTCTCAACTGCTGCGGCTGGGAAAAATCTTCGCTGACAGTTGTTAAGGTATTACGACTGAATTTACTACCATGCAAAAATTGCCTATTTAACGGATGTATTACCCTTTTTATAGTGGCATGTGCAACAGTGTCGTTTTTCTTCAATACAAATAGATTTGGTGATACCAGAATTAAACTTATAGGCTTGGTCGAGTCAATAGCACCGAAAACTGAGGTTTTGCCGCGGCAAGGTAAAACAATACGTTCATTTGCAAAGAGAATAACGATAATGAAATTGCTTCGAATTATGTCATTTGCTCTATCTGTTTCGCTACTTGGCTGCGGTAGCTTACACACTAACTATGATGTTAGCGCTGGTTTACTGGTTGAAAAAGCCACTATTATTTCGGCAGATAGCGATGGCCGAGTGGCGCCCTATGTAGGTTACGTGCTGATTGACAAAGACATTATTGTATACAGTGGAAAACATGAGCCCAGAGTATCTGGCAGTGTCAGGAAAATAAATGCGCAAGGCAAATACATTATACCCGGCTTAATTGACAGCCATGTTCATTTAGCCAATGTTGCGGGTATGTCCTGGCAGAATAAACGAGACAATCCGCAATTAGTTAAGAGTTACTTTAGTCAACTGCCGAAGAGCTTCCTTTATTTTGGCTATACCACGTTGATCGATGTAAACAACTACGCGCCAGCTATAGTGACTAAAATTAAGAATATGCCCGTTGGGCCAGATATTTATACGCTGGGTAAACAGCTTCAGGTCATGAATGATTTTATGATGGAAATGGAAGAGCTTCCACTGGACGAGCGACTAGAGTATCCGTTTATATTTGATAAATATAATAAAAATGTCCACATTCCAGACTCTGTGAACCTTAGTTTGCACTCACCAAAAGCAATAATCAGCCAAATTGTTAATCAGCAGGAAGCTATTGGGGCAAAAATTGTTTATGAAGACGAGTCATCTGGCTTTCCGCCATTTTGGGCATTACCAAGTTTAGAAATAATGAAAGACATTATCTTAGAAACAAAACGTGCCGGTATCCCTTTAGTTATGCACGCCACATCTTATGACGCACAAAAATTTGGAGTTGAAGCAGGGATACAGATACTGGCGCATCCTATGTGGAATTGGTATCGCGATCCTAAGCAGTTTTTAGACCTTGAGTTTAATAACGCACATCGAGATCTATTAACAAAAATAGCTACTAATAAAATTGGCAGTCAATTAACGTTCAGAACGATTTATGGAGAAGTTGATTTATTTGCAGAGAGCTTTCTTAGCAATCCATCACTCAAAGACGTTTATCCAGAAGATTATCTAGCCTGGCTTGGTACAGAGGAAGCCAATTGGGGCAAAAAGAAAATACTGAACCGGGCAAATATTGTTAAAGCGATAAATCCTAAGCTTTACAACCATATCAGGCCCAAATTTGAAACGGATGAAGCAATGTTCAGTGGCATTCAGAGCGTACTGGTCGCCAGAATGAAGACAGTTGCAAATTTTCTTGCAGATAATGATGCAATGTTACTGTTCGGCACAGATGGTGTCGCCATGAACATGGTAACCAATCCTCCTGGTTTTAATGGTTATCTGGAAATGCAGCACTGGTCAGATGCGGGCATTTCAGCTGAAAAAATCTTTCTAGCTGCTACGTACAACAACGCCAAGGCATTCAATCTTGATAACAGATACGGCACTATCGCGCAGGGGAAAGTGGCTAATTTAGTACTACTAGATAGCGATCCTTTGCAAGACATATCCGCCTATGACCGAATAAACACAGTGATTGTACGTGGCGAAAGCCACGCCAGAACAACCCTTTCTGCTATGGCGCACAGCATAGAGAAATGATTAAGGTTTGCTCAGGCGAAAAAACGAGCATGACGTAAATAACTGGTGTGAATTAAATGTATTATAAAACCAACGAAATGGCGGCTAATCACCATATCCATAGACATCAATTGTCAAACCACCCTGTTCTCTGTAATTTTTAGGCGTTAGATGAATATATTTTTTTAAATAACGAATTAAGTGTGGCTGATCACTAAATCCAAACTGGCAAGCGAGATCGGCCCAATCAACATCACCCGGATTACATTGGTAAAGATACTCTAAAATCATCTCAAGCTTCTGTATTGATTGACATTGCTTAAGAGTAAAACCTGTTACTTTAAGGAAGCTACGCTCTAAAGTACGTTGTGAATATGAAACTAGCGAGCTCAAATCATTAATTGCGGTGTTTGGTAGCAAAGGCATTATTTTCCTTACCAATTCACTTTGTTTGTCTTCATAGCAATCAAGTAGTAAATCGCTAAAGATTTCGTCAAACAATTTAACCGAGCTATCAGCACCATTTTTTGCGACTGCAATTATCGCAGCTTCGCTTAATCGACATGATTTAATTAAAGCATCATAGTTAAATGCCCGAACTGAATTTATTAAATCTCGTGAGAAATTTATACTATTCAAAGAGTAAAGTGATCCAACCCTAAACTTAACACCGAAACACTTAAAGCATGTCGAGTGATCAAGTTCCGCTATTTCAGAGTGAGGGTAAATAAAATGTGTACCCTGCCCTTGATATTCACCAGAGCTAAATGTGTATTTATAGTAATGATCTGTTGGATAAATAACGAGATGTCCTGATGGGTCAGGATTCAATTTAGGATAGTCGAAACCCTCGCCAGCACTTTGCTTTTCAAAGTACCAATATGATTCAATATATTTCGAAACTTTCGCCGAGTCTGGCGATGCTATCCAACGTATCATAAAGGTTCTCTGGCAATTTTTTGTCAGTTCAAGCGTGACATACTACTCTTTATAGAGTTACGTAAAAATAGGCACGTTGGAGGTTATAATACTTATATATTTAAAGTAAATGCTTCTGAATTTCACTTTTCGGTAACTATGTCGTTTTTTTAAATCTACTTTAGCTTAAGTCAATTAGGTTAATCGTACATAGATAGCTTTAGTGAAAAACAAAATGAAAATCAGTGTCCCTAGGTTAACTGCTGACAATTAGCGGTTATTTTTTCTTAATACTACACATTTAAAATCCACTTTAGCTACACTCTGGGTTTGCGTATTCGCTGTGGAGCTTTATAGCAGATGCAACTACCCGCACAACCGCACAACGAAGCTGAGCGTTTGCAGGCATTAGCAACGTCTGGCTTGCTTAATTGCCTGGCTGATGAGAGTTTTGACCGTATTACAAGGTTGGCGCAAGCGTTATTTGGTTGCAAGATTTCACTATGTACTTTAATCGACGAAAAAAAGCAGTGGTTTAAGTCTCGCCAGGGTACAGCACTAAAAGAGACCCCGCGTGATGTATCGTTTTGTGCCCACGCTATTTTTAATGACGATGTACTCTATGTGCCCGATGCCACACTGGATCTGCGCTTTGCTGATAACCCACTGGTAACCGGCTTACCTGCCATACGCTTGTATGCTGGTGTGCCATTACACTCGCCGCATGGCTTCCCGCTAGGCACCTTATGCATAATTGATGACATCCCCCGCGAGCTAAATGCGCTGCAACTTACCCTGCTGCAAGATTTAGCTGCACTGGCTGAGGCAGATATCGCTGCGCGTTTTAATCAACTTGCCCAGCAACGTAAACAGCAAGAGCTGCAAGCAGCCGACAATACCATTAAACGGCTGCAGAGCATTATAGACACCTCATTACTGGCCACCTGGGAGTGGAACGTGCAAACCGGCGACGTTATTTTTAATGAGCGCTGGGCGCAGCAACTTGGCTATGCGCTATACGAGTTGCTGCCACTGCATTTTGGCACCTGGGTACAACTGGTACACCCCGATGACAGAATACAAGCTGAACAGCTACTACAGCGCCATTTTGGCGGCGAACTGGAACACTACAAGCTGAATTGCCGGATGAAACATAAAGACGGCCACTGGGTATGGATTTTAACTCAAGGCCGCCTGGTAAGCCGCACCGAACAGGGTGCACCAAGGTTAATGGCGGGCACCCATCAACCGATCGCTGAACAGGACGGTAAATAAGCTGTAGCGCATAGCCGCTGCATAGCCACAATGCTATAGTCACGCCAAATTTTACGCCGCTAAAGGCGGCACCAGTAGAAGGTGACAGCATGGACAACATCTATCATATTGGCACAGTAGGCCAACGTTGGGGGCAGGCAGAGACGGCACAATGGCTTAGCGAGCAAAGTATTAAACGCAGCTTTTTTACTGAAGTATTACCGGCAGTTGAAGCACTGCAAAGCGGGTTTGATATTGTGCAATACGGCGAGCTGAATTATCAGCAGGTTTGCGGCAAAACTTACCCGTTATTGGCGGTTAAAAGCCGTAACTGGCAAGGCCACAAGCTCACAATTTTGGTTACCGGTGGTGTGCATGGCTACGAAACCAGCGGCGTGCATGGCGCGCTGCGGTTTTTACAAACTAAAGCACAAGCTTACAGCGACAAACTGAATATCCTGGTATTACCCTGTATCAGCCCCTGGGGTTATGAAACAATAAATCGCTGGACACCCGAGGCAGTAGATCCCAACCGTAGTTTTGGCCCAGATGGCCAGTCCAGCGAAGCACAACAGGTACGCCAGTATCTGGCCAGCCTGAATACGTCTTTTGCCCTGCATATCGACCTGCATGAAACAACAGATACCGATAACAGCGAGTTTCGCCCGGCCAAAGCTGCCCGTGATGGCACAGTAAATACCAACTGGAATATTCCGGATGGCTTTTACACCGTAGACGATAGCGAACACCCCTGCCCGGCGCTGCAAAAAGCCATTATCGACAGTGTGGCTAAAGTAACCCATATTGCCGAGCCAGATGAAAACGGCAAGTTGATTGGCGAACCGACACAACAAGCTGGCGTTATTAATTACGCTAAAGCCAGTTTAGGTTTATGTGGCAGCGTAACCGACGCTAAACTGGTTAGTACCACAGAAGTGTATCCGGATAGCGCAAGCGCTACACCAGAGCAATGTATTCAGGCTCAGGTTGCTGCCGTAACAGGCGGGCTGGATTATTTACTACGTTAGTCCTTTTGTTTATCGGCAAAGGCTTTCGCCCGGCGTAGGTACTTTATTACCCGGGCTTCAGCTTCGTTTATCGGCTCTTTACCGATATAAGTCGATTCTCGTTCCAGCTGTTGCTGCGCTTCAATATTTTCCTTAAACAGCAACATTTCCGCTTCTGATAGTTGCGACCACATACCGGTGCGGTCCGATGCCAGCTCACACTTGCGTGGTAAAGCTTCCAGCACCAAAATAGAGCCAAGAGAGTAAAACCGGCTATCGTAAATACAACCCAATAATTTGCCGCGATCAACAAACAGCTCCCAGGGTATACCGCCATTACCTATGGCAGCACCATCCTCTTTATCTACAAACGCCTGAGACTGCGCGCAGCAGCTAAGCAGCAATAATGGCAAGAGTCTGAAGTTCAATATAAGTATCCCTGAACATGGTAATGGCCGGCAGCTTAGCAAGCCGATAGCAACAGCTGCGTTTTTGTAAATTTAATGTACTAAATGTACAGCGACATACCTAAAACTACAACAGCTTATATCACCTGCCTACAGAGCTTGGAGAGAAACACGATTTTTTCTATCTGACAGTGGCGTCCGGATTATGAGCCGTATAAAAAGCAGGATAACTTTCTGACATACAAGCTGGAAGATGGCAACCTGAAGTGGGATGACTACACGATGATTTTTCCGGAAGAAGACCTTTATCACAATAGGCTAATCAAGCGTCGGGAATAACGGGTACTTAGTGTAATTCCCATAAACTATCAAAGTGCAATTATTTCTACCTAATTTTGCTTTATCATGCATACTTCTTAAAAACTTAACCATTTGATTTTTAAAAGGTCAACTTTCCGATTTCAATATATCATCTCCGTCGCTTTGCAAAACTGTAGCTAACTGTTCTAAGCTTGCCTCTGTCAACAAGACTGGATGAAACTTGTGGCTGTAGAAGTTGATACTCGATAGGAATATTGAAGTTGAGGATTTGCAAAATAATCATTTTTTAATAAAAAAGCTTGATAGGAAAAATAAATTTAACCGCAAAAAAAGTTTGCATTACACCAGCAATTTTTTGAGAGCGACTGCTGTAGTTAGTGAACACTAACCGCAAGAAACGCAGATTTTTATCTTCAATATCAAGCCTTGCAAGTTGTTTAGCTTCGCACTATCTTGTGATCAGTTTTTAGGTAGTACCTAAAACAAAAGGGGCAGCCCTAGGAAGCCGCCCCTTTATATGGTTCGTGAGATCGCTCTCACTAATTAGCCCTGATAGTGTCGGATAAGATCCTTGCATTGTCAACACAGAGCGGATCCCACGGTGTCTTCTAACCTAAGATCTGGAGTAGAATGCAATGTCATTTTTCCAATCCATCGCAGAAACAGTTATAGCGACATTATTTGTCCAGTGGCTGTCATCGTTAATGAATAAAAAGCAGTAAATTCAGGGGACCTAGGTCCCCCTTTTACTTAGTTTCGAGAATACTCTTACTTAACCGCGCTCGGGTATCCGTTCCAGTACCGCCAACAGTAACTGCCAGTATTGCCCTACGGTAGTGATATTGACCATTTCATCCGGCCCATGCGGAAAGCGGATAGTCGGGCCGATAGACACCATATCCATATCCGGGTACGGCTTTTTAAACAGGCCGCACTCAAGGCCAGCATGGATAACCATAATCACCGGCTCTTTGTGGTAAATGTCCTGATAGGTCTGGTTTACTATTGCCATTACCGCTGAGTCCGGGTTCGGTTTCCAGCCGGGGTAAGCACCGCTGAATTTCACTTGCGCACCCGCTAATTGCGCCAGTGAACTTAACATGCTCTCAACTTGCTCACGGCCGCTGTCGATTAACGAGCGGATTAAACACAACACCTGCACACTATTATCTTGTGTGGTGATGACACCCATATTTAATGAGGTTTCGGTAACGCCAGCCACTTCGTCGCTCATTCGCATTACGCCGTTAGGACATACGTTTAGCAGATTGATTAGCGTAGATTGCGCCTTGCTACTCAATACCTGTACCGGCAGTGTAGTTTCGCTCAGGCTTAATTTTAATGCCGGCTCTACCGCCGCTAACTCCAGCTTTAATAACGCTTCAAAGTCAGCAACCTGTTGTTGCAATTGTGGCAGTTTTGCCGCCGGTACCGTTAATAAAACACTGGCTTCACGCGGAATAGCGTTACGCAGCGAACCACCGTTAAACGCCGCTACAGACAGTTGTAAGTCTTGGGCATAATCGGCCAAAAAGCGCGCCAGCAGTTTATTGGCATTACCACGGCCCAGGTGAATATTTACGCCGGAATGGCCGCCTTTTAACCCGGTTAAGCTTAAGGTAAACGCTGTTACGCCGCTCGCCGCTGCCTGCCACTGTGCCGCTACGGTAAATTCCGCATCGACGCCACCGGCACAGCCCATGTAAATTTCACCTTCCTGTTCCGAGTCGGTGTTAATCAAAATTTCAGCTTGCAGCATGCCCGGCTCGACACCAAAAGCACCCGTCATACCGGCTTCTTCATCAATGGTTAGCAGCACTTCCAGCGGGCCGTGTTTAATCTCATCACTGCCCAGAATGGCGAGCGCCGACGCCATACCAATGCCGTTATCAGCACCCAGCGTAGTGCCCCTGGCTTTTACCCAATCGCCATCAACATAGGCGTCAATCGGGTCAGTGGTAAAATCATGTACTTTGTCGGCGTTTTTCTGCGGCACCATATCCAAATGCGCCTGTATAACCACAGTTTTGCGGTTTTCCATACCCGCTGTCGCGCTCTTTTTAATGATCAGGTTGCCGACTTTGTCTTCCAGCACACTTAAACCTTTGTCACGCGCCCAGGCCTGAATATGTTGGCTTAACGCTTGTTCGTGCTTGGAAGGGTGTGGAATGGCACAAATTTGGGCAAACCACTGCCATAACGGCTGCGGATATAAACTGGCTAATGCTGACACTAAGTACTCCGGAATACGCAGATAAAGGCCACTATTTTAGCACAGGCCGCCTACGGCCAGACAGCCGCGGGCGTTACTTATCCTGCATACTGGCCGTGTCAGCTTTTATTTCCACATTTACAGCAACTTTTGGCTCTGCTGCTTTGGTTGCCTCAGTTACCGTTTGCTTAACAGCATTTACCGGAAAAAACAGATTCAGCGGCTGCTGCCTGGCTTGCTCCCACAAGCTTTTTAACAGCAGTGGCAACTTACTGATGCTGGTACCACGTGCACGCAGCGCAACAGTCAATGCCAACGTAAAGCTAACCCATAAATTAACAAAGCCAATTAGCAATACAAACAGTAAGTTAAGCAAGAAGCTTAACACGCCAATTTCACCACTTACTGCACTGTAGCCCAGGTTAGCAGACGAAAACGCTACGTGACGAATATCCAGCGGTAAACCACTTAAATAACCAGCATAGCCGGTCATACCTAGCAGCATACCAAACAAAAAGTTACCCGCCAGCGCACCGTAGTTGTCGTGCAGATAGTTGGCAAATCGCTGCCTGGTACTGTCTGGTAGTAGCTTTTTCAACAAAGGGTGCTGATATAACCGCAGCCGAAGCTCCAGGCAGTTGGCGCGATTATCAAAAAAGCCGGCAATAATACCTGAGCAAAACAGCCACAGCCCAGCTATGGCAGCGTAGAACAACGCCAGCCCGCTAACAGGTGAAACAGCCGCCAACTGATAGGCCACCATATCACTCGTCAACAAGGCCGAGCCGGTTACCAGCCTGACCGCGATAGCAATACTGCTGGCCAATACTATGGCGACAGTAACATTGCCCCACACGGCAGCCCACTGCGAGCGGTTTACATCAATCAGCAGCGACGCCAGCTTTTTATTTACTGCCCTGCCGTTTTCACCGCGTTCTACTTCCTGCGCGAAACTGGCAGCTGTCATCGCCGGTTGTTTGGTCGCTATAACAAAGTGCAGCATATGAATTAGCACAAAACCCAAACCATAATTCAGGCTACTAAGCACTGCCTCATTAAACGGGCTAAAGCCCTGCTGCTGAATAGAAATTTTTATCAGTGCCATCAGCGCAATAATAACTCCGGCACCGGCGGCAGAGCGCATCAGGGCAAAAAAACTGCTTTTATCGCGGGTAATGTAGTGTTCACCATGGCCGCTTTTGTTGACCGTAATACTTTTTGACAGCATCTGGGTGCTGCTGCGCCACAAGGCGCCAATACTATTTTGTTCAGTACTGGCCTGCGCCAGTGTGCTGAATAAACTAAATAATTTGTCAGCTTGCGCTGCCCCGTCGCTTTGCAACAAGTCAACCAGTAGCACTATCCGGTCTAGCGTTTGCTCCAGCCGCTCCAACAAATGCGCCACCGATACCGAGCTACCCACTCCGGCACCTCTGCGGCGCAAACGCTCCAACTGATCGCGGGATTGTTCAATCATCACATCCAGATGCGCCGTATCCAACAGGGCTAGTTGTGGATCATGCAGCTTGTCACGGCCACTTTGTACAAACAGATTCATTTCGCGGCTTAGTGCAATAAAAGGCGAATCAATAGTGCTTAAACGCCGGTCCAGGCGCATTAAATCAGGTTCAATTTCTTCAGCAGCAACCCAAATTCCCAGCATTTCCAGCGCATACAAGCATTCTTCCTGAAAATGGCCGCGCATTTTTGCCACCAGTGCGGGATCAGCATTGGCGCACAACGCAGCAAAACAGCCCTGAATAGCCTCACTGCTTGACGGGCATAGCCATTGCGGCTGGTCTTTGCCATTAAACAATTGCACCAGCATATCTTTAAAATCGCTTTGATCGCGTGGTGCCGGGTTAACTCTCTCGTAAAGCCTTGAGGCCATTTCGCGGAAAAAACCACGCCGGGAAAACAAGCCGGAACTTACCAGCGCCGGGTAGATATTAACGTCACTTAGCCAGCTGAATAACAGCTGTGCTATCGCTGCGCTGTGTTTGGGGTTAGTTTGCAGCGCCTCTTGCAGTTTAGCGGCACGCTGGGCAGGATCTACCCCAAGGCCGTCATAGCTCAGCCAGTCAACCAATGCTGTTGCCAGCGTAACTGGACAGCGTTGCTCGGCAATGCTGCGCACCAGTGTCACTGCACCCAGTGTCTGCATATCGGTTTCCTGTTTGCGTAAAGAATGCTAACTATACCGGAAAAGCGGCCAAATCGTTTAATCTGATTCGCGGCAGTGTTGCAGCATTTGCTTTTGGTCTGACCAGTGTTAAGCTTCGACTTGTTAACTTTTGACACTTACGGACCTATTATGTTTTCTGCCTTAACCAAAGCTAACTGGGGTTTAAAATTCTTTGCCTGGCGCTACATACCGCTGATAGGCTTTTGCAAGCCAAAAATTATCCGTATGGACAGCACCACGCTTGAAGTCACCATGCCACACAGCTGGCGCACCAAAAACCATTTGGGCAGCATCTACTTTGGCGCTCTGGCCATAGGCGCTGATTTAGCCGGTGCTTTTCTGGTATTCAGCAAAGCCAGTGCCCGTGGCGTTAATGCCAACTTTGCTTTTAAAGATGTACAAGGCCAGTTTTTAAAACGCCCGGAAGCCACAGTACACTTTACCAGCCATGATGGTGCTGTAATTGATGCAATGATTGATCAATCGCTGGCGACAGGCGAACGCATTAACAAGCCGGTGTCGGTGGTGGTTACCTGCCCCAGTCTGCACGGTGACGAGCCGATGGCAACCTTTACCCTGACGCTATCGGTTAAAGCAAAACTAAAAAAATGATCTTATTTGCAGCAATAGCCAACAGCGTCTAAAATCCGCAGTCTTTGCGCAATATGCCCAAGCGAGCCTGAACCTTATGCAACATCTAGCCGGTAACCTGTTTATTATCTCTGCGCCCAGCGGCGCCGGTAAATCCAGTCTGATCCAGGCGTTGTTAAAACGCCACAGCGATATGCAGGTTAGCGTATCGCACACTACCCGCGCGCCGCGCCCGGGTGAGCAGGATGGCATGCACTATCATTTTGTCAGCGTGGATGAATTTAAAGCACTGATTGCCCAAGACGAGTTTTTCGAATGGGCTGAAGTATTCGGCAACTACTATGGCACTAGCAAAAGTAGTATTCGTGACAGTTTAAGCCGCGGCATTGACGTGTTTTTAGATATTGACTGGCAGGGAGCCCGTCAGATTAAAACACAGGAAGCGTCTGCGAAGGGTATCTTTATTCTGCCGCCGAGCTTAACCGAGCTGGAGCAACGCTTAAATAGCCGCGGCCAGGATTCAAGTGACGTTATCGCCAAACGGATGGCGCAGGCACACAGTGAAATGAGCCATGCCAGTGAATATGAGTATCTGATAATTAATGATAAGTTTGACACCGCGTTAAACGAGTTTGAACGCATAGTGCTGGCACATCGCAACAGTTATGGCAGCCAGAGCGCACGCCATCATGCGCTGCTGACGCAACTGTTGGCGAAATCAGCAAATTAGCGTAAACTATGCGGTCTTGTGAATACCCGCACACTCGGAGCAATAGATGGCACGCGTAACTGTTCAAGATGCAGTAGATAAAATTGGTAACCGTTTTGATTTAATTCTGGTGGCTGCACGCCGTGCCCGTCAGTTAGCGGTAGAAGGCAAAGAGCCGATGGTAGATATCGAAAACGATAAACCTACCGTGGTTGCACTGCGTGAAATTGAAAAAGGCTTCATTACTAATACAGTACTGGATGAGCAAGAGCGCCGCGAACAAATTCAGCAAGAAGCGTCTGAAATGGCAGCGGTAGCTGCAATTATCGGCTCAGATCAAGAATAAAGCCCCTCCGGATGCAGACCAGCGGCGTTTAGCCGTTGGCAACTGCGTTAAATAGACGTATATTCTTAATAAATCACTCGCTTAACGCCATATTGGCTTTGCTGTCGCAGTTTGGGAGCACAGGTGTATTTATTTGAAGGTCTGAAAAACCAGATTAGTGCTTATTTACCCCCCGAGCAGGTTGCCCTGGTGCAACAGGCTTATGTGGTGGCACGGGATGCGCACGCGCCGCAAACCCGCTCCAGCGGCGAACCCTATATTACCCATCCTGTTGCAGTGAGCAGTATTCTGGCCGACATGCATATGGATCACGAAACACTGATGGCGGCGCTGCTGCATGACGTGATTGAAGACACGCCGGTTAGCAAAGAAGAGTTAGCCAGCCAGTTTGGTGAAACCGTTGCAGAGCTGGTACAGGGCGTCAGCAAGCTCGACAAAGTTAAGTTTAAAGATTACCACGAGTTTGAAGTTACCAACCTGCAAAAAATGTTTATGGCGATGACCCAGGACATCCGGGTTATCTTAATTAAACTTGCTGACCGCACCCACAATATGCGCACCCTGGGCGCACTGCGGCCAGAAAAACGCCGCCGTATTGCCAAAGAAACGCTGGAATTGTACGCTCCCATCGCAAACCGACTCGGTATTCATAATATTAAAAACGAGCTGGAAGACTGGGGCTTTCAAGCGTTGTACCCTATGCGTTACCGCGCCCTTTCTACTGCGGTTAAGCAAGCCCGTGGCAACCGGCGTGAATTGCTGGAAAAAATTCAGTTTGAAATATTAGGCCGCTTAGAGCAAGCCGGCATTACCGCCGACGTTAGCGGCCGCGAAAAGCACCTGTACAGCATCTATCGCAAGATGAAAAACAAAGAACTGATGTTCAACGATGTAATGGACATCTATGCGTTTCGGGTAGTGGTTAGCAGTATAGACAACTGCTACCGCACTTTGGGTGTGGTACATAACCTGTACAAACCGATTGAAATACGTTTTAAAGATTATATTGCCATTCCAAAACAGAACGGCTATCAATCGCTGCATACCTCATTAATTGGCCCGCATGGTATTCCGGTAGAAATACAAATGCGTACCCGTGAAATGGACGAAACGGCAGATATGGGTATTGCCGCGCACTGGCTTTACAAAGCCAATGGCCAGGGGCAGGATACCACCGCCCAACTGCGCGCCCGGCGCTGGATGCAAAGCCTGCTCGAATTACAACAAAATGCTGGCAACAGTGCCGAATTTGTCGAAAATGTAAAATCTGAACTGTATCCGGATGAACTCTATGTGTTCTCACCCAAAGGCAAAATAGTTGAACTCCCCATAGGCGCCACAGCAGTAGATTTTGCCTATGCAGTACATACCGATATCGGTAACCGCTGTGTCGGTGCCAAAGTCGACCGCCGGCCCTATCCGCTGAACAAACCGCTGGAAACCGGCCAGACAGTAGAAATTATTACCAGCCCCGGCGGCAAGCCTAACGCGAACTGGCTTAACTACGTGGTAACCAGCCGTGCTATTTTAGGTATTCGTAACTATCTGAAAAAACAGCAGCAAAATGAATCTATCAGCCTGGGCCGACGCCTACTCAGCTCGGCGCTGGGTGAAGTAAAGCTGGAAGATATCGCACCAGAGCAAATAGAACAGGTGCTACAAAACAGCAAACAAAAATCACTGGACGAACTGTGCAGTGACATTGGCCTGGGTAACCAACTGGCAATAGCCGTAGCGCGCCGCTTACTTGGCGAGTTTGAATCGGATGATTCAGCAGCAAAAGAAGCCGCAGGGCCATTGCCGAAGAGTAAAACCTTTATTATCGGCTCTGAAGGCATGTTACTCACTTTTGCTAAGTGCTGCCGGCCAATACCGGGCGATGAAATTATCGCCAGCGCCACGCCGGGTAAAGGGTTGAATGTGCACCGCGCCGACTGCCGCAATATTAAAGGCTGGGATAAAGAGCCGGGTAAGTTTTTCCCGGTGCGCTGGGATAAAACCGGTGATAAACAATTCTTGTGTGATATCCGCGTGTTTATTGTTAACCGTCAGGGCGTGTTAGCCAAGCTAACTACACTGATTGCCTCACAAGACTCTAATATTCAAGACCTCGCTACCGACGACAGGGATACCGGCGAGTATGTGATTAAAATAACCCTGTCGGTACGCGACAGGGTGCACCTGGCCAACGTGATGCGCAAAATCCGCGTGATGGCCGATGTGCAAAAAGTTTACAGAAGGAAATAAACAAAATGTCTAAAGTGATTATTCGTACCAACGATGCGCCAGCAGCCATCGGCACTTACAGCCAGGCGGTAAAAATTGGTACTACTGTTTACCTGTCTGGCCAGATCCCCTTGGTACCTGCCAGCATGCAAATGGTGTCAGAGAATTTTTCTGAGCAAACCCATCAGGTGTTTAAAAACCTGGCTGCGGTGTGTGATGCGGCCGGCGGCAGTTTAAACGACATGGTCAAGGTTAATATCTTCCTTACTGACCTTAGCCAGTTTGCTACGGTAAACCAGATTATGAGCGAATATTTTGCCGAACCCTATCCGGCGCGTGCTGCTGTGCAAGTATCCGCGCTGCCACGTGGAGCACAAATTGAAATTGATGGCGTTATGGAAGTGCCATCTACACATTAATGATGACCATACTGCGCTGCTGTTACGCTGTTTCCGTACTTTGCCTGACACTCAGCCTGCTTAGCATTGCGGCTGTGCGCGCCGAGGAGCCAGTGGCAGCTACAAACGCCTCGGAGCCTCAGCTGGTTTGGTGCCTGGACCATTTTTCGCGTTTTCATCATTATGAAGATACCGTTGAGCCCTACGGCCCATCCGTTGATTTAATGCGGGAGCTGGCGAAACGTGCCGGTTTTAGTTTACGTTTCTCTCCGCGCACTACCGCAGCACGCTGTTTACGTTTAATGGCTGAAGGTAAGGTCGATTTAATGTCAAACCTGAGGTTCAGCGATGAACGAAACAGTACGATGTTTATGTTGCCTTACAACAAAACAGTACCGGAAAGCCTGTTTTTACGTTACGACGACAGACGCAACATCGACACAGAAGCACAGCTGCAGCACTTAACTTTGGTTAGCATTCGCAGTTATCTGTACTCCCCTAGCGTAATGGCATTTCTTAAACAACATCCACGTCAAACGGTGACTGTAGATTCTATCGAAGCCGGACTGGAAATGCTGCTGCGAGGCAGGGTCGACGGCTTGATATCGCCGACCGTCAGTACCTCAGATGCTATAAATACTACCAGTAGCTATCGCCACCGCTTTCGTATCGCTACCCTGAATTTAAGCGGTGGCAGTAATAGCTACATTCATATTGCGCTATCACGCTCCAGTTCGAACGCAGTGCTAGAACCTGTGCTACGTAAACATTTAGACGACATGGTCGCAGACGGCACAGTAGCGCGCTTATATGATAAGGCTATTGCTCAAAGTACCTTGTTGCCACCGTTACCAATGCAACCCCGATGACTGATATTACCCCACTGGCGGCACGTGCCGTTACTGCCATTAAAGGCGTTGGCGCCAAAGTTACCGAACGTTTGCACAAACTGGGAATTGTCAGTTTACAGGACATCTTGTTTCACCTGCCGCTACGTTATGAAGACCGTACCCGTATTTACGCCATTGCCGATTTAATGCCGCTGATGCATGGCACCGTGCTGGGCGAAGTGGTTAGCAGTGAAATTCAAATGGGTAAAAGGCGCAGCTGGCTGGTAAAAATTAAAGACGGCAGCGGTTATCTGACACTACGCTTTTTCCACTTTAGCGCCGCCCAGAAAAACGCTGTCACGCCTGGCGTATTACTGCGCTGCTTTGGCGAGGCCAAACGCGGCCCCCGCGGGCTGGAAATGCTGCACCCGGAATATCGTGTACACAACGACGAACTGCTGACCGAAGTCAACGAAACCTTAACGCCGATTTACCCCACCACTGAAGGCCTGCGTCAGGCTACCTGGCGTAATCTAACTGATGCTGCCTTGCAGCATTTACAGCGCAGCCCGCCAGAAGAATACCTCAGTGCCGACTTGCTGCACCAGAGATGGTCGTTAACCGAAGCTCTCACTTATATTCACCGGCCACCGCCAGATGCCAGCCTGCAACTGCTGGAGTTGGGCAAACACCCGGCACAGCAGCGGCTAATTGTAGAAGAGTTAGTCGCACAGCAGCTGAGCATGTATAAATTACGCAGCCAAAGCCAGCAGCAACAGGCCATAGCGCTACAAACCAACACGCCGCTTGAGCAACGATTTTTAGCAGCTCTGCCATTTTCACCTACGCAAGCTCAGCAGCGGGTAACCAGCGAAATACGCCACGATTTAAGCCAAACGCTACCGATGCTGCGCCTGGTGCAAGGCGATGTCGGCTCGGGTAAGACGCTCGTTGCGGCACTGGCAGCACTGACCGCTATTGGCAGTGGCTATCAGGTGGCTCTGATGGCACCAACAGAGCTATTGGCCGAGCAACACGCCGCTAACTTTGCCCGCTGGTTTACGCCGCTGGATATCAGCGTAGCCTGGCTGGGTGGTAAAACCAAAGGCAAAGCACGGCACGCCACGCTTGGCGCAATTAGCGATGGCAGTGCACAAATGGTGGTGGGTACCCACGCCCTATTTCAGCAGCAGGTAGAGTTCAAGGCTTTAACACTAATAATTATTGACGAGCAGCACCGCTTTGGCGTGCATCAACGCTTGGCATTGCGGGAAAAAGGTGGCATCGAGGGTAAGTATCCGCACCAACTGGTGATGACTGCCACGCCGATACCGCGCACCCTGGCCATGACCGCCTATGCCGACTTGGATACCTCAATTATTGATGAACTGCCACCGGGCCGCACGCCGGTAACTACCGTAGCGATACCCGATACACGGCGCGATGATATTATAGAGCGGGTGCGCAGTGCGGTAAAAACCGAGCAACGTCAGGCCTATTGGGTCTGTACCTTAATTGAAGAGTCAGAAACCCTGCAATGTCAGGCCGCAGAAGATACTTTAGTGAATTTACAACAAGCCCTGCCCGACTTACGTATTGGTTTAGTGCATGGCCGGTTAAAAGCCGCAGAAAAACAAGCGGTAATGCAGCAATTTAGTGCCGCCGAGCTGGACTTGCTGGTTGCTACCACGGTAATTGAAGTCGGCGTAGACGTACCCAACTCCAGTTTAATGATTATTGAAAACCCCGAGCGGCTGGGTTTAGCCCAGCTACACCAGCTGCGCGGTCGGGTTGGCCGCGGTAGCACCGCCTCGCACTGTGTACTGCTGTACCATGCGCCTTTATCAAAAACCGCACAAGCACGGCTTGGCGTGCTGCGTGACAGTAACGATGGCTTTGTTATTGCCCAGCGTGATTTAGAAATACGCGGCCCCGGCGAATTACTCGGCACCCGCCAAACCGGGGTATTGCAGTTTAAAATTGCCGACTTAAGCCGTGACGCTGACCTGCTGCCACAAGCACAGCAAATTGCCACCACGCTATGGCAGCAAGACAAAATCGCCAGCGAGCAGTTAATTAAACGCTGGCTGGCAAACAAAGAGATTTATGGTAATGCCTAACGCTAATTGTCAGAACTGATAGCCCAATTCAAAGGCAATAACACCTTTGGTTTGTGTCTTGCCGTTGCTGGAATAAAAAGCGCCTTTATCCTCGCGCAAAGCGCCTATAGAGAACCCGAGCCGAACACCTGAATTCGCAAAACCTGACGGGTAATACTGGTAAGTTGCCACCAGAAAGCCATCTTCTGCGGTGAGATCTTCTATGCCAGTTGCCAGACCAACACTGTGCTTTCGGCCATCATCCAAGCTATGTTGCACGCCTATTGCAACACCAACTACGCCAAGCGCAGCCGTCCATTTAATATCATCCTGTAGCCACTGATATTGCGCACCAATTAAACCACCAGAACCATAACCATGACCGATAGACCAATTGCTTTCAGCTTTTGCCGCAAAAGCAGACAGCAACAGCGTGCTCAGGAGCAGGCCTTTTGCGCTCAACATTAAATTACTCATAACATCCTGTTTATTATATTACTCAAAGTGCTACACAATAATCAGTCAGTGAAATAATGCAAGCTTATTATCAGCTTAGGTGATTGCATTATTTACTTCGCTAACAGCGCTTGTTGCAGATCTGTAATCAGGTCACCTGGGTCTTCTTCATCAATACTCAGCCGGATAAGAACGTCCGTTACTCCGGTAGCTAAGCGACTGGCTGCATACATCGCGGCATGAATGGTGCTGGCCCGCTATGTTGCCTGCATGGTGGCGTATGCTACCTCAGCAGACACGCACACGAAGCTGTTTATTCCTGCCGCGCCAACTTCCACTGTAAAAATGCTTTTACCACCAGCGTGGCAATGGCAATTAACGTCAGCAAGGCCGCCGCAATAAAGGCGCCGGCGGTATTGTAGTCTTGCTGCAACAACTCGATATGCAGCGGCAGGGTGTTAGTTTGGCCGCGAATAGTACCGGACACTACCGACACCGCACCAAATTCACCCACAGCCCGGGCATTAGTTAAAATAACGCCGTACAACAACGCCCAGCGGATATTAGGCAACGTAATGTGCCAAAACACCTGCCAGCCACTGGCGCCTAACAGCACGGCGGCCTCTTCCTGCTCGGTGCCTAAGGTTGACATCAGCGGTACCAATTCCCTTACCACAAAGGGGCAGGAGACAAACACTGTTACCATCACCAGGCCCGGCCAGGCAAACATCAGCTGCACATCGTGTTGATCCAGCAAACTGGCAAAAGGGCCATTACTGCCATACAGCAACAGATACAGTAAACCGGCGACTACCGGCGACACGGCAAACGGAATATCAATCAGGGTTAGCAATAAGCGCCGGCCGGGGAAGCTAAACCGTGTAACACACCAGGCGATAAGCGTGCCGAAGATCAGGTTTATTGGCACCGTTAAACCGGCTACCAATAGCGTTAAACCAATAGCGTGCAGCATATCGGGTTCAGCCAGATTACGCCACACCCCACCAATGCCGGCGGAAAACGCCGCCACAAAAATAAAAATCAGCGGCACCACCAGCAAAAGCAGTGTTAACACCACGCCTGCGCTTATTAACAGCGGCCGCAGCCAGCGCTGGCGGCTATTCAATGATGTTTGGCTCATTTGGGCCCACCGGTAATATGTTGATAACGCTGTTGCATGCCATTAATGATAAACAGCAGCACTAAGGATACCAGCAACACCACACTGGCAATTGCCGCGGCGGCAGCATAGTCAAATTCCTGTAACCGGACAAAAATCATCAGTGAGGTCACCTCAGTTTGCCACGGCAAATTACCGGCAATAAAAATAACCGCACCAAATTCGCCCAGACTGCGGGTAAACGCCAAAGCAGTACCGGTAAATAACGCCGGCTTTATTTCCGGCAGTATCACCTTAAAGAAAGTTTGCAGCGGGCTGGCGCCCAGAGTCGCTGAGGCTTCTTCGTATTCTGGGCCAAACTCTTCCAGTACCGGCTGTACGGTGCGCACCACAAAAGGCACACTGGTAAAGGTCATCGCCACCACAATACCCAGCCAGGCATAGGACACTTTAATATCCCATAGCGCCAGATATTGCCCAAACCAGCCCTGAGTTGAAAATACTGCCGCCAGGGTTAAACCGGCTACTGCAGTAGGTAGCGCAAAGGGCAAGTCCATTAAGCCATCCAGCAGGACCCGGCCAGGGAAGCGGTAACGGGTTAGGATCCAGGCCATTAACAGGCCAAAAAACAAGTTAAACATACTGGCCACGGCAGCCGCTGAGGCGGTGACTTTGTATGAGGCGACCACGCGCGGGTCACTGATAATCGCCCAATACTGCGCCCAGCTTAACTCCGCGGTTTGCACCACTAAACCGGTAATCGGCAGCAAGATCACCAGACTGATAAAAAACAAGCTGCTGCCAAGGCTGATGCCAAAGCCCGGCAGCACGCGTTTGCTGTTATTACTGCGATAAAAGGTCACGGTTAACGCTTGCCCTGTGCCAGCAGTTTATCCAGCAGTGCGCCACTGGCAAAGTGCTGTTGCTGCACCTGCTCCCAGCTGCCGAATATCTGCTCTACCGTAAATAAGCTGGTTGGCGGGAACTGCGCTTTGGTCGCTTCAATAACGTCCGGGTTGTGCACCCGGTAGAAATAGCGCGCCAGCACTTGTTGTGCTTCTTTGCTGTATAAATATTGCAGGTAGGCTTTAGCCTGCTTTTCTGTGCCGTTGCGGGCAATATTACGGTCTATCCAGGCCACCGGGAACTCGGCCAGCACATTGGTTGGCGGCACAACACGTTCAAACTGCTGGTCCGGATACTGGGCAATAATATTGTTTACTTCCGACTCAAAGGTGATCAACACATCACCCAATTCACGGTCGACAAAAGAGGTAGTAGCACCGCGGCCACCGGTATCAAACACCACCACGCGGCTTAAAAAAGTTTGCAGCCACTGTTGTGCTTTTTGTTCATCGTTATCAAAACGTGCCAACGCATCACCGTATGCACCCAGGTAAGTATATCGGGCATTGCCGGACGTTTTCGGGTTTGGAAATACCAGACCGACATTATCCTTGGTTAAATCTGCCCAGCTACTGATTTGCTTAGGGTTACCCTTACGTACCAGAAATGCCATGGTGGAATAATACGGCGAGCTGTTATTGGCCAGGCGGTCGCGCCAGTCAGCTGGCAGTAAGTTACCGCGCTGATGCAGAATATCAATGTCGGTACTTTGGTTAAATGTCACCACGTCAGCCCGTAAGCCCTGAATAATCGCCTGTGCCTGGCGCGATGAACCTCCATGCGACTGCTTTATTTCCAAGGTTTCGCCGGTTTGCTGCTGGTAATGCGCAATAAACAGCGGGTTTATCTCGGCAAACAGCTCGCGGGCGATATCATAACTGCTGTTTAACAGCTCCTTCGCTGTTGCCGGTGCCGCCAGCAATGCCGCCAGCACTGCCGCTAACAGCTGCAGGGTAAACTTTTTTGTGTGCTGCATAATGGGTATTCCTTTTACTTAAATGCCTTCACCGAGGAAGACTTTGCTGTAACGCGGCTGGATCCAGGCAATGTCGCCCTGTGCCAACTGTAATTGTTTAAACTGCTCTTTGGGTAATTCAATATGAATAAGTTGTTGGTCGGTATCACTAAGCACCTCTAACCGTGCCACCGGCCCGACTATCGTCACTAAATCCAGCGTCACTTTTAAACTATCACTTAGCGGTGCTTTAAAGACGTCAATTTCATGCGGCCGTACATAGGCTAAACCTTGCTGCTCGTCGCTATTGGAATGTTCGGGTGACGCCAATTGAACCTGGCCAATAGTTGATTGGCCTTGTTTTACTCTGGCATGGAATAAATTTACATTACCCAAAAACTCGTACACGAAGGGATTCGCCGGGTTGTCGTAAACCTGCTCGGGTGTGCCGTCCTGCTCTATGGCGCCCTTGTTCATTACCACTATGCGGTCGGCCACTTCCAGTGCTTCTTCCTGATCGTGGGTAACAAAGACGCTGGTAACATGGATTTCGTCATGCAAACGGCGCAGCCAGCGTCGCAGCTCGGCACGTACCTTAGCGTCCAGCGCGCCAAAGGGTTCATCCAGCAGCAGCACTTTGGGCTCTACGGCTAGGGCGCGAGCCAGCGCAATACGCTGGCGCTGGCCACCGGATAACTGCGCCGGATAGCGATCAGCCGTCCAGTCCAGCTGCACCAGTTGCAGCAAGTTATGTACTTTTTTCGCTATTTCGGCTTTGTTCGGCCGCAATTTCTTTGGCTTTACCGTTAAACCATAGGCAACATTCTCAAATACCGTCATATGTTTAAACAGTGCATAGTGCTGAAACACAAAGCCCACACCACGTTCAGACACATGCTGGCCGGTAATATCCTGGTTGTTAAAATGAATGCGGCCGTTATCGGCTTGCTCCAGCCCGGCAATAATGCGCAGCAAGGTGGTTTTGCCCGAGCCGGACGGCCCCAACAGCGCGGTCAGCTCGCCGGTTTTAATCGCCAGGTTAACGTTATCTACTGCGACAAAGTCACCAAAACGCTTGTTTACCTGCTCAATACTGATACTCATACCCTGTTAATCCTGTTGTGTATCCGCGCTGCATGGGCACCCGGCATGATCTGCACCTTAACGGCACGACGTTATCGTTATAATAAACGCAATTATAAATAACCAATAAATAGCCAATTACGATTGGGTATACCAAAAGGAAATAAGAGTGCGGTTAACTTTTTGCTGAAAAACGCATTATCGCTTTAGCCAGGCGCAGCCCTCTGTTACATCCGCCGTCACTGCAGTACACTGGCTTTATTGGTCTTCCCGGAGTAGTTTATGTCCATGCTAACCCCTTACCAGTTACGCCAGCAGTGTCGCAGTGGTGCCTTTAGCGGCAATACTTCGGGTTTTGCGCCGGGTTTTGTGCAGGCCAATATGGCGATATTACCCAAGCAATACGCCGCCGATTTTCTGCAGTTTTGCCACTTTAACCCCAAGCCCTGCCCGTTGCTGGGTATGGCCGCTGCACCCGGCGCCATTGATATGCCGGCGTTGGCACAGGATCTGGATATCCGCAGCGATTTACCCAAGTACCGTGTATTTAAAGACGGTAAGCTGACAGACGAACTAACCGACGTGCGTGAGATCTGGCGCGATGATTTAGTCACCTTTTTAATTGGCTGTTCGTTCTCGTTTGAAGAGTCCTTGCTGGCCGATGGTCTGGAAATCCGTAATATCACAGAAAAGGTTAACGTGCCGATGTATCGCACCAACATTGCCTGCACCCCGGCCGGGGTATTTCATGGCGGTATGGTGGTCAGTATGCGGCCAATGAAACCGGCTGATGCGATACGCGCTATTCAGATCTGCTCACGCTTTCCTCAGGTACATGGCGCACCGGTGCACTTTGGCGATCCGGCTGCTATTGGCATTAATGATATTACTAAACCGGATTTTGGTGATGCGGTAAGCATAAAGCCCGGTGAGGTGCCGGTGTTCTGGGCCTGCGGCGTAACACCGCAGGTGGCGATATCCAAAGCGGGCGTAGATTTTTGCATTACCCACAGCCCGGGCCATATGCTGATAACCGACTTAGCCAACAGCAAGCTGGCGATGCTGTAACAGCATCACCACTGCCAGCCAGCCTAAAGACAGTTATTGAGCTGGACTCCAAATGTATTAATGCAGATCCATCGGTATCGGGATAGTGTCGAGCAATGCTTTGATTTGGCGTTGTTTTTCAACGGCATATTCCAAATCTAATACAACAACATTAAGATTGGCGGTTCTGGTGTCTGCGTTTTGGTCATGGGCCGACGCCAGTTGAAAGGCCGCTTTTACTTTGGCATCCAGATCTTTGATATCCTGAAACAGCTGGGCTATCTGGCTGCGCAGCGGCTCGCCGATATTTAGCCCTTTTAGTTGCGCCGCAAACTGTTGGGTTATCTGCACCAGCTGCTGGTACTTTTGTCTGGCTTCAGCTAGTACATGCTCAATGTTAATTTCCGGACGAATATGATTACCACTTTGCATTTTATACGTCACACCAAAGTTTTTAGCCACGTCCAAAACTTCAAACAAGGTATGGTAGGCAAAATCGGATCGGTGATCATAATCTTTACGCCAGTAGGCGAATATTGTCATGGCTAAGGCAGAATTTTCCAAATTACTGGCCCCAACCCATTGCGCCAGCTTCATCATTCTGACAGTAGTCATTGACTGCCCGGCCCACACTGGCAATTTCAGATATCTTGCCAGCTTGGTGCTCGGAGCCTCTTCGTCGCGCGATGCCGTGGTTTTTCCCATACCACGGGCGCGATTTTTTGCCGGCGTATCCCCATCACTCATCGAAACAGCACCGATGCGCTCGCCTTCTGTATCTACCGCAGTGGTTACCATGGTTTCATCACGGGTTTCAACCGGCAGTAAATCCTGCCCTGCTGTTGTCGGGTTCCAGCTTTGATGCCGACCAAAATATTCCATAAGATCATGCAGTAGGATCATTTTATCTTTCAAGCTATAAGCGACCGGGTTTTGCAAAACTTCCAGCTGGTTATCAGGCACGCCATGGTCAATATTTGGATTGGTATCCTTCTGCGCCGTCGCACGGTGATAACGTTGATAATGACCAAGTTTGGTATGCTCGCCGGTGTCATCCTGCACCCAACGATGATTTTCATCAAACCGGCCTTTGGCTATTGATAAACCGGCTTGCAGCTCCAGTAAAATAGCTTGATGCCTTGCAGGGTCAACCAGGCCCTCGGCCGCCAGATTCTGGACTTTAAAATACAGCTTACCTAATAAGCCGTTAAGGGCAGCTTGTAGCGGCGCATTTTCATAAACCTGATTGGCTAACTCTTTTTCGGCATGCCGTATTGGCTTAGTTTCTACCCAACCCAACAAGCTCCTGGCAAGGTTGTAAAGATTTTCATAGGAACGGTTCTGCTGTTTGCGCCCGTAATCAGGATGCGATTTATCTGACGCTGAGGCTCTGCCAGGCTTATTCTCAATCCACTTAGTCAGTTGCCTTTTAATTGCCACAGCGTTGGTCTGCACAGCAGCAAGCAATTCGGCATTAGCTGTAACATCCGAATGTGCGCACATCTGCTGATACACGTCGTTCACAGCAGCGTCTACGCCATTTGTTTCAGCCCAAGCTGTGACATCTATCGTATCAATTACCAGTTTACGCTGAATGGGATGCTGTGCCGCAAGACTCTGGATAGCTTGCCATTGCTTAACCTGACCGCTGTTATTTGCCAGCTGTTGCAGCTGCATTTGCTTAACTAACTGATAGCGTGCGTCGGCAAACTGAAACGCTGTCTTCTCTTCGCCCTGCTGCGAGACCACTGCTGCAGTTGGCTGGCTGTTATTCCTGAGTGTTTTTTCAGCGTGTGGCATAGCTCCCTCATCCGGCACAAACAGCTTGTAAATCTTTCACCTGTGGCTTTTGCAATGAAAACACAGCATGCACTACCGGTCTTGGCGTCAGTTGTAAACTTAATGGATTTAAAAGTAGCCAAGATTAAGATTTTTAACCATCACCGGCGTGAGTATTTACAAAATGAGGCACACTTTTGGTATTTTTTGCGATTTTTATTCTGCCGCCAGGCTAAACTGACAGCCAAAGCTATGATTAAAAACGGTGTATTCTCGCCTTTAAATGAACCAAATTCATAGGAAACCGCATGATTGAAAAAATCCACCTGAGTATTTTGCGCGAGATTGACCGCCAGGGCTCGTTAACCGCGGCAGCCAGCAGTTTAAACCTGACCCAGTCTGCACTAAGCCATAGCATTAAAAAACTGGAGCAGCAGGCCGGGACCAGCCTGTGGTTAAAAGACGGCCGTAATATCCGTTTAACCGAAGCGGGCAGTTACCTGTTGGAACAAGCCAACCGCCTGCTGCCGCAGTTTGAGCGCATAGACGACACCCTACGCCAGTTTGCCGGTAACGAAAAAGGCAGCCTGCGCATTGGTATGGAGTGTCATCCTTGTTATCAGTGGTTACTAAAAGTGGTGCAGCCGTTTTTGGCACAATCGCCCGGGGTAGATATCGACGTAAAACAGCGCTTTCAGTTTGGTGGCATGGCAGCGCTGTTTAACTACGATATTGATTTACTGATAACACCTGACCCAATTCAAAAAGAGCGTATTGTGTTTGAGCCGGTGTTTCCGTACGAGCTGGTGTTAGTGGTTAGCCAGCACAGCAAACTCAGTGGTTTAAGCCAAGTAACCCCGGCACAGTTAAGCGACCAGGTGCTACTGACCTACCCGGTAGAAACAGCCCGGCTGGATATCTTTCAGCAGTTTTTATTGCCCGCGCAGTGCATGCCCAAATTGCATAAAACACTGGAAGCCACTGATATTATTTTGCAAATGGTAGCAGCCAATCGTGGCGTGGCGGCAATGCCAAAATGGCTGGCGCTGGAATACGCCAACAGCCTGCCGGTAGACGTTATTCGCCTTGGCGACAGTGGTATTCATAAACATATTTATGTCGGTTACCGTAAGCAGGAAAGGATGAATAAGCATATTCAAACCTTTATCGCGCTGGCTAAAAGCAGTGGCGCTGAATTGAGCTGACACAGCAACAGCCTTGCCCTGGGCAAAACCGGGCAAAATCTTCCCGGCCCGGTTTTGCCCCTTTGTTTGTTTGGTTTCAAGCTCCTGCTTGGTTATGTTGAATTCACCCTTGGCTGATCGTCGCTGGCGATGAAGCAAAACGGGCATGAATCTTTAGACCTAACAGAAGGACATTGATATGAAAAAGCTGATTCTATCCACGCTGGCTGCCACTGCGTTATTATCTTTATCAGTGCAGGCAGTACCCTGGTGCCATCGCGGTACTATTGTTCAGATTGCCGATGTCAACTGGAGCGAAGCCCAGATCCTGGCAAACTTCTATGGCACTGTGCCAGGTGGTGTGCTGGACGCGGAAGTTTATAAAACCTCGCATGCGACCAACAACTATGCGTCAACTTTTGCCGGCGGTGGCGGTGGTTTTGGCGGCTACTCCGTGCCAGGCTCTGGCACCGTGCGCGTAACACACTATGCGCCTTATACGCTAACCAACATGGTGGGACCCGGTTATTACTTCACCAGCCAGGGCGTGAAATTTAAGCTGCACAAATGCTACACCATTCCCCCTATGGTAGAGGTGCGTGAACTGGCAACAGTGGAATCGCCAGAAGCGGGTATTGGCTTTAAGCCGCTACGGGGTGTGGAAGCGATTAAAGAATACTGGCAGATCACTGATCCGGACAACTTTAAATAAGCAATGTATGCTGCGCCATGCCTGCCACAGAGCAGACATGGCGCTTTATCTTTACCCGCTAGCAACTTGAATTAATAAAATGTTAAGTGTAGTGTGAGGCCATTGTTCTTTGCTGTTGCTATTGATGCTTAACGTTATGCGGGCAACCTTGCCTTATTGTTTCCTCTACCTGATATCGTTACTGTTTAACACGCCGGCCTACGCCCAAAGCAGCCCGGCTGAATGCTATACCCGGCAGCAGGACACGCAGCAGCAAATTGAGCAATGCCGCGCACTATTGCGCTGGCCAACAGCCAATACACCGGAAATCGCCAGCACGCAACAAGCCGACACGGTACTGAAACTGGCGGAACTCTATACCCGCAGCGGTCAGTTCGAACAAGCAAGCCAGGTCCTGACAGCCCTGCAACATCACAGTAGTGTTTTATCGGCAGAGCAACATATTCAACTGCTGCGACGTCAGGGCATTTTATCGTATCGTCAGGGGCAACGACCACAAGCGCTGCGTTTGTTTAGTCAAGCGGTACAGGCCGCACGTATTAGCGGCAAGCCTTTGCTGCTGGCAATGACATTATCGGATACAGGTACTGCCTATCTGGCCATGACACAATACGCCGAGGCGATAGATCATTATCGGGAAAGCCTTGCGTTAAAAGAGCAACATCAGGCATCAGCATCCAGCCAGGCCGTTACGCTGAATAATATTGGCAGCGTGTTTCGAAAACTGGCCGATTGGACGCTGGCCGAGCATTATCTGAGCCGGGCCATTCAGCTATACCAGCAAGACAATAACAACGATCAGGCCAGCCATTCGCAGGAAGAACTTGGCCTGGTATACCTGCAACAAGGCAACAGTGCTAAAGCCATCGCCATGTTGCAACAAACCTTGGCCTATTCTCAGGCCACCGCAAACCAACATGCCCAGCTGAGGGTTACGCTGCTACTGGCAGAGGCGGCTTTAAACCACCCCGATATTGCAGCAGCTGCCCGCTGGCTAAAACAGGCAGAGCAACTGGAGCTGCTACTTGGGCCATCCGATCAGTCCGTTATGTTAAAACTGCAGCTGGGCAGATTACTGCAGCAGCAAGGACATTATCAGCAAGCCGAAGCCATATTAAGCCAAGGCCTGCAACTGGCAACTTCACAACAGGCTACAGAAAGTAAACTGCAGTTGCTGCAGGCATTAGTCGATAATGCTGTCGCGTTCAAGCAATGGCATAGTGCCTTGCAATTTCAACAGCAACTGACTAAGGCTCAACTGACAAAATATCAGGATAATTTTGCCGAGGCACTGGCCCAGCAACGCAGCCGACTGGAATATGAGCAACAGCAAAAAGCGATTGGCATGCTGAGCAAAGATAATGAAATTAAAGCACTACAAATCAGCGTGCAACGCAATCAGCTGTTTATGCTGCTTAGTGCTGGCAGCTTGCTGCTGTTGCTGCTGACGTTAGTGTGGTATTGGCAACAACGTAAGCGTAAGCAAGCCCGGGAAAAACTCGAGGCTGAACTCGCCTGGCATGCCCGACAGTTTGCAGACCTTGGCGCCAGCCACAGTTCGCTTAAAGCCGCCTTTGGCCAACTTAATCTTGCCATCATGATTTTTAACAATAAACAGCAGCTCATGTTTATTAATGACGCCTGTTGCCGCCTGTTTGCGCTGCCCGCTTCAGCATTTAGCACCGTACTACTGAACCAATTTATTCCACCACAAAATGACCGGTTCTGGCAGCTGTGGAATAATGATGAACCGGTAGAGCATGAGTTTCTGCAGCAACAATGTTTACAACTGGGGCAACAACAGTACCAATTGGATTTCAGTGTTAGCATGCTGACGCGCGAAGAACCACTCACCCTACTGGTCTTTTCTGGCCCACCACAAGCTAACAGTTTGCCTTATGCAGCGTTAATGCCGCAGGCCAGCTTTTCACAAATGTTGGTTGATTTACTGTTAAGCAGCCTGGCCGCCTGGGAAGTCAGTACCAACAGCAGCCGTATAGAGCTGGCGGAACAAAGCGGTATCTGGCGGGTCTCCATAGATGATGGCCGGATTAGAACCCGCTCGCTGGACCGTTATTTGGCCGTCAAAACCCTGCCGAAAAATCCGCGCTGGCGTGAAGTGCTGCGTACCGCTCATTTTGTATTGGCACAATGCACACTGCCTGCCGACATTAAGCAGCAATTGGTTAGCAAGTTAGACATTGTCACCGCTTATATCAGATCGCAGTCATTGTTGTAGTCCAGCTTGCTATGAGCCACATCCGCTATCGCACAAATTCCGTTGTATCAGGCATACGGCAATAGCCACAGGAGAACTGGACCCCCTGTGTCAGCTGATACAAGCTGTGGTGATCGATTTCACTATTCTTAAACACCGCCGGGCCATGAAATATTGGCCGGACAGTTCCATCATCGCCCTGTCCTGCATAGGCTAGTTCCTGCTCACTGAAAGCCCGGCACAACCCTTCAGCGGTCCGTCTGGCAATAGTGTAGTCGTCATCATCAAAATGGCCGCAGCTTTTCAACTGGGTGCATACCAGCCCAGATTCGCCTTTAAAATGGCGCAGTAACGGCTGTTTCAGCGAAAACTCTCCCAACACCGTAATACTGCCGCCACGACACCAGCCAGACTCCAGAGCTTCATCGTGTGCCAGTGCAGAAAACCCGGCGCTCATCCCAAAAACGACCAACATCAGTTTAGGTATAACTTGCATAAACTCTCCTTAGAATCTTAGTTGCTACTTGCGTAACAACCTTAACTGCTGGTGAGTAAAAACACAGCAAAAGTGGCGGGCAAAACCGGGCAAATACGACTTAACGTCATGAAATAAAACGTTCTCTGGGTTGTAAACGGAGACAGATCAAACAAGGATGGCACTATGTCTCTTACTGCATCCCGGTCAGGAGGGGGATGAATAGACTGACGAATATCAACAGGCCCTGACCTGTAACCTGCCAAATCTGCTTATTTAATAGTACCGGCAGCAACCTTCGCACTTTTTCATTGTCATCAAAATGTCATTTATATATGCGATTATCCATATATACTATTTTGCATATACATACAGCCGGGCCCTGCCTGATGACCCCACTACAGTTGTTTAAATTACTGGCCGACGAAACCAGACTGCTGTGCGTACTGTTAATTGCCCAGCAGCAGGAGCTCTGTGTATGCGAGCTAACCTGTGCGCTTGATCAAACCCAGCCGAAAATATCGCGCCATCTTGCCATGCTGCGTAAAGCCAGCGTGCTGCTGGACCGCAGGCAGGGCCAGTGGGTGTATTACCGCATTAACCCTGCACTACCCGATTGGGCACTAAGCTGTATCCAGCAGACACTGGCACAAAACAGCGCCCTGCTAAACCCGTTACAACATAACCTGTGCGCTATGGGCGAGCGGCCGCAACGCTTGTCAGCATGCTGCGCTTAAGCTGATTTGGAGACCATAATGACGATAAAAGTAGGTATCAACGGCTTTGGCCGTATTGGCCGTTTAGCCCTGCGTGCCGCCTTTGACTGGCCAGAGCTGGAATTTGTGCAAATTAACGATCCGGCCGCCGATGCGGCTACCTTCGCCCACTTACTAAACTTCGACTCAGTGCACGGCCGTTGGCAGCATAATGCCAGCCATAGTGACCAAGGCATTGTCATTAATGGCCACACCATCGCCGTAACCGGCAACAAAGCCATTAATGACACTGACTGGTCTGGTTGTGACGTGGTAATTGAGGCCTCAGGCAAAATGAAAACCAGTGCCTTGTTGCAGGACTATCTGGATCAGGGCGTAAAACGGGTAGTAGTAAGCGCACCGGTAAAAGAAGCCGGCGTGTTAAATGTGGTAATGGGCGTTAACCAGCAGTTGTTCGACGCCAGCGCACACCGTATTGTTACCGCCGCCAGTTGCACCACTAACTGTCTGGCGCCGGTGGTTAAGGTGATCCACGAAAAATTGGGCATTAAGCATGGCAGCATCACCACGATTCATGACTTAACCAACACTCAGTCAATTTTAGATACACCGCATAAAGATTTACGCCGCGCCCGCGCCTGTGGTAGCAGTTTAATTCCTACCACCACCGGCTCAGCTACCGCTATTACTGAAATTTTCCCTGAGCTAAAAGGCCGCTTAAACGGCCATGCCGTGCGCGTACCGCTGGCCAATGCCTCGTTAACTGATTGCGTGTTTGAAGTAGAACGCGCCACCAGCGCAGTTGAGGTCAATGCGCTGTTAAAAGCCGCAGCAGAACAAGAGCTAAACGGCATTCTAGGTTACGAAGAGCGGCCATTGGTGTCGGTAGATTACAAAACCGACCCGCGTTCGAGCATTATTGATGCGCTTTCGACTATGGTGATAAACGACACCCAGGTAAAAATTTATGCCTGGTACGACAATGAATGGGGCTATGCTAACCGCACTGTGGAATTGGTGCGGCTGGTTGGCCTGGCCGGTTAAGAGGCTTAGCTATGCGCGCTGACATCAGGCAATATCTTGTTGTTACCGGTAACTACTGGGCATTTACCCTGACCGACGGCGCGCTGCGCATGCTGATCGTGCTGCATTTTTATCAGTTGGGCTATACGCCGCTGGCCATCGCCTCGCTGTTTTTGTTTTATGAGTTTTTTGGCATTGTTACCAACCTTGTTGGCGGCTGGCTGGGTGCCAGATTAGGCCTGAACAAAACCATGAATATCGGCCTGTTTTTGCAGATTGTCGCCCTGTCGATGCTGTTAGTGCCGGCTGATGCACTAACGGTGCTTTGGGTAATGGCAGCTCAGGCAGTATCAGGCATTGCTAAAGATTTAAATAAAATGAGCGCAAAAAGCGCCATTAAATTGCTACTGCCAGATAATGCGCAAAGTGCGCTATATAAATGGGTAGCCCTGCTTACCGGCTCGAAAAATGCGTTAAAAGGCGTGGGGTTTTTCTTAGGCGGTTTGCTGTTGTCCTTGCTCGGCTTTGGCGGTGCTGTCGGCGCTATGGCCGCAGCACTGCTGCTGGTGTGGCTACTTAGCCTGTTGCTGCTAAAACGTGATCTGGGTAAAACCCGCTTTAAACCCAAATTCAGCCAGTTGTTATCGAAAAGCCCAACACTGAACACCCTGTCAGCAGCCCGGTTGTTTTTATTTGCCGCCCGCGATGTCTGGTTTGTTATTGCCCTGCCGCTGTATCTGGCCAGCCAGTTTAACTGGCCGCACAGCGCGGTGGGCAGCTTTCTTGCCTGCTGGGTTATTGGCTATGGCATAGTGCAGGCGCTGGCGCCGCGCCTTACCGGCAACAACAAACAACAGCCCCCGGGCGCCAGCGCAATATTTTATTGGGTAATGTTACTTTGCGCCCTACCGTTGCTTATCGCAGTGGGTATCAGTTACAGCCAGTATGCACTGGCGCTGCTTATTGCCGGCTTGCTGCTGTTTGGCGCAGTGTTTGCGGTAAATTCATCGCTGCACAGTTACTTTATTGTGCAGCTGGCACGTGCTGATGGCGTGTCACTGGATGTTGGCTTTTACTATATGGCCAACGCTGCCGGCCGTTTGCTGGGCACGGTGTTGTCAGGCTGGGTTTATCAGCAATGGGGCCTGGCGGCCTGTTTAATAGTATCCTCATTATTGCTGCTGGCAGCCGTGGCTTGCAGCTGGCGTTTAACCCGTCTGACCGCAAGCAGCACCCATGCCTGACAGCAAGGCAATGCCAGACAAGCCTGGTTTCTGGGCCATTTTCAGCGTATTTCTTCAGTTAGGGCTAACCAGCTTTGGTGGCCCGTCGGCGCATATCGGCTATTTTCGCCATGAGTTTGTTAGCAAAAGACGCTGGCTTAGCGATGCCGACTTTGCCGCCTTGCTGGCACTGTGTCAGTTTTTGCCCGGCCCGGCCAGCAGCCAGCTGGGTATGGCAATAGGCTTATTACAAGCCAGGTTTCGCGGTGCTCTAGCCGCCTGGCTTGGCTTTACCCTACCCTCAGCGCTACTGATGCTGGCCTTTGCGCTAAGCCTGACATGGTGGCAACAACCGCTACTAAACGGCGTACTGCATGGCCTGAAACTGGTTGCCGTCGCGGTAGTCGCACAGGCAACATGGGCCATGGCGCAAAGCCTGTGCAACAGTTTTGGTAAAGCACTGATTATGCTGCTAAGTGCGGCTATCGTGCTATGGCAGCCGGGGGCGATAGTACAGCCACTGCTGATCCTGTTAGCAGCAGTAGCCGGTGTTACGCTGCTGCGCCATCAACCCGCCGCCGCTGGCACAGCGCTAACAGGCAAACCGGTATCACACCGGCTGGCACTAAGTTGCGGCTTGTTGTTTTTGATGTTGTTAATAGGTTTACCGGTGGCAACGCAGCTTTATCCGCAGCCGGCACTGCAGCTGGTGGATATTTTTTACCGCAGTGGCGCCTTGGTTTTTGGTGGCGGCCATGTCGTGCTGCCACTGCTGCAAGCAGAACTGGTGCCCACTGCACTGGTTGACGCTGATCAGTTTATGGCCGGTTACGCTGCGGCGCAGGCAGTGCCAGGCCCGCTGTTCAGTTTTGCAGCTTTTGTCGGTGCCGTAGCGCAAACGGGTATCAACCCGCTACAAGGCGGCGTGCTGGCACTGCTGGCGATATTTTTACCGTCGTTTTTAATTCTTAGCGCGGCACTGCCCTACTGGCAGCGTGTTTCACAGCAACCAACAGTACGTTCGGCTATTGCCGGGGTGGGTGCAGCCGTTACCGGTCTGTTATTGGCAACCTTGTATCAACCACTTGCCAGCAGCAGTATTTTAACGCCGCAGGACGTTGCTCTTGCCCTGCTGGCATTTATAGCGCTACAGTATTTTCGCCTGGCGCCCTGGTTGCTGGTGCTGACTGGCGCCATAGCAGGTACGGCGCTGCACCTTAGTTATGTCCTGTTTTTGTAAGACGCCCGGGTTACTGCAATAAAAGCGTATCACTGTACGCTGCTTAAACAGCATGTTTTTGCTGCTGCACCAACAGGGTTTGCTGCTCCATTTGCTGCAGCATAAAACCAACCCGTTCGAGAAACGCACTGCGACCTGCAGCCGGGATAGGCTCTGCCTGCGGGATAGTTGCTGTCATTGGGTTTACCGGCCGGTTGTTGATATGCAGTTCATAATGCAGATGCGCCCCCGTAACGCGGCCACTGGCACCAGATAAAGCAATACGCTGGCCTTTGGCTACCCACTGCCCCGGCCGCACCAGCGCCTTATTGAGGTGCAAATAGCGGCTTTTGTATTGGCCCTGATGCTGGATCTCGACGTAACGCCCGGCAAACGGGTGATTTTCTACCCGCAGTACTGTGCCTTCGGCAGCGGCTAACACTGCGGTGCCAACCGGAGTGGCGAAGTCGGTGCCATTATGCGGCCTGACCCTGCCTGTCACCGGATGTAAACGACGCGGATTAAAGGCATCGCTAATGCGGTATTTCTGCGCCAGCGGTATACGCATAAAGCTGCGCTCCAGGCTTTCGCCATTGGCGGCATAATACTGACCGTTATCGTGTAAAAACGCGCTATGCTGTTGGCGGCGGTTAAATAACCGCACACCGTCAATACGGCTTTGGCCGGTGGCGTCAGTACCAACATAATTGTCGCTACGGATCACCTGAAAACGATCACCAGCCTGGATGTCACGGGAAAAGTTAATCCGCTGCTGAAATAACTGCTGCACTGTAGCAATGTCAGCGTCGCTCAGCCCAGCCTGCTTGGCCGACTGATAAAAACTGCCATCAATACTTCCGCTTAGTGTGGTGCTTTGCCACTCGCCTTCATGCAGCACTTCCTGATAGCTAAATTCGCCGTTTTCATCGCGCTGATAAATGACCCTATGGCCAGCATGAAGGTAAAGCTGCATTTCCTGCAGCTGCTCGTTAGCATCCAACTGAAAGCTCAGCTGATAACCAGGCTTTAATATATCCAGTGCCAGCAAGGATTGATCCGCCGCCATCACCAGTCGCATTTGTTGCTGGCTAAAACCGTGGCGCGAAAAAATACTACTTAAACTATCACCTGACTCAATCCTATAGCTAAGGCTGGTTGACTCTGGCGGCAGCAACTGTGGATCCGGGGCTAGCGGGCTTGGCAGCGGCAAGGCCTGACGCTGAAACAGGTTTGCCAGCGACAACGGCCCGTCATGGTGCCAGGTTACCGCCGGTTGGCTGGCAACATTGATGCCAGGCGCAGCAGAGTCTGATTGTTTGGGCGCACCTGGCCACAGTATTACCGCGCCCGATAGCAGCATGGTAAGCATTAGCATCCGCCGGTGATTAAGCGGCAGGCTGGCAAAACGTTGTGGTAAGGCTTGCACCATATCAGGCATCCTTACGCTGTTGTGCTTGGGACAGTTGTAATAATAACTTTTCCAGTGCGGCAATTTCATCATTGTTAATCAAATGAGTAACCCCAGCCTAACAACGGCGCCAGCTGATCATGTCACTCACGTGATGTAAGAGGCTGTTTTTCCCATAATAATTTGAGAATTTCCAGCTCAGGAGCGGTAAGCTGCTGCATAAAGTCGAGACAAAAAAACTGGCGCGATATTGCGACACGTGTCGCAAGGGTGTCAAGCACTAATTGCCGCGCTCTAAAATAATAAGAACAATACCTTCAAAAAGTTACTCTGTAGTAAAAGGGTGTGAGATAAAGCCTAACGAGGAAATTCAATGCAGATGGAACTACCTTGGTTAATAACCGAGTGCACTGATATGCTGCAGTTATGCTTTTTCAACACTTGCAACACCATAGCCATGCCTATACCAGTCCCTGTGCCCACTGGCTTAGTCGTAAAAAACGGGTCGTACATTCGGGTTTGTGTTTCTTCGCTCATGCCGCAACCGTTATCGCTAATGGTCAGGGTGATCTTGTTGTCTGACACTATTTCGGCAATCGTAATTTCAGCCTGCCTGTCTGCCACCACCTCACAAGCCTGAATTGCATTAATCAGAATATTCACCAGCATTTGATTTAGTTCGCTGGGGTTAAACCATACTGCGGAACCGAATGAAACACTGGTATGCACTACAACATCTTTCAGCTTTGGCCCCAGCAATTTTAATGACAGGTTAACTACATCCTGCAAAGGTATCTGTGTAGGCTGATCGCTGTCAGTTCTACCGAAAAAAAGTAGATGTTTAACAATATCTTTTATTCGCACTAAACCATGATTTATATCAGATTCCAGCTCTGGCAGGTCCTCCTGCATCATACGCAACTGCTGTTCGGGGACACTTAACGTATGATCTGTTGCTGCACTAATCAACTGATTACTGTATCGACAAAGCACATCAATATTGCTGATTACAAAAGCGAGGGGATTATTGATTTCATGCGCCACACCAGCAGCCAATGAGCCTAATGTGGCCAGTTTTTCTTGCTGCAACAAAGATTGTTGCTGTACCTTTATCTGCCTAATTTGCCGCTCCAGCACCTGATTCTTTTCGTAAAGTTGCCTGGTGCTGTCTTCAAGCAATTGCTCAATTTCACGCCGGGCTTTTCTTTCACGCAAAAATGCCGCGTAGTAGGGATCCGAGGATTCAGTCATACTGCAGCGCTATATCCAAAATACAATGGTCAGCACCTTTATGCATGCAAACCTCATGTGTAATGTTAATTGACTCATTAAAGAACTCTGCGGCTCCAAACAGCAATCCTTCCGCACAGAAACATAGCTTACGTGGTGAACTGTAGCGCATTTCTATATGGTGAGGCGTTTTAAGCTGACAGGAAATACTGGGCAGTGCAGGGTCCTGATAAAGTTTATTAACCTCAACATGAATCACATTATGAATACCCATTACCAGAGATGTAAAATCAGCAAAGTGTTTTACGACGTCATCATGCCTGTCTGCTAAGCCCTTAAACAGATAATGACCAAACGCTTTAACAACCTCTTGCAATGGCATATCGAGTGTTAAAGCAACACCATTTGCTATGGCGAACAGCTCATTTTCGTCATAATTTTTTGCAGAAACATACACCCTGTCTGCTGGCGCATGTTTCTGTAACAAATCGTTCCAAACCTGCATGCCAAACTTTTCTACAACCATGTCTTCAAGAACATTAAAAATGATACCTTTCATCGCTATCCCCAGCATTTAGGTAAAAACGACACCTGCATGTCTCATTTGTCTCAAAACAGTATGATCGCTGTTATTACATTTAGCCAGTAGAAACAAACAAAAAAGTATGTCGGTCGGAGTTTATTGCCGGAACACTTGAGCCGCCTGTTGGCTTTGCCTACAATGGCGCACATTTTGTTAATTAAGGCCCAAGCCATGAACGATACAACTACACCTGCAGCTGTAAGCGATGAACAAGAGCGCCCGGCATTACCAGATCGCTTATCGGTTAACCCGCGCAGCCCGCACTATGTAAAAGCAATTTTTCAGTACGATGTTGGTATTACCTTAAACGGCAAAGACCGCTTTGATGTTGAGGAATACTGCATCAGCGAAGGCTGGGTTAAAGTAGCAGCAGCTAAAGCGCTGGATCGCCGCGGCCAACCATTGTTGATGACATTAAAAGGCAAAGTCGCCGCCTTTTACCGTTAATTTATGTTCACCTTGTGTGCTAATTACCACGCCTGCTTCGTTTGGCGTAATTAGCACAACTTCAATAACTCTCACCATATAAAAGACTTGCTAAGGCGCGCAATATATCGTTCTTAATTCGATATCCTTTTAGTACAGTATTTGGTCGCATCCGACTAGACTATTACTAAACAAGCAAGCAACATGAATAAATTATTTCTGCAGTGGCGGTACTGACATGAAACTGAATTGCGACTTAGGCGAAAGCTTTGGTAGCTGGCAGATGGGGCTGGACACTGAAGTGATGCCGCATATTGATATGGCCAATATCGCCTGTGGTTTTCACGCCGGCGATGCCGATGTGATGGCGCGCACTTTAGCCCTGGCAAAACAACATGGTGTGGCCGTTGGTGCCCACCCGTCTTACCCCGACTTACAGGGCTTTGGCCGGCGCAGTATGGCGCTATCGCCAAGCGAAATTGTTAACTGTATGCGTTATCAAATTGCCGCGCTGGATGGTATGGCGCTAAGTGCCGGTGTACAGCTAAGCTATGTTAAACCGCATGGCGCCCTGTATAACGATATGATGGCCAAACCGGCAGTGTTTGCTGCCGTGCTTGAGGCCGTCGCCGGTTTTTACAAACCGCTAAAGCTGATGATTTTAGCCACGTCACAACAACAGGCGTTTGCAGATCGGGCAAAAGCGCTGGGCGTAGCCCTGTTGTTTGAAGCCTTTGCCGATAGGCGCTACACCGACGAAGGCACACTAACGCCACGCAGCCAGGCCGGCGCTGTGTTGCATGGCGATGAGATGCTCTCTCAGGTCAGGCAGTTGGTTAAGCACGGCAGTGTCACCACCGTATCCGGCAAACAGCTGGCACTTAATGCTGATACACTGTGCGTGCACGGTGACAACCAGGCCGCTCTTGCTCAGGTGCAACAAATCCGGGCCCTGTTAAAATGAGTACGGGCATGAGCCAGCCGCAGTATCATCTGACTGTTGCCGGTGAAAACGCGCTAATGCTGTATTTTGACCAGCGCATCGACCCGGCCATTTCTGCCCTAGTGCAACAAGTCTGTGTGCTTATCCGCGCTGAATTAGCCGATGATATTATCGACTTGTTACCCTCCTACGCTTCAGTATTGCTTCTGTTTAACCCGCTAAGCACCGATCATTACCGCGTGAAGGCGCAGTTGCAACATTGTCTGGCGCAACTGCAAAGCAGCAACCAGCACAGCGGTAAGATGGTGGAGCTGCCGGTGTATTACAGCGCAGAAAGCGGGCCCGATCTGGCGCTTATTGCCAAAACAAAAAACATCAGCATCGATGAGGTGATACAACGCCATCAGGCCGTCAGCTACCGCGTCTATGCTATCGGTTTTGCGCCCGGTTTTGCTTATTTGGGCGAGGTAGACCCGCTGCTGCAAATGCCGCGCTTAGCCACACCTCGCGCCAAAGTACCGCGCGGTGCGGTAGCGATAGCCGACCGGCAAACTGCGGTGTATCCGGCAGCATCGCCCGGCGGTTGGAATTTAATTGGCCTATGTCCGACCAGAATGTTTAACCCAGCTGTAGAGCCGGCAATGCCGGTGGCGGTAGGTGATGAAGTGCGCTTTGTTGCCATCGATAAAGCCGAGTTTCTGCGCTTAGGTGGTGAACTGCCAGAGCTTGAACTGCCAGAGTTTGAGTATGCGGGGAATAAACCATGAGCGGCTTTAGCGTAATAGTGCCTGGCGTACTGAGTTTACTGCAAGACAGCGGCCGCTTTGGTCAGGGCGCACTGGGTTTAACCAATGGTGGGCCTATGGACGCACCATCAGCAGTCTGGGCTAACCGCTTACTGGGCAACCACAACAATGCCACTTTAATAGAGTGCAGTGTTGGCGGCCTGCAACTGCGCGCCGATACGCACAGCTATATTGCCGTCACCGGCGCGTCGTTGCCGCTGACCATTAATGGCAAAGCAGCAGAGCAATGGACGGTACATAAGGTGCAACCGGATGATTTGATTGAGCTGGGCATGGTAACGAAAGGCCTGCGCGCCTATATTGCGGTGGCCGGCGGCTTTATTATCGCGCCACAGTTTGGCAGCAGCGCCACCGTACTGCGCGAAGCTATCGGCGGCTTAAACGGTAATAAACTGCAGGCCGGCGATACACTTGCTGCCAACAGCGTAGATAAACTACAACGCCAGCGCTTGCCGGCACGCTACCGGCCGCAGTTTAACCGCGTACTAACCTTAAGGCTGGTCGAGGGTTACCAAGCGCAAAGTTTTACCGCTACCGAGCGCCAGCGCTTATACCTCAACAGCTATAACGTGACGCCACAAGCCGATCGCATGGGTTATAAACTCAGCGGCAGCGCCATTAGCTGCCAACAAACACAGCTGCTATCTGAAGGCATCTGCTATGGCGCCGTGCAAATTCCGCCCGACGGCCAGCCAATAGTGCTGTTAAATGACCGGCAAACCTTAGGTGGCTACCCGAAAATAGGCAGCGTATTATCGCTCGACTGTGCTTTATTGGCACAAGCAGGCGCCGGTACAACAGTATATTTTACGCCCATCAGCCCCGAGCAGGCGCACAATGCACTATGTTTGGCCAAAGTACGCACAGCTGCAATTAGCAGCCAACTGGTGAGCCTGTAAATGAGCGCACAGCAGCAAGATTATCTGGCGCTAAGTCAGCAAATAGAGCAGTTATTAGTGCGGCAAAACCTGCGCGGCATGGCAAACCTTAAGCCGCATTTACGGCCGGGTTATATACTGCGCGCTGCGCGCCTTATTAATCAATGCCGCGGTATGGTGTTAATCGGTACCGGCTTTCCGGTACTGAATACCTTTGAAACCGACGGTCCCGTCGGTGCCATTGGCTTGTATCAGTTACTTAAGCGCCTTGGCGCAGCGCCGGTTATTGTTTGTGGCGATCCGCTGTACAGCGCGCTTAAAGCCGATTATCAGTGCTATCAAATCAGCGTAAACCAGTTTGACGCCCTGCCAACCGTTGCCGAAGCGGCGCTGGCACAGCTTAAACCGCAATTGGTTATCTCAATTGAACGGCCTGGCTTTAATGCGCAGCAGCGTTACGCCAATATGCGCGGCGAGGATATTAGTTCGCGCTGCGCCAGCTTTGACTACTTTTTAACGCAAGCAGCCTGCCCGACCATTGGCATTGGCGATGGCGGCAATGAAATTGGTATGGGTAATCTGTTGCAGGCGGTCAGCGCGCTGAACATTACGCCCTGCGTGACACAGTGCGATGAGCTGATTGTCGCCGATGTATCGAACTGGGCAGCCTGGGGTTTAGCCGCTATGGTGTCGCTATTGCGCGGCGAAAACCTGCTGGCCGGTGCTGAGCCGCTTACCATTTTGCAGTATTTGTCGGCCAAAGGCAGTGTCGATGGCGTAACCCGGTTAAATACGCTAACCGAAGATGGCCTGGCGCATACTGAAGGCGAGCAACTGATTGAAGATCTTGAATTACTAATGAAATGAGAACCGGTTTACCCTAAGCCGACCGTTGCAGGCCAGGATGGCCGAATCGAGCCTACAGGGATGTATTTACGGCGTGTCGGTGTGGGTGAACCGGTTCGATTGTGCACAACCGAACCGTGTTTACAGCGAGAACCGCAATGACAACAGTATATTTAAACGGCGCCTTTGTACCGGCCAGCGAAGCGAAAATATCGCCGATGGACCGCGGCTTTCTATTTGGCGACGGCATTTATGAAGTGATCCCCAGCTACGCTGGGCGCTTTGTTGGCTTTGGCCCGCATATTGATCGCATGCACAGCGGCTTAGCACAACTATCGATAGACCCTAAGCTTAGCCAGGCTGACTGGCTTCATATTGCAGATAAACTGCTGGCTGACAACCGTGCTGAGCTGGGCGAGAACCTCGGTGTGTACTTTCAGGTAAGCCGTGGCACCGATACCAAACGCGGCCATGCTTTTCCGGCCAATATCAGCCCTACCGTATTCGGTTTTGCTTTTGCTATCCCGCCCGAGCCGGTAGCCGACAAAAGTAAAGCCACCACTTACGCCGTAGTTACCGGCCAGGACTTACGCTGGCAGCGCTGCCATATTAAATCCACCTCACTGCTGGGCAACGTGCTGCATTACCAGCAAAGTTACAGCCAGGGCGCGCAGGAAATACTGCTGTTTGATAAAGACAACAACTTAACTGAAGGCGCGGCGGTAAATGTGTTTATCGTTAAAGATGGCGTTATTGCTACACCAGCGCTAAGCCATAAACTGCTACCCGGCATTACCCGGCAACTGCTGCTGGCAATACTGGCCAAACACAGCAGCATCAAAGTAGAAGAGCGCGATATCAGCGAAGCGGAAGTGCTGGCCGCCGATGAAATTTGGCTTACCAGCTCCAGCAAAGAAATTGCCCCGGTGTTACTGGTTAACGATAAACCGGTTGGCAACGGCGAAGTCGGCGATGTCTGGCTGGCAGTACAAGAGCTATTTAGTGCACATAAATTCGACTATTAACAGCTCTCATTTGTGGCGCTGTTAACAGCGGCAGCGCCACTTCTGCCCCCCCGCCCTATTCTCATGAATAATTAATTTACAAAAATGCATTATTTATATATCTTTTAGCAACCTCATTTCAGTAGAGCCCCGCATGCATACTTTTATGTTCAGGCGAAAGCCATTGCTGCTGTTGGCCGCAGCACTGACTTTTCTGGTATTTATTGTTTTCTCACAACAGGTTACGGCAGATATGTTTAGTTGGTTTAAAAAAACAGAAGTAGAGTTGTCTCCTGAAGTTAACGGCACTATCACTTTAAATGGCAAGCCAATTGCTGGCGCAAAAGTACTCCGATATTTAACTTACAGCGATAAAAAATTTAATGACGGTACTACTACCGACGAGCAAGGCCGTTTTCAGTTACCGGTTAAAGCAGTAAGGCTAAAAGTTTCTTCAATGTTTGACACTGCAGTAACACAAAACTTAGTTGTTGAATACGCGAATAAGCGAACTGATGTTTGGACTGCAGGTACAACTAACACGCTGAACTACGAAAGTATTCATAAATTGTTATCCAGCATGAAGTGTGAATTGACCTCACCTGAGATGAGGTTAGAAATCCCCAGGGGAAACCCTCAATCCCCGCCGCTTGGCGTTGCAAGTATATGCACTTTTGAACACGACGAAGTCATACTAGAAAAGGAATTATGGAAATGAATGAACTGACACCGTTAATGGCTGCATCCTTAGCTAACTCAGTCTATCTACTGAAAGAAAATGGCAGGGAGAAAGAGTTTTCGCTAGAGCTAAATACTCAAGTAACCAAAAATTTTGACTTTGATTTGAGCAGTCATCGCCTGACAGGTGTGTCGGGCAGTTTTGTTTCCCGGTTATTCAACCGTAAAACGGGTTTTGCCGCTATTGGTAAAGGTAAAGCCTCATATGCAGGCGATCACGTGGTAGCCATTCGTGGCACAGACGGCTTAAGAGATATTATTACCGACTTAAACATCGGGTTGGCAGGCGGCGATAATAACTCACTGGTACATTCTGGCTTTAACAAAGTATTTCAAAGCATGAAACCCGCTTTGGAACAAAGCCTTACACCTATCTTAACGACCAATGGTCGCGGCACAGTGCACTGCGTTGGCCACAGCCTTGGTGGCGCGATAGCGCACATCACTGCAGACTGGATAAAACGGCGTTATAAAAGCCGTGTATGTTTATATACTTTTGGCTCACCACGGGTTGGTTTAGATGGTTTTGCCATTAAAACTACCGGCAATATTGATAAAATATTCCGTTGTACCCATGCCAGCGACCCTATCCCGTTAATTCCGTTGTGGCCTTTTATGCATGCGCCATATAAGGCACGTGAAATACTACTTAGCTCCGCTCAGGGGTTGCGTGCTTCAGGACATAGTATGGGAGAAAACGGTACGCCAGGCTATTTAAACACGGCCAACAGTAACAGCTGGGATGCCTTACAAAGCCTTTCTAATGAATTGTTTAAAGAGACTGAACTTAAATATCCCGATCGGCATCAGGTTACCTTTACTACCTACTGGGCTCATCGTATAAATAATGCGTTGATCACATTACTTAAAAAAGCAGGCATGCTGCCATTAATTTACGCTCAGGCTCGTATTGGCACCTATCTGACGTTTTATGACATGCTGGCCTCTTCTGTAGAGAAGATAGCCAAACTTCCTGGCGACGATTTTCCTGCGCAAACCCTTGGTTTACTCGGTCATATGCTGGTATTTGCCGGTAAAGGAGCAGTCAAAGTAGCTGATTTATCCTTTAAATTTATTCGCTGGGTATTTCAAGTGACCATTGACGCTTTGCATCGAATTGCCAGACAAGCAATGGACTTGGTTTACTAGCTAGTCAAATAGACTGCTCTGTCTTACCGGATAGTCCTCTTTTGGCTATCCGGTAAACCTCATCAACTTCATTTACTGGCAAAAAATGCTCACAACCCGCCTTACCTTCACTAGCATCGCTTTAAATATCTTAGCCATTGTAGTTTTTATGGTTTACACACCGCAGGTTTTAGCAGATATGTTTAGTTGGTTTAAAAAATACGATGTGCATTTATCTCCTGTTGTACAGGGAAAAATTACTTTGGATGGTAAGCCGCTGGCGGGTATCAAAGTGTTTCGCGAACTAGACTACGACAAATCTTACAACGATGAAGTGGTGACTGATGAGCAGGGACAGTTTTATTTTGCAGAAAAAAACATCAAGTCACGCTTGCCTGGCAATAAATTTGATCAATCGAAAAGTCGGCAAGTTCTATCACTCGACTATCAGGGCAAACTGTTTCTGCTTTGGTATTTGAACACATCCAGTATCAAGCCACAGCAAGCCGTAGTGCAACGGCTTGCCTCGTTAAATTGCGACCTCAGTAATGAAGAGCTGGAGCAAGTTTTTCCAAATTTTGAAAAACCTGACTTCCCGCATAGCACCTTTAGCATTTGCCGCTGGCCAGATTAAAAGCAGATTTATCGCAACTTTTGAGCGGGATCGGTCAGATTAGCTAGCTTGCTCCAGCATGCTGCATCATCTGCCACACTTTAGCGGGCTGCTCTGTTTGCTGCAAATAGCGAATAACGGCTTGCTGCTCGGCGGCTGATTTGTTTTGCGATAATTTAAACCGGCCGGTTACGCAGCTAAGGCTGATCTCTACCCCTACTATCGCCTTAACCAGCTTTTGTTGATAGTCAGCCGCTTGCAGCATAGCCGGTGCGCTATGCGCCTCCTGCTTTCTTACCAGTGCCAGCGTTTGCTCATTGTCCAACAAGCGGGCAGTGCCTTTTAGCTCAACCAGGGCGTAGTTCCAGGTAGACACTGCAGGTTGCTGGCTGTAGCAGCTGGCCGGTACGAAGGCATGCGGGCCCTGAATAACAACGGTTACCTGTGCGCCGTCGAGTTGCCTGAGCTGCGGGTTATTGCGTGCTAAATGGCAGTAAGCTTTGCCTAAGCCCTGTTGCCAGTCGAATAAAAACGGCAGCGGGGTATAGCTTAAACCACTGTTGCTCCTTAACAACAAACCAAAATAATGCTGCAGCAACAACGCCTGCAATTGTGCGCTGTCATCGCAGTGGTAATAAGGTGGTGGATACACTACTGGCTCCTTACTAATACTGACGCTGAATATGAAAAGCATTGTCTATCGCAGTAAAACCCACTGCCGGGTAGTACTGCATAGCCGAGGGTGCGCTGCGTAATAACTGTTGCACCTGCGGCCCGCTAGCCTGCTGCACGGCGGCCAGCAGCGCCTTGCCAATGCCTTGCTGCTGCCAGGCTTTATCGACCAGCAAATCACAGATATACACCACATAGGCTTTGTCGGTTAAACAGCGCGCCAGCCCCACTAACTTGCCATCTAATCTGGCGCTGATCAGTAAATTGCTACTTGCCAACATTATTGCCATGCGCGCACTGTCGTCTGTTGGCCGGTTAATACCGGATGCGCGGTACAGCGCCAGCATTTCGTCCAGCTTAAAACTGCTTTCTTGTTGATACACTATCGTCATTGCTTAGCCTCCTGTTGTGCTGCCGTTAGCATAGCGGCTAAACTGGCACTATAAAAAGTACCGGTTTTAACAAACAAGGAGATCCAGTTGCGCTTAGTGACTGATGGCTTGCAACTTGGTGGCACAGGCAGTTTGCGCCAGCAGCTGTATTTGCTGTTACAACAGCAACTATTAACGGCGGTGTGGCCCAGCGGCGCTTTGCTGCCCTCCAGCCGGATCCTGGCCAGCGATTTAAACCTTAGCCGCAATACCGTCAACCAGGTACTGCAACAGTTGGTCGCCGAAGGCTATATCGAAGGTCTGCCCGGCAAGGGTTACCGGGTGGCGGCACTGCCCGAGCAGTATTTTCAACCTGCAGCCGCCAGCAGCAATGTTTTGCCAGAACTGGCAATGCAGCAGTATGCACTGCCGCATAAAACCGGCGCGGTAAATGGTTTATTGCAACCCGGCGTGTCTGCGCTGCAGCAGTTTCCTTATGCGATTTGGCAGCGCATGTTGCAACGCCATTGTCAGCGGGCGGTGCTGGGCGGTTTTGCTGATCCGCTGGGTTATTTGCCGCTACGCCAGGCGCTGGTGCAGTACCTGCGCCAGGCACGTCAGGTGGTGTGTGATGAGCAAAGTATTCTGATCACCGCCGGTGCTCAACAGGCACTGTTTATTGCGGCTAAGTTAGTCGCCCGCGCCGGTGAGCAGGTACTGATGGAGAGCCCGGGTTACCCGCGCTTAAAACAAGCATTGCAGCTGTGCGAACTGCAAGTGCAGCATCTGGATGCCAGCGGTGCTGATGGCCTGGATATCAGGGCGCTGCCCGACAACACAGCAGCAAAAGCGCTGTTTTTAACGCCGGGCCACCAATACCCGCTGGGCGGCATTATGCCGCTGCCACAGCGTATGGCTGTGCTGGACTGGGCGCGCCAGCAAGGCGTCTGGCTGGTAGAAGATGACTATGACAGCGAGTTTCAATACCGCCACCGGCCAATTGCCAGCTTACAGGGTTTAGCTGGCGGTGAAGGCGTACTATTTGCCGGCTCGTTCAGCAAAACGCTGTTTCCGGCGCTGCGCCTCGGTTATCTGGTGGCGCCGCGGCGGGTAATAGCGCAGGCGGCGGCCATACTGCAGGCACTGCATGGCGATGTGGCGTTGCTGCCACAGGCGGCACTGGCCGATTTTATCAGTGAGGGGCATTTTGGCCGCCATCTGCGCAAAATGCGCCGCCACTATCAGTGGCGCAAATTACACGCCATGCAGATGTTATCGCAACAGCTACCACAATGTCGTTTATATGCACAGGACGCTGGCTTGCATTTGGTACTGCAGTTTCCAAACGCTATTGATGAAACTAAATTATTGGCACGGCTAGAGCGGAAAAATATTAAAGTACAACCTCTTAGCCGCTATCTGTTTAGCAGTGAAGTACGTTACGGCCTGGTGCTGGGAATCGCTAATCACAGCGACACAGACTTTAACGAAGCCCTGCATCAGCTATGCCTGCTATGTCACTCAGCGCTGGTTGAAGTATGTAGCGGCTTAGGGGCAAAATCGGCCAATGGCGCGGGCTTGCCAAATAAATAGCCCTGAAACTGCTGACACCCCAGCTGCTGTAACTGCTGGTATTGTTGCTCGGTTTCTACCCCTTCGGCTATCACTGCCAATTCCAGACTGTGGCCCAGCGCCAATATGGTTTTGATAATCGCCTTATCATTAGCATCGGTAAGAATATCACGGACAAAGGAGCGGTCGATTTTCAGCTGGCTTAGCGGCAAGCGCTTCAAATAACTGAGCGATGAATAGCCGGTACCAAAATCATCCAGCGAAAAACGTACGCCCAGACCGGTAAGCTGCTGCATTTTGTTTATTACGGTATCAACATCCTGCAACAACTGACTCTCGGTGAGTTCCAAGACTAACTTATCTGGCATGGCATCGTTATCGCGAAGGGCTTTTTTAACTTCATCTACAAAATGCACGTCGTGCAGCTGGCGCGCGCTGACATTTACCGCCAGATACCAGCTGGCGCTATTGCTTTGCCGGGCCCATTCTGCCAGTTGCATACAAGCTTGTTGCAACACCCAGCGACCAATTTGCAAGATCTGCCCACTGGATTCAGCGATAGGAATAAACAACCCGGGTGCTACCAGGCCTTTATCCGGGTGCTGCCAGCGTAATAACACTTCTGCACCCACGATAACGTTGTCAGCTTGTACCTGTGGTTGAAAATAAAGCACAAATTGCTGTTGTGTTAGTGCCAGACGCAAGCCTGCCGCTAACTCGGCCCGGGCGCTAACTTCAGCCTGCATTTGCTGGTTAAAAAACCGTACACCGTTGCGGCCACGCTCTTTAGCATCGTACATCGCCAGATCGGCGCGCTGCAGCAATTCATCGGCATTGCAGCCATCAGAAAACATCACCACGCCAACACTGGCTGACAAGCTGTAAGGCCGTTCTTGCAGCATAAAGGCTTCTGCCATAAGCTGCACAACCTTATCTGCTATTAAGCCGGCTTTCTGGCTGGCCAGTTCAGCGTCCGGATGCATATCGGTCAGCAACACTACAAATTCGTCGCCACCAAGCCGCGCCAGCGTGTCAATTTTGCGTAAGTGCTGCTGTAACCGCTGCGCCGCCAACTGTAATAGTTTGTCGCCCATAGCATGGCCCAGGCTGTCATTCAGGTCTTTAAAATGGTCCAGGTCAATAAACAGTAAAGCGCCCTGTTGTGGCTGACGTTGATTTAATGCCACCGCATGCTGCAGACGCTCCAGCAGCAGCCGGCGGTTTGGCAGGCCAGTTAAAGCATCGTAAAACGCCAGTTGGTGAATTTCCTGCTGTTGCTGTTTGTGTTCGGTGATATCAGTAGAAATACCGCACAGCGCATAGATTTGCCCTTTGCTGTCACGCAACGGCAATTTAACCGATAAATAGGTATAACAGTGCTGGCCATCCAGAGAGCGGTTTTGCTCTTCTTCTACAATACGCAGGCCCTGTTGCAGCACTTTTTCATCATTTTGCTGCAGCTTTGCACTCGTAGCGGCATCAAAAAAAGCATCATCACGCCGGCCAACAACCTCATCAGGTTCGCAGCCAAATAACTGAGCTACTTTGCGATTAATGTACTGATAACGACCTTTAGTGTCTTTGATATAAATATGCGCGTCGACACTGTTTAGTATCGTGCTTAACTGCTCCTCGCTGGCTTGTAAATGCCGGGTTTTCTCTGCAACTTGCTTTTTTAGCCACCAGGCTCCCAATAGCGCCAGCAGTAGCAAGGCCGACAGCATTGTCAGCAGCCACCACACTTGTTCAGGGAGCTGAAGTGCCGGTACGTCCGCCCCCCAGCGCTGCAGTATATGGTAATAAGGCGAGCTGGCGTTAGCTTGCCATTGCGCCATATAGGTTTCGATAACCGTCAACAGTCCCTGGTTACGCCCTTTGCCGGTAGCGTAAAACAGCTGTGTCGGCTGAAAAATCACACTACTTTGCGTAAGCTTAAACTCTGCCATATGGGCCAGACCAAAGTAATGGTTGGCAGCGACAACATCGGCCTGCCCGGCCGCGACCATAGCAAAAGCCTCGGCCATTGAGCGTGCTTCCAGTAACTGCGCACTGATAACGGCGGCAGCCACTTGTTGTTGCAAATAGTGCTGCTGAATAGAATCACGTAATACCAACACCCTTTTGCCTGCCAAATCTTGCAGCGAAGCCACCGGCACACCTGGTGCAAGATACAACTGTGACCAGCTAAATAAGGCTGGCGTAGCATGAAAATCAAGCAGTTGTGAGCGTTCGTCACTGAAAGCAACGTCTGGCAACAAATCAATTTTACCGGCTTGCAACAATTGCAGGCAATATGACCAGTCACACTGCACCGCTTTTAGCTGCCAGTTTTCGCGGCTGGCAATCTCAGTAAGTAATTCGCCCAAAATACCCGAGGCAGAGCCATCAGCTGCGGCGACAATTTTTGGCGGGTTTTGGTACACGCCAACAACGACTTCCCGGCCGTGTACCAAGGCAGCACCAGCTAACAGCAACAGTAAAACTATAGCCCTGATCATTAGTGCTCCATCACCCACTTCAGCTTCGGTCCCTGAAGCTTATGTTATGGCTGTAATTTTGCCAGTGTCACCTTTAATTAGACTTTAAATATATAACCGCGTTTATAGCACCAGTGCATGAACAGGTAGGATATAAGCAGGAAGCTTAGCGCAAAGGCCAGTGAACCGTTGTAATCGCCAAACAACGGTTGATACAGTGCACTGAATAGCCAGCTTTGCAATGAGCTTTGCCCCACGCTGAACATACCCAGCAGCCGCCCAGCAATACCGGCAAACATAAAGAACAAGATGGCATTGGCACCAAATACCACAAAGGGCGCGCTCCAGCGCCGCCAGCGTTTTACATCACACAGCCAGATACAGGCCGCCAGCGCAATGGCGCAATAGCCGCTGCTTAGCAGCACAAAGCTGGGGGTCCACAGGCTTTTGTTAATCGGTAAGCCAAAATGCCATAGCTCAGCCAGCCATACTGCTACCACACCGCATAACAGCAAGCCGCGTATTTTCTGTACCAGGCTGCGTTCAGTTTGCAGCCACTGCGCAATTAACACTCCGCTAAGGCAACTGGCAATTGCAGGCAAGGTAGACCAAAGCCCTTCAGGGTCAAAGGCAAAGGGCGTGGCGCTGCGATAATAAACATGGTTAGCCCCCAGCACGGCATGATCCAGCCAGGCGGCAAAGCTGTTACCAAACAGCAGCAGGCCGCTAAACTGATTGCCGTACACGTCGGCATAGGGCACATACAGCATGCCAACCAAATACAGCGCACATAAGCCTAATAGCCAACCAATCCGGCCACGGCTACCGCAATACAACACAATAAGTACAGTAAAAAAGTAAACCAAGCCGATACGTTGCAATACACCCAGCCAGCGCAGTGTGAGCAACTTTTGCTCAATGTAGCTGTATGCCGGGTCACGAAAATTGTAGTAAAACAACACCAGAAATAAACCCAGGCCAATAAGTTTTACACTGCGCAGTGCCGCCTGTTTTATTACCACTGCATGCGCAACAGCTGATTGCCGCTGCAGGCTAAGCTGCAGCGACATACCGACAATAACAATAAAAAACGGAAAAATAAGGTCAGTTGGTGTCCAGCCATGCCAGTCGGCATGACGCAGCGGGCCGTACACATAGCTCCAGCTACCGGGGTTATTTACCAAAATCATCGCGGTAATAGTAAGCCCGCGCAATGCATCCAGCGCCAGCAAGCGCTTAGCAGGTAATGCTGCAAGTATGCTGTCGGCATAACGCTTGTACAGGCTTAACATCAGTCGTTGTAGCCGGCAACGGTAACCGGCAGTTTACCGGTTAGCGGGTATAGCCGTAACAGTGCCTGAGCCAGGGCTTCATAAGTCGCATTACCGGCCGCCATAGCACTGGCATCTTCTGCCGTGTTATAGGCATAGCTGGCCAGTATCACATCGGCATAGCGGCCATAGCGGCTAATATCGTAAGGAGCACGCAGGCTAAGGAAAATATGCGCTTTTTTCTGCGCGTTAATCAACGGCAATAAGGCTTCATACTGCCGGGTCTGGCGCTCGTAGGCAGCTGCAATATTGCGAATACCGGTTAAATCATCCATACCGCCAATATCGGCCAGGCTTTGCATCGGCGAGATAAAACCACTAATTACCAGATCTGCCGCCGCAATTTGCGCAGCAGCCTGGCTTAAATCGGTTTGTTGCAAACTGATAACGGCAATATCAAACGGCTGTTTGGCGTAATGTTTTAGCGCCGCAGCCAGAGCCTGGGCTTTCATTTGGTCCGGCAACACCAGCAACAGTTTTTTGCTGTCGCTAACAGTCAGCGGCCAGTCTGCCGTGGTGGGTTTTACTTGTGTTATTGCCGCTTTAGCCAACAAGAGTTCTTGCTGACGATGTTCTGGTTTGCCCAGGCTCGCCTTAGCCTGCGCCAGTTGCAGCGCCTGGGTTTTGGCCTGCGGCAACAACGGATATTGCTGTTTTAGTGCCACTATGCGCTGATAAGACTGAGCCAGCTCTGTCGCGGATAACTGGCCGGCATCAACTGCCGTAGCTAAGGCATCAAGCAGCTGTTGTAACGCATTTAGCTCGCCCGGATGTTGCAGTTTAACCGGCATCAAGGCAATGTCGGCACCGGCGGCAAAAGTTTGCACTACCGCTTCGGTGTGCGTAAAAAATTTACTGATGCCGGCCATATCCAGCGCGTCGGTAACAATAACACCGTTGTAGGCCAGCTCTTCACGTAGCACGTCGTGCAGAATTTTGCGCGATAAGGTGGCGGGTTTTAACATGGTTTCGCCGTCTTTAGAAACAAAGGTGCTGCTATCCAGTGCCGGATACTGAATATGCGCTGTCATGATCATGCCCGGGTTATGCTGTTTAATGATTTGTGCAAACGGCAGTAAATCGACGTTGCGGATCTGCTCAATACTGTGGTCAACCCTTGGCAAACCTAAATGACTATCTACCTCGGTATCGCCATGGCCAGGGAAATGCTTCAGCGCCGCTATCATGCCACGCTGCTGCATTGCCGCTGTCATGGCACCGCCCAGCTCGGCCACCTGCTTTGCATTCTCACCAAAAGCACGGACATTTATTACCGGGTTTTGTGGGTTAACATTCACATCAATTGTCGGCGCAAAATTAACGTTAATACCCAGTGGTAGTAGTTCATCGGCCAACACCCGGCCCACGTCTGCAGCAAACTTAGTACCGTGCTCAGCAAAGGTGGCTCCTATTGCCATATTGCCGGCGAAAGACGTCGCAAGGCCTCGCGGTAAGCGCGCAACACGACCACCTTCCTGGTCTATGCCAATAAATAACGGTAACTGCAATGCTGACTCCGCAGCAGCCTGCTGCAAATCACGGTTAAGCTGCACAATTTGCTCGATGCTGTGCAGATTTTCGGCAAACAAAATCACACCGCCAATGTCGTAGTCACGGATCAGGCTGGCCAGCTCTGGCGGCAGCTCGGTCATCGGCGTGCGGCACTGGCCCTGCTGGGGTATTTCAGCGCAGTAATAGCGCAGGTCCAGCATCAGTTTTTGCCCCAGCATTTGTTTTACGCTGGCTGGTGTTTTAAACAGCGCTGCAGCATTAACCGACATAGCTATCAAACCAATACCGCAAAGCAGCACCGCCAATAACGTTGAATAAACGCGACCACAACATGACATGATTTTCCTGACAGTTAACTGAAACACAGTGCACTCCGGTATTGTGAACAAAGCCTGCTGTAGTACAACAAAAATAATTTATACATTCAAGATAATTATAGATGTATAAATTACCCAACAAATTAATTCTGTGTTATGTTAATCAAAGTGCAATCCGGTGGAACCACTTATGCAACTGACCTCTCTGGACTGGATAGTCTTTTTTGGCTACTTCGCTATATTGGCAAGCGTTGGCTGGGCGGTAAACCGCCGGGCCAAAAACAGCCAGGACTATTTTCTGGCTGCCAATTCAATGCCGGTGTGGGTTGTCGCTATTTCAGTGCTGGCAACCTCGCAATCGGCCGCTACCTTTCTTGGTGGCCCTGATATGGGCTTTCGCGGCAACCTGAGTTATCTGGCATCCAATATCGGTGCCCTGATTGCTGCAGTACTGGTAATGAAACTGCTGCTGCCACGCTATTATCAGCTAAAAGTAACCACTGTATATGAGCTGCTTGAGCGCCGTTTCGGCGCCAGTGCCAAAGATCATGCCGGTAAGATGTACCTGTTTGGCCGCTTATTTGCCAGTGGTGCCAGGTTATATATGGCCGCTATTGCTGTTGCGATGCTGCTGTTTAATAACATTGCGGCCTCCAGCGTGTTAATTGCCGTTGCGCTGTTGGCGCTGATCGGCCTCATCTGCACGGTGATGGGCGGCATACGTTCGGTTATCTATACCGATGCCTTGCAATGCGCCGTTTACGTCAGCGCTGCTCTGCTGGTGCTGGGTTATCTGTATTACAGCCTGGAGCTGGATTGGCAAACAATTTACGCCGCACTGGACGCCCCTGCCGACGGTAGCACGTCGAAATTGCTGCTGTTTGACTGGTCGGTGGATTTTAGCTCCGGCGGGGTATTTAATATGTACTCGGCGCTAACCGGTTTTGTACTGCTTAATATCGCAGCTTTTGGTATGGATCAGGATATGACACAGCGGGTACTCACCTGCAAAGACAGTAAGGCCGGGGCTCGCGCGCTGTTAAGCTCGGTATTGCTGGTTATTCCTACCATGTTGGTATTTATTCTGATTGGCTTTTTACTGTACATTTTTTACCAAAGACCTGATCTATATCAGCCTGTTCAGGGGTTCGCCGATAGCTTTGCCGGCGAAAAAGTCACGGTATTTATGTATTATGTACTGAATGAGATGCCCTCTGGCTTACGCGGTTTAGTGGTGGTTGGCGTTATCGCAGCGGCATTGTCAACCATTACGTCAGGTCTTAATTCGATGGCCTCAGTGTTGGTAGCCGATATCTATCAGCCGTGGCGCTTAAAGCGTCAACCTGACACCCAACCGGGCCACTTTGTCCGGGCAGGTCAGTTAGCAATGCTATTCACAGCCACGGCACTAGCACTAATGGCAATATTATGTTTTTACTGGCAACAATACTCTGCCATGCCATTGCTGGCTTTTGCACTGAGTGTGATGGTGTTTTCTTACAGCGGCCTGCTGGGTGTGTTTTTTACTGCGCTGTTTACCCAGCGCGGTAACCGGCGCACAGTTACTGCAGCCTTGTTAAGCGGCTTCGCTGTTACCTTGGCTTTACAACCTTACATTGTACAATTTTGGAGCCCGGCTCTGGCCGCGCTGGATTTAGGTTTTACCTGGCAGTTATGCCTTGGCACGCTGGTTTCCAGTCTGGTATGTCTGGCAGGCAGCGCGCAGCATAGCGCCGGGAGCGAGGAGTAATTTATGTGGACCCTAACGCTGGATGGCGGCGGCAGTAAAACCCTGGCCCGGCTAACAAACAGCGCAACTGGCCAGCAATGGCAGCAACAAGCTGGCCCGGCGTCACTGACCAACGATTTTAACCTGGCACTGAGTAATATTCGCCAGCTCAGCCAGGCATTGTGTCAGCAAGCAGCAGTGCCGACGCAGCAGGTTGTTGCCGTAATGGGCCTGGCCGGTGCCGGTAATCCACAACAGCAGCAACAGGCGATTCAGCTGCTGCAAAGCGATTATCAGCAATTGCAGATCACCACGGATGCACGCACCTCACTGTATGGCGCGAATCTGGGTCAGCCGGTATTGGTGGTTGCGCTGGGCACGGGTTCAGTGGCCATGCGTTTACTGGCTGATGGCAGTGAGCAACAAATTGGTGGCTGGGGTTTTAATATTGGTGATGAAGGCGGCGGTGCCTGGCTAGGTAAACAAGTAGTACGTGAATTGTTGTGGCAGGTAGACAGTCTGGCCGGTGTGCAAAGCCCACTCTTGCAAGCAGTGGCGCAGCAAATTGGCGCCAGCGCGGCGCGCTTGTTACCCTGGCTAAAAACTGCCAGCCCAACCGATTTTGCTGAATTTGCACCTCTGGTATTTCAGTTTGCCACTCAATGTCCGCTGGCTTTAACGCTGCGACAGCGCCATACCGATGCGGTAGAGCAACTTTTGTGGCAGGGGTTGGAGACATTTTCTCTGCCGGTAGTGCTATTGGGTGGTCTTGCTGAGGGTACAGCCCCGCTTCTTAGCATGGCATGCCAGGCATTACTGCAACAGGCTAAAGGCAGCGCACTTGACGGTGCTTTATTACTGGCACAACAGCTTACCTCTAACGTTTCGGAGCCTGTGCATGAACATCAATAATCAGGATACGCTGCTAGATCAGCTTAACAGCATGAGCTCAGAAGCTCGTAACCCGCACAGTATGGATATCGATTTACTCAGTAGCCTGGAAATCGTGCAGCGGATAAATCAGGACGATCAGACCGTGGCGCACAGCGTAAGCCAGTGTCTGCAGCAAGTCGCCACCGTGGCCGACCGTATAGTCGAAGCGTTTGCTCAAGGTGGGCGCTTAGTGTATCTGGGCGCAGGCACCAGTGGCCGGCTGGGTATTTTAGATGCTGTAGAATGCCCGCCCACCTTTAGCGTACCCTCAACAATGGTTGTTGCACTGATAGCCGGTGGCGACGGCGCTGTCTACAAAGCTGTAGAAGGCGCAGAAGACAACCCACAACTGGCAGTAGATGATCTTAAAGCGATAGCCCTTAATAGCAATGACATTCTGGTGGGCATTGCAGCCAGTGGCCGCACCCCTTATGTAATCGGCGGTTTGACCTATGCCCGCAGTATTGGCTGTTACACCGCAGCTATCAGCTGCAATGCAAATGCAGCGGTGCTTAGCGCTGCAGATACCGGGATATGTGCAGTAACCGGGCCAGAGGTACTTACCGGATCAACCCGGATGAAAGCCGGCAGTGCGCAAAAAATGTTGTTAAATATGCTAAGCACTACCGCGATGATCCGCAGTGGTAAGGTTTACCAAAACCTGATGGTAGACCTACATGCCAGCAATGAAAAACTGGTCGCACGCGCAGTACGCATCGTCATGCAAGCCACTGACTGTAGCGCAAAAGAAGCGCGCCGGGCACTGGATGCAGCTGATATGAGTGCAAAGCTAGCTATTTTGCATTTGTTAAGCGGCCAAAGTATTGCGCAATGTCGCACGCAACTGACACAGCAAAACGGTTTTATCCGCCGCGCATTGGAGGCCTGATATGCGAATTATTAGCCTGGTGTTTTTCTGTTTAGCATTTAGTCTGAGCGCTACTCAGCAGCTACAAACCGGTGCTGAACAATTGGCCGCATATCTGCCCTTACTAAAAGATAAAAGAGTTGGCCTGCTGGTAAACCAAACTTCGCTGGTTGGCGAACAACATCTGGTTGATGTGCTACTGGCCAATAAGGTGAAAGTGGTGAGTATCTTTGCGCCCGAACATGGCTTTCGTGGTGATCACGACGCCGGCGCCACAGTAAACAGCGGTACCGACAGCAAAACAGGCCTGCCGCTGTGGTCTTTGTATGGCGCCAGTAAACAACCCGCTGCGGCACAAATGCAACAGCTCGATGTGGTGATCTTTGATATTCAGGACGTGGGCGTACGTTATTACACCTACATCAGCTCCATGCACTATATGCTGCAAGCTGCGGCAACACATGGGGTAGCAATGCTGGTGCTAGACCGGCCTAATCCAAACGGCGCCTATGTCGATGGCCCACTACTCGAGATGGCTTTTCAATCTTTTGTTGGCATGCATCCTATACCGCTACTACACGGCATGACTGTCGGTGAGTTGGCAAAAATGATTAAAGGCGAGCGCTGGATAAGCCATGCCGATAAGCTACAACTCACTGTGGTACCAATGACCGCTTATCAGCGCAATATGCCTTATGCGTTGCCGGTAAAACCCAGCCCAAACTTGCCTGATGCCCAGGCGGTGGCATTGTACCCGTCGTTAGGTTTTTTTGAAGCGACACCGCTTAGTGTGGGTCGGGGTACGGCTTTTCCGTTTAACGTGATTGGCTATGATAAGTTTGGACCCGCCGATTTTACGTTTACTCCGGTATCTACACCCGGCGCAGCGCTAACGCCACCGCTTATGGATAAACAACTGTATGCCGAAGATTTGCGTAACGTTGCCGTTAAAGGATTAGACTTGCAGTACCTGCTGCGCTGGCATGCTTTGTTTAAACAACATAACGAGGTGTTTTTTACCGCACCGGCATTTATGGACAAACTGGCCGGTAGTAGCCAACTGCGTTTACAGATAGAACAGGGGTTAACCGAGCAAGAGATCCGCGCTAGCTGGCAGCAGGCTTTGCAACGCTTCCGTCAGCAACGTCAGCGTTATTTGCTCTACCCTTAGCCAGCCAGCGTTGCAAAGCTGGCAAGATAGCGGTTATCGTTAAAGCGACTCAGATTCGTCAAACTGCTTTTGCAGAGTGTAACGCGCGGCCAACTCGCCGGTTATGCGCTTGCCTTGTTGGTCCAGCATAAACAATTGGTTTTCGCCAACAAAAAACTGCACCGGCTGTGCCGACTCCAACAACACTATGCTGCCAGAATCACTCCAGCTAAACTTGCCCTGGCTAATAAAGGCGTCTGCAGCTTTACCCAGGTACAGTTGTGACAACTGATAGCGACCATCGTCATTTAGTATCACTTCCGTTTGAATACCTTCACAATCAGCACAGGGTATAACCCCCAAATAGCTACCCGCCCAGTCCAGGCTATTACGCGCATTGTGTTCGCTATCTGCCATCGCGTTATTAGTTGCCCGCGGTGGCGCAGGCGTAGTCGCTACGGTATCTTCTGCAGCTTTACCCGGCGCATAGTTATCACAGCCAGCCAATAATACAACAGCAACAGCAGTAACTATTAAACTTGCCTTCATAGTACGGTTTCCTTATAGCGTTTACCTCTGCCGGATAATATCCGGCACTCAGTAACCGCTATATTGCAGCGCCTTGTGTTTATGCTGGCTGAATAACTTATCAGGCGTACTGCCGCCGTGTCAGGGTAAATCAAAGATCAGTGCCTTTACGGCAGAGCCAGCTGTCAGCATTAACGCCGTTTCATCGCTGATCTTTATCCCATCACCCGCGTTTAGGCTATTGCCGGCTACGTCCAGCTCGCCGCTGATAAGATGAATATACAGTTTGCGACCGGCTGCAGTGTTAAATATCAGCTGCTCTGCCTGGGGTAGTAGTAACTGATACAACAAAGCATCCTGACGTAGCGTTAAACTGCCATCACGACCATCTGGCGACAAAATGAGTGTCAGGCCCGGTTGCTGGCCAAAATCTTTTTGCTGATAACCTGGCTGACCACCAAACTGGTTTGGTTGTAACCAAATCTGCAGAAACTTCAACGGTTCGCTATCACTGGCATTAAACTCACTGTGATAGATACCGCCGGCAGCACTCATCAGTTGGTATTCGCCGGCGGGTAGTACCTCGGCATTACCTGCCGAATCTTTGTGAGCAATATTCCCCTGCAGCACCAGGCTTAAAATTTCCATATCTTTATGGCCGTGGGTATCAAAACCCGCGCCCGGCGCCACCCAATCGTCGTTAATAACTCTTAACGCCGAAAAGCCCATTTGTGCCGGATCATAGTAGCTGGCAAACGAAAACGTATGGCGGCTTTGCAACCAGCCAAAATCGGCTTTACCGCGATCTGCTGCGTATCTTATAGCGAACATCTGACATCTCCTGCATTACACTCACCTTAGCGCTTTAGCTTAGCTACGTAGCTATATTGGCAAAAGCGGAATAATTTGCCGTCAATGTTCAAATATTTTGAACTCAGTGCAAAAGCGAGTCCCTCAGCTACACTGATACGTTACGGTTTCAACCAACATACGGAGTAAACAATGAGTATTAATGTACTGGCGATTTGTGGCAGTTTACGCGCAAAATCAACCAACCGCGGCTTGCTGCGTTTTGCTCAGGGCCATGCACCGGAAGGAATGAAAATTCACCTGGCCGATCTGTTAGAAGTGCCGTTTTACAATGCCGATCTGGCAGAAAAGCCCGCTGCTGTGCAGCAATTGCTGCAACAGCTAGCCGAAGCCGATGCCTTGTTATTAGCTTGTCCGGAATACAACTATTCGTTAGCCCCGGCGCTAAAAAATGCCTTAGACTGGGCATCACGTGAACCCGACAACCACCTGTTAACTGGTAAACCAGTGGCCATTCTGGGCGCCGGCGGCGGCATGGGCACCAGCCGTGCTCAGTACCACCTGCGCCAGGTATGCGTGTATTTAAACTTACACCCGCTTAATCAGCCGGAAGTTTTTGCAAACGCCTTTACCGGCGGTTTTAACAGTGACGGCGATCTGATTGACGAAAAAATACAAGCTCTGATCGTTAAGCAGTTGCAAGCCTTGCAAAAATGGCAGCTGCAACTATCTAAATAGTTCAGGGCGTGTCAGACCCGGTTTGCACGCTGCTGGCAGTCACTACACATTGCCAGCCCCAGCTGCGCTGTTTTTCGGCAAAGTCAGCGGCTTTTTGCTCACAGTAACCCGCCTCGTTGCTGGCGCGCCATAACACCGTGTTCTGGCCGTCTTTGGTGTAATGTACTTCGCATGGCAGCTCGCTGCCCTGCGGGTAAACTACTTCAATAATCCGCACCGCATCGCCAAGCTGGCAATGGGTAATTTGATTATCTGCAGCCGCGGCGCTCAAAGAGCCCACCAGCAGTGCTAAGGTCAGTGCTTTCATTTTGTTCTCCAAAGTGGTTAAAGCCTGCACAGTATAGCAAAGCCCGGCCAGGTCATTCGACACAAGGGCATTAACTGCCCAATGGGTTAAGCAAAGTAGCGCTGGCAAGGTGCAACAGCTGGCCATTTAGCAGTGCCAGCTTTACTCCCTCATTATCAACCAGCAAAAACGTGGCCAGCCGCTGTCGCTGCGGCACATCGTTACTGAGCGCCGATGGATTCAACACCACGGGCAAGCCACTGTTATTTTGCAGCAAAGCCGCATCGCCAGTGAAATGGCTATAGCCCTGCGCCAGCAAGGCCAGATAGGCCGCTTTATCTAACGTGAGCGCTGTAGTCAGCGCATAAGCACGGCCAGCCTGAAACTGCAGACCACTGGCATCAAAGCGGTGAAAACTGCCATACACTGACATATCGCCAATATCGCGGATGCGCGCCTGTTTGCGGCCATCGAGGTCAAAATCCAGCGCCAGATCAACAGTGGCCGCATGCCCGTTCAGCGTAATGCCCAGGCCGGTTAGCAGCATATCTTTAATACCACCATCACGGTTAAACGGTATCGCCTGATAGGCGCTGAGCGGTTGCTTCAGATAACTTTCGCTGGCAATGCTGTTTAACGTCATCACCAGTAGCTGTGTATTCAAGCGCCGGGCCACCTGGCGGTGGTCATCGTTAGGGTGGGCACCCGACTCTATCAGCACTGTGCTAATGCCCATACCGGCAAAGGTATCGCCAAACGAGCGCCAGGAGAAGGTATCGTCGTATTTTGCCAGGTGGCCAGGCAGCAGCCGTTGCATCAGATCTCGCATATCGCCAATCAGCTGCATGGCTTTAGCACGGGCTGGATCTATGTCTTTTGCCTCGTTGAAAGCCGGCGCCAACAAGGATATGGTCGCCGCTTTATCGCTGTCGCCCACCGCATAAAAGCGGTTTTGATCATGTAAATTCAAACCAAACGCGGGCTTAAACGCCGTCGCGGCCTGCATCAGCAGTCTGCCTTCAGGCGTTTGCAGTGCCTTCGCATCGCGGTTAATGTCGATACCCATGCTGTTTAGCCGTGTGTTGGCGGCTGCACCGTCCGGGTTAAGCATGGGGATAATGCGCAGGGTTATTTTATCCTGCCAACTATTGCGCCAGAGCGCTTGCTCGTCAGCGGCAAGCAGATTAAGCAAATCCAGCAAGGCAGCAGTGGCGGTTGGCTCATCACCGTGCATTTGCGACCAGGCCAGTATTTTCACCGGGCCAGTGCCAATATCTATTTGCCAAACCGGCACGCCAAGGGCAGAGCTGCCTAACGGGTTAAAACGAAACAACGGGTTTTGCCGGTGACGCTGTAACACCGGCTCAATATCCGTGTAACTCAGCTGAGGTTTATCCAGCCCGGCTTGCCGGTAACGTTGATAATCACTGTCGCTAAGCGTCATTGCCTGTACCATTGTTGTTAACCCCACTGCTATTATTAACGCACTGCGCCATAACCAGAACATCTGCTCCCCTCCATACTGCAGGCTTTTATCGCAAAATGCCGCCGCAGGCTTGCCCGCCATCACCACAAGCTGTATAAATTATTCATAGCCTATGTTAACTAGAATAATAATCAACTTAAAAGAGACAGGAGGCCATTTTGGCTGATTGGTTAACCCTGCTGCCAGCGCTGGTGGCCATTGTGGTGGTGCTGTGGCGCAAAGAAGTGATCCTGGCACTGCTGCTGTCGCTATGCACTGCCGAGCTACTTATTTACATTAAGGCTCAGGGCGCAGGGCCAGCCCTGCTACTCGATGGCAGTATCGCCACACTCGAGCGGATAGTGGCGGTAACCGCTGATGCCGACAACGCCCGCATTTTGATGTTTTCTTTGCTGGTGGGCGGTTTGCTGGCCTATATGCGCGACTCTGGCGGCGTGGCTGCAACGGTAAAAATGCTGGTAGACAAAGGCATTGCCAAAACTGCGCGCCAGGCCGGCTTAATGACGTTTTTTATCAGCTCGGCAACCTTTATCGAGTCTAATCTCAGCTCGCTTACTGCCGGTATCAGCTCGCGCGGTTTATTCGATAAGTTTAAAATGAGCCGCGCCCGGCTGGCGTATATTATCGACAGCACCAGCGCACCCATTTGTATTATTATTTTGCTAAACGGCTGGGGCGCCTATGTACTTGGCCTGCTAAGCACTTATTCATTGGGCGACAGTGCTGTATCAGTATTAATTGGCACTATACCGCTAAACTTCTATGCGCTGTTTACCCTGGCTGTAGTGCTGTACACCATTATAACCGGCAAAGTATATGGCCCGATGCGCAAATCCGAACAGCAGTTAAATACGCTGGCGGCGCATAGCGAAATTGATGTTACACCCAGCCATCCGTCGTTTATGTTGCTTCCCCTGATAACGCTGGTGACATCGATGCTGGGCTTTATGCTACTAACCGGTAACGGCCGGCTGGTAGAGGGCTCGGGTTCGCAATCAGTGTTATATGCCACCACGCTGGCCTGTCTGGTGGCCTACTGCATGATGCTGCTAAGCAAACGCTTTAAACATCAGCAATTAGTCGATATCGGCTTTAAAGGCATGAGTGAATTACTGCCGCTGGTAACGATAGTGCTGTTATCGCTGGCGGTCGGCAGCAGTTTAAAATTGCTTGGTACCGGTACTTTTATTGCCTCTATCGTCAATGACAGCTTGCCGCTGGTGCTGATCCCGGCGCTATTATTTTTAGCCGGCGCACTTATCTCGGTTACCACCGGTACCAGCTGGGGCACCTTTGCTATTTTAATTCCGATAGGCATGCCAATGGTTGAACTGCTTGGCCTGCCGCCATCTTTAGTACTGGCCGCCATTTTAAGCGGAGGTGTGTTTGGCGATCACTGCTCGCCCATCTCTGATAGCACGGCGGTAAGCTCGGTTGCCTCCGGCTGCGACTTGCTCGAACACGTGAAAACCCAGCTACCCTATGCGCTGTTTTGTGGTGCGCTGGCGCTGCTGGCGTTTTTTATCGCCGGCATGCTGATGATTTAAGGAGCCGCACATGAAAACTGCCGTCTTAGGCCTAACATTGCTACTGAACGCGAACTTAGCAGCCAGCGACATCCCGGCTGATTTTACCGACGTGGGCCAGCTTATTCCGCAGGCGCAAATAAACATGGCGTATATTGGCAGTAATAACTTTGTCGGCAGCAAAGTTGACGGCTACGAAGCCAACAAGTGCTATTTGCAGCAAAATGCGGCGCAGGCGCTGGTAAAAGTGCAGCATGCGGCGAACGCCAAAGGCTACACACTGTGGATATTTGACTGCTACCGGCCGCAGCGCGCGGTAAACCATTTTATGCGCTGGGCAGCCAATTTAGCCGATACCCGCACCAAGGCACAGTACTACCCTAATCTGGGCAAAGATAAACTGGTGGGTGAATATATTGCCGAAAAGTCCGGCCACAGCCGTGGCAGTACCATAGATTTAACGCTTGCAGCCAAAGACGATAACGGCAACTGGCGGCCAATTGATATGGGTTCACCCTTTGATATGTTTGATGCTATATCCAATGTTGGTGCAACCGGCATCAGTGCAGCGCAGACCGCCAACCGGCAATTGCTGGAAAGCCTGATGCTGCAAGGCGGCTTTAAGGTGTACAGCATGGAATGGTGGCACTTTACCCATCAGCCACCGGTTTATACCGAGCAGTATTTTGACTTTGTTGTGCGTTAAGAGAGGCCTCTGAGATTGGCTGTCTGACAACAGCGGTTTTGTTAACGACTGGCTGCATTAGTTATGCTAAAATTGCCGCCGGATTAACCAGATACAGATGTTGAGACCCTGCATGGCCAGACGTACCAAAGCCGAAGCCGAAACCACCCGCGCTGCCATTTTAGATGCGGCAGAAGTGTTGTTTTATCAGCACGGCGTATCACGCACCACACTGGAGAAAATCGCCATCGCCGCCAACGTTACCCGTGGCGCCATTTACTGGCATTTTCAGAACAAGGCCGATTTGTTTACCGCCATGCTGGAGCGGGTGCGGTTACCATTTCAAACCATGCTGTCCGAGTTAGATAACGACACCAACGCCGAACCTTTTGCGCAGTTACAGCAATTATTTACCAATGGCCTGCAGCTCATTCCCGCCAGCGAGCAAAGACAACGCGTACTCACTATCATATTTCACCGCTGTGAATACATCGACGAGCTTAACCCCGCCGTAACCAAGCAAGATGAATTAGACGAGCAAACCGTGGCCGTTTTGCAACGCGCTTTTGAACGCGCCGCAGCCGCCGGCACCTTGCGCGAAGGTGTATCACCGGCTTTGGCGGCAAATGCAATGCATATGTATGTTGGCGGTATTATCAGCCACTTTTTACTTAAGCCACAGCAGTGCGATTTGCGCCAGCATGCACCGGCGCTTATTGATACCATGCTGCAGGGCTTAAAAAAGCCATAAAAAAACCGGCAAGTCAGCGTGGGACCGAAATGCCGGTAAAGGTACAAACTGTTTGGCAGCTTAGCTGCCATGACTATTTAAGTCGTGCGTTACTACTCAACCGTTGCTGCTTTTACACCATCGTTTTTAGCAAAAAAGCGCATAATCACCAGATAAAACACCGGCACTAAAAACACCGCCAACACCGTGGCGGATATCATGCCGCCCAGCACCCCGGTACCTATCGCATTGCGGCTGGCCGAGCCGGCACCGGTACTGATTACCAGCGGCAGTACACCCAGCGAAAACGCCATTGAGGTCATAATAATTGGCCGCAGGCGCAGGCGTACCGCCTCCAGTATGGCGGCGGTAAGCGCTTTACCCTGCTGCTGTAATTCGCGGGCAAATTCGACAATCAGGATGGCGTTTTTCGATGCCAGCCCCATAGTGGTTAATAAGCCCACCTGAAAGTACACGTCGTTACCCAAACCGCGCATATAGGCGGCAATTAAGGCGCCGATAATACCCAGCGGCACCACTAAAATCACCGCAAACGGCACGCTCCAGCTTTCATACAGCGCCGCCAGACATAAAAACACCACTAAAATGGACAACGCATACAGCGCCGGTGCCTGCGAGCCGGATAACTTTTCCTGATACGAGGTGGCTGTCCACTCAAAGCCTATACCCGCTGGCAACTGGCTGATCAGCTGCTCCATCGTCGCCATAGCATCGCCCGAGCTGGTGCCCGGTGCCGGCTCACCCTGAATTTCCATCGCAGACACACCGTTATAGCGCTCCAGCCGCTGCGGGCCATAAACCCAGTCACTGCTGGCGAACGAGGCAAAGCTGACCATCTCGCCGCTGTTGTTACGCACATACCAGCGGTTAATGTCTTCCGGTGTCATACGAAACTGTGGCTCGGCCTGCACATACACCTTTTTCACCCGGCCACGGTCAACAAAATCATTAACGTAGGTAGAGCCCCAACCAATAGACAGGGTTTGGTTAATGTTGCCAAGCGACACGCCCAGCGCCTGCGCTTTTAGCTGGTCTACGGAGATTTTCAGTTGCGGCGCATCTTCCATACCATTGGGCCGCACACCCACCAGGTTAGGTTGCTGTGCCGCCATGCCCAATAACTGGTTGCGGGCGTTGAGCAGCGCTTCGTGGCCCACACCGCCGCGGTCTTGCAAGAACAACGAGAAGCCGGTAGCGCGGCCAAGCTCAGCAATCGGCGGCAGGTTAAAGGCAAAAATTTGCGCTTCTTTTACCGTGGCAAAAAAGCCCCAGGCACGGCCGATAACCGCTTGTACGCTATCGGCAGGGCCGCGCTCGCTCCAATCTTTTAACCGCACAAAAGCCAGGCCCATATTCTGGCCCCGGCCGGCAAAGCTAAAGCCCGATACGGTAAATACCGACTGCACGGCATCTTCAGTGGCATAATGCGCCGCCACTTTATCCATTACCGCTTCAGTACGCTCCTGGCTGGCGCCGGTTGGCAGCTGCACCATGGATAAAAATACGCCCTGATCTTCTTCCGGTAAAAACGAGGTAGGCAAGCGCATAAACATCACTGCCATTACCAGCACTATGGCACCATACACCAGCATCGAACGCTTTGGCCTGGCCAGCATACCGGCCACACCGCGCTGATAATTGCGGTTGGTGCGGTCAAAGCCGCGGTTAAACCAGCCAAAAAAGCCGCTTTTGGCATGGTGGTCGCCTTTAATGGGTTTGAGCATAGTGGCGCACAGCGCCGGAGTAAAAATTAACGCTACCAGCACCGACAATGCCATGGCGGTAACAATAGTAATAGAGAACTGCTGGTAAATGGCACCCGTGGCGCCACCAAAGAACGCCATCGGCACAAATACCGCCGATAGCACCAAACCTATACCCACCAAAGCGCCGGTAATTTGCCCCATTGATTTCCGCGTGGCGTCTACCGGGCTCAGGCCCTCTTCGCTCATCACACGCTCAACGTTTTCCACTACCACTATGGCGTCATCTACCAGCAAGCCTATCGCCAGCACCATGCCAAACATGGTCAGGGTATTAATGGTAAAGCCAAACAGCGACATAATGCCAAAGGTGCCCAGCAGTACTACCGGCACCGCCAGCGTAGGAATAAGCGTGGCGCGAAAGTTCTGTAAAAACAGATACATCACCAGAAACACCAAAATAATGGCTTCAATCAGGGTTTGTACTACTGAACTTATCGACACCTCAACGAAGGGTGTAGTGTCATACGGAATAACCGTGGTTAAACCTTCGGGGAAATACGGCTTAAGCTCTTCCAGCTTGGCTTTTACCGCTGCGGCGGTATCCAGTGCATTGGCTCCGGTGGCCAGTTCTATTGCCAAACCGGTGGCCATTTTGCCGTTGTAACGGGCAATAACCGAGTAGTCTTCACCGCCCAGCTCAATCCGTGCCACATCAGACAGCGTTACCATAGCGCCGCCGGCATTCACTTTTAATAAAATCTGGCCAAATTCTTCCGCTGATGTCAGCCGGGTTTGCGCCAAAATAGCGGCATTAAACTGCTGACCGGGCAGCGCCGGGGCGCCACCAAGTTGGCCTGCGGTGACCTGATTGTTTTGCACCTGAATAGCCGAGGTTACATCGGCGGGTGTTAATTGATATTGGTTCAGCTTGTCGGCATCTAACCATACCCGCATGGCGTACTGGCTGCCAAACACCTGCACATTACCTACGCCGGTGGTGCGGCTGAGCGGGTCTTTAACATTGGCCACGACAAAGTCGGCAATGTCATCGCGCGCCAGGCTGCCATCTTCGGAGATAAAACCCACCACCATCAAAAAGCCGCCGCTGCTTTTGGCCACCCGCACGCCGTTTTGCTGCACTTCTTGCGGCAATAACGGTAAGGCTTGCTGCAGTTTGTTTTGCACCTGCACCTGGGCAATATCGGCATCGGTACCGGTTTCAAAGGTCAGGGTCAGGCTAACGTTACCGGACGAGTCCGAGTTAGCCGACATATACATCAGGTTATCCAGGCCGTTCATCGCCTGCTCTATTACCTGAGTTACCGCATCCTCCGCCGTTTGCGCCGACGCACCACGGTAAGAGGCACTTATGCTGATCGCCGGTGGCGCAATACGCGGGTATTGCTCTATCGGTAATTGTTTAATCGATAAAAGACCTGCCAACATAATCACTATGGCGATTACCCAGGCAAAAATAGGTCGGTTAATAAAAAAGTTAGCCATCTGCTACTCCTGTTATTCTGTCGCAGTCTGGCTGGCGGCTACCGGTGCCTTTGCTACCCGCACCACGGCACCTGGCCGTATTTTTTGTAAGCCCGCTACTATTACTTTGTCACCGGCGTTAAGGCCCGACAGCACCTGCCAGCTTTGGTCCACCGTACGGCCCAGTTCAATCAGCCGTGCTTCTGCCTTATTGTCGCTGTTTACCAGCATGACCGACGCCTGGCCTTTTGGCGTGCGGCTTACCGCAACCTGCGGCACTAGCAGGGCATTGTCATCGCTGCCATGGTGCAAACGTGCCCGCACAAACATGCCGGGCAGTAAATCACCGGTTTTATTCGGAAACACCGCCCTTAGCGTAACCATGCCGGTGCCCGGGTCTACGTTAACTTCAGAAAACTGCAGGCTGCCCTGGTGGGCATACTCGCTGCCGTCATCCAACAGCAAATCTACCGTTACCGGGCCGCTGCTATCGCCACGCAGTTGTTTTTTCAGCTTTAGCAGCTCAGAGCTGGACTGGGTTAAATCGACATATATCGGGTCTAACTGGCGAATCGTCGCCATAACCTGGCTTTGGTTAGCCGTTAACAGCGCCCCTTCTGTTACCAGGGAGCGGCCAATCTGGCCACTGATCGGCGCACTAATGTCGGTGTAATCCAAATTTATTTGCGCGCTTTGTAAGGCGGCGGCACTGCTGGCAACAGCCGCATCAGCCTGCATTAACATAGCTACGGCATCGTCATAATCCTGCTGGCTTACCGCCTTGCTGATTAACAGGCCTTTATAGCGGTCTGCTTTTAGCTTAGCGTTATGCTGCACCGCTTTGCTGCTGGCCAGGTTGGCTTTGGCATTGGCCAGCGCGGCCTGATAAGGCGCCGCATCAATTTTGTATAACACCTGGCCGGCTTCTACCAACTGGCCTTCGGTGAATAAGCGTTGCTGTAAAATACCGTTTACCTGCGGCCGGATCTCAGCCTGGCGGTAATCGGTAGTGCGACCTGGCAACTCTGTGGTTAGTGCCAGCGCTGTAGTAGCCAGCGTTACCACCTCGACTTCGGCTGCCTGCACGCCTGGCGCGGCGCCTTGCTGCGGCTCGCTGCAACCCAGCAATATTAATGCTGCCAGCGTAACCGTTAACAGCTTTACATTTAAACGCATACAAACTCCTGTGAGACACTGCCTTAACACGCTGTGCCCAGCTTAGGCAGAATAAGAATGGCAATATACATACAAGACTGTATGTAATCAAGCGTAGTGGTCAGCCGGCGCGACCAATCACCAAAAAGTTCTGTTAAACAACTGCAGTATAGGTAAGGCCGGTAATGTCTGCTTAGCCTCTTAAACACCATACCAAATGTGTTCCATCACTTTTCATCAATAAAAACGATTAGGCCGAGTTGAAAAACTCACTGTCGTTACCCCAGCATCGCGTCTATAGTTCTTAGCAAGATAAAGCAGGTACATGTTAATGCCTGCACTACTGCAACGACTAAGGAGCAAGTAATGACGAACAACACAGCCGGTAAATGCCCGGTAATGCACGGTGGCAACACCTCTGCTGCCTTAAACGAAAAAAACTGGTGGCCCAAGTCACTCAATCTCGACATCCTGCACCAGCACGACAGTAAAACCAACCCGCTGGGCACCGGCTTTAACTATGCTGAAGCCTTTAAACAGCTGGACTTAGCAGCCGTTAAAAACGACTTAAAAACACTGATGACCGACAGCCAGGACTGGTGGCCCGCCGACTGGGGCCACTATGGCGGTTTGTTTATTCGTATGGCCTGGCACAGCGCCGGCACCTACCGCATTGCCGATGGCCGTGGCGGTGCGGGCACCGGCAACCAGCGCTTTGCACCGATTAACAGTTGGCCGGATAACGCTAACCTGGACAAAGCCCGTCGCCTGCTGTGGCCAATTAAGCAAAAGTACGGCAATAAACTTTCATGGGCCGATTTAATGATTTTGGCCGGCAATATGGCTTATGAATCTATGGGTTTAAAAACCTTTGGTTTTGCCGGTGGCCGTGCTGACATCTGGCACCCGGAAAAAGACACGTACTGGGGTGCCGAAAAAGAGTGGCTGGCGCCCAGTGGCAGCGAAGGCAGCCGTTACAGTGGTGAACGCGATCTGGAAAACCCGCTGGCAGCGGTAATGATGGGCTTAATTTATGTTAACCCCGAAGGCGTAGATGGCAAACCCGACCCGCTAAAAACCGCGCACGACGTTCGCATTACCTTTGAACGCATGGCAATGAACGACGAAGAAACCGTCGCCTTAACCGCCGGAGGCCACACCGTAGGCAAAGCCCATGGCAATGGTAAGGCCGAAAACCTGGGGCCGGAGCCAGAAGCAGCCAATATTGACGAACAGGGCCTGGGCTGGAATAACCACAAAAGCCGCGGTATTGGCCGCAATACCATGACCAGCGGCATTGAAGGCGCCTGGACCACTCACCCTACTAAATGGGACAACGGCTACTTCTATTTATTGTTTACCTACGATTGGGAGCTGAAAAAAAGCCCGGCCGGCGCCTGGCAATGGGAGCCAATTAACATTAAAGAAGAAGACAAGCCGGTAGATGTAGAAGACCCGTCAATCCGCTATAACCCGATAATGACCGACGCCGATATGGCAATGAAAATGGACCCGGCATACCGCAAAATCTCCGAGCGGTTTTATAAAGACCCGGCCTATTTTTCTGAGGTGTTCGCCCGAGCCTGGTTTAAGCTAACCCACCGCGACCTTGGGCCGAAAAGCCGCTATTTAGGGCCGGACGTACCAGCAGAAGATTTGATCTGGCAAGACCCGGTACCGCAGGGTAATGCCGACCTGACAACAGCGGATATCAGTGCGTTAAAAGCGCAGTTGCTGGGCAGTGGTTTAACGGCAGCCGAGCTTATCAGCACCGCCTGGGACAGCGCCCGCACATTCCGGGGGTCTGACTATCGCGGCGGCGCCAACGGTGCCCGCATTCGCTTAGCACCACAAAACCAGTGGCAGGGCAATGAGCCTGAGCGTCTGGCCAAAGTGCTAAAAGTGTTAGAAGGCATTAAAGCCGGTTTTGCCAAGCCGGTAAGCCTGGCCGATTTAATCGTACTGGGCGGTAGCGCGGCAATAGAGCAAGCTGCCAAAGCCGGCGGTGTTGATATCAGCGTACCCTTTGCACCGGGCCGAGGTGATGCAACCCCCGAGCAAACCGATGTTGAGTCATTTGATGTGCTGGAGCCACTGCATGACGCCTATCGCAATTTTGTGAAACAGGATTATGCAGTACAACCAGAAGAGCTAATGCTGGATAAAACCCAGCTGCTGGGCCTAACCGCAGCGGAAATGACCGTGCTGTTAGGTGGCATGCGGGTGCTAAACACCAACTATGGCGGCACTAAGCATGGTGTATTCACCGATAAGCCGGGCACGCTAAGTAACGATTTCTTCGTTAACTTAACCGATATGGCTTACAGCTGGCAGCCAGCCGGGCGTAACCTGTATAACATTGTTGAGCGTAAAACCGGCGCCACTAAATGGACAGCAACAAGGGTTGATTTAGTGTTTGGCTCTAACTCGATCCTGCGCTCGTACGCCGAGGTGTATGCCCAGCACGACAACAAACATAAGTTTGTGCAGGACTTTGTGAAGGTTTGGGTAAAAGTAATGAACGCCGACCGCTTTGAGCTAAACTAAAGCACAGCGCCAAACCCCATAAAGCCCCGCACTGCGGGGCTTTATATTTGGTGTAGCACTAGCCTGAACAGGCTTCAAAATCAGCAAAGTTTTTTGCCCGCTGAATACAAACCGCTTCGGCTCTGCCAGCCTCAGTATTGGCGTTTTGCCGGCAAGCCTGCACAAAGCTGGTTTTAAAATTAGCGTCGGCAGCTAACTGACGAAACTCTGGCTTACTGTTTTGGCTAAGTAAAATGCGCCGGGCATTTTCTGCCGCTGCACTGCAGTTTGCCAACGGTGCCGGCGGGGTAAAAGAGACTACCGGCGGCTCAGGCTCTACTACATTGGCATCAACCGCATCAGCATTCGCAGGGTCTGCAGGGCGCACATTGTCGTCAACGCTTTGCACTGAACTGGCGCTGCCATCTTCAGCCACATCAGCCGGTGGCGCCGCCAAAAAATCTACCCGCTCAGAATCCAGGGTTTGTGGCCGGTCGGAATAATGCACATTGCCTTTTTCATCTACCCATTTATACACCTGCGCCGCGGCAGGCTGGTGCAGCAAGGCGGTAAATACCATGCTGGCTAACACAATCATTTTCATTGGTTTCTTCTCTGGCTAACGGTACTTAACCTGCATTGCAGTATAGTCGGATGCTCAGTTTTATCCGCAAACGCGGCTTTAGTAAAGGGCCACTTAACGCTTTGCGACCAATGGTTTATTTGTCAGCTGTGCCATACCAGCCGTTAGGCTAAATAGCACTGCAGCAGGTTGCGCACATTAACCCTGGCTTTTAACCGCGCAGCCAGTAAATACATACCTGCTATTTTACGATGCAAAAACAAGGCGTCGGCTGGTGGGGCATGCCAGTAGTTTTGCTGCAGACTAAGGGCGGTGCCTGCCTCTCGCAGGCGTAAGGCTAAATCTGTGCTGCCAAAATCAAACGCCTGATCCTGCATCAATGGCTCACAGGCCAACCCAACCAATTGCAGTACAGCCTGCTTTTGCGCTGGCACTATGTGCTGGCTAAAAAAACCAATATCCGTTAACGCTTGCTCCATAGCTGCACTGTCGCTTGCCAGCGCGGCACTAAACAATGCACGGTAAGCCTGGCTAAAACGCTCGCTGTACTGGCGGCAGGCACCAAAATCCAACAACACCAGCTGCTGCGTATCACTGTTATATAAATAATTGGCAAAGTTGGGGTCGGTTTGCACCAGTTTAAATTCGAATAATTCACGAAATAACAGCGAAAACAATAATGCCATTACCCGGTCTCGCTCAACCTGGCTGTGCTGCGTCAACGATTCTACCGGCACCCCCGCTACAAAGGTCATTGCCAAAATATTGGCCGTATTTAAGCCGGGTACAGTTTCGGGCAATAAAAAGTCCTGGTCTTCACAGAGCAACTGGCGGTACTGCTGCAGATAGTCAGCTTCCAGCAAATAGTCAGCTTCAGCCTTAAGCTGCTTTTTGGCTTCTGCCAACAGGCTCTGATAGTCGATGCCAGCCGGAATAAGGCCGCTAACCCGCAGCAAGGTAGCCACATTATCTACATCACTATCAATACTCAGTTTAATGCCTGGGTACTGCACCTTTATCGCCAGACGCCGGCCATCATCATGATACGCTTGATGCACCTGCCCAATAGATGCCGCCGCCAGCGGGGTAAAAGTAAAATCAGCAAAATGCTGCTGCCAGTCATCGCCCCATTCATTTTGTAATACTTTGGCCAGTTGCTTTACCGGCATAGGATTTGCGCTGGCCCGCAACCGCGCCAGAATATCGGTTAGCGCTGGCGGCAGCATATCACCGGCATCCATAGACAACAGCTGCCCAAGCTTCATTGCCGCCCCGCGTAAATGCGCCAGCTGATCGGCAACCCGTTTTATATTGGCGGGCGTTAACAGCATATCTGTTTTACCCGCCAGCTTGCCCTGTACTAACTGTCGCGCGCCCTCAGCCAGCATACCGCCAGCGACCCGGCCGGCCAGTGATGCCAGGCCGCCCAATCGGGATAAGCGGTGTGCCGGTACCTTAGACGAGGATGTTTTAACATTTTGTGCTGCCATGCTAACCCGCATAATTTTGTTGCAATGCACAGCTATACGGCGTTAAGCCCCTGGCAGTTTTACGGCAAGCGAAATGCAGTTACCGCTAAAACGCAAAAACCGCCGTAACAGGCGGTTTTGTTAAGATAAAAACTATACGCAGCGCTTTTATTTAGGCTTACGCAACCGGCGCCCGGCCATTAACCCCAATAAACCCAAGCCAAACGCAGCCAGCGTAGCAGGCTCTGGCACCTGGCTGGTAACCGGCAACGCAGTTACCTGCACCGCATCAATAAAGTTGCCGTAGGTGCCCTGGTTTAACGACGTAAACCGTAACGTGGTGCTGTTGGCGGTAGCCGTAAAGTGGTTGCTGAATATAGTCCAGCCTGAGGTAGTATGGTCGTTTAGCCGCCAGTCTATATCGGCTACCGACACCTGAAACTGTTCGTTATTATTAGCGCGTGCACGGTAGTAAAAACTCAGCTGATATTGCTGGCCAATGTCAGTAGCAAAGCGCTGAAAAATAGACCAGTTACCGCTGTTACCACCGTCGGCGTTTAATTCAATAAAATGGTTGCCGCTTACTGCTGCAACACCTTGCAGAGCATTCCAGATTTCAATGTTGCTGCCGTCCCAGCCGTCAAACAAGCTGCTGCTCATCCAGGTCCAGCTGTTTTTATTCAGCGTATGCGATTCAAAATCACCGTTAACAATAAGCCCGGCGTGGCTACTAAAACTAGCAAGTAAAATGGTGCAAACGCAAATGGCATTGCGTAGAGACGTTACCGACATCTTGATCCCTCAAACAGTAAGTTATAAAAACCCGTACATCCTACCAGTATCCGCACATTAACGGAACAAAAATTAGGCAACAAAAATAACATTAACCACCGCCAGCCGCGATACACCCTCATGGCAGGCGTTACTGGACCAAGCTGTTCAGGCACTGTACCAAGCCAAGCAGGACGCTAGAAACAAAGTGGTGCACTTTATACCAAAGCTGGTGCCGGCATAACGTCTTCCCAACTGCGCGGGCCGGTAATTAAACCGCTGCCAACATCGGCCAGCTCTTTTTTAACAACGAAACTTTTGCAGTAGCGTTACTCTGCATGTGTGAACTCCGGGCTCTCAAAACTTAACAGCGCAAACCGACCGCACACTATTTAACCACTTTAAGGTGCATACGCTTGTGCGCCTTATCAATGGCAATATCTTCGGCAATGGTTTTTTCCGGCATCACGTCTTCCCAACTGCGCGGGCCAGCCATTATGCCACTATCAACATGAGCCAGCTCTTCGGGGATTTCAGTATTAAACAGTTTCTCTGCTCGTTCTTTTGCCCGCTCCAACAACCACTGTTCGAATTCCGGTGAATCCGGTGAAGGTCTTTTGCTCTTAGTCATATCCAATAGCTCCTATAGGTTTCGCCATAGATGAGACGGTACATTGCTATTTTACCTTGGAAGTACGTAAAACCTTGCTTTTCATAATACCTAATAACGTCAGCATTCACTGAGCGCATAATGCGAACCTGTTTTGCATCAATTGCGCCCCGAGTAAAAAAAGTTTTAAATAACAAAGCTATTGAAATAACGGAATTTAACTGCATAAAGGCCAAAAATGAGCAGCATGCAACCGGCTGACGAGCAAAAAACAACAATATATCGACTAAAACCTATCGAAAATGCCTATGAAGTGCCAGCGCTGGATGTATTCCAGTTTGCTGACATCCTGGGCGATGAAGGTTTATTGTTAGTGCGGCGCCAACACAGAACAAACGAGAGCTTGCTGCAAAAATGGACACCCTCAAGCTGCAAACTGGCTGCGGCATACCAGCAAGGTTTGCCGGTGCCAGATATCTCCTTCTGGGGTTCATACTTATTATTCTCAGCACAGGCGTATACCGCTTTTAAAACCCTACTGGCAAATGTTGGCGAATTTTTAGCCCTGCAGGTTGGCGATATGCAGATGCACATTTTTGTGCCGCAGCAATTTGCAACAGAAGACACGTCCAGAACCCTTCGCCACTATGAAGACGGCTTTGAGTGTGGCGTTAAAACCCTGGTATTTGAACCATCATCGCTAGCAAACAAAGCCATATTTAAATCGGCAATGTATGGCACTCATGGCCTGTTCGTCACGCACAGTTTCAAAGTCATCTATAACAAGCACAATTTTACTGGTATAGCCTTTGATGAGGATTTAGCAGGAATTTTTTAGGGAAACGTCAACCAATTGGCAAAGGCACTACAAGGCTATTTGTCCGTACAAAAACCATAATTAAGCGCTTAGATAAAATAATCAAACAATTGCACCGCCTCATACCGTGACACTATCTTTGAAACAGCTAACAATGCGTGTAGTATCAAAGCGCTTATCGAGAAATTACGGCCAGATAAATGTCATCTGAAACAATAGATTATTACAACCAGCATGCAGCGGAATATGTACAGGCAACGGTTAATGTAGATATGTCTGCTCTGTATGCTGAGTTTTTACCTATGGTTCCACCAGGCGGCCACATTCTGGATGCCGGTTGCGGCAGTGGCCGGGATGCCAGGCACTTTAAACAGCAGGGGTTTAGCGTCAGTGCTTTTGACGCCAGCGCTGAAATGGCCAGAATCGCCAGCCAACGTTTGGGACAACATGTTGCAACCAGCAGCTTTGAAGCACTGCGCGCCCAGTCTGAATATGATGCTATCTGGTGCTGCGCCAGCCTGCTGCATGTTGCTACACAGCAGTTGCCAGCAGTATTAAGTCGCTTGCAACAGGCAATGAAACCTGGCGCTGTGCTGTATACATCGTTTAAATACGGCACCACAGACAGATTTAGCAATGGCCGGCACTTTACCGATTTAGATGAAGCCAGCCTTCGCAGTTTACTGTCTCAACTGCCAGAACTGCGGTTAGTTAAAAGCTGGCAAAGCCGCGATCAGCGCCCGGACCGCGCTGAAGATATCTGGCTAAATGCCTTAATTACCAGAAAGTTGCACTAAGTATGGCGGCCATGCAACAGCAACTGGACTTTATTGCCTATATTCAGCGCATGCTGAATGAAGGTGACTTCAGTGCAACTTACAAGTTTGCTCTGCTGCACGCTATTGCCGATGTCTGCGTCGAACGGCCACTGCAGCAACCGGATAGCGAACTGGTGATCATGTTAGATGATTTGGTGGATAAATTTATCCTGCTGTACTGGCACCATGCCATGCCTTTTGCCGCAGGCTCCAACGGCGATGCAGCGCTGCTCAAGCAAAATTCAGGCAAGCAGTCCAAAGTTATCAGTGTGTTGTATGAGTGTCAGCAAAACAACATTCGTAATATTCGCCAGTTAAAACTCAGCCAGTACTGGCCTGCTATTTATCGCGCAACACTGGCAACACTGAAAGACGGCCCGTTATGGCGGCTGCAAATTTTATCCAAGCAGGCGGAATGTTTTTTATACCCGCATAGCAACAGCAGTAAGTTTATCAAGCTGAACCCCGGCATTGCCTATTCGTTCCGCCGCTTTTACGATCTGGTGGTGTATCTGGCAAAAAATGCCTGGCTGCAAAAAATTCAGAGCATTAAAGACAACCAACAACTGATAGGCCCACAAAGCCAGTTACAGCAGTTTTTATTTGGTGTGGATCGTAATGCATTGAATAAAGCGCGGCCGGTACTGATTGAAATTCAGCGTGGTCAGTGCTTTTACTGTAATAAACCGCTGAACGACCAACGTAATGCCGATGTTGATCACTTTATTCCGTTTGCCCGCTACTCCACCGACCTTGGCCACAACTTTGTCGCTGCACACAGCGCCTGCAACAACAGCAAGCGAGACTATCTGGCAGCACAGCGACATCGTGACAACTGGCAACAGCAAAATCTGGTAGTGCACGCTGCGGTACTAAGTTCTGAGCTGGCAACGTACTTTTACTGTGATGCCGAAAAATCACGCGCAGTAAGTGACTGGGCATACGGCGTTGCGCAGGCCAATGGTGCCAAACTGTGGCTAAGCAAAGATGAATTTGTCGTTGCCGGTGCGGCTCAGCTTGTGCAGGCTAACCCAGTGACAATGAGCATTGCGCCAGTGGCGGCTAATGATGCGCCAGCAATAACCGCAGCCGATGATAGTGTGCGGTTGTGCTACTTTCCCAATCTTAAAATTGCCTGCGGCCATTTTAAAACCGGCAATAGCAGCGGGGCCGAACAATGGTCCGCCCCGGCTGGTTTTGGCAGCCTGAACCCGGCTAAACATTTTTTAGCCCGCGCCAGCGGCAACTCTATGAATGGCGGTAAAAACCCGATTTTAGATGGCCAACTACTGTTGCTGGAGCTTATCAGCCCAACCAGCGCCGGTTCATTACAAAATTGCACCGTTGCCATAGAACGCCAGGATCAAACTGGTGATAACCAATACCTGCTGCGTGATGTGAAAAAAATCGCTGACGGGCAGTATCTGCTAATGGCTAAAAACCCCGATTATCCGCCTCTGGCAGCCGATGAGACCATGCGAACTTTTGCCAGGCTCAAAGGAATAGTTGAATAAGCCCAACACCCAATCCCAATTTAGTTATAATCCCCAGCTTTGGACGCTGCTATGGCTAACGACACCCACTACCACCTGCTTACCCCCACCCATAGCCACAGCTTCAACACCTGCTTTTACTGCGGCTGTATTGCTGCTACGCATGACTATGCGCCGCCGCAGCAGTATCTGGAGTTTTACCTGGCGACACGCGAGGCGAGTGAGTTTTTAAAAATTCCGGTTTGTAATGAATGCCATGAGCTGGTTAAACCCTGCAAGGCCGGTACTTTGGATGAGCGGCGTAAATTTGCCAAAGATAAGCTAGCGAAGAAGTACGCCAAGGCGCTGAGTATTTACGACATGTGGACGGTAGATGAGCTGGCGGCGTTAGATTTTAGCCTGCGCCACAGTATTGAAGCCGGCTTAAAACTGGGCGCGGAAACCACTGAGCGGCTTAACTTTTTTGGCTTTGACTATGAAGCCGGCGGTATTAGCCAGCAGGTAGCCGATAGCGCGCCGCTGGTGTTTGAGGTGTTTGGTGAGTGTTTTGATAGCTTTCGTGAAGCGCTTGATTTTGCCAGTAAAGCCTACCGCATACCGAAAAACGCGTTAAAAGAAGCCTTTGCGGATAATGGCAATAGCTTTGAGCAGGCGATTAACGCCATACACCAGCAAGCGGCTGAGAAAGAATTTAACCAGCAACTTAAACAGCAATGTGCGGCCTTTGCTAAACAGCATAAACAAGCAGTGATTTTTGTGCATAAACAAGTCGAGCGTTACCTGAGTGAAAACGCTGATATGACCATAGCCGAAGCGCTGCAGCAGTTGTATAACACCAGAGTAAAACCGGCAGCAGCCAGACGCTAAACTTAAGCCTTAGCCGCGAAGTGGTAAGGTTAAACATAAACCTCACGGGCAAACTTGACAAAGTTTGCCATAACCGCACAATTAGCTTAATTGCAGTAACAGAGACAAGCTAATGGCGACTATGAATGTATCACTGCCCGATGGTATGAAGCATTGGGTAGAACAACAGGCACAAACCGGGCGTTACAGTAATGCCAGTGACTATGTGCGAGACCTGATACGACGCGATCAGGAGCGGACAGCCAAAGTAACCCACCTGCAACAACTGGTTGATGAAGGCATTAACAGTGGCCGAGGTAATAGCACTATGGCGCAGTTGGAGGCAGCGGCAATGGCGAAACTAGCTCGATAACTTATGCCTTATGCACTTAGTAACAAAGCTGAAGACGATATTATTGCTATTTTTGTTGCCGGCGCAGAACGGTTTGGCCTGGCACAAGCAAAGCGTTATCACCAGCAATTAACCACGACTTTTGAGTTTTTGTCTGACAACCCGCAAGCTGCGCCTGTGCGTGAAGAACTTATCCCACCTGTGCGGCTGCATCCTGTCGGTTCACACCTGGTTATTTACCAACTTGAAGCTGACAACAGTATTTTTATTATTCGCGTGAGGCACGCGCATGAGGACTGGTTAAACAATAGCTAACGGCTTAACGATAAAAGCTCTGGCGCCTAAATCCAGCGCCAGCGCGCGCAGTTCGCTTTGCTGTGCTATCGGCGCATAGGCAAAGCAAGTCACCTGCATGCCGGCTTCACTGGCGGTATGGATAAACTGGCACAGCTCGCTAAAACCATACCGGCTTGGCTTAACGGCTTGCTGATAGGCTGGCGGGTTGCTGGCCGGCAGGTAAATTTCCAGCTTTTCTACTTCCAGATCAAGCAGCTGTTGGCACAACGCCGTGGCCTCATCAGGCGCTACCAAACCATAGGTTACCAGTGTTAACGGCACACCATGACGTTTGCTTTTAAACGCCGGTAAAAATGTCGCCAGCAGATCCATGTGTAACAACGGATCGCCAATACCGGCCAGGGCCAGGCCTTGTAGCTCAAACTCGGTAGAAGCCTGCTGCTCGTAACCCGCCTGATACGCTTGTTCGGCGCTATCCAGCAATTGCTGTGCGGTAGGTGCCGGTGTAAGTTGCGCCAGCAGTGCATGTTGGCCTGCCAACTGCAATAACGACTGCGCCGCTGGCAACTGGCTGCCACAGTGCAGGGTTAAGCGTAGGTTGTCTGCATAACTGATTAGATTTACTGTCATTTTGCCTCCGAAGCTGTGCGGCTTATCATGGCACAGCTTGTTAATCGCCCCAAATTTATTGCTTAAAGGCTGCGCCAAATCAAGCTGGCATGATTAGCAGCTGCTAAACTTAACGCCTATTAATTAAGCGGCGCTAATAAGCCATGAAACCGACCCCAAAATTCAGGATATGGCGCGAGCAGCGCGTAATTATGGCCAGCATCAGTGGTGGCTGGAGCCAATTTACCGCCGAAGATTATGCCAGCGAGTTTAAACTGCTAGCCGGGCCGCTGGCAGGCAGTGATTGGGCGCATATTGTCTATCTGGACAACTGGCAACTGGGGGTGCCGGAAATTGAACCCATAGTACAACAACTGGTGCACTGGTGTATTAACAACGGTTTACGTTATGCCGCCCAGGTATATTGCCCCAATATGATTAAGCAGTATCAGCTTAACAAGATGGTAAGTGACAGTGTCGGCCGCTTCGAAAAGCGGGTATATCCAAACGAGCAAGATGCCTTTAACTGGTTAGCGTCACGGGGTTTTGCTACCGACAGTAACCAGCTAAGGCACACCGGCTAATAACACACCGCCAGATACAGCAGGCCGTTGTATAATCCGCGGCATGACAACCTGACAGTGCCGGGATTACAGTGTGTGTTAGTCGGACCTGTGCAAATTATTCACTCAACTTAAAACGCCGGCTTTCGCTGCGCAACTGGCCCGCCATTTTTTCCAGCTCGGCCGAGGTTGCATCGGCTTCGTGTGAGCGCTGCCGGGTATCCAACGTCAATGCGTTTACCCGCAACAGGTTTTGATCCATTTCCTGCACAACTGTACTTTGCTCTTCAGTGGCACTGGCAATTTGCATTGTCATATTCGTAATAGCACTAACAGACTGCATAATGTCGGTTAACGCCGTACCGGCCTGATCAGCCATGGCAACGCCCTGCTGCGCTTTAGTAACACCGGCATGCATGGTATTAACCGCATTGGCTGCACTGTGCTGCAGCCGCTCTATCAACGCTTTAATTTCTGTAGTCGAGGTTTGGGTGCGGGCTGCCAGGGTGCGCACTTCGTCGGCTACCACAGCAAAACCGCGGCCCTGCTCGCCGGCTCGCGCCGCTTCAATTGCGGCGTTAAGCGCCAGCAAATTGGTTTGCTCGGCAATAGCCTGAATAGTGTCTAATATTGCGCCGATATTCTGGCTTTCCTGCTGCACGGCAGAAATAGTGCCCGAGGCGTTATCTACCTCGGCAGCTATTTCATTAATACTGCCGATTACTGAGCGCACGATATTCTGGCCCTGCTGCGCATGTTGCTCTGAGGTATGGGTGGCTTCTGAGGTACTTTGCGCATGTTTTGCCACTTCAGCAATGGTGGCGGCCATTTCATTCATAGCGGTAGCAAGCTGCTCTATTTCTGCCGCCTGACGCTGTAAATCAACATCGGTGCGGCTGGTAATGTCTGACACCCGGGCAGCGTGCTCGGCAACCTGCTCTGATTTGTCAACCAAATGGCGGATCAACTCACGCAACTGCTGCTGCATGGCATTAAACGCCTGTGCCGCCAGGCCAACTTCATCGCGGCTTTGAATAACAAGCGGCTCACCGGTAAGGTTACCTGCAGCAATGGCCTCAGCTCGTTGCGTTAAGGCTTTCATCGGTAACGAAATTACCCGTCGCAACCAGATGCCAAATAACACCGCAGCAACCAGGGTTAACACCAATACCGCCCACACCGCACGCATGGCGTTTTTATCGGTTATTTCCGCGCTGGCGATAATAGCGTCGCGCTCGGCTTGAAAAATACGCTGCACTTGCCCCAGCGCCTGCTGCACCTGGGTTAAGGCGGCTAACGACTCGCTCTGGTATATAGCCGTCCGTTGTGCCGGTGCAGCCACCGTTATATTGACCGCGCTCTGATGCAGTTGCTGGTGCGGTGTATCAATAGCGTCCAGCGCCCGGCGTAGCTCCGGGCTGCCACTTTTATAAACATCAGACGCTTTAAATTGTTCGTACCAACGGCCAAAGGCACACTGCTGCGGATTTAACTGGCCGTTGAACGACTGTTGCAACAAAATACTGTTTGCCAGCTGGTTAGCCCAAACTAAATGATCAATTTCTTTTTCCAGCTGCAATACAGCCAGATTTCGCTTATCTGCGGCGCTGGCGCGGGCAGAATTCATTGCCAACTGCGCCAGTTGCACCACTATTGCCACCACCAGCATAAGCACGCTTAACGTACCGAAACTGATAAACAGTTTTTTACCAACTGATAGACCGGCTGAAGACAAAGTTTTTGCGGAATTAGTTTGCATTACGACACCTTACAACAGGAAATTGACTTTTTATATTAGCAAAATTTAATCATTAGTTGTGTGCTTTACCACAATAATCTAAGCAGTGCCGTTTTTGCCCTTGCACAAATTAGCAGCAAAGCCTAAAGTACATTAGATTATGCTTTATTTGAATATGCATATTCCTTTAAAGCATATTAATGTTCCTCACCATGCTGCACTAAATGCAGCCATAACTGGAGCTAACATGAGTGCACAAGTTATCGCCACTACCCCCTTCGATGTAGTCGTTATCGGTGGCGGTGCCGCCGGTCTATCAGCAATAGCCAGCCTGTTAAAGCGGCAGCCGGATTTACGCATTGCTCTGGCAGAGCCTGGCGCAGAGCACTATTATCAGCCTGGTTGGACGTTAGTTGGCGGTGGCGTGTTTAAACAGCCTGACACGGTCAAACCGATGGCAGCGTTAATACCAAAACAGGTTAGCTGGTACCAAAGTGCTGCCGCTGGTTTTGCCCCGCAACAAAACCAGTTAACGCTGGCCGATGGCAGCTGCCTGAGTTACCGCAGCCTGATCGTTGCAACCGGCTTAAGCTTAAATTGGCAGGCAATTGACGGCCTGAATGATAACCTGGGCACTAATGGTATTACCTCAAACTATGCACGCGGGCTAGCGCCTTACACCTGGCAACTGGTGCAGCAACTAAAGCACGGCAAGGCGCTGTTTACCCAGCCGCCAATGCCAATAAAATGTGCCGGTGCGCCACAAAAAGCCATGTATTTGGCTTGCGATCACTGGCAGCGCCAGCAGGTACTCAACAACATTAATGTGCAATTTTGCACTGCAGGGGCAGTATTGTTTGGCGTGGCCGACTATGTGCCGGCGCTGCAGCAGTATGTTAAGCATTACGGTATTGGCCTTAACCTGCAAACCAATTTAGTGGCACTGGATGCCAGCAGCAAAACCGCGCATTTTAAGCAAACTCAGGCCGATGGCAGTAGTAAAGACATTGAAAAACACTTTGACATGCTGCATATCACCCCGCCGCAGGTAGCACCTGACGTGATAAAGCAAAGCCCGCTGGCTGATGCTGCTGGCTGGGTAGATGTATATCCGGATACACTGCAGCACAAAGCCTGGCAAAATATCTTCGCCTTAGGCGATAGTGCCAATACGCCAAACGCGAAAACCGCCGCCGCCGTGCGCAAACAGGCGCCGGTGGTGGCAGAAAACCTGCTAAGCCTGCTTAATAGCACCCCACTGCGCGCTGTGTATAACGGCTATGGCTCCTGCCCGCTCACCGTTGAGCGCGGCAAAATTGTGCTGGCCGAGTTTATTTATGGCGGTAAGGTTGAACCTACCTTTCCGACATGGCTGGTCGATGGCACTCAGCCAGCCCGATTGTCATGGTTTTTAAAGGAAAAACTGCTGCCGCCACTGTATTGGTACGGCATGCTAAAAGGCCATGAGTGGCTGGCCGCGCCGGATTATCGTGATGATATACCGACCGATCGCCATGCCAAACCCAGCTGTAATTTTGACGCCAGCTAACTCAAATCACGTCTACAAGGATTACACCATGCGTTACCTTATCTACCCGCTTTTGCTAAGCCTGAGCAACCTGGCTTTGGCCGACAATAGCCCAGCCGAGCTTAGCAAGTTGCAAACAGATGCCCAACAACGAATTAAAAGCTTTTCCGCTGAGCTTAAAGCTGCTCTCAAAGCCGCTATTAGCAACGGCGGACTACCCAATGGCGTGCAGGTATGTAAAGAGCAAGCACCATTAATTGCCGAAAAATGGTCAACGGACGGCTGGCAAATTGGCCGCACCAGCCTGAAAGTGCGTAACAGCGCTAACAGCGCCGACAGCTGGGAGCAGAATGTTTTACAGGGTTATGCCGCTAAGCTTGCCAATGGCAGCATGCCAGCTCAGCTTAAACATGCTGAAATTGTCGGCAGTGGCAGCACCCAGGTGTTTCGCTATATGCAGCCGATAATGCTCGACAGCATGTGTGTTGCCTGCCACGGCAGTGCGGTGGCAGCACAGGTGCAACAAAAAATACAGCAGCACTATCCGGATGATTTGGCCACCGGCTTTAACCCCGGCGAGCTGCGCGGGGCTTTTACGCTGCAAAAGCAGCTATAACTACCTGACAATAGGTATTTAACAGTGCCCGCCATAAACCCAAAGCTTGTTATAGCGCAAGCTTTTGCCTTTGATGTATTCGCTACTGTGCTACCAAACAGGTAAAGTAGTTAAGGCAAACCTAATTTACAGAGGTGTAAAATGCGAGCAAACGTTGGTGGTATTGATAAGGTAGTACGTATTATTGGTGGTGTAGTATTAGTTGCTTTGGCAGCAACCGGCACTGTGGGTGTTTGGGGCTGGATAGGCATAGTGCCTTTGCTAACCGGCTTGTTTAACTTTTGCCCGCTATACAGTTTGCTGGGCATTAAAACCTGTAAGCTATCTTGATCAGCTAATAACAAGTACTACTACAGAAGGCGCATACTGCGCCTTTTTACATTTTTTTATGTCATTGACCTGAAATTAATCGTTATTTCAGTCTCTTATCCATCATATCGGTAAAATAGATTAGATTAATCTAATAAACTTATTTCCTTTAGTTATAAGCTTATTCTATTATGGAATACGAAAGTTGAGACCAACCCTAACTCACTGAGGATACAACCATGACTGATACTATTGTAACGTTTCCACAACTGAACAAACCCGCGCCAGCTTTTAATGCCAAAACCACCCATGGCATGAAAACGCTGGAAGACTATAAAGGAAAATGGCTGGTGTTGTTTTCACACCCAGCTGACTTTACGCCAGTTTGTACCACTGAGTTTATGGGTTTTGCTACCCGTGCCAACCAGTTCGCCGCACTTAACTGCGAACTACTGGGCCTGTCTATCGACAGCGTGCACTCGCACATTGCCTGGGCGCGCAGCATTGAAGAAAACTTCGGTGTAAAAATTACCTTCCCAATCATTGCTGACCTGTCGATGGACGTGGCCAAAGCCTATGGCATGATCCAACCCGGTGCCAGCGACACGGCTGCAGTGCGGGCCACCTTTATCATTGACCCTAACGGTATTTTACGGGCGATGGTGTACTACCCAATGAGCAATGGCCGTAGCATTGACGAGTTTTTACGGGTACTTAAAGCACTGCAAACCAGTGATGAGAATAAAGTGGCTACGCCGGAAAACTGGCAGCCAGGTGACGAGGTGATTGTACCGCCACCGGCTACTATGGACGAAGCCGAAGCACGTAAAGGCCAGGGCTACAACTATGTTGACTGGTACTACAGCACCAAATCGCTGTAAGCAACTTATCTGAAACCAGGGGCCCAAGGGCCCCTTTCAGCCGTTTTGCGAAACCAATAAAACAGATGCTGCGACAATATACCGCAGTGCCAATGTCACGTCTTGCCACTACCATCGTCATGGCGATGTGTGACTGGCGAGATTTGCAGAGGTAAACGCTAATGAATAAGATTTTCCTAATAGAAAGACTGCTAATGCCTTTTATTCTGTCTATACTGATGACCTGTGTGATCTCGTTTGTCAGCATTATCAAAGCATTAGGTTTAGATGGGTTTAGTATCGCCGGTTGGTTAAGTGCCTGGCTCTGGTCTTGGGGTATTGCCTTTCCTACCCTGCTAATTCTATTGCCGCTGGTACGACGTTTCACCCAATCGATGTTGTTAAAAATTACTGATGCTAAAGCCAGTCGCTAACCGGAGTTAATTATGGAACTTGATCCACTACTACTTTCCCGCATCCAATTTGCGTTTGTGGTGTGTTTTCACGCTATCTTCCCGGTATTTACTATCGGTTTAGCCAGCTTTATTGCAGTGCTGGAAACTTTATCTTTTAAAACTGGCAATCCAGTATGGCAAAAACTGTCTAAATTCTGGATCCAGGTGTTTGCCGTGGTGTTTGGGATGGGCGTGGTGTCTGGCATTGTGATGTCATTCCAGTTTGGTACCAATTGGAGTAACTTCTCATACGCTACCGCGAATTTTCTCGGCCCGGTACTGAGCTATGAAGTAGTGACGGCGTTTTTCCTTGAAGCAGCGTTCCTAGGTGTGCTGCTGTTTGGCCGGGATAAGGTGCCACAGGGTGTGCACTTGTTTGCCGCCATTATGGTCGCCACCGGCACCTTTATCTCCTCGTTCTGGATTTTATCGGCCAACTCGCTGATGCAAACGCCAGCCGGCCTGGAGCTGCGCGATGGCATGTATTATGTCGCGTCATGGAGTGAAGCGCTGTTTACTGCCTCATTTGGCTATCGCTTTTTACACATGGCACTGGCGTCATTTTTAACCGCCGCTTTGGTGGTCGCCGGTGTGAGTGCCTGGTTTGTGCTGCAAAAACGTGAGTTTGATGCCAACCGTAAGGCATTATCGATTGCCTTGTGGATGCTGTTACTGCTGGCGCCAATGCAAACCGTAGTAGGTGATTTTCATGGCCTGAATACCCTTAAACACCAGCCAATGAAAGTAGCTGCTATGGAAGGTAACTGGGAAACCCGTGAGGGCGTGCCTTTGCTACTGTTTGCTATCCCTGATAAAGAACAACAACAAAACCACTTTGAGCTGGGTATTCCGAAACTCGCCAGTTTTATTCTGACTCACGACTGGGAAGGCACAGTGCCCGGGCTCAAAGAGGTGCCCGTAGAGGAGCAGCCACCGGTGTTTATCGTGTTCTGGTCGTTTCGCGTGATGGTTGGCCTCGGTTTATTAATGATCGCCGTGGGTGTGTGGGGCTTAGTGCTGCGCCCGGGTGGCCGCTATTATCGCTCAACCGCATTTTTACAAACCCTCAGGCTAATGAGCATTAGCCCCTTTTTGGCGGTGTTAGCAGGCTGGGTAGTAACTGAAACCGGCCGTGCACCCTGGCTAATTTACGGCCAAATGACGCACGCACAGGGCCTTACACCGTCTCTTACCGGTGGCATGGCGCTGTTTACATTAGTTGGTTATGTCGTGGTTTATAGCCTGGTTTTCAGCTCTGGCGTTTATTACCTGCTCAAAGTGTTTCGTGGCGGTTTAGAAAAAGCCAATGCACCACACGAGATGGACGAAGTTGAACGGCCTATGCGGCCTTTCTCTGCCGCCCATGCCAGTTTAGAAGGAGATAAGTAATGGCACAGCCGTTTGATTTAACCCTGATTTGGGCCGGCATTATCGCTTTTGGCGTCATGATGTATGTTCTAATGGATGGCTTCGACTTAGGCCAGGGGATTTTATTTCCGTTTGCGCCAACAGAGCATCACCGCGATGTAATGATGAACTCGGTAGCCCCGGTATGGGATGGCAACGAAACCTGGCTGGTGCTGGGTGGTGCCGGCCTGTTGGCGGCGTTTCCACTGGTGTACGCTGTTTTTTTACCGGCGCTGTACATCGGTGTGTTTTTGCTGCTGGCTGGGCTTATTTTCCGCGGCGTGGCCTTTGAGTTTCGCTTTAAGGCGAAAACCTCTCGTTACTTATGGAACTGGGCGTTCGCCGGGGGCTCTATTGTCGCGTCCTTTGCACAAGGTGCCGTCGTGGGCGCTTATATTCAGGGTTTTGCTACTGAGAACTTCCGTTATGTTGGTGGTGCACTGGACTGGCTAACGCCTTTTACCGTGATCACCGGCCTGGGCCTGGTGGCCGGTTATGCTTTGCTCGGCGCAACCTGGCTGATTATGAAATCGGAAGGCGAAGTACAGCAATGGGCGTACAAAGTAGCGCCGCGTTTGCTGCTGGTGGTACTGGTGGTGTTTGCGGTGATCAGCGCCTATACCCCCTTTGTCGACGAGCGGGTATTGTCACGCTGGTTTGATGGTTTCTCACTATTGTGGTTATTGCCGGTACTGGCAATGTATTGCGCCTGGGTGATCTACAACTCGTTAAAACAACAGCGTGAAGGCACGCCTTTTGTCGCCACCATGGGGTTGTTCTTGTTTACCTATCTGGGCTTGCTGGGCAGTAAGTGGCCCTATATGGTGCCACCTAACTACACACTTTGGGATGCGGCATCAGATTACAGCTCGCAACTCTTCCTGCTGTTAGGCTTCTTGTTTGTTATCCCTATTGTGCTGGCCTACACCGCCTGGACCTACTGGGTATTTCGCGGCAAGGTAAAACAAGGCGGATACCATTAGGTGACGGCTAAGCAAGTCATTTCAGCTGAGCACGCAGCCGGTTTAGCCTTGCTAAAGCGGTTGCAGCACCAGGAAAAGCCCCGCTTACGCCTTAGCATTCTGGCTGGCAGCACCGCCACTGTGCTGCTTATTCTAAGCTGGTACTTAATTGCCCTGTTAATACAACAGGTGGTACTGGCAGAACCTGGCAGCACCACTCTACAGCTATACGGCGGGCTAATTGTTAGCCTGCTGTTGGCACGCAACTTAGCACTTTACTGGCAAGAGCAGCTGGCACAAACCGCCAGTAATAATATCAGGGCCAGCCTGCGCCAGCAGTTATTGCAGGCCTGGCAAGCTACTAAACCTGAATCGCTGCAGCAGCAGGCAGCCAGCAGCCATGCCGGGCACTGGCTGGAAGATACCGATGCACTGGACGGTTACTTTTCCCGCTATTGGCCACAGCAACAACTAATGCTGCTATCGCCGCTGCTGATCTTAATAGCAATATCAGTAAGCAACTGGCTGGTGGGCTTACTGCTGCTGTTAAGTGCACCGTTGATCCCGCTGTTTATGTCGTTAATCGGCATGGGCGCTGAGCAAATAAACCAAAAACATCTAACCCAGCGCCAGCGACTGGCTGGCCACTTTTTAGATCGGCTACGTAAAATGACGCTGATTAACCGCCTCGGCGCTGCCGAACAGGTAAAAGCTGAAGTCGCCAGCCGCAGCGAGCGATACCGCCAACTAGTGATGAAAACCCTGCGGGTAGCGTTTTTATCTTCAGCGGTACTGGAGTTTTTTGCCAGCGTGGCGATTGCCGCTGTGGCTATCTATATCGGTTTTGTCTTGTTTGGTGCCATCAATTTTGGCCCGGCACAAAGTTTAACCCTGGCCAGCGGCATTTTTATGCTGGCACTGGCACCTGAGTTTTTTCAGCCGCTGCGCCAATTTGCCCAATCTTACCACGACCGCGCCGCAGCTCTTGCTGCCGCCACAGAGTTAGCGCCGCAGTTGCTGCCAAGCGCTTTGCTACCCACACAGCCGCTACAACTGCAAGATACCAACAAGACAGCCAAGGCTTTTGCGTGTCGGGATCTTAGCGTTAATACCGCAACAGGCCGGCAGATTTGCCAGCAGGTTAACATTAACCTTAACCGGGGCCAGTGCTTACTTATCAGTGGGCCGTCCGGTGCCGGTAAAAGTACCATATTAAAAACCTTCGCCGGCCTGCAAGCCCCTGCTCATGGCCAGGTATATGTTGGCCAGTCGCCGGTGACGCAAGCCCGGGTATTTTATCTGGCACAAAAACCCTGGGTGTTTAACGGCACGCTGCGCGAAAACCTGGCAGTGCTAGGCCCTGATGTTGATGATACCGCCCTGCTAGCGGCGTTAAACAGGGTTGGTTTAGCCATGCTTTGCCCCTCGCCGGCACAACTGGACAAACCGCTGACAGAGCGCGCTGAGGGGCTGTCAGGCGGGCAGTTGCAGCGCCTGGCGCTGGCACGGGTGCTGCTGTCATCCTTTGATATTATTGTGCTGGATGAACCTACTGCCAGCTTAGATCTGGCCAGCAGAAAGCAGATTATTGCCTGCCTTGAGCAGTTAAAGCGCCAGCATGCACTGATTATTGTCAGTCATGATGCACAGCTGACTAAACTGGCTGATCAGCAGCTGATACTGACAGCCGGGGATAAGCATGTTGCCGCCTGATAACATCAACGCTTTGCGTTTTTGGCTAAACCTCTTTATAACGCGCAATAGTCATCGTCTTGGGGTTGGCGCTATGTTAGCCGTTGCGACGGCATTATCCGGCATAGCCTTGTTAGCACTATCGGGTTGGTTTATTACCGCCACGGCACTTGCCGGCTCAGCCATAGCACTGGGGTTGGTTTATGCGTTGGATATTTATCTACCCGGCGGCGGTATACGGTTTTTTGCCTTAAGCCGCACCGTTAGCCGTTACTTTGAGCGACTATACAACCATGATACGGTGCTGGGTCAACTGGCCAGGAGCCGGGTGGCGTTGTTTAGCGGCCTGCAGCAGCTATCACGCAGCCAAAGCCGCACCAGCAGCGACAGCGACTGGCTAAACCGCCTGACAGCTGAGCTGGATACGTTGGACAACCTGTACCTGCGACTACTGTTGCCGCCCATGGTTACGCTGCTAAGCACTATAGTATTTTTTGCTATCTTGGCGCTGTGGTTACCGTGGTTTTCCTTGGCTACAGCCGCTGGGCTGTTACTGGCATTACTACTGAGCTGTGTGCTGTTTTTACGGCAGAATATTAGCCAGGGTGCTGAACTGGCCGGGCTGTTCCTGGCGGCACGAGCCGAGGTAATACAGCTGCACGAAGGCATTGCCGAACTTAGTGCCAGCAAAAGCCTGCCGTGTTATCAGCAAAAGCTAAGTCAGAGCAGCAGCGCCATACAGCAGCAAGAACAGCTACTGCAACAAAGCAAAGCCCGCCTGCAGCTAATAATAAATTCGCTACAAAGTGCAGTATTTGTGCTACTTATTTTTATGCTACTGGATGTCTTTACCACAGCAGCTGTATCAGCGCCGGTGGCCGTGTTGTTTATCTTAGGCTGGCTGGGCGTGGCCGAGTTGATAAGCAGCCTGCCGGCTCAGCTTAGTGTTTTTGGCAAGACAGCATTTTCTGCCGTAAGGCTGGCCCAGTTAGCGCAAATGCCAGACACCACCGCGCGTATAGCGCAGCAAAACCAAATTACCACGGTAAAACTTAGCGTAACAGCTCACCCGCATATTGCCTGCAGTGCGCAGCAAACGCTTGACTTGGTGCTCAACGCTGACAACGCCAAGCTGCTGGTTACCGGCGAGTCAGGCTCTGGCAAATCAACCTTAGCCGCTTGTTTGGCTGCCGAGCAAAGCCACCCTGGCGTTGAGATCCAACTAAATGGCCATGCCTTAGATACCGCTGATTGGCCGCGTTATCAGCAACAGGTGGCCTATTTAACACAGGCCAACACCATCTTTGCTGATACCCTACGTTATAACCTGCAGCTGGGACAAGAAACTCGACCCGAGCAAGTACTGTGGCAAGCATTAGCGGCAGTGGAGTTGGAGCAATGGGTCAGGGCATTGCCGCAAGGCCTGGATACCTGGCTGGGCGATTGGGGGCAAAACCTGTCGGGCGGCCAGGCCCGGCGGCTGAGTTTAGCCAGGTTACTGCTGCGCCAAGCTGATTTAGTGATCCTGGATGAGCCATTTAATGGTTTGGATACAGAAATGGCAAACCGCATATGGCATAACATTCAGCCCTGGTTAGAAAACAAGCTGGTGTTTCTTAGCCTACATGAGAACCCGGAACTGCTGGTTAACATAAGCCGGTTTTATCATCTACCGTTAATAACACAGACTGACACCGATATCTAATTAACTCTCTCGCCTAACATACTCCCGGCTTTAATTTTCATTTCAATTTAGGCGAAATACGCGCACTAAGCTTTATTAACACTTCGATTGTTGATCCATCGCAAAAATAAATTAGGACAATCTAATATATTTATTTCATTTGGGCATAACCTTATTCTATATTTTCATAACACTAAGTTAGCCACTAATCTTCAGTGGTAGCCAGCAAACAATTGTAAGGTTAAAACCTGCAAAGGAGCACAAAATGACTGATTTTCATGTTGAGGCGTTTTTAGATAACGATAGCGAAACTTTCAGCTATGTGGTTAACGACACCACAACCAAACTCGCTGTGGTAATTGACCCGGTGCTGGATTTTGACTATAAGTCTGGCCGCACTTCAACCGCCAGCGCTGAGAAAATGCTGGATTACATCAAGCAGCATAACCTCAGCGTCGAGTGGGTGCTGGAAACCCATGCCCATGCCGATCACTTGTCAGCTGCACCCTTTTTTAAGCAACAGTTGGGCGCAAGAATCGGTATTGGTGAGCATATAAAACAGGTGCAGCAGATTTTTAAAAGCGTCTTTAATTTAGCGAAGGAATTTCTGCCCAACGGCGCCCAATTTGATCATTTGTTTAAAGACGGTGACGAGCTAAACGTGGGTAGTCTGTCGATTAAAGTGATGCACACACCGGGGCATACGCCGGCCGATTTGGCATACATTGTTAACCAGAAAGCAGCTTTTGTTGGTGATACCCTGTTTATGCCGGATGTCGGCACGGCACGTTGCGACTTTCCAGGCGGTAATGCCACTACCTTGTATCGCTCAATTCAACGGTTACTGACACTGCCGCAGGATACGCAGATTTATGTTTGCCATGATTACCCGACTGCCGGGCGCAAGCATGAGTACCTGACCAGTGTCACCGAGCAACGCAAACATAATATTCACGTACAGGACGGCATAAGTGAAGCGCAGTTTGTCGCCAAACGCGAAGCACGCGATGCAACCCTGGAAATGCCCCGACTTATATTACCCTCTATCCAGGTAAATATTCGAGCCGGACAAATGCCTCCGGCAGAAGCTAACGGCAAAGTATACTTAAAAATACCTATCGACCAGCTTTAACACAATAAAGGCTTAAGCGCCTGTGCCTGCACTGGCGCCATGCTGATAGCATTGCTGAGGTGGGCGATGCAGTCGGTGCTCCACACCCGATTTACCCCGGCGGCTTTGATCAGCGCCAGCGCATCGCCGGCAAATAAGGCATGGGTCACGGCGACATCGACTGAGGTGACGCCGCAACAGCTTTGCTCTGACACAAAAAACGCCGGGCAGTGCCGGCGTTGTGTTCAATTATAACGGCTTAGCGCCCACCGGGCTCGGCGAATTTAGTCATCCAGTCTTTTACCTGGTTATACCAATAGATGGAATTATTCGGTTTTAAGATCCAGTGATTTTCGTCGGGGAAGTAAATCATCCGTGACTCAACGCCACGCGTTTGCAGCGTGCGGAATAGCTCAAAACCCTGGCCTACCGGCACGCGGTAATCTAACTGGCCATGGATCACTAAGGTTGGTGTGTTAAATTTGTCGGCATGGTAATGCGGTGAAATACTCTTATAAATATCCGGGTTGTCCCAATAGCCACCAAACCGCGTAGAGTGCACAGCAAAATCAGCCGCCATTTGCGAGTACATATTGTACACCGCTGCATGAATTAGCAGCGCTTTAAACGGGTGCTCTGTGCCCAACAATATTGACGATAAGTAGCCGCCGTAGCTGGCACCACCGGCTACCATACGCTCGGTGTCAATCCAGCTTTGGTTTTCAAACCATTTGGTGGCAGCCTGAATATCGGCCAGCGGCTTGGTGCGCCAATCCGGGTTTATCGCGTCGGCAAAATCCTGACCAAAACCACTGGAGCCATGAAAATTAGGCCAGGCGGTAACATAACCCCAGGAGGCGAAGGTTTGTGCATTCCAGCGGTAGCTAAAGCTGTCGCCAATGGCGTTGTGCGGGCCGCCATGAATAAGTAAAAACAGCGGGTATTTTTTGCTGCTATCAAAACCTGGCGGGTAATGCACCCACATCTGAATATCCTTACCCTCTGCACCTTTATACGTAACCGACTCGTATCGGCCTAATTCAGTGTTAGCTAACAGCTCGTCGTTAAATTTATCTAACCGGGTGGTTTTGCCATTTTTAGCGTCTACCAGCACTAAACGCGCCGGGTACAAAAAGCTGTCGTTGGTAGCTACCAGCTGGGTTTTGCCAGCCAATGCCGGCCGGCCAAAGCTGGTGGCGCTGGTAATAGCGCGGGCTTTACCGGTTTTGGCATCTACGTAATACAAACGCTGGGTGGCGGCATCGTCGATACTGGCATAAAAGCCTTTGCCATCGGCAGCCCAGATAAAATTACTTACCGAGCGGTCCCAATTGCTGGTTAGCTCGCGTTGTTTTTTGCTGGCGATGTCGTATAGCTTAAGACGTGCGGTGTCGGCATAAAAGCCGGCAATACGCTGGCTGCTAAAAGCCAGGGTTTTACCATCCGGGCTAAAGCTGGGGTTGGTGTCCGGCGCGGGGTTTGCCGCCGTCAGGTTTTCTGCGCTGTCACTGCCTAAACGGGCGAAAAAGATATCAATTTTTGGATCGGTCTGGTTGTCGCTGCCATTGGCATTAAAAGCAATGTACTGCTCTTTGCTGTCGATATCATAGCTGGCGGCGCTTTGTGTTGAACGCGGTAGCTGATACCCCAGCGGCTGGGTAACCGGCTGCACCTCACCACCTGCAGCGGCAATACGGAATACATGCGCCTGGCGGTTTTCGTCTATCCAGTGGTCAAAATGCGAGTACGGCAGTGCATTCCATTGTTTCGCTGACATTTTATTGTCTTTTTCGGCCTTGATATGTGCGGCCATCTCGTCCCAGCTTTTTTCCGGCCAAACCCGGCTGATAAAATACAAATGCTTACCCTGCCATTTCAGGCCATATACGCCGGTGGGCACTTGCGTTAAGCGCTGCGCCTCACCCGGTGCGGTCATAGGTAACAGGTAAATCTGGCCGGCGTCGTCTTTGTCGCGCTGGCTGATAAAGGCCAGGGTTTTGCCATCCGGCGAAAAGGTGGCTTCGCTGGCGCGCAGGCCTTCAGCGGTTAACGGCGTTTGTTGTTTGCCATCGGCGCTAAACAGCCACAACCGGGTGTGGCCTTTGTCGGCTTTAACATCATATGTGGTTACCGGCGCGACAATATAACGACCGTCGCTTGAGGTAACAGGGCTGCCAATACGCTCAAGCTGCCACAGCCGCTCTACGCTAAGGCTGGTGTCGTCCTGCGCCCATGCTATAAAAGGCAACAGGCACAGCACCAGCAAAAGGTGCAGTTTTTTCATCGGTATAACTCCATTATTGTTTTAGTAAAGTACCGGCAAGATACTAGCACAAGGTGGCGCGCTGTCAGCACAGAGTAAGACAAGTGGCATTATCTTAGCGGCAATACCAGATCAGGCTGACGGCCTTTACCCGTTATGTGCACTGTGTCCTGCGCAAAGGTCACAATGCTGTAAGCGGTTTCGGCTGTATTAAGCATGCCATGTAAGGTAACAAAGTGAATGCCATGCTTTTGGCCATAGGCCCCTTTGTGGTTATGGCCGTTAAGCCATAGTTTTACGCTGGAATGGCCGCTAATAAGTGTCATTACCTCCTGGTGGTTCCATAACACGTGATGATCCAGCGGGTATAGCGCAAAGTGGCTGAGTAAGGCCACTTTTTTTGCTTCCTTATCGGCCTGTGCCAGTTGCGTTGCCAGCCAGGACAATTGCTCAGCACCAATAGCACCGTTCCAGCTTTCGCCGGTGGCGTACTGCCGGGCAATAAGCTGCTCATTTCGTTTATGCTGCGGGCTATCTTTGGGCCAGCCATACTGGCTAACGTCGGTGCCGTCCAGCACGATAAAGCGCCAGTCGCGGATATCAACATGGTAGTACCGTGCTGGCATGCCCAGCAGGCCCGTTACGCTGCTTTTGTGTTCATCAGCAACGGAGAAATCATGGTTACCCAAAACATGGTAAAGCGGCGCCAGGCTTTGCGCCAAAATAGGCTGCATAACCGCAAAACTGGCCATGTCTTCATCTATTAAATCGCCCAGTTGTGCCGTAGCCTCAAGTTGTTGCCCGTTTAAATCGGCTATGGCGGCACGGAGTTTGGCCGGACAACTGCGAAAAAACAGCGCATCGCGGTCGGCTTTGTCGGCATATTGGCAGTCGGCGATAACACCAAGCCGGAACGCTGTTGAAGCCGACGCTTCAGCAGAGTAGCTGGCTGGTGAGTACAGTTTCGCACATAATAGCATTGCAAAATAAAATCTATTTTTCATATAGTTAACCTGATAAAAGCCACATTGCTGTGGCTGGGTAAAGTGTGGTTTAGCGTTAGGGCAGTATGTCGGCCAATATCTTAGCGCGCTGCCGAGCGGCACTCTTTAATACGTGTTTTCCAGTCGAACCATGACAGGTAGGCATACTGCCCGCCCAGATAGATCACCAAACGGCCATCAGTGCTAACCCTTAGCCCTGCAGCACCGTCTGCACCGCGGCCATCAGGTAACGTTGAACTGCCTACGACTGTCTGAGCAAAGGGCGAATTTTGGCTGGTAACGCTGAAGCTACCGTCAGCATTAAAATAGGCCGGGTACGCTTTAACACGGTTTTGCTCTGAATTAGCACCACAGATGCTGTCGCCGGTGTAGGTATGCACCACATACCAGTTGTTGCTGCTGTCTTGCACTAGCTGTGCATTTTGCCCCAGACTTTTGCCGCAGCCGGTGTTTTGCGGAGACTGGTATTGATTAACCACAGTAAACGCATTGATATTCAGCTCGCCCTCGTACAGGCTGCCGTATTGGAACAAGTCTGCGGTAAGGGCCCGGTAAGCCGTGCCGGTGGCGGCATTCATATTATGTAAAATTAACCAGTTGTATTCCCCCTGCTGTGCCAGCCACACATCGGTGATCTGGTTTAACTGATTTTGCTCCAGCGCCGCCATTTCAATGGCATCGCCATTTTTACTAAATTGGTGAATACGCACTTTGCGCTCATTTTCAGAGGCAACAAACAAATAGCCGGTATCACGCTGACCCGGCGCAGGCAACCAGGCAATGCCCGACGGGTGTTGTTCGGTAATAAACTGCTTATGCAACATCGGCATAGTACGGTCGCGGCCAATAAGATCGCTACCGCTGCGAAAATCTGCCGCAGCAACAGAAAAAGCCATAATCTGGCCGTAGTCAGTGTTGCCCATCTCTGAATGGCTAATAAATGCCAGCGCTGACCCATCGCGCCATCTGTGGCTTAGCGTAAAAGATTGATGATGATCACTTATTTCAAAGGCGTGATCGCTTTCAGTGTCGACTGTGAAGTCCTGGCACTGTTGCGACAACGTTTGCAAGGCTTCAGTAATAGTGCTGTTTAGTTTTGGTTGCACGTAGGCATCTAATGTTGCCAATACCTCTGAGCTGCTTATCAGCGCCATGGTAAAGGCCAACCTGGTGAGTATCGCTTTCATTGTGTGTCCTTGTGGTTGCAGGTTTAAAAAACGTTGCATGCCCGGATGACAAGGCGAATGCACTAACAGGACAAACCGCGCTGCGCATTTTTTCGCATAGCGGCAAGGTTTCATGAAAACTTCACAATCAGCCGACAGAATCGGCGGCTGTTACGCAGCAAGCTTGCTAGCCAGAGTGACAGACCAACTAAATAAACCAACTGAATGAAAAGTTGGAAAATTTCTTACAACCAATTGTCTTGATGACAGAACCAGGTTTGGACAACAGCAGATGCAAGCACCCTTAAAAACTGACAGCCTCAGGCTGTCTGGCCTAACCGCAGAACATCAGGCAAAAACAGATAAATTACAGGCTAACCGGACGCTAAGCCGGCTTTACCAACAGCATGCCGATAGCATTGTTGGCTATTTGCAGCGCAATTATGGCTTTGGCCCCCCCGAGCCGGAAGATGTGGTGCAAGAAGTGTTTGCCAAATTTGGTGAGTACCAACAGCTGCACTATATCGACAACCCTAAAGCCTATCTTTACAAAATGGCGGTCAATTTAACCCTAAATGCCATTAAACGGGTAAAGCGGATGCATAACGTGATGCAAGAGCACATGTCCGATGAGGAAGAGCTGCTAACTGATGCTGATCCGGAAAGCATTACCGCCCGGCAAAACCAGGTAGAAGCCTTAGGTAATGCCATGAGTCAGCTGTCTGACAAACAGCGGGAAATTTTGATCCGCAGCCGTCTGAAAGGCGAAACCTACGCGCAAATCTCTAAAGCACTTGGCTGGAGCCAGGCTGACATTTGCCGCCAGCTCTATGCTGCATTGTCCATACTGCAGCAAACCCGATAAGAAGCGATAACACCTATGCAAACGACTTCAGAACAACAGCAAACAGCGTCAGAACAAGCATTGATCTGGCTGGTAAAAATACAGTCCGGACAATTCAGCCAGCAGGAGCATACAGCGCTAAAACAATGGATCAACCAGTGCGCTGAGCATCAGCAGGCCTTTACGCAAGCGGCACACTTGTGGCAAGACCTTGGTTTTACTGACGAACTGATATTTTCAGCGCAAATGAATACCGCACCGCCGCCACGCTTTGCCGGCCTGAAGCGTTACTGGCACAAACTGCTGGCGGCCTGCCAGCACCTTGTACCACGGCTAACACCGGTTGTCCGCCGACCTCTGCTGGCAACATTAACCTTGGCCTGTGTTGGCATTGGCAGCTATTTGCTGTTGCCACAGCAAGCAGTGCCCAGCTTGTATAAGTCTGGCTATGCGGCTAACCAGCAAATAACGCTGTCTGATGGCTCGGTTATTACCTTAAGTGGCAGCTCTGCGGTGTCAGTATTGCTAAGCAAAACACAGCGAAACATCGAACTGTTAGCCGGAGTGGCACATTTTCAGGTTGCCAAAGATGCCAGCCGGCCTTTTACCGTGTCAGTGCAAGAGCTGCAAGTGCGCGCCATAGGCACTGCCTTTGAAGTGCGTAAGGACAGCCGCATTCGGGTGTCTGTGGATGAAGGTCAGGTGGCGCTAAGCGCCGGCCCGGCAACAGAACGCCAGACCGCCTCTTTGCTGCAAGGGCAGCGGCTGGAGTATTCCCATCAGGCGGGCTTTACTGCGGTACAGCCTTATGATGCCAGCCAAGGCTTATTGTGGCGCTCTGGCCGATTGCACTATCAAAATACGCCGTTGTCCGACGTACTGGCCGACGTAAACCGCTATCGTCAGCGGCCTATTACCCTTGGTAGCAGCAACCTTGCCAAGCTAAGCATTACCGCATCTTTTAGTATTGATGAATCCGATGCGTTAATTGAGGGCTTACAGGTAACGCACCAGTTAAGAGCCAGGCAAGCCGCTGATCGGGTGCTGCTACTGGAATAAGTGCCGCCGGCGTCAGCCGTTATGATATGTATTGAGGAAAAATTTCTGTAACAATTCAGGCTTAAGCTTCACCGCTATATTGTCACGCAAGCGGATCGGGCACAAAGTTGACCAAGTATCGCATGTTCATAGGCTTGGTACTGTGGGCCATGGCTGGCAAGCCTGACATGGCATTGGCCCAGCAGAAAAACTATGCGATAAACATAGCCCCTGCGCCTCTGCCTGAAGCGTTGCAACAACTGGCCAGCCAAACAGGCTACGGCCTGCTGGCCCGCGCCGACATATTGCCCGATAGCATGACAACCACAGTGCAAGGCCAGATGCCGTTGGCGCTGGCATTAGCGCAGTTACTGGCAAACAGCGGTTTGCAGGGCGTGTTGCAAGGCAATATGATTTTGCTGCTCAAAGCGCCAGCACTAAAGGCAGCTACGGCGCCGGCTGCAGCGCCGCCTAAACCCGGCAGCGAAGCCCCCACCATCGAGCACATGATCGTACGGGGCTATCGAGACAGCCTAAGCGCTACGCAACTTAACAAACGTAGCCATAGCCACATAGTTGACACCTTGTTTGCCGAAGATATGGCCAATTTTCCGCAGCTTAATCTGGGCGATGCGTTGCAGCGTTTGCCTGGTATGGTGGCCGAGCGAGACAACGGCGAAACACGCCAGCTTGGCCTGCGCGGGCTGGGCCCGAATTTTGTCCGGGTGCAAATTAACGGTATAGAATCACTGGCCACGATGAATTCGGTATTCGATCACCGCGGCTCTGCCGAGCGGACCCGCAATTTTGATTTTAATGTGTTTGATGCCGCCCTGTTTAACCAAATTGATGTGGAAAAAACCTATGTCGTCAGCCAGGATGAAGGCGGTATCGCTGGCACCATTAACCTGCGGACCCCCAAACCGTTTGATTTTCAACAACCACAGGCAAAAGCCAGTATTAAAGCTGGCTACAATGACTTATCGGGCCGGTATTCGCCGCGGTTCTCTGCGTTACTTTCTGACAATACTGCCCAGTTGGGCGCCTTGTTGTCGGTGGCATACAGTGAAAACACCACCTACGAAACCGGTTACCGTGACTGGGGATGGCGTGCTTTTTCTGCGTCTGACGCCGATGTTAGCGCCACGCAAGCCAACCTTATCGCGCCCACTGCAATATCGGCCACTTTTGCCAGCCGGGCACAACAGCGGCTGGGGCTTAATAGCGTATTGCAATGGCGCCCCTCTAACCGGCTTGAGCTGACACTGAATAACCTGTACGCCAGATTAAACAGCGATGACAATGAATACAACCTGGCCAATTTAAACAGCCGGCAGCTCAGCGCCATGGCAACAGACCAATACAATACCCTACAGTTCGCCCGTTTTGCCCAGACCGACATTCGCAGTGAAGCCAAGCTGTCGGCGGTAGCAACCGAATTTTTAAACAACTCGCTGGATTTGCATTACCAGCCCAGTACAACTGCGGCATACCGGCTGTCGGCGAGTGTTAGCCAATCTGACTTTAACAGCCCGCTACATGACAAAATTTTTCTGCAGGCACCGGCTCAGCCGTTCAGTTTTGATTACCGCCCGGGTCGGCGCATACCGCAAAAATACTATGATATTGATCTTACAGCCGGGCAAAACTGGCAACTGCACCGTGCCGATGTGCGCGAAGATAAGGTACTAAACCGCTTTGCAATTTTCGCTGTTAGTAGCGAGCATGCCCTGCACGCCGGCAGCGAGCTGCAGTTTGGCGCTCAGCTAAAGGAGTTTCGCTCAAGCGGTTTTGAACGCCGTGACGATGTGCGCGAACTTAACCACTTGCAACTGCCGCTGCATTTGGCAACAGTGGCGATGCCGCTACAACAACCCTTTGCCGTGGCAGACGTAAACCAAAGCTTTGCCAGCTTGCTGACACAGCAGCTTAGCGGCCGTATTTCCGGCCAGCCATTTAGCCGCGAGCTTGGTGCAGCAGCAAACCGGCCCGGCACCGCTTTTACCTTAACTGAGCACATCTTTGCTTTATACGGCCAGTACAATTTTGCCTGGCATAACTGGCGTGGCAACGTTGGCCTGCGTTGGCTAAACACGGACGTAAACAGCCATGGCGAATCGATAGCGGCAGAGCCGGGCCAGGCTAATGAGACAGCACAAATAGCCGTATCGCACCAATATACCAACTGGCTGCCGGCGCTAAACCTTGCCGTTGATGTTAACGACAGCCTTATTCTGCGTTTTGCCGCCAGCCGCAATTTGTCGCGGCCCAGCGTTAGCGATCTGCGAGCTACCGCAGACGTTAGCATTGCAGACAACAGAGTTGAACTGGGCAACCCGGCGTTGCGGCCTTTTGTGGCAAGCGCCCTCTACCTGGGGCTAGAGTACTACTTTGGCCGGGTAAATTTTGCCGCTGTATCGGCCTATGTCAAAGATCTGGATGCCTACATTGTCAGCGAAACCAGGCTGGTGGATTTTGCTGAGCTGGCACTGCCCGGGCGCTTGCTTACTAAAGACCGCGAAGGACAATTATTTGCGCTGTCCAGGCCGGTAAACGGCCGCGGAGGCAAGATATATGGTGTGGAATTGTCAGCCCGCTATGAGTTGTCATCTGGCTTGGGCATGTTGGCAAACTACACCTACTCGCACGGCAACAGCCAATATTCCATCAATGCACAGCCAGTAAAAGGCCCCTTACTGAACTTGTCTAAACATACGGCACAGCTGACCTTATATTACGAAAATGCCGTTGGCGGTGTCCGGGTTTCAACCAGCTTTCGTGATCGTTATTTTACCGGCGTTGACAACATTAACGGTTTTCTGGGCTTGCACAGTATGCAGTTTTTCGACGCAGCCCTTTATTTCCAGCTGACACCACAATTCAAGCTCAGCCTGGATGCGCTAAACCTGAGCAATGAGCCTATTGATATGTTTGCCAACGCGACAGCAGATCGCCCGCTGGTTTACACCCGTTCTGGCCGCAGCTGGCAGCTGGGCCTGCATGCGCAATTTTAAGCGCAGTGCTGCAAAGTTAACCGCGAATATGAAACTTTTAAGAACATTGGCCAGATCCTGAAAAGTTGTCCTGTGTGCTTTGTCTTGTGATTGCTTTATCCATCATGCGCCAAACGGCGTGACTAAGAGCAAAAACTAACACTGATAGGGACACAATTAATGAAAGCCAGTCGTAACATGCATAACGTTGCCTTGGGCATCGCCACGGCCCTGGGCCTGAGTAGTGTAAGCGTGCCAGTGGTGGCAACCACCGTGGCCGCCACGGACGATGCAGCCATAGAACATATTGCCGTTAAGGGCTACCGCTCCAGCCTGCAAAAAAGCGCGGCACTTAAGCAGCAAGCTGACAATGTCACAGAGACCATTCTGGCAGAAGACATTGCCAGCTTTCCTGATCTTAACCTGGCCGAATCCTTACAGCGTATTTCTGGCGTAACCATATCACGCGACTCCGGCGAAGGCCGGCAAATTTCATTGCGCGGCTTAGGCCCCAATTTCACCCGAACCCGGGTAAATGGTGTAGAAGCACTGTTTACCACCGACTCAGGCATCGACCAGCGCGGCAGCGCTTCCCGCACCCGGGATTTCGATTTCAGTGTCTTTGCATCCGAGCTGTTTAATCGGATTGAGGTGCATAAATCCTATGACGCCAGCCTGGATGAAGGCGGCTTAGGCGGAACGGTAGACTTGCATACCGCGCGGCCGTTTGACTACGACGGCCAAAAAGGCGTGTTATCGGTTAAGGCTGTGCACAACGATATGAACCACAGCAGCAGCCCGCGGTTTGCCGGTTTATTGTCAAATACCTGGGGCGATGTCGGGGCCTTAGTGTCAGTAGCCTATTCTAAGGCTGAAACTATCGAGCGGGGCTACCATGTCTGGTCATGGCAGCAAGCCAACTTTGGTGCGGCCAATGTGGCCGCTACTGTAGATGCAGCCGTAGCACAGCGTTTAATTAATGCCCGAGGGGCCGACCGGGTGTTCGTGCCGCGGGCTAACAATATTGCTGCCTGGCATAATGAGCGGGAAAGGCTGGGTATTACCACCTCGTTGCAGTGGCAACCGTCCGCCACAACACGTTGGTCACTGGATGCGCTGTTTGGCAAACTATCGAACGACCGTAAAGAAAACCAGATCTCCACCGCCGGCACCAATGCCTTTACCGGTAATGTTACCGCCGGCCAGCTGCTGGTTGACGCCGCCATTGTTGGCGATAACCTGATGTACGCCGCCTTTGAAAACTTAGACTTGCGTACTGAATCTAAAGTCAGCTTCGGCGAAACACAGTTCTATCAGCTGACTTTAGCCGGTGACTTTATGCTCAGCGATGCCTTATCCGCCAAAGTCTTGCTGGCCAGCTCAGACTCTGATTTTACCCAGCCGGTGCATGACAAAATTTTTGCCGAGTCACGCGGCCATGCCTTTTCGGTTGATTGGCGCAACGCACCACATGGCCAGAACAGCTACAGCTTCGATATTGCCGATGCCGACCAATGGACGCTAATGCGCTCAGACGTGCGGGAAGATGCTATGGACAACAGCTTTCGTACTGCCCAGACCGACTGGCGTTATGAGTTTGACTCGGGCGAGTCTGTGGATTTTGGTGCCCAATACAAACATTATCAATCGGGCGGCTTTGAACGCCGTAACCGGGTAGACTGGAGCAACAATCCGGCGGCACCTGCAGCGGTGTTTCAGTTAAACCCTATGCCGATGCTGCGCCCGTACGCAGTAGCAAACAATACTGCCACCTTTAGCTTACTGGAAGCCACCGGCCTGATTTCACGCAGCCTGGATGCGCGCTTTAACCAACCCGGCACGGTGTATGAGCTAACAGAAGACACCACAGCGCTATATGGCAAATACAACTTTAACCGCGATATCAATGGCATGACCCTACGCGGCAATGTTGGCGCACGTTGGTACCAGACAGAGCAAACCTCTGGTGGTGAGGTCAATACCGGCAATAGCCTTGAGTACACTGAATTTAATAAAAAGTATGCTGATTTCCTGCCAAGCCTGAATATGACGCTGGATATCAGTAATGAATGGATAGCGCGCTTTGGTGCTAACCGCAACATTTCCCGCCCGGCCTTAAACCAGTTGCGCGCCGCCGGCCAGGTTGGGGTAGCCGACACCCGGATTGCCGCCGGCAACCCAAACCTCGAGCGCTTCGTTGCCGACTCCGTTGACGTATCGTTAGAATATTACGCTACCGATCTGCGCTTTGCTGCCGGGTTATTCCACAAAAACATGGACTCTTTTATCGTTGGCCAATCGGTTACCATGCCCTATGCACAAACCGGTTACCCGCTGGAGTTTTTGGCATTTGACCCACGCGTAAATGCGCAAACCGAATTTACCGTAAATCAGCCGGTTAATGGTGACGGCGCCACGGTACAAGGCATAGAACTGGCCTTACAAGCCGACCTGACCTTTTTGCCCGGCCACTGGCGTAATTTAGGCTTTGCCGCCAACCTGACACTGGCAGACGGCGAAACCACACTATTTAACGAAGGCCAGGCATTTAAGGTCACCCCACCGGGATTGTCTGAACAGGCCTACAACATTACGCTGTATTACGAAACAGACAGCTGGGGGCTGCGTTTATCTCAAGCCTACCGCGGTGATTTTATTACCGGTGAAGGTGAAAGCCAAAACATAGTAGAAGGTTACGACGACAGCCGTTTTCTCGACTTTAAAGCCTTTTACAATTGGTCTGACGCCGTACAATTGACCTTTGAAGGCAACAACCTGACCGATGAGCGCATTCGGCAGTTCCAGGATAACCGCACTCAGTCGTACACGAAAAGTGGCCGTAATTTCATTCTGGGCCTGATGTACAAATTCTAACTTAGCCCGCCACCCAACCGCCAAACTGGTGGTTGGGTGTTTTGAGGTTAGGCAGGTAAAAAACGCTAAATCTGTGGCATTTAACTGCGGTTGCTCACATTTCTGGCCACAAAAGCTGTTTAAAAAAATGACACCGTTTCTTACGTTAATTAGCGTTAATTAGGGACGCACCCGAATTAACACGCGCTTTCATCGGACCGTTAATTAGGGACGCACCCGAATTAACACGCGCTTTCATCGGACAAGGTGTTAAAAACAAAAAACCGCCGAAGTGGCGGTTGTTTGTTTTGGTGCACCCGCCGGATTACTCGGGCTATCCTGCCCTCGCCCTAACGGGCCAGCAAAGCTGTTCAAAAACGTTCCAGACGTTTTTGTCGAACACGCGCTCTAATCGGACAGAGTGCCAAAAACACAAAAACCACCCTAAAGGTGGTTTTGATGTTTTTTGGTGCACCCGCCGCGATTCGAACGCGGGACCTTCGCCTCCGGAGGGCGACGCTCTATCCAGCTGAGCTACGGGTGCGCAATCTGCTATTTGGCAGAAGCTGCGCATTATAGACAGCCTTGCTCTGTGTGTCTATTGCCCGACAGTGCGTTTTTTCAGCACTCAGTTCTAAATCACTTATTTACAAGCCTTGCCGCTAACAGCTAGAGTGGTAACTCATTCAGTTTTGGCGCTGTATATTAGTATGGATACTAAGTTAATTCCCCTCTGGCAATGGATACTGCTGTTGGTGTTACTGGCTGGCGTGGTGTATGCCACCGAAACACTGATACAACACGAGCGGCAAATGGCACGGGGCCAGCAATTACGCCATGAAATTGCCAGTGCCGGCCAGTTACGGGCGCTGTTGGAATCTGAATTAAATATTCCGCTATACCTGACTATTGGCCTTACCGCGCATGTACAGGCCCGCAATGGTGATATATCCCCCGCTGAGATGCACTTATTGTTGCCTGAGCTGGCACATCAGGCGCGGCATATCCGCAATATTGGTGTGGCGCCGGCTAACACCCTGCGTTATATCTATCCGCTACAGGGTAATGAGCAAGCACTGGGTCTGCATTATCCGGATTTACCACAGCAATGGCCCGATATAGCCGCCATTATTGAGCAACGCGAAGCAAGGCTGGTGGGGCCGGTACAGCTTATTCAGGGCGGCACGGCTTTTATTTACCGCGTGCCGGTGTATATGAATGCTACTGATTACTGGGGCATTATCAGCACTGTAGTAAATATTGACTCGGTATGGGCTCTGCTGCAACGGCAAACAACCGAGCAAGAGGTGCAGGTAGCTATTCGCAGCATATCACCGCAAGGCATTAGCAGCAGAGCGTTTTATGGCGATGACCGGCTGTTTTATGATGATAGCATGCAACTGGATATCAGCTTGCGCGGCGCACTGTGGCAAATGGCGTTGCGTGCCACCGGCACCCCTGCCGATCATGCCGGGTTGCTGCGAGCCATAAGTTACAGCGGCACCTTTATATTACTGGCATTATTGCTATGGTTATTTATCTCGCACCAGTCGTTGCGCCGCAGCGCCGCAGCGCAACAGCGCGCCAAATTGTATTTGCGCGGCATTATGGACAACGTGGCAGATGCCATCATTACCACTGATTTATATGGCATTATTGAGCAGGCCAATATGTCTTGTTCGCCAATGTTCGGCTACACACCCACCAGCCTTCCTGGACATCATTGGTCAACTTTGCTGGCCGAGCCACAGCTGCTGGACGAGCTATACAGCGCAACATCAGATGCGCAACATGCATACGTTACCAATGGCCGCCGCCGTGATGACAGCCAGTTTCCACTGGCGGTAAGCCGCAGCCGCCTGCAATTGCAGCAACACACCAAACAGCTGTTGGTGCTGCGTGATATTTCTGCTCACCAGCATGCCGAGCAATTAAAACAACAGTTTATCTCTGCGGTAAGCCATGAACTGCGCACCCCGGTTGCCGCTATTTCTGGCGCGTTAAGTTTGCTGATGTCTGGCGCTGGCGGCAATCTAAGCTCATCACAGCTACGCATGCTGCAATTAGCCAAAAGTAACTGCCAGCAATTACTTAACCTGCAAGATTCGCTACTGGATGTCGAAAAAACGGCCAGCGGCACCCTGTTGCTGCAAATGCAACCACTAGAGCTTTATCCGCTGTTACAACACTGTATTAAGCAGTGCCATTTATTGCACCCTGCATTACAACTGCAGCTTAACTGCGATGTTGCAGACCAGCAGCTAAGCGTAACTGCCGATGCTGACCGTTTGCAAAAAATTGTCAGCTATCTGTTACAAAATGCTGCGCGTTATAGTGGCGAAAATGGCCGGGTGCAACTTAGCCTGAGCCGCTATGGCCAGCAAGCCAGAATAATGGTGCAGGACAATGGCAACGGTGTGGCAGAACACCGGGTGCCGCAGCTGTTTAACCGCTTTAGCCAGGCCGACAAAACCGATGGTGCTTTGCACAGCGGCACGGGTTTGGGCCTTGCCGTTAGCCGCAGTGTAATAAACCAAATGCAAGGCAGTATTGGTTATAAACCGGCCCCACAACAGGGCAGCTGTTTTTACATAGACCTACCTATTACAGAGACAATCGCAGGCTAACTGTTGCCCTGAGCGTGCTTTTGTCTTAATTTGTTGGCCACTGGCTGCAAAGCCGATGACTCTGCGCAGTATTTTGGCATACTCGAAGCAGCCTGCGCCTTGGCGCAATCACTATAATTAAGCCTGACATCTTCCCGGGAGAAAATAATGCGTAAAACACTTATTGCCACCACCGTTGGCGCAGCACTGGCGCTGGCCGCCTGCGGCGACAATACCGCCCCCAGCCAGACTGCAAACCAGCAACCTGCTGCCGAGGTTAGCACCAGTATAGAGGCTACTACCACCAATCCGTTAATGAGCAAAAGCATGCTGCAATACGAAGCCCCTAATTTTGCCGAAATAAAAGACGAGCATTTCCTGCCTGCATTTGAAGAAGGCATAAAGCAGCACATGACTGAAGTGCTGGCAATTGCCAATAACCCGGAGCCAGCCACCTTTGATAATACGCTGGTAGCTCTGGAAAAAAGCGGCGAGTTGTTAACCCGCACCTCGCGCATCTTTTACAACCTGGTAGGCACCGACTCTAACCCACAGCGACGCGCCATGCAGTCTGAGCTGGCACCAAAAATGGCGGCACACTCAGACAACATTAACTTAAACCCGCAATTATTTGCCCGTATTAAAAGCCTGTATAACCAGCGCAATGAATTAAAACTGGATGCTGAAGCAACACGCTTAATTGAAGTGTATTACGAGCGCTTTGTGCGTGCCGGTGCTGAGCTGACTGAAGAGCAGAAAACCGCCATCCGCGCCCTGAATGAAGAACATTCAACCTTAACTAACACGTTCTCGCAGAACCTGCTGGCCGAAACCAAAAACATTGCTGTTATTGTTGAGACTAAAGCAGAGCTGGACGGGTTGTCAGACTCGCAAATTACCGCAGCGGCTAATGCAGCTAAAGACGCCGGCCATGAAGGCAAATACCTGCTGAGCATTACCAACACCACCCGCCAGCCAATTTTAACGCAACTGAATAACCGCGAGCTACGCCAGCGCGTGTGGCAAGCCTCCGCTAACCGCGCCCAAAGCGGTGACACTGACAACCGGCCACTGGTTGCCCGCCTGGCGCAGTTACGTGCCGAGCGCGCTAAACTGCTGGGCTATGACAACTGGGCCAGTTATGGCTTAGAAGCGCAAATGGCAAAAACACCACAAGCAGTATTTGATATGTTAGGCAGTATGGTGCCGGCAGTGGTGGCTAACACCAATAAAGAAGCCGCCGCCATTCAGGAAATGATCAAACAAAAAGGCGGTGATTTTGAGCTCCAACCCTGGGACTGGGAATACTATGCAGAGTTTGTCCGCCAGGCTAAATTTGATCTGGACGAGAACGACGTTAAACAATACTTCGAGTTTAACCGCGTATTAAAAGATGGTGTGTTTTACACCATGAACCGCTTATACGGCGTAACCTTTACACCGCGGCCGGATTTACCAACTTACCACCCGGACGTTGAAGCTTACGAGCTGTTTGATGCCGACGGCAGCAGCCTGGCCATTTTCTATGCCGACTACTTTGCCCGTGACGGCAAGCGTGGCGGTGCCTGGATGAGTTCTTTTGTTGGTCAATCACACCTGAAAGGCCAAAAGCCGGTTGTGGTTAACGTAATGAACATTCCTAAGGCGCCAGACGGCCAACCAACACTGGTAAGCTACGACCACGTAACCACGATATTCCACGAGCTGGGCCATGGCTTACACGGCATGTTCTCCAACGTGAAATACCCAACCCTGGCCGGTACCTCAGTATCACGTGACTTTGTTGAGTTTCCGTCTACGTTTGAAGAAGATTGGGCAGCCCACCCGGACGTGATCGCTAACTATGCCAAGCATTACAAAACCGGCGAGCCTATTCCCGCTGAGCTGTTGCAAAAAGTGATGAATTCACGCAGCTTTAACCAGGGCTTTGACACGCTGGAATATATGTCGGCAGCATTGCTGGACATGGAATGGCACTCTCTGTCTGCCGATGAGCCACTGCAAGACGTTAATGCCTTTGAAGCGGCAGCACTGAAAAAACACGGCGTAGATTTAGCGGCAGTACCGCCACGCTATAAGTCTACTTTCTTCTCTCACTCTATGGGCGGCGGTTATTCAGCGGGTTACTATGCCTATATGTGGAGTGAAATTTTAGCTGCCGACGCTTTTGCTTATGTACAAAGCCAGGGTGGTTTAACGTTAGAAAACGGCCAAAACTACCGTAAAAACATTTTGTCTGTCGGTAACTCGCGCCTACCAATGGAGTCTTATAAAGCCTTCCGTGGCCAGGAGCCAACTACAGACGCCTTGTTAATCCGCCGCGGCCTGAAAACCAAAGTAGAATAAGCAAGCCAGACAAACCGGCTGACACAGAATTAGCCGGTTCATGTTTGCAAAACAAAAAAAGCCCCGCGGTGTTCTGGCGGGGCTTTTATTGCGTAAAGCTATAGCGCTGCTTTAGTTACCGGCGACCTGCATCTGGCTTATCAGCACAGAGCCGGTAAGCACACCGCCGCGGCGGTCTACATCATTGCCCACGGCAACCATCTGCATAAACATATCTTTTAAATTGCCGGCGATGGTAATCTCGGCCACCGGGAACTGAATTTCCCCATGTTCAACCCAAAAGCCGGCTGCGCCGCGCGAGTAATCACCAGTAACCGTATTCACCCCCTGCCCCATCAACTCGGTGACCAACAGGCCCTTGCCCATGGTGCGGCATAACTGCAATAAGTCTTCATTACCATGGCTTACCAGCCAGTTATGAATGCCACCGGCGTGGCCGGTACTGGCCATACCCAGCTTACGCGCCGAATAGCTGGTTGTCAGGTAAGTGCTTAACACCCCCTGCTGTATTACCGCTAAATCACGGGTTTTTACACCTTCGCCGTCAAACGGGCTGGATGCCAGGCCCTGCAGAATATGCGGTTGCTCCAGCACACTGATACCGGGTGCCATAATTTGCTGGCCCACTTTGTCCAGTAAAAAGCTTGATTTACGGTAAATGCTGCCGCCGCTAATGGCCGAAACCAAATGGCCAAACAAGCTACTGGCAATATCGGCGCGAAAAATCACCGGGACTTTTTGCGTTGGAATTTGCCGGGCGTTTAAGCGCGCTATGGTTTCCAGTGCCGCTTCGCGGCCAATTTGCTTTGGGTCCAGCAATTTATTGTACTGCCGCGCTACGGTAAAACTGTAGTCGCGCTGCATATCATCGCCATCTTCACCTATAACCACACAGCTAAAACTGTGGCGTGAACTGGGATGGCCCACTAACTGGCCATGGCTATTGCCGTATACCTTAAGGCCGGTATGTGTAGAAAACGACGCCCCCTCTGAATTAGTAATACGGCTGTCGGTGGCAAACGCCGCCTCTTCAGAGCTGGCACACAGCGCAATAGCTTCATCGGTGCCAATAGTGTCGGGGTAATACAAATCCAGATCCGGTGGCGACATCTCCAGCCAGGCGGCTTCGGCAATGCCGGTATGCGGGTCTTCTGAGGTATAGCGGGCAATATCTGCTGCCGCTTCTACCGTGCGGCGCAATGCCTGCGGGCTTAAATCAGCTGTCGAGGCCGAGCCTTTACGCTGGCCAAAATACAAACTGATCCCCAGGCCACCGTCCTGATTAAACTCTACCGTTTCTACCTCGCCGTGGCGGGTTTCGACACTCAAGCCTTTGGTGCGGCTCATCGACGCTTCGGCGCTGCTAGCACCTAATTGTTTGGCATGCGCCAGTACTTCGGCTACCGCCTGTTTTACTTCATCAATTTCCTGCCAGATGCTGGGTTGGGTTACTTGCATAGTGTTCTGTCTACCTGAAAAAATTGCTGTCAGCTTATCATAGTCTGTGCACGCTGGCTGCTGTTGCCGCGTCAGATCATGTATACTTAGCGCCATTATAGTGATGAGTGAAACTAAGATGACCGATTTTATCAACGGCGATACCTGGGACGAAGAAGAAGGCAAGAGTAAATCACAGGTAAAGCGTGAAATGCATGACCTGCAAAAACTGGGCGAAGAGCTGATAGCCCTAAGCGCCGCCTCGCGTGCCAGGGTACCGCTGGACGACGAATTAAAAGACGCGCTGCAACTGGCCGACAAACTCAGCAATAAGCGCGAAGCGCTGCGCCGCCATATTCAGTTTATTGGCCGCTTAATGCGCACCCGCGATTTAGAGCCAATAGAGCAGGCCTTATCGTTGCTGCGCAACACCAACCAGGCCGCTACCCGGCAGTTTCATAAAGTAGAAACCTGGCGCGACAAACTGCTGGCCGATAACGACGCCGTAACCGGTTTTATTGCCGAGTACCCGGATGTTGACGTACAGCAACTGCGCCAGCTTATTCGCAATGCGAAAAAAGAGCAGGAAAAACAACAACCGCCCAAAGCCTACCGCGAGTTGTTTCAGTTAATTAAACCGCTGATTATTACTGAGTAGCCCACAACCGTTAAAAATAGGGGCGCCGAGTTGCGCCCCTGAATCATCGCAAACACTGTTTTAGTTCGGCACTACGCGCATAATGCCGCCTTTCCACAAGCCGAGGTACAGCACATTACGCCCTTGCTCCTGTACCAGCAGCATACTGCGCACACCGCCGAAAAACGACGCCGGCGCCGGGTACTGATATTGCTGCCAGGCCGCACCGCCATTGTCAGACCATTCGATAATCAGCGGTTGTGGCTCGTCGAAGTTTTTGTTCCAGCCGGCGGTAAACAGCCGCTGCGGGTTGGCCGGGTCGATGGCGACATCAAAGTAAAAACGGTAGTTTTTATCACCCAGCAAAGTGCGCCAGCTTTCGCCGTTATCGCTACTGTGTACCACCCCTCCCTCGCCGCTAACATAGACACTGTTTGGGTTATCCGGGGCAAAACGCACCGCATAAATGGACGATGGCGCCGGCATTAAATTAGTATGCAGCCTGCCACTACCGTCTTTAACTACAACCTGCTGCAACACCGGATTTTCAATGGCACCCTGGCCGCCAAACCAGATTTCGTTGTTGGCGCGGTTGTATGCCAGTGCCGACTTGGCCTGGCCAAAGCCCTGCCAGGTACCATATAACAATTGCCAACTAATACCCATATCAGTCGAATACGCCAGTGCTTCGGTGCCGGTGGCATATAAACGCTGAGCGTTATTGTCATACAGCAAAGCGAAGATAGCTTCAGTTTCGCCGTGTAAACCAAACTGATGCTTTACCTCTACCCAGTCGGCACCGGCGTTATAGGTTTCAAATAGCAGGTGCTGGCGAAAGCCTTGCTCATCTTGTAAAAAGGTGGCGGCGATAAAGTGCTGCTCGCTAATGGCCACCATGTCTTCCAGATCAAACCCCTGCAAACCGGCACTTTGCCAGTTGCCATCACCGTTACTAAGATAGAGGCCGTCGGTGCTAACGGCAAACAACACGCCGTGCTGCTGATATAAGCGGGTGGCGGTTATACCCGTTAAGCCCTGATGCTGAAAATTAAATGCCGCCGGCGGCGGTGTCGGCGTAGGTGCTGGCACGGCAGCCGGTTGCCGGTCAGAGCCACAGCCAAACAATAAGGTGAAACAACAAACCACAACACAGCGCCACATAGCCTTACCCCAGTTATTTTTTAAACACAATAACCTTAGCGACAACTTTGTCAACAGTCTGTAATTAGATGTAACTTTAACAAATAAAAAAGGGCGCAAAATGCGCCCCTAAATGTATATCGCAGGTTTTAACACACCTTGTGTAACCAGCCGTGTTTATCTGCGGCGTTACCCCATTGAATATCGTTCAATGCCTGACGCAGTGCATTGGTAGTGCTACCGCCCTGGCCAGTGCCAACCTGATATTCTTTGCCGGCATGAATAAGCGTACCTACCGGGGTTAATACCGCTGCGGTGCCGGATAAGGCCGCTTCTGCGCCTGGCTTGGCCGCACGCTCTAACAGTTCATCTACCGTTAGCTCGCGCTCTGATACTGTCATGCCGCGATCGCGCGCCAGTGTCAGGATAGAATCACGGGTAACACCGTGTAAAAAGCTGCTGTCCAGCGCTTTGGTGATAATCTCGTTACCGTCGATCAGTAAAAAGTTTGCTGCACCGGTTTCCTGTACGTCGCCATTGGGGCAAAACAGCACCTGGTCAGCCTGCACTGCCGCGCGGGCTTTCATAATAGGTTGTAATGCACTGGCGTAGTTACCGCCGCTTTTTACCATGCCCATATGCGACGCACAGCGGGCATTGTCTTCCAGTAGTAAACGCAGTGGCTTAGCGCCGCCAGAAAAATAATCACCTACCGGTGACAGCAGTACATACAGTAACGACTCCAGGCTAGGGGCCGCGGCTTTGCCGATAGAGGCCTCAGTACCGATATGGGTTGGCCGGATATACATTGAACCTGGCGGGTTTGGCACATCAGCAGCAAAGCGGCGCACAATGTCAGTAATCATCTGGCTTAACGTAGCGCCGTCGATGTTCGGTAACGACAATAAGTCACTGCTTTGCGCCAGCCGGGCGACGTTTTTATCCATACGGAAAATATGAATACTGCCATCGGCATGGCGAAACGCCTTTAAACCTTCAAAGCAGGTGCTGGAGTAATGCAGCACGTGCGCGCCCGGGTGCAGGCTAATGCTGTCGGTGGCGACGATCTCTGGAGTGCTCCAGCTGTTGTTGTTAAAACGCGAGATAATCATCTCGGGGGTAAATACGGTGCCAAATGCTGCCATTTTGCGTTATGTCCCTGTGATTTGTTCTGTTTACTGTTTATATGTGTGTAAGTTCGGCCACCTTACTGGGTGCCACCTACTGTCATGGCATCCAGCTTCAGTGTCGGCTGGCCTACGCCCACCGGTATACTTTGGCCTTGCTTGCCACAGACACCGACACCGGCATCCAGGGCTAAATCATTGCCTACCATCGACACCTGTTGCATCGCTTCAGGGCCGCTGCCAATCAGCGTTGCGCCTTTAATCGGCGCGGTAATTTTACCGTCTTCAATTAAATAGGCTTCTGAGGCCGAAAACACAAACTTGCCCGAGGTAATATCTACCTGACCGCCGCCAAAGTTGGGCGCATAAATGCCTTTTTTCACGCTGGCGATGATCTCTGCCGGATCGCTTTGACCGGCCAGCATATAGGTATTCGTCATCCGCGGCATTGGCAGGTGAGCAAAAGACTCGCGCCGGCCATTACCGGTAGGCGCTACGCCCATTAGCATGGCATTGTGTTTGTCCTGAATATAACCTTTTAGAATGCCGTTTTCTATCAGCACGTTGTATTGGCCCGGCACGCCTTCATCGTCAATATTTAATGAACCACGCCGGTGCGCCAGAGTGCCATCATCGACGATAGTACATAGTTTAGACGCGACCTGCTCGCCAACACGGCCAGCAAAGGTAGATGAGCCCTTGCGGTTAAAATCGCCCTCTAAACCATGGCCTACCGCTTCATGCAATAACACGCCAGGCCAGCCGCTGCCAAGCACTACCGGCATGGTGCCAGCCGGCGCATCGATGGCGGTTAAATTAACCTGCGCCATACGCACAGCTTCACGGGCATAATGTTGCCAACGCGGCTCGCCGTTAATGCTGTCGGTAAAATAACTGTAGTTGGTGCGCCCGCCGCCGCCGGCACTGCCGCGCTCGCGCCGGTCGCCCTGTTGCAACAACACTGAGCAATTTAACCGCACCAGCGGGCGGATATCAGTAGCATAGGTACCGTCACTGGCAGCGACCAGTATTTCCTCGTACACACCGGATAAACTTACCATTACCTGTTCGGCACGACTGTCCAGCGCACGGATGTAGGTTTCAATCTGATGCAGCAAGGCTACTTTTTCTGTATTACTTAAGCTTTGCAGTGGCTCGCATGGCAGGTAAATATTGCTGTTACCACTTTTGCTAAAGGCTTTTACACTACCGTGCTGGCCATGAGCGGCAATACCGCGGGCGGCTGTAGCGGCCTGTTTAAGCGCCGCAGCGCTAATGCTGTCGGCGTAAGCAAAGCCGGTTTTTTCGCCGCTAATAGCGCGCACACCAACACCGCGCTCTATATTAAACGAACCGTCTTTCACCAGGCCGTCTTCCAGCACCCAGGATTCATGTACGCTGGATTGAAAATACAAATCAGCAAAATCGAGCTGATGATCGAATAAATAGCCCAGCGTGGCTTGCAGATCTTTATCAGTCAGGTCGGAGGCGGTGATCAGGTTCTGCTCTGGTGCAGTCATGGTTTTAGCTCACTGTTAAAACGGTTATGTTGCAACAGCGGCATTTTTTGCGCCAGGCTGCTGCAATCGGTTAAATCTACTTCGGCTGATATCCAGCCTGGCGCAGTTTTGGCATCAGCCAGAATACGGCCCCAAGGGTCAATAATCAGGCTGTGGCCCCAGGTTTCGCGGCCATTGGCATGAACGCCGGTTTGGTTGGGCGCCAGTACAAAACACTGGTTTTCTATCGCCCGCGCTTGCAGTAATATCTGCCAGTGCGCAGCGCCGGTTACCCGGGTAAAGGCCGACGGTACGCTCAGTACATTCATGCCTTGCGCGGCCAAAGCCTGCATTAAGCCGGGAAAGCGCACATCATAACATATCGTCATGCCAAGCTTTAACTGCCCGGTGCTGGCCAGCGTTATTTTTTGTCCGGGCATAGTACTGGCTGACTCGCGATAACTGCCGGTGCTGTCGCTAACCGCGACGTCAAACAAATGTAGCTTTTGGTAGTCGGCCATTATGCTGCCATCGGGGGCGAATAATATACTGCAGGCACTAAAACGACTGGTTTCCTGGCATTGGACGGGTAACGAGCCCGCCAGCAAATACACACCATACTGCCGCGCCAGCGTAGCACAACCTAACTGAATATCACCCTGGCCCAGCGGCGCTTTATAGTTTGCTTGTAAGCCATCACTACCGCCAAACACGGCAAAACACTCTGGCAAGGCCACCAGGTGCGGTAACGCGCGGCCATAAGCGTCATCTAATTGCTGTAAATACCGCTGTACCGCCGCCATATTTTGCTCTGGCTGGGGCGTGCTGTTTAGCTGAATAGCCGATAAACGCCATTTGGCCGCGCTGCTAACGCCAGATATTGTGTGGGTTTCAGCCATGTGGTGCTCTTGGCTGTGACGCCGGTTGTTCTGTCGCAGGCAACTCTATAATGGCTTCAGGCTGCGCCACGCGCACCGGTACCGGCACTTCTTTACTGTGACGGTTGACTTCGGTTACCACAGGTTTGTCAAAGCTGCCGGTAACGGTAAAGTTAATCTTTGAGATCACTTCAGCACTTTGGAACACTTCGTCCAGCGCCAGTGCCGCCAACCCGGTAGCCGGGTTAACCATCCAGGCTATTATCACCGGCAAACTGGAGGTAACCTTGGGTGAAAACGCCATTTGATAATCCATATCACGGCTGACCAGATCGGCATAGCCTTGTATTTGCAAGTTGCCGGGCACGCCGTCGATGGCCGCATCGCTGGTTTGTACCACGCCTTGCGAAATAGCCAGATTGCCGCTCATGCCGTTGTAAAAGAAGCCTTTGGCAAAGACGTCGCGAAAGTCCAGCCGTAACTTGCGTAGCAGTGAATCCAGACTAAAAATAGAAAACAAACGCGCGCCCTGATCACTGACTTCGGTAAGCGAGCCTTCGCCAAGCCGGTAGTTTACATTGCCGGCTAAATCGGCCAATGCAAACTGGTTCGGTGCACCAGGCCAGTTCAGTGCAAAACTTACCTCAGCTGAACTGCCGGAAATCGCCGCTGTAAGCTGGTATTCCTGCAGTAAACTGCCAATATTATTGCTTTGTACTTCGCCACTAAACTGGCTTACGCCGGCTGTAGCATCCTCCTGCCAATGGCCGCTAAGCGACAGCCGGCTGCGTTTATAGCGCGCGTCAAACTGTGTTAGCAGCCACTGCTGGCCTTCACTATGCGCTTTAAGGTTAACCTGTCCCAGCCGGTAAGGGCCAACACTGCAATCGGCACAGCTGATATCTAGCGGTGGCGCATCCAATAACCAACGCTGCGGATGGCGCACTAATTCGGCATCAGTGCGTGTCACCTGTTCTGGTAGCGGCAGGTGCAAATAGTCCAATGTGGCACTGATTTCCTGCTGACCCGTTTTAGCAAATTGCCAGCGGCTGGCAATTTCAGTGCCATTGAGCTGTAGCTGCCAATTGTCGCTATGCTGCACTAATTCGAATACGGTGTTGTTTAGCGCAATATCCGGTGCCAGTGTAAGGCGCTGTACTTTGCCCTGCACTTTGTTTAACGGCGGAAACAACGTTGAGTCAGTACTGTTAGCGGCAGCAAATTGCTGCTGGATGAACTCGAACCAACTGATAAAGTCAGCCTGAGGTAAATCAACACTGACATTAAAACCACTGCTACCCAGGCCAGTATCCGTGCTGGCAGCATTTAGCTGTACCCGGCTGAATTGCTGGCTATCGTGCATTAGCTCGGCATGAAAATGCAGTTTGTCGTGCAGGTGCGCCGCCAGCAATGAGCGCTGTTCATTGCCGCTTGCCGTCACTAACAGTGGCATGTTGTCGGCGACACTTTTGTTATAAGGCGCAGGTAGTTTTAGTTCAGTGGCAGCTAAATCAGATTGTAACCGGGCATGGTAACTAAAACCGCTGTGGGGTAAATTCAGTGCCAGTTGTAGTTGCCAGGCGGCGTCACCTTCTACTAAGGCCGTGGCAGGTGCATGTAGCGCCTGCGTTAACTGCTGCGCCTGATGCACACCTTGCAGTTGCAATGCCAGTTGGTAACCATCGGCGCTGTTAGCACCGTTAAGTGTTGCTGTTAGCGGTAAGCCACGCCAGCTGAGGTTAAGGTTATCGGCGCTGATCTGCTCATTAACAAAACGTAGTTCACCGCTAAGTTGCTGTAGCTGCATCGCCGGTGCAGCAAGTGTCAGGCCATTCTGATTAAAACTAACGGTGCCACTGGCATGCACGCCGGGCTGCTTCAAGCCAACTGCCAGCTTTACATCCCCCCGCAGCTGACCAGTTGCGCCCAGATGCGCCAGCGTTTTACCCAGATTATCTGCCAGTGGCGACTGCAGCATAAGAGTGGTTAACGCAGCAGCATCGACACTGCGACTGATATCGATATCCAGCGTATCGGCGGCAAATAAGTTACTGATTCGTGCATTAACGCCGTCTTGCAACGCAATGCCCGCCAGTTCTCCGGCTAAACTTTGTATCGACATGCTGGCATTATCAAACAGCAATTGAGCACTAAAATCAGTTAACAACGGCCAGTCTGGTGCAAAGGCAAATTGGCCGTCGTCAAGCTGCGCCAGCACCTGAAACACCCCCTGCTGGTCGCGGTAAGGAAACCCGGCAGGCTCACCGTGCCATAGCATGGTGGCCTGGCTTACCGTACCGGCAACAATCGCCTGTTGCAGGTAAGTGCGTACTTGCTCAGGCATATAAGGTGCCGGAAAAAAGCGGCCGGCCTGACTGGCATCAGCTTGTTGCAGTTTTGCCAGCATTTGCAGTTTATCATCCAGCTGCAAGCTGGCATCAAGCTGCATTGACCCGGCTTTAAGCTGCAGTTGCGGCACACTCAGTCGCCAATGCTTGTCTGGTTGGCCAGCCTGCCAGTAAAGGCTGGCGCTGAGCTCGTCATAGTCGGTAGCGTTGTTAAACAGGCTGTCCCAGCTTAGTTGCGCAGCACTACTGCGCAATTGTATCCGCGCCAGATCGCCGCTGATAATAAAGTCACCGTTCAGGTTGCTGACACCAGGTACATCTCGCAGCGGTGCCGAGTGCAGGTTATGAATATCACCACTGAAATACCACTGACCTGCATCGCTATACCATTGCAATTGTGTCAGCTCAGCACGGGGCTGATATTGCATAATGTTTTGCAATGGTGCGATATCATCTGCCAACAGAGTTGCCAGCGGTGTCAAAGCTTCCAGCGCAAAGCGGTTCAGACTGGCCTGCCATTGCTCATCGCTGCGACGCAGCTGAAACTGCAACCCAGGCCATCTTTGCTTACCAGCACTTAGCGTTAAATCGCCGGAGTACAACAACCAGCCATCGGCATCAGGTTGCCACAACAACTGGCCCTGCCCAAGCTGCAACCGGTGATCTTTACCATCACGTTGCCAGCTCACGCTGTTGTTGGCCAGTTCTACCTGAAACCGGCGCAGCGTACCCTGGTCAATACGGCCCCAGGCGTTAAAATTGATGCTGGCCTGTTGCAATTTTTGGCTGGGCGGCAGCAAGCTGGCAAACCAGGGCAGTACATCCAGCTTATCGCTTTGCAGGTACAGCTGACCAAACGCTTCTGGCAGGCTTGGGCCATATAAATCAAGCACAAACGACACCGTATTGGCTGTGACGCCAGCCAATGAAAACTCACCGTAACCCTGGTGGCGGTTGGCGCTGTTGGTCCAGTCTAGCTGCTTGATGTGTATTGTCAGATCGGCTGTGTCATCACTTTGCACTATAAGCTGGCTGTCTAGCACAGAAAAATAGGTTAACTGGCGGAAAAACAGGTTTTCAAGTGCGTCCAGCACTGGGGTGGCGTCAAGGCTGGCGCTGTTATCACCGGCCAGCAAACTGTCGGCGGAAACATAATAACGCAGGCCGCTAAGCTGAAAATGCCGCGCCGTAAGCTGACGCCCCAGCAGGCTGCGCCAGAAGTCTAGCCTAACCTCGGTTACGTCAATATGCAGTTGCAAATCATTGGCGCTGTCGTACAGGCTAACATTATTTAACAGCAGCGCCGGGCCGAATTTTTGCCAGCCAGCGCTCAGACTGCCAATGCGCACATTAGCGTTGTAGCGCTCACTAATAAGTTGTTCAATTTGGTGCTTGTAGTTGTCAGCGTAGGGCAGGCTGTAACGCATTACGGTAATACACACGGCCAGCAGCACCAGCAAGACTGCCAGTGTTAGCCACAACTTGTGTAAACAGTAAAAACAAAGCCGTTTTGCTTGCACTACATCATCACCACATCAAATTGCTCCTGCGTATACAGAGGTTCGGTCTGGATGCTGATTTGCTTACCAATAAATACCTGCAACTCAGCCAGGCTATGAAATTCATCATTAGTCAGTGCATCCTTTACTGCCGGAGACACATACACCACAAATTTATCAGCCGCATAAGCCCGGTTTACCCGTACAATTTCACGCAACACTTCAAAACACACTGTTTCAACCGATTTTAAACTGCCACGCCCCTCACATACTGGACACTCAGAACAGAGAATATGTTCCAGACTTTCGCGGGTTCTTTTGCGCGTCATTTCAACCAGCCCCAGCGCAGAAAAGCCATGAATGTTGGTTTTGGCTCTGTCGCGTGCCAGTGCCAGCTCCAGGCTGTGGAAAACGCGCTTTTTGTGCTCAGCATTTTGCATATCAATAAAGTCGATAATAATAATACCGCCCAGATTACGCAGCCTTAACTGACGGGCAATGGCCTGGGTAGCTTCAGTATTGGTGTTAAAGATGGTTTCATCCAGATTCCGGTGGCCGACAAAGGCACCGGTGTTAACATCAATAGTCGTCATTGCCTCGGTTTGATCGATAATCAGATACCCGCCGCTTTTTAGCGGAACCTTGCGCTCCAGTGCACGCTGAATTTCATTTTCAACGTCAAACATATCGAAAATGGGCCGCTCACCAGGATAGTATTCTAACAGCGGCGTCATATGCGGAATAAACTCTTCGCAAAATGCAGTGAGCTGCTGAAACGTCAGTTTAGAATCAACCCTTACCCGCTCGAGCTCGGTACCGACAAAATCACGCAGTATGCGATAAGTCAGGGTTAAATCTTCATACACTACGCCTTCTTTGCGGGTTTTTTGCTTGCGCTTAATCACCTTAGCCCAGAGTTTTTTCAGAAATTTGGCATCCTGTGCCAGCTCGTCTGCGCCAGCTCCCTCAGCAGCAGTGCGCACAATAAAGCCGCCGCTGTCATCCAGATACTGGCTGACAATATCTTTTAACCGCTGGCGCTCGGCGTCACTCTCCAACCGTTGCGACACGCCAACATGTGGCGAGCCGGGCATAAATACCAGATAGCGCGACGGTAATGTCATGTCGGTTGTCAGGCGGGCGCCTTTGGTGCCAAGCGGGTCTTTAACCACCTGCACTAGCAGATACTGGCCTTCACGCACCAGCACCCGGATATCTTTACTGGCTGCAGGCTTACCGTCCAGTTCGGCAATAGGGTCGTGCTGTACAATATCAGAAGCATGTAAAAATGCGGCTTTGTCCAGACCGATATCGACAAAAGCCGCCTGCATGCCAGGTAATACCCGGCTGACCTTGCCCACATAGATGTTGCCCACCAGACCAAGCTTAGCCTGGCGCTCGATATGCAGTTCCTGCAGCACGCCGTTTTCGATCAGTGCTACCCGCGTTTCGCTGGGGGTAACGTTTAACAGTAACTCGGCACTCATTGTGTCTCCTGCCATTGTTGTAGCAGTTGTTCGGTTTCAAACAGTGGCAGTCCCACCACGGCGCTGTAGCTACCGTGTATACGCGGAATAAACTTTCCAGCCAACCCCTGAATGCCGTAGCCACCGGCTTTGTCCTGCGGCTCACCGCTAAGCCAGTAGCTGTGAATATCTGCCGCACTTAACGGCCTGAACCACACTTCAGTACAGACCAAAGCACTAAGCTGCCTAGTTGCATCCAGTAAGGCAACAGCCGTCATCACCTGATGGCTGCGGCCGGATAACTGCTGCAGCGTCTGGTTAAAGTGGTCAAAATCAGCCGGCTTACCCAGTATAGCTCCGTCGCAGACAACGATAGTATCGGCGCCCAATACCGGCTTGTTACTTTGCAAGCGCTGCAAACCAGCCCGGGCTTTTTGTTGCGCCAGCCGCTGCACGTAAACCGCCGGCTGTTCATCAGGCAGTGGTGTTTCGTCGATGTCGGCGCTAACCAGTTCAAAGGTTACGCCAAGCTGAGTCAGCAGTTCACGCCGACGGGGAGAGGCCGAAGCCAGTGCGATGTCAGGATAGTTCATTAACAAGGGTTCATTGTATTTTTAACTGGCGCCGGTAGCGGCGCAATAACCAAAATAACCAGGGCCATACCAGCATGCCGGTAAGTACCGGCCACAGGTATTGTGGCCGGAAGTACACCCCGGTGAGAAAATGACTTAACCAGAACAGCAACAATTGATACAGCGCCAGTAACAGACCAAGCAGTAATGACTGCTGGATCACCGAAAAGTTACGGATTTTAAGATGATGTTGTGCCACGGCAAAAATAACCACTGAAAATGCCAGCGCATTAACACCCAGCACAGTGCCAACCAACACATCCACAATAAAACCGGTGAAGAATGCAGTTATAATGCCGACTCGGTGCGGTAATGCCATGGTCCAGTACATTAATACCAGCAAAGCCCAGTCTGGCCGTGCCAGTTTAACCAGCTGTGGCATCGGCATTACCGTAAGCAACAGCGCAATAAGTAACGATAAATAAATGAACCCCAACCGCTTTGGTCTGTGCATTATGGCTGCTCCTGCGTTTGGTCAACGTCGGTAACCACCTGGCGTCGTGCCAGCAACAGGACATGACGGATGCGATCTAACTGCGCAAAGGGTTCAGCATAGACCACCATAAACGGCTGACTGACATCCTGGCTGATGCGGGTTACCCGGGCCACCGGGTAACCTTCAGGGAAGCGGCCATCCAGACCAGAGGTTAGCAAACGGTCACCTTCACGGATGTCGGTACTATGTGGTAAGTGCATTACGCGCAATGAATCCCACTGCCCCAACCCTTCAACAATAGCCCGTACGCCGGTACGCTCGGTACGCACTGCAAGTGCATGGGTGTTGTCTGAAATTAAGATTGCCCGACTGCTGGTCGGGCCCAGGCTGGTAATTTGTCCGACCACGCCCTGATCATCAATTACCGGTTGATGCTCCTGCACACCATCTGATGAGCCTTTGTTCAGCACCACCTGATGGCTAAACGGGTGGCTGTATACTGCCAGCACTTCGGCGATCAGCGGCTCGCCCTGAATTTGCGCTGCAGACCCAAGCAATGCGCGCAGTTTGTCGTTCTCTTGCTGCAAAAAGCGCAATAATTGCAACTGGCCACTTTGCTGTAACAAGGTTTCTTTTAGCCGGCTGTTTTCTTCAAGCACCGTTTGCTGTGACATAAATTGTTCAGACGCACCGGAAAACAAGGTTTGTGGCAAACTGGCAACGTAGAATAACGGGCTAACGGCGGAGGTAAGATAACTGCGGAGTTGAGTAGAGCTGTCGGTGTAACGATCGACTAACATCAGGCCGACACTGCACACAACGGCAAGTAGTAACCGCAGTGGCAATGACGGACCCCGAAAATAAATATCATTCATACTATTACTGGCACAGCTGTCAGTGTCAGTTAGTCATAACTGAACACATCACCACCATGCATATCAATCATCTCCAGTGCTTTACCGCCACCACGGGCGACACAGGTTAACGGGTCATCAGCTACCACTACCGGAATACCGGTTTCTTCCATTAATAACCGGTCCAGATCGCGCAGCAGCGCACCACCGCCGGTTAAAACCATACCGCGCTCTGAAATATCTGACGCCAGCTCTGGTGGTGATTGCTCCAATGCGACCATTACCGCACTGACAATGCCTGCTAATGGCTCTTGCAGCGCTTCTAAAATTTCATTACTGGTCATGGTAAAGCTACGAGGTACGCCTTCAGCCAGATTGCGGCCACGCACTTCAATTTCCAGCACGTCATCACTGGGGTAAGCCGAACCAATTTCAGTTTTAATCCGCTCAGCGGTGGCTTCACCAATTAAAATGCCGTAATTACGACGAATGTAGTTAACGATGGCGTCATCAAATTTGTCACCACCAATACGCACTGAAGATGAATAAACAACGCCGTTTAAGGAAATAATGGCAACCTCGGTCGTACCACCACCGATATCGACGACCATAGAGCCGGTTGCTTCTGACACTGGCAAGCCAGCACCAATAGCCGCTGCCATCGGTTCATCAATTAAGTATACTTCGCGGGCGCCGGCACCTTGTGCCGACTCACGAATAGCGCGGCGCTCTACCTGAGTAGAACCGCATGGCACACACACCAGTACACGTGGGCTGGGGCGCAAAAAGCTGTTGCTGTGCGCCTGGCGAATAAAATGTTGCAGCATTTTTTCGGTCACATAAAAGTCGGCGATTACACCATCTTTCATTGGCCGTATGGCTTTAATATTGCCCGGCGTACGGCCCAGCATGCGTTTTGCTGCATGGCCGACGGCCGCCACACTTTTTGGCCCGCCTGCGCGTTCCTGACGGATAGCAACAACAGACGGCTCGTTCAGCACTATGCCCTGATCTTTTACGTAAATCAGTGTATTTGCAGTACCCAGATCGATAGATAAGTCGTTTGAAAAAAGGCCACGTAATTTATTAAACATGAAAGAACCGGATCCTTATTAGCCAGAGCGCCGAACAACCACTCAACAGCGCTGAGCTGTGGCGTCACATGGGTAGTAATTAGTGCTGGGGTTATTCTATGTAACTCCCCGCCAAGTGAATAGCTTTATCTTACATTTTTATGCAATTAAACCAAGCCCCGCCGCTATTTATCTATTGGTGCTTGCGCTGCGCAGCATAACGACACCAGCTGAACCTTTACTGAAAGCGTTCGCGCCAAAAAATTTGTCGTGGATTGCCGCGAAAACGACCAAACATAATATCGGCTTGCGGACATTGCTGGTAAGTTACTCCAGCCAGCTCGCAAGCTCTTGCAGGGGGTACCGGAGTGCGCCATTGATAACGCAAGTGCTCTGGTGCCTGATATTCTACCCGCCAGTTACCTGGGCTGCCGTTCGGTACTATCCAGACAGGCCCGGCGGCTATTTCACCGTTTAACATCGTTTGCGCCGTGCCGCCAAATGCTAATAGCGGGCTATTACCGGGCGGGTTAGTCAATAACAGTGGGTCAACCTGGGTGCAGTTATCCGCCAGATTGGGCACAAAAGCGCTGCCATTCCAGTATTCTGTGCGAAACACCAACGGCAACGGTTCCTCTTCCGGCCCGGCGGTATTTTGTACTACCAGCCGACCGTAGCGCAGATCTGTAATACCGATTAGCTTCGCCGTGCAATTATTTGCAGCCACGCAATTGCCGGCAGTATCTACATTAACATCAGCTTCAGCAATGCTGACGTTGTCATTGTCCAACGCTTGTACAGCCAAGCGAAGCTGTGAATATGGCCCATCCTGTAAGGCAGGATCGGCACGATTAAACTGCAGCGCCGGTGCCGCATAAGTTAACACACCCTGCTGCCATGGCGGACTAACGGTACCGGTTAGTCTGGCGGTCAGCGCAGTACCATCATTATCATTTTCTGCTTGCAGTAAACTCACCGCACTGGCGAAACTGGCGGTGTAATTCTGGGTGGTGATATTTTGCATATTGCGGGCGGTTAGTGTAAAACCGGCAGCAAAAGGCTGTTGCATATAGCTAAAACTAGTGCAGCCCGGCGTGATACTGGCGTCTGCCAACAGAAAGTCTTTTGGATAAAAGCGGCCTGTAGCCGCACTCTCGGCAGCCGGCACAGCATCTGCCATCGTCAGATAATTAAATGCTGCGGTACCAAAGCGAAATACACCCACTTCAGATACAGCCTGCTGCACAGCCGTTTGCGCTTGCAGTTGACGGTTATGATTATACGCCGTGGTTGTAACCTCCCCTGCCACGCCAGTCAGAGGCGCCACCAGGCTATGATTTAATGGAATGGCGTTTTGCGTAAAATTAGGTGTCACCGGGTTAGCACAAATATCAGCGCTGCCACTTTGCCAGGCACGGGCACTGATGGTAACCGGAAACGCTTCGCCTGCACGGCGAAAAGCCTGACAACTGGCATCACCGGCAGCACATTCACCACCCGTTTGCAGACACAACCCCAGCGGCCGGCGGATAAACTGATCTGCACCATTCATGATCAAGCCCGCGTCAGCCGTCGCGTCACCACCAGTATAACGGGCATTTAGCTGGACCTGGCCGGCATCCGCATAGTTAATGTCTATGCTAGCTTGCCCCTGGCCGTTAAAAGCCAATGTCTGACTTTGCCTGTTTGCCTCTGTCAGGCCGGCATTCTGGTTATTGACAATAACAGGCAAAGAAACGGGCCGCCCGGTGGCATCAGGCGTAATATAGTCACTCCAGAAAGCCACGCTACGGCTGACATTGGCGAACGCAGGCACACATTGCTGGCTGGCGTTGTCTTTGCGCACTGCACTTAACAGGATGTTTTGCTGTGGCTGATTGGCGATACCGTCTGGCACCTCAAACAGCAGGCCGCTGTCGGCAAAACTGATGTTGCAGGCTGCAGCAGACAAAGCGCCACTTCCGGCCCGGCACAGAGTCTGACTAAAAGGCCGGGTTGACGGTATCGAGCCGGATACACCGACTGTAGTACTGCCAATTACAGTGCGGGCCAGACTGGCAGTGGTAGTGCCGCCACTGAAATTGATAGTGTTGCCGCCCAACCAATTTACACCGGCGCTGCCGGCCGGGCTTAAGGTTGCACTGACCGGGTCGGTAACTAATTCTGAGCAGCTGGGGTTTTTGCAGGCACGTATGGTAAAGGTTTCCGGTTTACAGGTTAGCGCCTGGCCACTGTAATCAAATTCAAAATGGTCTATCTGCTGCCCAACCGGCAAGGAGCGCAGCGCACAAATGCTCAGATTATCCAACTCATGAATGTTGGTAGAACCACCGGTAGAAGCAGTAATAGATAAAAAGAAGTTATCTGGCACGGGTGCCTGCCCCAGCTGGCTTTGTGCATCAAAAGGCGCAATTAAAGTAACAAAACCACTGCCAGTATTTCGCTCAACCGACACCTGGGTACTGCCGGCTTGTCTTGAGTCTACGATAAAACGGTAACGGTGTGGCGTATTCTGGTTGCCATCAACAGCAGGTGATAAACAACTGCCGTTTTGGTTTGTAGTGCCATTGTTACAGGTCCCGCGAAGATAACGATAACCTGAGGTACCCTCGCCCGAACCGCGAATAACGACGGATTGCCGTCGCCTGCCGATATTACCTGCACCGCCTTCATTGGAAAAGTTGCCAAATTCGTCTAAACCAAATCCCAGCCAACCGCCGGAAAAGCCCGGAATACCTGGTTTATAGCCATAACCGAGTGGGCCGCCAAAAGCACCTGGCTGCGGTGTAATTGTGGCGTCAGATAACACAACCGCAAGACCGTCCGCCCCGCTACCGCCGTAAGCGCGATAATCAAACTCTACAATTAACAGGTTATCTGCCGCAGGATACAACCGCTGATACGTTGCTGAGGTAGATTGGTTGCCTACTGCCTGTGTCAAGCGCAACCAGCCATTTTCAATTCTCGGCGTGAAGTTACCGCTACTTCGGCTGGTAACCCAGGTGTCTGCCAACACACCAGCACTAAAATCATCGGCTAGACATTGCAAAGCGCCGGCACAGATACGGGTTGTATTTTTGTCTGCCAGGATTTGCGCGTTGCTCCGTAAGCCGGAATACACTCTTAGCTCGTCAATTACACCGTCAAAATAATTTGTAGGCGTACCGCCATAACTGACAGCGCCAATAAACACATCACCAGAAGTATTCTTATTTGTTTGGTCTAGATTACCTTGTCCTGAAGCTGACGCCAGCAGACTATCATTGCTATTGCTGTACAACCGCAAGTTTGCCCGTACAGTGCTGCTACCGCCAACCCGCTGAACATCGGCGGCAAAAAAATACCACTGCCCAGTGTTAAGGCCGTAGTTTAATGTTAAAACACCACTAGACCCAAAGCGATTCCATATTTGCAGTTTTAAATTATTGCCTTCGATAAAAACCCTGTATTCCTGAGTATCGCCTCCTTCACCTTTGTGTAAAATAGTACCGTCCGCTATTTCTGTTTTAAACCAACCACTTATAGTTACAGCGGCATTCGCGCCGGACGTTTGTGGTGATAAATTATTGCTGTCGGGCACCCTGACATAGTATCTCGCCGGGTAATAGGTGTTATTCGGATCAGCGTTATAGCCTTCACCCCGAAACCAACCACCGCGGCATAACAACGCAGCGGATGTTGAACCACCATTTACCGCTGTACCATGGTTACCGCCCGCAGAGCTATCCAACACTTCGCCGCTTTGGCCTGTCCACTGTGTTTCATCCATTTGCCAGTGTGCAATCGGCTCAGCATTAACAAAACCAATGCCGAGGCAATGTATGACGAAAATAAGCAACACATAACAAACGCTTCGGCTAAACATCAACGTACCTCTATCTGCACTGTGCGGCTGGTAGTGAAACCGCCGGCAACACAACTGGCCGTGCTGCTAAGCCGGTACAGCGGCGTTGCGCCCGGAGTCGGATCGCTATATGCGTTGCAGCTTATTTGTGTGCTGCAACCTTGCAGTGCCGCACCGCTAAAGTTAATGCTATTTGTGACCGCACCACAGTCGGCTGGGCCTGCAAGAGGAAACAACTGCGGCAACGCCAATTCTAAGCCACTTTGTGCAGCAAACAAGGTACGGGTGCCCTGCACTTCATACACTACACTTTCACTGCCGCTAATCAACAAACGCGATAAACTGAGTACCAGCGCCAGCATCAGCACAATAATAAACACCGCAATAACCAACGCACTGCCGCGCTGGGCCTGCAATTTAGGGTACATTGGCAATATGCACCTCATAGTTAAAAAACATGTCGGGATTGTTGTCGGCGCCAAACTGCAAAAAAATATTCACCACTGAATTGCGCGTTAATACAGCATTACTTACCCGAAATACATTATTGCTGCGCAGCCCTTCAGCCATTAATACACCATTGCGCAATAAATTGTAGCGGCCCTTGCCATCTGGCACCGGACAGTAGCTTACCGGCGCGTCGGCAATATAAAAGCGCCGCTCCGGCGACTGGCGGGCAAAACGAAAGCTGGCGTTGGCCAAACGTAAAGTAAAACGGGCATTGCTGGCGTCAACAGTACTAATTTCGGCAAGGGCAGCCGCGGCGCCACTGTTTGGCCCGGGCACATAGACATCATTGATATTGCGCGGGTACACCAGCACCGTGGGTTGCTGACCAGGCAAAAATGTTACCGGGCTGATGGCGGCTAAATCCCGGCTGATAACGCTAAACGGATCATTTGCGCTATCAAAGGGTAAGCTGATATAGCTGCCACTGTATAACATTGGCGAAAATATCAGGCAGTCGCCGGCCGCTGCCAGAAACAAGCTGTTAGGCACAGCATTGCGCACTTCACGTAGCAGCCGCTCTGCAACAAAACGGCTTTGGCCTAATATTTGTTCGCGTTCTGCCGCTTCTGAATACATCCGTGCGCCAATACCCAGATAACTGCTAACACCACCGGCCAGTATGGCCAGCAATACCATAGTGACAATCAGTTCGACCAGGGTGAAACCGCGACTGCGCATTACCAGTTTCCTTTTAAAGCGGCAAAATCTACCACCGCGCCGGTAGGGGTGGTTACCTGGATCAGGATGCGCTTGGTTAGCGCATCGTCGTAACTTACATTTACCTGTAACTGGTAACTACGGTAAATATCTGCCATACGCGGGTCATTGCCAAAGATATTGTTAATCTGGTCACCACTGGCATTAAGCCCATGAAAATCATCAACATCATCATACTGACTGCGCGATTCAAAGGGGCCGCCCGGACAACTGCTGCTGCCATTGGCGCAATCGGCACCAAAATTGGCAGCCAGGGTGCAAGACGCTGCGCCAGCTTCATCACAACGCAATAAACTACCGCTGCGGTTACTGTTTTCATCAAAGGCTTTGCCCAGTATTTCATTCATCAGGCCGTGGCCCAATTCAGCAGCACGCACCTGATGCCAGGGATCGGCAGATTTTACGTACAGCGGGCCCAGCACTGAGGTAATAATACTCAGGCTAATGGCCAGCACCACTATGCCGACAATTAATTCAATTAAGGTAACGCCGTGCTGCCTGCCTAGCATGGGTGAATATAGCCTTCGCTTTCAATACAGACGTTAAGTGTAGTCTCGCCTTGCACACCTATAGTACAGCTGCCGGCACTGCAATTTGGCCGGCCAAGATTATCAAAGCTAATGGTTGTGGCTGGGGTAAAACTAACAGCATCGCGCGCAGCAATACACACTGCGCTGGCGGCATCATCGCAGTTGGCTGCGCCAATAAGCGCTGAGTTTGTTGTCAGGCTAACTGCCGGTGTTGCACAGTCGGTGCATTGCATCGCCTGTATTTGCGCGCGGCGCAGCAGGTTTAGCAGCTGGTCTTGATACAAATATTCAGAACTGCCAACAGCAGAAAAAAAACGGGGCACTAAGCTTACCGCCAGTACCCCGATGATTACCAGCACCACAATCAGCTCAACTAAGGTAAAGCCTTTGTGTGATGCGTTGTTCATTTATATAACCTGTAACTTAACAGCCATTTGCGTGCACAGTAATTACAGGTTTGGCACCACCGCCCACAGACTCCTGATACACCAAGTGGCAAGCATCAGCTTCTGCAGGCTCAACAACAACGCCTGCTGGCGAAACGATTACTGACGTAGCCGTGGCACCAAAACCTGGCAAATTGGCCCCAGTACCTACAACTACATCCCATTCTGGAACCACTAGCTCCGCAACAGCACGAATAGAGGCCACAGTTGCAGCAGGAAAGCCCTCAACCACGCCTGTTAAAGCACCACAAGCGCCCGCAGTTTGCGGTACTACGTTACCATTGGCCGCTAAACAAGCATCACCATTTTGCAAACCAGCAATTATTGATTTACCGTATACCAAGGCTCCAGCTGACTCTAAGGCGCCACGAGCACCGTTTAAAGTCGATTGTCTGGCATCACCGGAGAAATCTAAAAACCTGGGCGCTGCCGTTACGGCCAGAATACCCAGAATCACGATAACAATAATTAGCTCTATTAATGTAAAACCTTGGCTGCGTTTCATTACTAAACCTTACTTATGGCTTATTTAAATTAAGTGTAACCTGACCAGTTGCCGGGCTGTAAGAAAAGGAATTGTTGCCTGCGACACCAGTTGGCGCTGCAGTTAAACCAGCGGTCTGGTGATAAAAACAAACGTTTCCAGCTACTCGGACGAAAATCTGTTCAGTTGCGGCAAAAGTTGTACTGGCTTGTAATTGTTGCTGGAACAAATTATCAAGCAGGAACTCACAATCTGTATCTAAAACTGTAGTTGATAAAGTATCAGTCAATGGGTTACCAGAAGGATAGCCAATAGAACCATCAACCCCAATATTAATACCATCGTAATTAACTTGGGTAATGTTGGTCACTGTGTCATTTGGGCGACCAGCAACTTCCCAACCTGCCCGCACCAAGCCAACTGCAGAGGCAAAGCCTCCGGCTATGCCTTCTAATGATGCATCTTCTGCCTGTGCAGTCACATTTAAAAACCGTGGTAAGGCCGTTACTGCCAGTAAACCTAAAATGATTATGACAATAATCAGCTCAATTAAAGTAAAACCTGATTGCCGTTTCATATTTGTATCTCCATCTGATTGTTATTGTTAGTATATCGCCATTATTATTAATTACACCCACATTTACACATTCGCAGTTTGATCCAGCTTAACTGCTGCCGCCTTTGTAGGCGTTTAGCATATCCCACATTGGCGTAAAAATACCTAATGCCAGTATTAATACCATAACCGCTACGATGCTAATGAGTATCGGCTCTATTTTGGCAGTTAAACTTTTTAAATCAAACGCGACTTCACGCTCGTAAAAACCGGCAACTTCAGACAGCATATCATCCATGGCGCCGGTTTCTTCGCCCACCGCCAGCATTTGTAACACCAGCGGCGTAAACATTTTGCTTTGCTGCCCTACCCGTAGCAGGCTTTCACCGCGTTCGATATTGCGCCGCATCTCACGAATTTTCTCGCCTAAATGTTCGTTGTCAACCGCGTCGGCCACTAGCGTTAGTGCACTGGTCATTGGCACACCGGCCTTTAACATCATGCCAAAACTGCGGGCAAAACGCCCCAATGTGGCGCGATAGATGACATTGCCAATAATAGGGAAGCGGATTTTCCAGCGGCCCCACACCATCCGACCAGCAGGCGTTTTTATATAGGCGCGCAAACCAAAGGCAGCACCGAGCATAAACAGCACGATAAGCGGCCAAAAGCGGATAAAAAATGCTGAACTGCCCAGCAATAGCTGGGTAGACCAGGGTAATTCTGCGTTAAAGCGGGCAAACATATTGGCAAACTGCGGGATCACCAGCAAGTTCAGAATAAACATCGCCACTACCAAAGCAATAAGCACAAAAATCGGGTAGCGGGTAGCTTGTTTAATTTGCTTTCGGGTTTCCTGCTCCTGCTCAAAATAATAGGTCAGTTGTAAAAAGGCTTCGTCCAGCCGGCCGGTGTTTTCTCCGACATTAACAATACTGACCATCAGCCGGCTGAATACTGCAGGATGCGCCGCCATCGACTGCGACAAAGTGCGGCCATTTTCCAGTTGCTGCACCAGCTCGGTTAACACGTACTGCAACCGCTTAGAGCTGGTGCTTTGAGCAAGCCCTTCAATAGCACGTATTATTGGGATACCAGCACGGGTAAGCGAGTACATTTGCCGCGACAGCATAATCAGGTCAGTTAATGATACGTTAGGCTGCCACCAGGCAATACCGGGCTGAGCGTCTGTCGGTGCATCTTGTTGCCGCACTATGGTAAGCGGGATAACACTGCGCCGGCGCAGTAAGTCGGCGGCTGCACTTTCGTTGCCTGCCTCTAACTGGCCGCTCACGGCATTGCCGTTTTGATCTCGTGCTGTGTAACGAAATTGCGCCATGCTTTAGCCCTGAGCCATTTCAATGGGCTCATTATCAAGATACTCAGATACCCGTATTACTTCATCCAGGCTGGTAATACCTTGTTGGGCATAGTGCAGTGCCATCGTGCCCAAACTGGTAAAGTCTTCACTATGGTGAGCCAGATTAGCAAAGCCCACGGTATCATCACGGCGCAGAGCATCTGCTAATGGCTTGGTGATCAGCAGTAACTCAAACACGCCTAACCGGCCTTTATAACCAGAATGGTTGCACGACTGGCAGCCAGGCGCATGCCAATAGTTGGCTGCAGTGCTGGCTTTATGGTGGCGTAGCCAGTTTGCCTCTAACTCGTCGGGTTGGTAGGGCTGTTTGCAGTAGTCGCATAACCGCCGCACCAGACGCTGCGCCACTATTGCCCGCAAAGCCGATGCAACCAGATAAGGCGCCGCGCCCATGTCAATTAGCCGCAGTGTACTGGTTACCGCATCATTCGTGTGCAAAGTCGATAACACCAGGTGGCCTGTTAGGGCGCCGCGCAAGCCCATTTCAGCAGTTTCCTGATCGCGCATCTCACCTACCATGATAATGTCGGGGTCTTGCCTTAAAGTGGTACGCAGCACATTGCCAAATGTCAGGCCAATTTTATGGTTAACCTGCACCTGGTTAATCCGCGGCAGGCGGTACTCTACCGGGTCTTCCACGGTGATAATTTTACTGCCGGGCTTATTGAGTTCGCTTAGTAAACCATACAGCGTTGTGGTTTTACCCGACCCGGTCGGTCCGGTAACCAAAATCATGCCATGCGGGCTTTGTATAATTCGGCGCAATTTTGCCAACATGGGTGCGGGTATGCCAGTTTCTTCCAAATGCAACAGGCCGGCAGACTGATCAAGCAAGCGCATAACCACTGACTCGCCATGCTGCACCGGCATGGTGGAGATCCGCACATCAATTTGGTGCTGTTTTACGTTTATTTGAAACCGGCCATCCTGCGGTAAACGTTTTTCTGAAATATCCAGGTTTGCCATTAACTTAAGCCGTAATACCAAGGCCGACGCTATACTGACCTGATCCAGAGTATTTTCCTGTAACACGCCGTCTACCCGCTGACGGATACGCAACACCTTTTCATCCGGCTCGATATGAATATCCGAGGCCTTTACCTGCACCGCGTCTTCAAAAATTGACTGTAGCAGCTTAACAATAGTGTTATCAGCATCATTAAGTTCATCCAGTGCAGAGAAATCTGTGGCACTGTCTTCACCGTGCTCAGCTTTTAGCTGGGTGGCAAAACTTTCAATATCTTTAGTTCGCCGGTACAAGCTGTCGAACGCTTCAATAATCTGGCTTTCGCGCACCACCACCAGCTCAATTTGCCTTGGCGCCAGCAATACTGCCAGTTGGTCTAACGCGGTAAGATCGGCTGGGTCACTCATGCCCAGCATGACCTTCGTACCATGATCCTCCAGCACCAGAGCACGAAAACGTCTGGCCTGCACTTCAGGTAGCAATTGTACCGCTTTGGGTTCAATTTGTTTTTGGGCGATATCTAAAAAGGGTACACTCAGTTGTTGGGCCAGAAACTGCAGCAACTGCACTTCCGACAAAAATTTCATCTCTATCAGCGTGGCGCCCAGCTTACGGCCGCTGCTCTGTTGCTGCAGCAAGGCCTGTTGTAGCTGGTCAGCGGAAATAATGCCTTCATGTACCAGTAAATCACCCAAACGCATTTTTAAACGTGGTCTTAGCATGGCCTACTCTGTTGCAGCTAAACGCTGTTGAATATAGTTACGGCTGTCCGCAGACAGGGTGTCGCCCCACTGCAACGCCTGACGATAATGTAACTGCGCCTGCTGGCGCTGTCCGTGTTGATCAAAAGCAATGGCCGCCCCCAACCACCAGCGCGCCTGCTGCGGCTGCAGCACTATCAGCCGGCTAAACCATTGTTGCGCCGCGACGCTATCCCCCAGTTGTTGGGCTGCAGTGGCTTTTAGGCCGTAATATTCCGGATACAACGACAAGTCAAACTGGGGCAGCAGTACTGCATCTGCTGCCGCCCATTGTTGCTGCTGTATATAATGTTGCGCCAGCAGTAAACGCAACTCTGCTGAGTCGGCGCCCTCGTTTAGCCCTTGCTGTAAAATCTGTTGTGCCCGCTCCGGCTGGCCCATTTGCCCCCAAAGCCGGGCTTGCGATGTGTAAGCCTGGCTTTGCTGCGGTGCCAGTGCCTGTACTTGCTGCCACAAACTGACGCTGTTCATTAGGCGGCCCGATTGCGCTGCCAGCACAGCCTGTTGCTGCAGAGCAATAGCTTTCTGCGCTGGCGTCTGCAATGGCCGTTGTATTTCAACTTTTACTGGTGCCGGTCTGGCTGCGGCGGTCATATTGTTATCACTGACGGCAACATCAATAGCCGTTTCCGTAGTTGCTGCTGTTACGTTAAGCTCAACAACCGGTTGACTATCCGCTATTGTTCCCAATGTTTCAGCTATCGCTTCCAACGCCACAGGCTGCTCCTGCGTCGTTACCCTTGTGGCCGGCTCAGTAGCTAGTGTTAAAAGCGATTGCTCAGTTGCAGGCTGCAGTTCAGGCCCGACAGACTCAGTGTCAGGATGAACAACCAGAGTAGCGTCAGGCTGGGCAGGCGCTACATTGGGGCGGTTTAAAATGGCATACACGGCGAACAACAGCAACATAGCGCTGAGTAATAGCAGTACATTCAACCACAGTGGCCTGCTATCGTCACGGCTGATACTGCTACCTGGCTTGGCCGCTGATGTTGCGTTGCCGCTTTGCTGCCGCTGCTCCAGATCACGTAACATTTTATTTAGCACACTCATAATGCCGCTCCGGTTGGCCAACAGGCCGCAACCGCGACACCGGCTGTTACCAGTGTGCTTGCCAGCAGGCTATACCACCACCAGGCTTTTGGTTTTGACGATACATCTTCTGTATCCAATGCAGCCAGACGCACATGGCGCGAGCTTACCACAGCACGGCCTTCGCCAAATGCCAGCAACAACGCCTTGTGCGCCAGAACATTGACCAGCCGCGGTATACCACGACTGTAGCGGCTGATACTTGTTTCAGCAGCCGGGCGAAACAGCATTTCACTGGCGCCGGCTTGTTGCATACGTTGGCGTAAATAAGCAGCAACTTGTTTGCGGCTCATTAGGCTAAGGTGGCTGGAAAAGGTGATGCGTTGGCGCAATTGGCGAAAACGATAAGTGCCCAAGCGGCGGTTTAATTCGGGCTGGCCAAATAATACTACCTGTAACAGCTTACGCTGTTCGGTTTCAAGATTAGTGAGTAGCCGCAATGCCTCCAGCGTGTCATCAGGCAGCGCCTGCGCTTCGTCGAGTAAAACAATCGTTTTTTTGCCCTGTGCCGCCAGCAACATTAGCTGGCGCTGCAGCAATTGCAACAACTGAGGCGGATCTATATTACCTGAATACTGCAAGCCCAATTCCAGCGCCAAAGCCCAGCGCAGCTCCAGAGGAGTAAGACAGGGATCAGGCAGGTAGGCCAGCTGCCAGTCGTGCTCAGCTTGCTGCAATAGCATACGGCAGAGCATGGTTTTACCGCTGCCTACTTCACCGCTGATTTTAATAAAACCTTCGCCGGCATTCAGTGCGGTTTTCAGTACGGCCAATACGTCCTGATGTTGTTGCAACGGCACAAAAAACCGGGTGTCAGGTGTTAAACCAAACGGCAGATGCTGCAACTGAAAATGGCGCTGATACATAGCTTATCTCGGGTACCAGTCAGAAATAAATTCGGCAGACTGCTGCAATTGTTGCTGCCATACGCCATCAGCCACCACTGTCGGCTTAAGCAAGATCACCAACTCCTTTTTCTGTTCTACCTTGTTAACACTGGTAAACAACTTACCCAGCAACGGAATAGCGCTAAGCACCGGTGTGCGCGACTCACTGTCGCTGGTCACTGTTTGCATCAGGCCGCCGATCACCACTATTTCGCCACTGCGGGCACGGATAATGGTATCTGACTCGCGAATATTGCTCTGCGCCAGTGGCAGCACTATTTGTTCGTTGCTAAAGCGGATGGTTTTGTTCTGCTCTGCGGTCTCAGTAACCGAAGGGTGTACATGCAGAATAACGCTGCCGTTTTCGTCAATTTGCGGTGTGACATCTAACGCAATACCAGAGAAAAATGGTTGCAGAGAAATATTCGGCGTGCTGGTAGTGCCGCCGGCACCAATGGTGGTGTCACTACTGACATCGGTAACAAAATACTCATCTTGCCCAACTTTAATTACCGCTTTCTGATTATTCATCGCGGTAACCCGCGGGCTGGACAGCACCTGCGCATTACCCTGGGTTTCCAGCAAATTTATCACGCCATTAAAATCGGCGTTATTAAATGAAATAGCCGTTACACCGCCCAGCGACGAGCTAATAGCATTACTGGCAACAGCGCCGCTGCTATTAAAGTTAAAGCTGGTATTACGCAGGTTCATAATGGCATTTTGCCAGTTTATACCCTGTTGATACTCATCATTTAACGTCACTTCAATAATTTTTGCTTCCAGTACGACCTGGCGTTGCAGGTGCTGCTCTGACTGGCCAAGAAAAGCCTTAACGGCAGCAATTTCTTCCGGCATGCCACGTACAGTAACCAAACCCGCTTGTGGCGTCACTACCACCATGCGTTCAGGTTTGTTGCCCAGCAAGCTGGCAACAGCTTTCTCCAGATCTTTCCAGAAGTCGGTTTTGCTTTCACTCTGAATAGCACTGCCATTAAATTGTTGCTGGCCTGATTGCGACTGGCTTTGGTTACCCAAACCGCCCTGATTTGTATTACCCTGTGACGTGTTGTTGCGATTATTTTGGCCGCTCTGGTTGCTTTGGTTATCCTGTGATACGCCACCGGAGTTTACTGCAATAGATGAAAAGCCATGCCGCTGCAACATCAGATAATTAACGGCAATACTCTCTGTGCGCAGGCCGGCCGGAAACACTTTATATACCAATCCCTGCTGGCGGATATCAAAACCATATAGCTGCCTTACCAAAGCCATCGTTTCCGGTAAGGTCACCTGCTTAAGCTGTAATGTAATAGAACCGCTTACGTCCGGGTGCAACAGCACACTGTAGGGTGTATCGGCAACTAAAGACTGAAACACGTCAGCAACATCAGCCTGTACTGCTGATACATTAAAGCGCGGCAACTCTGGCATAACCGGGGTGTAGCTACCACTTAGCAGATCTCGGGTTACTGCCGCCGGTGGCGTCGGGGCTGCCGCTTGTTGCTGCGGTGCAGCCTGTTGCGCTTGTTGCAATTGCTTAGAGGCCTGGGCCGGCACTTTAGAAGGCTCTAATGCCTGGCAACCACTAAGCAGAACCAGACCTGGCAGCCAAAACTTTTTACTTTTCACACCATTATTCATATTGTTTTATCGCTGTATTAAGTAATGACAACACATGCCGCTCACCGTTAACGTCCAGAATGACCTGCTGCTCGCTAATATCCTGTACAGTGTACTGTCTAATTTGTTGCCCTTTGCGTAGCAACTGGCCATTGATCAGTGCCGTTTTACCCTGTGGGCTGTCTTTAATAAGCTGCAGCTTTAATGCTTCTACTACGGCCCCGGCGTTGCCTTGCTCTGTAGCTATCTGCCAGCCTGGTGCCGGACGGGTGGGATCAGCTATAACAACCTGGCTGAACAACAGGCAAAAGCTAGAGACGAATAATATCTTCATGTTCACTCACTGTAATCAGCTGCAGACTCAATTCCCCGGTGGGATATTGCGTTACTTCATACTGCAAACCAGCCCAATTGATTAGCCAGGGCAATTGCTCCATTCTGAGTAGCACCTGATACAACTTGGCATAACTGCCTGTAAGTACCAGAGTTAGCTTATGCTGATACAGTAACGCGGCATCTTCTGCCGTTTGCCCTTGCAGCTTTACCGGTTCTGCCGGTGCACTGGTTAAACTTTTAACCTGCACACCATCACTGCTTCTTAGCATGTTTTGCAGCATGCTAAGCATTTGTTCGCCACCAATAAAATGGCTGGCGCTTTGCCGGATTTGCGCATTTAATTGCTGCTGCTGCTGTTGCAACGTACTAATTTGCTGTCGGTATCCAGCGTCCTGATCAACACCAAGCTGGGCTTTAAACTGCACCGTTTGCTGTTGAATATCAGCCAATTGCCGCTGCAGTTGCCCCTGTTGTTGTTGTAACTTCTGTATTGTCTGCCAAGTGGGTTCAAGCAGATAATTAAATGCCAGCCAAAAGGTTAAAAACATCACGCTGGCGGTTATTAACCATTTCTCACGCTGTTGCAGTTGATTAAAGCGCTCAGATAACTGCTGCCATTGATTCATCGCAGCTCTCCTGGCTGTGCTGAAAGCGAGAAGCTGACCGCGGGTTTGTCTGCTACTTGTTGTAAGTCAATCTGACTAAAACGCTGGCCACGAAAATAGTGCAAATTGCCTAACTCTGCCAGCCACTGCGGCACAACCTCCGGCTGTAAGGCAATACCGGCAAAGCTGCTGTATTGCTGCTGCAACGAAAATGCGGTTAACCAAAGCTCCCTGCGGTCTATCTGCTGTAGATGTTGTAAAACCGGACTATAAAATAAACTGGCCTGTTGCTGTTGGCCAGATAAATAACTTAGCAGCTGTTGCTTTTGCTGTACGCTATGTTGCAACTGCTGATGTTGCTGCAACAGTGCTGGCGCGGGTTGGCGCTGCGCAAGTGCCTGTTGATACATGGTAATTTCCTGTTGCGCAGTATCCATTTGCCTTTGTTGCTCAGCCAGTTGCAGTGTTTGTCGCTGACTTTGCTGCTGCAACAGATAAAACACGCCAGCCAACACAACAAACAGCAATAGCCAGGCATAAATCAGCCTGGACAAGCTAAGTAGCTGGCGCTGCACATGAAGTACCGGTTGATAAAGATTAACGCGCTGTTTAATCATGACTGCGCCTCCCTGGACACCGTAGCAGCAATTGCCGGCCAGCACTGAACAAATTCATTGCTATAGGCTCCCAACTGCAGCGGCGATGCCAGAGGCTCACCCCGGACAAAACCATTTTCTGAGAGCAGCTTACACAGAAAGTCCGGCTGTTGTGCCAAAATTCGGATATCACGTACAGGAGGTTGCTTAAGCTGACTTTCAAAATAATCCATTGAGCGCTGCAATTCCAGCAGCAAACGTTCTAGCATATCGCTGCGGGCGTCTTGCGCGTTAAGCAAATGCAAGTTGTATAAACCGCGTGTGCGTCGGGAGAAATACAGTTGGCCACCCTGGACTATTTGCAACAACACTTCCTGCCCTGGCTGATGAATAATCAGCATGCATGGTTGCGGGCTGGCCGCTATCAGATGATGTGCCAGCCACTCTGCAGGTTGCACCGAGCTCAGTTGTAAACCGCTATTACTGATGCACTGCACCAGTTGTTTTAGCCAACTTAGCCGGGCTACAACCACATTAATTTTCGCTTGCGGGGCACTTTGGCCGGGTAAGTCGATATAGTCGGCAACCATATCCTCAGCCGGTATCGTTACCAGATCTTTTACTTGCCATGGCAAGGCCAGTCGCAGCTCTTCTTCTGTTAACGCCGGTTTATCCAGCTGCACCAACTGATAAAACTCTGGTGCCAGTACTACGTCTAATTTAGCGACAGCAGGCAAATCAGCAACAACAGTGCGCACAGCAGCCTGCCACTGCTCAGGTTTGTAGCTGACAGTAGTACATTGGCTGACCTTACGAGCACTGACCCTCAGCAAACTAACTGTGTCTGCTGTAAGATATACTGCAAGTTGCTGTGGAGCTTTATTAGTTTTACGCCTGAAGTAACTGCTTATTTTTTCCAGCATAAATTACCGTTCGCTGTGTGTATATCGTTATACTAACGGCAATTCAGTCAACTGTCATGCGTCTTGCTATGTTGTATTCATCATCGATTCAGTTTTGGCAGCCGCAGCTTCGCTGGCAACAAATACACCACCCCCTTCTAAGTGGCAATAAGGTTGAAATATGGTTATGTCATTTAGACACGGGCTGTAATGCCGTATCTGGCAACAAGATCCTGAAACTACGCTATGTGCTGCAGCAAGCATTACAGCAAAACAAAGCCGGCATTTTTACTTTTGGCGGTGCTTTTTCCAATCATCTGGCTGCGGTAGCTGCGGCTTGCCAACTGCTTAAATTACAAAGCACGGCGTACGTAAGAACCGAACAGCTGGATAGCAAAAACCCGACGCTGGACTATTGCCGGCAGCGCGGCATGGCACTGATTGCCATTGACCGCATTAACTACCGTCAACGCCATGACCCGGAATTTATAGCCAGACTGCAAGTTAGACACCCACAGCTCTTGGCAGTACCTGAAGGTGGCTCATCACTTATTGGCGCTGCCGGCTTTGCCGATCTTGATTTTGCAGCAACGCCTGGCGGCACAGCAAACTTAGTGTGCTGTGCAACAGCAAGTGGTGGCACCGTTGCAGGGCTTATAGCAAACTCAGCAATGCCTTATGACACCACTGTGCTTGGGCTGACCGTGGTAAAAGACGATTCACTTAATCAGCGTATCAGACAATTATTACCTGAACAAAAACCATTACGGCAATGGCAGTTAGTTAACGACTATGTTGGTGCGGGCTATGCGCGTTTCGATATCGAATTACTGCAATTTTGTAAGGATATGGCGCAACAACAGCTTTACGTAGAGCCTGTGTATACCGGAAAAGCGCTGGCGGGTTTAGTGCGGTTGGTAGCACACAACAAATTGTCACCCACCGTAAAGCGTATTAGTTTTTTTCATACTGGCGGCCTGCAAGGACTGCAAGGACTGCACTATCGAAAATTAATTACTGCAACTGACCTTGCGCTATTATCTGGTTCAATGGCTGACTGAAATAAAACCCCTGGCCGCCGGCAATACCTAACTTTTGCAACGTAAGCCATTCGCTCTCCAACTCGACACCAGTGGCAATCACTTTGATACCTTTACCTGCATAACCAGCAATAAGTCCGCGAACAAAAAGTTGCTGTTCAAGGTGTTTGTCAATATTTCGTACTACGGAAGGATGTAATTTCACAGATTCCAGCGGTAGCTCATCGGCATAGATTGCGTTATCAATAACTAGGCCCACCTGATCAACAATAAGCGCAAAACCAGCTTTGTGTAGCTTCTGTAGTTTGATACGAAGCTTTTTAAAATGCTTAATTAAGTGGTGCTCTGCTATCTCCAGTGCGAATTGTTGCGTATCGATCTGACCCGATATCAACATTTGTTCCAGCCACTGCCACCATTGGTTATCCAGCAACGCATGCACACTGATGTTTACGCTACAGCGACTTTGATGCCGATAATCTGCCGCACACAAACGGGCTGTTTTCAGTAACACATGTTGATCTATTTGCCCGGCCAAGCCGCAATTAAACGCCATCGGCAAAAATACAGCTGCAGGAACCTGCTGACCATCACTACTTTGCAAGCGGATCAGCACTTCATGTTGCAACACCTCACCATCCTGCCAGGAAAACACCGGTTGAAAGCTCAGGCTAAAGCGGTGTTCTTGCAAGGCACGATTTAACTCTGAACGCCACCAAACAGAGCCTTTTGCCAATGATTTATCCTGCTGCTGAATGAAACCATGGGCGGCGTTCGGCCCCTGCAGCTGAGCAGTACGCAGTGCCATATCTGCCTCAGACAAAATCTGATACGACGTTTGTCCGCGCTGGTAAGGCGCATAGCCTATGTGCAATACATCAAGCTCAATACAGTCGGCGAAACAAGCCGCACGACTTAATAAGGTTGCCATGCGGTCACCCAGTTTGTCGACCTCACGGCCGACAATGCCGGAAACCATAAACACCAGATCATTTTCAGATAACCGGGCTAGTACGGTTTCTGGATAATCTGCAGCCAATGCATTGAGAATATCGACACAGCCCCGCAACCGTTGTAGCTGTTTAACGCCAGCTCGACCGGGTTCTGGGTGGCTAAGCTGAATAATGTACACAGCCCCTTCTTCGAATTCAGTGACATCATCAAGGTAATGTTGCAGTTTACTCTCAAAAAAAACGCGGTTACCGATTGCAAGCTCGTGATCAATCAGGCCCTGCACCCGCACAAGATGACGTATTTCGGCATCTCGCTTATGTAACTGGGTTATCTTGGTATGCAACAGCTGCAAACGTTCAGCCGTTGCAGTATTGCGATCGCCTTGTTGTTCAAGCTGCACCTCCAGCGCAGAAAGTGCTTTGTTAACTGCACAGCGCTCTTCAGCTTGGCTTGTATGTTGCTTTCGCAATAGCACAACAACAGTACTTATACCAAGTACTGCAGAAAACACGAGGATAACAGCGCTTAAAATAAACGGCCGGGGCCATATCAGTAATAACACAGCAACTAAACTCTGCAATAACAATACAGATGCAATGAGCAGGACCAGATGAAAAACATGTTGCTTGACAGAGAAAGATAACGACACAACCAACTCCTTTTGATAGTGGTTTCAGTGTTAATCTTTAGCCGGCGTTTGTCGAGTTTTTCAGCAAATATTTGTGGTTTTGTAGTAAGTAAACGCAAAAAGCCCGACTCTTTCGAGACGGGCTTTTTACTTGATGAGGAGCCTGGCGGTGAACTACTCTCGCATAG